>CALFBH010000070.1 GCA_937951615.1 uncultured Saprospiraceae bacterium | reverse complement strand
ACTAAGTTTTAGTGCATATTAGCAAAATAGGAAAATATCGAATATCGAACAGATGAATATCGAATATCGAAGTAGTAGTTAAGATGAATGATGAACATTTAGAAAGGAAGAAATGTCAAGTAAAACTGGAATACTGAGGTGAATTGGATGGCAAAATACTTCGAAATTTTCCGATAGCCATCGGAATTAATATTCGTTATTCGATATTCAAAACGTGAAGTTATTTTTTGACCATTACTTAGCTAGTTTAAACTGTTTAATCTTCAAACACCACTTGGTAAAAGTCTCGCATCTCTCAACAGAGTGGTCTCTCCTCTCTCTTCTGTAAAAACAAAAAAAGAAAGCCCGCCGGCTGTCGAACCCGATGAACTTTCTTTAAGTTTGTGAAACAGGGTGCGAATCTGTTTCTGTTGCCATTTTTCAAATTAAAACCATAAATCAAAAACAAAGTTTCGACTCGATTTTTTATTATAACGACGACTTATTCTGTTTCGCTGCCCTATTATTGATTTTTTTTTGATTTTTTTCTTAATAAACTTTCGTTCGCCTCAAACCACCACTTACTAGAATGACAATTTGAAAAAGCTTGTAATAAAGCCAATCAAAAATTCGCATAAAAAATCCAAAATCTCTCCGCTTGACATCCAATAATAATGCAATGCGTCTTTCATCTGTTTTATTATGCACTTCATGCGTGTAAGTATCATCAAAAAGTACACTTTCGCCAGCTTTCCAATAATGGCGTCTGCCGCCCACAATGATGTAACACTCACCATTTTGAGGAACTTCCAAAGCAATCTGATACCGCAAAATTCCCCTATAAGGTCCTCTGTGTGGAGGAATATATTTGCCAGGAGCAAGAATGGAAAAATTGATCGTTTTTACATGATTCCAATCCTTGAAAATTTCGCGGGTTTTAGGGCATTTTTTGGCATTTTTGTTGATCCAAAAACCATACAGTTTTAAGACAAATACATTCCAGGCTTTCTGATCATTATTGGATATAAATTCCTGACCGGCATCTATATCATGAAATTCGGGTATGGTTGACTCCTCAATTACCTGGTTGATTTCATCATAAATAAGCTGCCAGTTTTCTTCTATCATTTTGTACTCAGGAAAGTAAGCGTTCAAGTCGAGGTAGGCAGGATTTTCCACCGTGTTGTCATAGATTTTCCTGACATTTTTAATCGTGTGGAAAGCAAGTACATTTCGATTGGCTTTCATAATTGTAAATTTGAGCTTGTTATTAAGCGTAGTGGGAAATGGAATTTTAAGAACATACTTAAATATACTTCAATAGTTCCTACTATGACTTGTTTCAAACCAAAAATACTGTCTTTTAACACAAATACACATTCTTTTTTCGTACAATATAGAGAAATAAGAGTCGGATTTTGCAGCGAAAAAATTGATTTTAAATAGCCCTTATATATTACTTTGAGTAAACCCGTCGTGGCATGAATAAAAAGCCTTATCAAACAGCAACCTTTTCCACATAAAAGCGTTACCTTTGTGAACTCTTTTTAAGTTTAGACGAAATCTAAATAAAAGAAATCGACTTATGAACAAAATGATATACTTAGATAATAATTCCACGACACCTACTGACCCACGGGTTGTAGATACAATGGTGCCTTATTTTTTTGAAAAGCACGGCAATGCAGCGAGCAGAAGCCATCCTTATGGCTGGGTAGCTGAAGAAGCAGTAGACTATGCGCGGGAGCAAATTGCAGCCCTTATCAATGCTGACCCAAAGGAAATTATTTTCACCTCTGGTGCAACAGAAGCCGACAATCTGGCTATCAAAGGAGCTTATGAAATGTATGCCCGTAAAGGCAATCATATCATCACAGCCAACTCAGAGCATAAAGCCGTTTTGGATACCTGCAAAATGCTGGAAAAACGTGGAGCAGAAGTCACCTACCTTGAAGTCGATGACAAAGGCAGAGTGAGTCTGGAAGAGCTGGAAGCTGCAATTAAGGACAATACGATTTTAGTCTCTATCATGTACGCGAATAATGAAGTGGGCGTGATACAAGATATGAAAGGGATTGGCGAAATCTGTAAAAAACACGGAATTCTGTTTATGTCTGATGCAACACAGGCAGTTGGCAAAATTCCAGTTGATGTGCAAGATTTGGGTATTCACCTCATGGCATTCACTGCACATAAAATGTACGGACCAAAAGGCGTCGGTGCTTTATATGTACGCCGCAAAAATCCTCGCGTGAAAGTTACTTCCCAATTGGACGGTGGTGGACACGAGCGCGGTATGCGTTCTGGCACATTGAATGTTCCTGGTATCGTAGGTTTCGGCAAAGCAGCAGAAATCGCCCGTCAGGATATGGAGAAAGACACAGAAAGACTCATCAAACTTCGCGATAGACTGGAAACAGGTTTGATGCAATTAGAAGAAACCTATATCAATGGCGACGTAGAAAATCGGATGCCACATGTCACTAATATTTCCTTCAAGCATGTAGAGGGAGAAGGACTGATGATGACCTTCAATCAAACGATTGCTGTATCTTCAGGTTCGGCTTGTACTTCAGCTTCTTTGGAGCCTTCTTATGTACTGAAAGCAATGGGGCTTGGCGATGATTTGGCACATTCTTCTCTCCGACTGAGTCTCGGACGTTTTACAACTGAAGAGGATGTGGACAGAACAATTGAGCTGATTTCTAATGGCGTCAATCACATGCGCGATTTGAGTCCGATTTGGGAAATGTATAAAGAAGGCGTAGATTTAGATTCTGTCAAATGGCAGGAACACTAAATGGAGTAAAATTTAAAAGTAAAAAAATCCAAATTCCAAAGAAACAATATTAGGGCAAAGCCCTAATAAAATTATTTTTGGAATTTGGTGCTTGTAATTTGTAATTTAAATAAGTTGCATTGCAACAAGATTTCATTTATTTTTGTTATAAAATCAAACACGAAATCATCAAAAGATATAATTATGGCTTATTCAAATAAAGTATTAGAGCATTTCAAACACCCACAGAACGTTGGTACATTAGACAAAAGCAAAAAATCAGTCGGTACAGGCTTAGTCGGTGCGCCCGAATGTGGTGATGTTATGCGCCTACAAATCGAAGTAGATGAAGCAACGCAGACGATCAAGGATGCGAAATTCAAAACCTTTGGTTGTGGTTCAGCTATTGCTTCTTCTTCCCTTGCTACAGAGTGGTTGAAAGGCAAAACGGTTGAAGAAGCCATGAAAATTGACAATATGGATATTGTGGAAGAACTGGCTTTACCACCAGTAAAAATTCACTGTTCTGTATTGGCAGAAGATGCCATCAAAGGTGCCATTAAAGATTATCAGGAGAAAAACGGACTAGAAGTTACGGTTGAAGTAGGGCATCATTAATTATTAATAAATTGTATAACTGTGTGCTTGTTAAATTGTGATTCGGGTTTTTGCTGCGCAAAACTTTTTTATAACACAATTCTACAATCCTGCAATTTCACAATTTCACAATTGAAAGAAACATGTTATTCGTAGCAGACAGCGCAAAGGATAAAATAACGGAAATCGTCAGTCAGGAAAAGCTCGATGAAAAATACTTCGTGCGGGTATCAGTCACAAGTGGCGGTTGTTCAGGGCTCACCTATAAAATGGATTTCGATAATGAATCGCAGCCCAATGATCAGGTTTTTGAGGACAATGGCGTAAAAGTCGTTACTGACCTACGCAGTTTCCTCTATCTCTGCAACACGACGCTTGAGTTTTCTGGCGGACTAAATGGTAAAGGATTTTCCTTTAGCAACCCCAATGCAACCCGTTCCTGTGGATGTGGAGAAAGTTTTGCCGTTTAACATGATAAAAAATAACTGATAGAAGCCGGAAAACTTGTTTTCCGGCTTCTTTATTTGTACCGTATGAGCAATAATAATTTAAGTCTAAAACTGAAGTTGGAGCTGGTCTGGTGGATAGCAAGTGCTTTACTCGTTGTGCTAATTCTGCTGCCGGTTTTTAATGTATCCAAAGTCCACCCTTTCTTATTCTCCAACATCATTTTTATACTGGTTTTTGTGACTTATACGCGATATATTTTCCTACTAAAATATACCTTTCTAGCTCGACTCCGACCGATCAAATTGTTCTTGATTGCACTGAGCCTGCCTTTGGTGTTCTATTTAATCAGCCATACTTATAACTTCCAAATATTTTTGGACGAGCAGGGCAAGCAGGATTTTTTTAAACCGGAAATGATTAAGGAGACTGTCTCCAAAGCCCGAGTAGAGAATGTGGTAAACTATGTGCGTAGCGAAATGCTGTTTTTTGGCGTGGCTAGTATTATTGTTGCGATTCTTATGCCTTTTAGAATGGTGATGTCGGTTTGGCGGACTTATAATACTAAAGATAGGGTTTAGGCGCGATTTTATTTTTCTGTTGGGTTGTTGAACAACAACTTTTTTGGCTAAACGCAGTAGCCCCGTTAACAATATTTGTAGCGACTTAACTTGTCGCACCGTTTTAGTCTTTATTGGCATCAGTTTTCTTTTTAATTCATCTTATATTTTTCTCTAAATTCCGATGGGCTTATTCCTTCCTTCTTTTTGAATAATCTTGAAAAATATTGTGGATATTCAAACCCCAATTCATACGCCACTTCAGAAATACTTTTGTTCGGTTTCAATAGAATATTCTTGGCTTCATCAATCAAATATAATTGCAAATGTTCGGTTGAGGTTTTACCTGTTTCTTTTTTAAGCGTGTCACTTAGATAACGTTGTGAAACCGACATTTTATCTGCTATTTGTTCGATACTTGGAATCCCTTTTTCTTGTAATTGTCCCGATTCAAAATA
>CALFBH010000069.1 GCA_937951615.1 uncultured Saprospiraceae bacterium | reverse complement strand
TATTCCATACTTTGAACACCGCATTAAATTTAAATTTGGAAAATGAAGAAGAAAAGTCGGCTGACGATGGTTGCTTATCCACACGTATGATGATTTCCAGGACGATGAACTCCTGAATAAATTGAATCGTCAGACGACTCAGGTTGCTTTTAATTTGATGCGTTTGCCCTATATATTGGTATATTAATGGTGTGTTATTTACAAATTCTACGTACCTTTGCAGCTTGTTTTGAAAGTGGGATGTTCTGAGGTGTTTTTTCAAATATATTTTGACATAAAAAAGAATAAACAATATGCTGAATGTCAGTGATTTAGGCTTGCAATTTGGAAAAAGAGTTTTATTTGATGAAGTAAACCTCAAATTTACCATTGGCAACTGTTATGGTGTCATTGGAGCCAATGGTGCAGGGAAATCGACTTTCCTGAAAATCTTATCTGGTGAATTGGATGCTACTCGTGGACATGTGCATATCGAACCAGGCAAGCGTATGGCGGTTCTTAAGCAAAATCACTTTGAATTTGACGAAGAGCAGGTGTTGAATACCGTCATTATGGGGCATAAGGAGATGTATGAAATCATGGTGGAGAAAAACGCCATTTATGAAAATCCAGATGCGACAGAAGCAGAAGGTTTGCGTGCAGCAGATTTGGAAAACGAGTTTGGCGAAATGGGCGGCTGGATGGCAGAAGTAGATGCTGCGGAACTGCTGAGTAATATGGGCATCAAAGAAGACCTGCATCATAAGTTGATGAAAGAGCTGAGTGGTCCGGAAAAAGTAAAGGTTTTATTGGCGCAGGCATTATTTGGTGATCCTGACATTCTGTTGCTGGATGAGCCTACCAATGATTTGGATGCGATAACGGCTTCCTGGTTGTCCGACTTTTTGGCGGATTTTAAAAACACCGTGATTGTTGTTTCGCATGATCGTTATTTTCTCGACATGGTGTGTACGCACATAGTGGATGTCGATTTTAATCAAATTAATATTTCTACAGGAAACTATACGTTCTGGTATGAAACGAGTCAGATGATGTCGCGTCAGATGGCGAATAAGAACAAGAAAACGGCTCAGAAGCGCGAAGAGATGATGGCTTTTATCGCCCGATTTAGTGCGAATGCCTCCAAGTCACGTCAGGCAACCAGTCGTAAGAAAGCGTTGGAAAAACTGAACATAGAAGAAATTCGTCCTTCTAGTCGTAAATATCCCTTTATCCATTTCAAAGTAGAGCGTGAAGTTGGTGACCAGTTGTTGAATGTCGAGAACCTCAGCAAGTCCGATGAAAACGGAAAATTGCTATTTGGCGATATTAATTTCAGAATGAACAAAGGCGATAAGATCGCGCTGATTTGTCAGGAAGCCAATACGATGACTGCTTTTTTCAGAGTGCTTGCCGGAGAGCTTGAACCAGATACTGGTTCTATGGAGTGGGGGCAAACCATCACAACAGAGTACCTGCCAAATGATAATGAAGAATACTTCACGGGAAGTCAGGATTTGGATTTAATGGACTGGTTGCGTCAATATTCAGAAGATAAGGACGAGCAGTTTATACGTGGATTTTTGGGTAGAATGTTGTTCTCTGGAGAGGAAGTGCATAAGCAATCCAGTGTCTTGTCGGGTGGTGAGAAAGTACGCTGTATGCTCGCTAAAATCATGCTGCAACATCCCAACTTCCTATTATTGGATGAACCAACGAATCACTTAGACCTAGAATCTATCACCGTGCTGAATAAAGGACTGGACGAGTTTAAAGGCAGCCTGATTTTTACGTCTCATGATCACCAGTTGATGCAGACGGCTGCGAATCGCATTATAGAAATTACACCTAATGGCACGATAGATCAATTGATGACTTTTGATGAATTTATTCGTTCTGAAAAAGTGAAGAAGCAACGCGAAGAGTTGTATAGTTGGGTAGCGGTATAAAATTCAAACTCAAATGTCAAATTCAAACTCAAGGTTTAATTTGGGGTTAGTAATTAGTTGATTAGTGATTGGTTATTAGTTTTTTATAAAACATTTGTAACGCCAATTTAACTCGCTTTTGGCGAAGGAATTTATATTGCGTTTGAATTTGAATTTGAATTTGTTTTTTGAATTTGCGTTTGAATTTATTTACTTCACCAACTCCAAAGCCTTATCCACTTCACTTACAGGCAATTTACACACCTTCTTTTTGCATACATAAATCATGGTCTCGCCTTCCGTTAGTTTGTTTTCGAGCAATTCCAGTGTGCCTTCTTCTTTACCACCCAAAAACAGGACATTAGGTAGATATTGTTGGTCAAATTCAGCGCGTTTGTCTGCCCAATCCTCTCCGACAATAGCCACTTCATAAGGCTCTTTTACATACTTGGTCATCAGGGAACACCAGTTGGCGTAGAAATTAGGCTGCTGATTATTTTCAAACTGCAAGGTCATCGCTTTGAGCATTTTTTCCGACTTATCCAGATAATCTTCATTGTATAAAAAAGTACCCAGGTGAAATAGATTTTTTGCCATGACAGAATTGGAACTGGAAATTACATTATCGCTCAACTCCTTTTTACGAGCGATCAGTGCTGGGTCAATTCCAGAGGTATAATAAAACAACTTTGATTTATCATCATAAAAATTAAGCAGGGTATAGTCCGTCAGGTCTTTGGCTTTATTCAGCCATTGTTCATCAAAAGTAGCCTGATACAAAGAGATAAAAGCATCAATCAGCAAAGCATAATCATCTAGAAAAGCATTGATGACTGACTTGCCATCCTTGTAATTTCTATTGAGTCGATTGCCGGGTTTGACTTGGTTTTGCACCAAAAAATTGGCATTACGCAAAGCAATATCCAGAAATTTTTGCTCATCAAATGCCCGATATGCATCCACATAACCTTTCATCATCAAAGCATTCCACGAAGTAAGCACCTTATCATCTAGCAGCGGACGAATACGTTGATCTCGGGCTTTCATCAGTTTTTTGCGAGAAGCAAGGAGGCTGGCTTCCAGTTCTGAAATTTTCAAATCATATTTATCTGCAATCTTTTTCGGACTGCTGGTGACGTGGAGGACGTTTACACCATGCTCCCAGTTGCCAGCAGTTTTTACAGTATAATAAGCATTAAAAATTTGAGCTTCTTTTTTGTCTAAAATAATATCGATTTCCTCCTTTGTCCACACGTAAAACTTTCCTTCCTCGCCTTCGCTATCGGCATCTAAAGAAGAGAAGAAGCCGCCTTCCGGCGAAGTCATTTCACGCTCCACCCAATCCAGTGTCTCATACACGCGCTGCTTGTACAAAGGTTTTTTGGTCAGTTGATAAGCCGAAGAATATAGGCTCACCAATTGCCCATTATCATACATCATTTTTTCAAAATGCGGCACCTTCCAGTTGGGGTCAGTAGAGTAGCGGGCAAAACCGCCGCCCAATTGGTCGTAAATGCCACCATAAGCCATATTGTCTAGCGTGACTTTTACTGCCTTCAGTGCTTTTTTATCGCCTGTTTGATGATGATATTCTAGCAAAAACTGGTAATTATTCGGCATTGGAAATTTATTGGGTCGGGAAGGATTGGCTTTGCGTCCGCCCTTGTCCATATCAATTGCTGCCAGAAATTTATCAGCTATTTTATCCAGTCGCCTGGCTGTAAATTCATCATCACTATCAAAATACTGCACCTCATCCATCCGCTGAATATTATTGAGGATCTGATCGGCACCTTCCATGATTTTTTCTGGCTCATTGACGTAAGTATTTCCAATATTGTCCAAAATTTGTAACCAGGTCTTTTTCGGAAAATAAGTTCCTGCCCAAAACGGACGACCATCGGGCAAAGCAAAAGCATTCAAGGGCCAGCCACAAGAGCCACCGCCCGAAAGATGGCAGGCCGTCATATACACGTCATCCACATCCGGTCGCTCCTCACGATCCACCTTGATGCAGACAAATTTTTCATTCATAATCCGCGCCACCGTCGTATCCTCAAAAGATTCATGCTCCATGACATGACACCAGTGACAAGCCGCATAACCGACACTAATAATGAGCAGCTTATTTTCTTTTTTGGCTTTATTTAATGCTTTTTCGCCCCAGGGATACCAGTTTACCGGATTGTGTGCATGTTGTAGCAGGTATGGGCTGCTCTGATTCACGAGTTCATTAGTATAGGCATATTGTGGTTCTGTGCTGCCTTCTTTGTGCTGCTGCGCTCGTGTGTTGGAGGTGTTGCAGGCGATGAGGAGCAATAGGGCAGGGATGAGGAGGAGGTAGCTGTGTTTACGCATGATTTTTATTTTGAACACTAAGGTAGTAATTAGTTAGCGTAAAAAAATTTGCTTCTGAAATAAATACTTACTTTTACCTATTGCTTTTTAATTAAAAAGGCTGCTACTTTGCGCCCACATTTACAATAAAAAATAAGTCTTGAAACAAACAACACAAACTATTGCCCCCGACTCTTTTCAGAGTGAAAACCACTGGTATCCCAAAGCTTTAAATGCGACGATTCATCCGCTGGTCAATTTCTTTTTGAATTTGGATAAAAAGCGGATTATCAATCGTTATTGCCATTTGAATCCTAAAGTAAGCAAGGAGAAACTGGAAGAAATACTGACGTATAAATGCCGACATTTTTTATGGTGTGGCGCGGATTTAATCAATGCAACTTCAGAAGAAGGCAGGCGCCAGATGGTAGTCATTGAAAACAACTCCTGTCCTTCCGGACAAAAGTCCATGCCTTTGGTAGACGACAATAAGGAAGATGGTGCTTATCGGCTTTTAATTGAGCGAACGTTCAAACCTTATTTGAGACCCAAACAAGGTACACCTAAACGAGAAGGTAAGCTCGCCGTTATTTACGATAAAAATTATATGGAAACATCAGGGTATGCTGCAGTGATTGCGGATGTTTTTAAAGAACATGTCTATCTCGTACCTTATTATCTCGGTGAAAAAAATGACCACGTCAGGGTAGAAAATGACCAGATGGAAATCTTGGTGGATGGGGAATGGATTAAGCTTCGGGCAGTTTTCCGTTACGTTACGCAGCGTCCGTGGACACGCCTGCCATTGCATTGCAAAACCAAAATTCTCAATCCTATTGTCGCTTGTCTTGCAGGCGGTCGCAACAAAATGGTCGCAGCAAAGGCTTATGATATTTATAATGCAGAATTAAATGAATTTGGACTCAAAATAAATACACCGGAAACGATTTGGGACATCAGTAAAAATGAAATCCCCTTATGGGTGAAAAAGATGGGCGGGCAGGCAGTGGTCAAAATTCCATACAGCAATGCAGGTCAGGGCGTTTTTACCATTATTGATGAAAAGGAGCTGGAAAATTTTATGAGTCAGGAGTTTGATTATGAGCGATTTATTGTGCAAAGTCTGATCGGAAATTACAAATGGAGTTCGACTGGCGAGCAGGGCAAATATTACCATGTTGGCACTATCCCAAATGCTAAAGGAGAAACTTATGTCACCGACTTGCGGATGATGGTGAGCAGTACCCCCGACGGTATTCTGCCGCTTTGTGTGTATTCGCGCCGTACTCCAAAACCCTTGATTGACAAACTCGTAGCGGGTGCTGATTCTTGGGAAATGCTGGGAACAAACCTATCCGTCAAAATGGGCGAAAACGAATGGACTTCTGATACCAATCGCCTGATGCTCATGGATCGACGTGATTTCAATAAACTTGGACTTGGACTGGATGACCTCATTGAAGGCTATATTCAAACCGTGCTGTCTATGATTGCCATTGATAAAATGTGTAAAAACCTCTTCAATTCAAAAGGCAGATTCAGGATGAAACTTTTTAAATCCCTGAATAATGACAACACATTGCTCAACGAAATTATGCTATAGAATAATGAAAAAATATCGTTTTTTGACCCTAACCGACCATTCCCGACACAGTGCCGAAAACTCCATGTACCAACTGATGACGACACTTGCCAAGCATGAACAATGCGAGCAGATCGACGTGGCGAGTCGGGGCAATATGCATAATGATGCTTTTTTTAAAGGCTGTCTTCCTGCCCAATTGTCGGCAAAAACAGTGGATGCTGATTTTGCTTTTGATGCAAGTGGAGTGCAATTTATGGAAACCAGTAAACTGGTCGACATTCGTGATTATGACGTCATTTTTATGCGTTTACCACGCCCTATTTCCAATGAATTTTTGCATTTTTTAAGCCGCATTGCTGCGAATAAAGTGATAATCAATCATCCGGCAGGCATCATGAAAACAAGCAGCAAATCCTGGCTACTCAATTTCCCTGAACTCTGTCCACCAATGCAGCTGTGCTTTTCGATAGACGAAGTTTTAGAATTTGCCACTCAATTTCCTGTTGTTTTAAAACCCTTGCGGGAATATGGTGGGAAGGGCATTGTCCGCATTGAAGGCAACCAGCTTTTTGAAGGCAATCAGGCTTATCCAGCAAAAAAATACTTGGAAAAAATTCGGGAAACTATCGAATCAGAAGGTTATCTGGCGATGAAATTTCTTAAAAACGTATCGCAGGGCGACAAAAGAATATTGGTCGTAAATGGACGGATATTAGCAGCCTCTCTGCGATTACCTGCGAAAGATTCCTGGCTGTGCAATGTTGCGCAGGGTGGACACTCTATCTTAGCAGAAGTAGAACCAGAAGAAATACAGATCGTCGAAACCATCAGCCCAAAATTATTAGCAACAGGCATTGTTTTTTGCGGAATAGATACGCTGGTCAATGACGATGGAAAACGAGTGCTTTCAGAAGTGAACACCCTGAGTGTAGGTGGTTTTCCACAGGCAGAAGTACAAACGGGGAGGCCTGTTTTGCAGCAGGCTATTAATGAAATTATAAAACACCTGAAATGAGTGAAAAAATACCGGTCATCTCTAGTTTTGACCTAAAGGATACACCAAAAGAATCCATTCAGCATTACTGGCTACAAATTGTTTCCGACGGCTTGGGCAATCCGATAAACATTCCTGTCATGGTGGCCAGAGGGAAAGAAGATTTTCCAATTCTGGGACTCACCGCTGCCGTACATGGCAATGAACTCAATGGCATTTCTGTCATTCAGCGGCTATTCAATGAGATAGAGGTAAGCGAATTGAAAGGCGTTATCATTGGTATTCCGGTAGTCAATATCCCTTCTTTTGTTCGTAAAAAAAGACGCTTCAATGATGGAACAGACCTCAACCACATTATGCCTGGCAAGGCAGATGGGAACATCAGTCAGGTCTATGCTTATCGGTTAATAAACCGAATTGTTCAGCACTTTGATTATCTGTTGGATCTGCATACCGCAAGCCTCGGGCGCATCAATTCCTATTATATCAGAGCAGATATGAAACATCCGGTTACCCGAAAACTCGCACTATTTCAAAATGCGCAAATCATTGTACACAATCCACCTTCCGATGGTACATTACGTGGGGCAGCCAGCGAACTGGACATCCCCGCCATCACATTGGAAGTTGGCAATCCCAATACATTTCAAAAGAAAATGATTCGAAGCGGCATTGAAGGCATACATAATGTCCTCTCATACCTTGAAATGATAGACGATGAGATAGAACAACCCGAAAACCCAAGTGTCCGCTGCAAAAAATCCTACTGGATATACACTGATACGGGCGGACTGCTGACGGTACATGTAGGTTTAACTGAACGTGTCAAAAAAGGACAATTGCTTGCCAGTCTGAGAGATGTTTTTGGAAATCTAATTAAAGAATATCACGCGCCTGAAGACGGTATCGTCATAGGGAAAAGTACTAGTCCAGTCAATCAGTCGGGCGGGCGGATTTTGCATTTGGGAGTAGAGTAGGGGCATGGATAAAAAACATACGTTTACTAAACCTACGCAGGTTTAGTAAACGTGTGCAAGAGTCCGAGGAATTTTCCTGTGTTCGTTTCGACTCCGCTCAACGAACTGAGATTTCAATGTTGTTCAATACAGATGTCCAAGCGAAGCGAAGGGCAACACTACCAGTAAGTCCACAATCACACAATTCCACAATTTGTATTTGACATTTGAGTTTGAATTTACCTGCCTTTCACCAACTTAACAAAACCAACATCTCCATCCATCTCCAGCAGAATGGTATAAACGCCATTCGCCAAACGCTCCGGCAAATCAAAAGAAAAAGCATTCTTACCTTTCTCTAAGGCGATGCTGTGCTGCTGTGCGACTCGTCCATTATTATCCAAAATCCTAAGTGTGGCTGTTCCGCTTTTCATGGCGTGGATATTTAGGTTGAAATGACGTTGCACCGGATTTGGCCAGGCTTCCAGGTCGATATTGCGGATGTTTTGAAAGGGCAGAATTTCTATGCCGACTAGTCGGTCTTCTGCATAAAAAACATTGTCCTGAATGTTGGTAATATTGGTATTGCGCTTGATGACATCTGATAGGCGGGTTGCTTTGATTTCCTGACGCTGAGTAGGGGAGAGTTGTGGGTCGTTTTCGTAATAATAGCGGTCGCCATCGCGGATTTGCTCAAATTGAGTCTTCAAAATATTATGCAAAGTAGGGCCGATAATACTATTTGCGATATGGTCTTCACACATCAAGCCAATCCAGGGATCTATTTTATTCACATCCAGATAAGTTGCTTCCATCGCATCGCGGACATCCACATCAGACGTCAATTCATTGAACGAAGTAATTGGCGATAAGCCAAAACTCTGGCGTATCGAATTATAATCTGCTACGCCCCGCTCACGTGCTCGCTGAATGTTGATAGCCAATAGATCGAGTCCACCTGCACCAGGAGGGCCAAATAGAAAGTTGCGTAAATCATTCACCACAAAAGGATCGACAAACTGATGTTCCTGTGCTGCCATGCCTCTGAAAAACGGATCTATGCCGCCTTCTTCCACCAGTATTTCAGGATGAAAAAAAGCATCTCGTAAATGAATGCTGCCAAAACTCAAAGTATCGCCATTCTCTTCCAGTCGCAGCACCCGACCATTCACCATCGTATGTCCAAAGCGGTAAGCCGCAGCCGAAAAAACATTAAAAATAGCAGGATTGACAGTTGGTGCGTAGCCCGAAAAAGGATTCAGTTCTATGCCAATAGCTGGCAGAAATTCTTCATAAGTAATAGCCTGAATATAAGCGCCAACCATCTTGCGGGAAGCTTGGAAAAGCTCCTCATCTGTCCAGCTCGGATTAGCAGCAGCAAAGGCATCACAAAGGCGATTATGCTCGCGCGTCCATAAGGTATGAAAAGCCATCAGTGTCGGCTGCTCATTGGCACGAATATCGCCGGAAATATAAAATTTATCAGGAAAAAATACTCCGTCAAATATCATAAATGGCGCATCATTGTCCACTGCATCGCCTTCCAGTCCAGTCAGCGTATTGAATGGCAAAAGGTTGTCGGCAGAGACTTTTATTTTGCCATCTTGAAAACTACGCAGCCAGTTTACACGATCTTCCGTCACACCATAAACGGGCGAGCCATCAATAAAAGAAGTGATCTCATTGATATGGCTACGCATGTTGCCAGGAGCGGTTCCTGATGCTGGATCATACAAAGAACGGCGCATAGGAATTTCTACCGTGCCGGTGGCATCAGGATCAAAAGCTTCGTCATCAATCGGCACATTAATAGGAAAAAATTCCGTCGGATGATCGTCATTCAAATTAATATCATGGTCGATAAACTGTCCCCAGCCCCAGATAAAATCACTCAGCCCTTTTTCATTGGGCAGAAACTCGGTCTGATTACTAATGGCATTACTAATAACACGGGCATTCGGGCGGTCGGCACCAGCAGGCGCGGCATAGCCATCTGCAAAAGCATTATCAGTCACCCGCTGAAAAGGCGAACTCGCTGCTCCCCATTCAGGATTCAATGCGTTTGTACCAAAGCCATCTATAGGGCGATTAATCTGCGCCTGCAATGGAAGTGCGAGTAAGCATATTCCAAAAAGGAAAAGTAATTTATGTATCATTGATTAAGGTTTACGTTGATAAGCTATTATTATAAATAAATAAGCCTTTCTTATTTTTAAAATGTAAATTTAAACTAATTGATATATAAACCTAAAATATTCTTTAGAAAAACTGTGAATCAGCCAATTTGTTCTACTTTTTAGGCTAAAATTCTTATGTTTGAAACTAATTTGCTAATTTTAAGCCTATTTTTAATCTTTTTAATTATATTCGGTTGATTGAGTAATTAAGTAAATTGAGTAATTAAGTAACGGTTTTTGCGGAGCAAAATCAACACATCAACACATCAACACAATGCAAAAACAATTCGCCATAGTAGATATAGAAACTACAGGAGGCTCGCCGGGGATGGATCGGGTGACAGAGATTGCGATTGCGCTACATGACGGAGAAAAAATCATCGACCGCTTTGAGTCGCTAATTAACCCCGAACGGAGTATTCCTTATAACATTACGCAAATTACAGGCATTACCAATGAAATGGTGGCGGACGCGCCTAAGTTTTATGAAGTGGCAAAACAGGTGGTAGAAATGACACAAGGGGCGGTTTTTGTAGCACATAATGTTGGTTTTGACTATAGCTTTATTCGCTATGAATTTCAGCAACTGGGTTATGTATTTCGGCGACGTAAATTGTGTACTGTACGGCTGAGCCGCAAAGTATTTCCGGGTTTACGTTCTTATAGCCTGGGGAACTTGATTAAACATTTTAAGATTGAAGTGACAGATCGCCACCGTGCAATGGCAGATGTGATGGCAACCGTAGAACTGATGGAAAAAGCCTTTGCTCAGGATGAAAATAACGAAACCGACAATTTGGTCAATCTAGGAATCAGTGAAACCCGTCTGCCGAAAAATATTACTTTGGATCAATTGCACGAATTGCCAGAAGCTTGTGGGGTCTATTATTTTTATAATAAAGAAGGTGATGTTATTTATGTTGGCAAAAGTGTAAATATCAAAAAACGGGCAATGCAGCACTTTGCAGCACAAACTTCCAAAGCCGTTAAAATGCAGCAAGTCATTCATGATATTACTTACGAACTAACCGGTAGTGAGTTGATTGCTTTATTGTTGGAAGCCACAGAAATTAAGCGTATTTCGCCGCAATTCAATTCTGCTTTGCGCAATCGAAATATGAATTGGTGTATTCACAAATACACCAATGAGGCAGGTTATATTTGTTTTGCATTAGCGAAGACGAGCCTTAAGAAAGCCAAAGAATTTGATATTGTGACTCGTTTTCATCGTTCCGCCATTGCAAAAAGTACACTAAGAGGTCTGGTTCAACGCTTTGAATTATGCGCCTGCCTGTGTGGAATAGAAGAAAGTGGGAAAAGTTGTTTTCAATATCAGATTGGCAAATGCCTCGGAGCGAATATGGGAGAAGAAGATGTGCTAGCCTATAATGAAAAGGCAGCTTTGGCAATTTTAGCTTTTGATCGCATTTTTGAGGAAGATATGTTGATTATTGATAAAGGTAGAACTGCTGAAGAGCAGTCCGTTGTATGGATAGAAGACAATCAGATGGTGGGTTTTGGTTATGTAGAAAAAGAAGATTTGCGCTCAACAGAAGACTTAAAAAATGCCGTCAAATCATACGCCCATCATACCGATTATCTGGATATCATTTATGGATTTTTACGAAAAGGAAAAAAGGTGAAAATTGTAAAACCCGCATGATTTTTTATAAAAAAAACCAAGAGCTTACCTAAGAATTTGCAATGACAAAAAAATAGTACCTCATATTTTTTATGTCTACTGATATAACGCATGAGAATGATATTTTTCAAGAAAAAATTGATTTTTAAATTAAATTCCCTTTTCTTTGTGACCGAGAAAACAAAGGCGTTAAATTTTGATTGTAATGCAATCTAACTAGTTGTAATTTGTTGATTATGAATGAGATGCATTGCATCTTGATTGCTGTTACATACGTTTTATTGTAAAATGCAATCAAGTTTATTGCGCTGATTGTTAGGTACCCACCTATTTGCACCAGCCTTTATTTTAATGTATTGCTAAACTAATAAAATACTTGTTTGCAAGAGAGATAGTCTGTAGAATTTTATCCGTTTGCACAGGAGATGAAGCACCTTGAAAATATATATTTGCATAACCTGTGACACCGAGCTGAATTAGACGTCTATGGATTGTATTATTTTGTGTCAACTTATATTTGATGGCACATTATGATACTATGTTGTTCAGAATGCTTGGACATTTTTATATCCGAAAACAAATTTCGCTTTTATATGACAAAATTAATTTTACCCTTTTTCGGGGGCTTTAGTAATTCACTAAAGCAAACCAACAATTTGAAACGATGTTGGGGCTTACTCTTGATGTTCGCCCTGTCGTTTCAACTACACGCGCAAACCTGCGGGTTGAGTCTGAACCACGTCAATGTAACCTGTATTGGTGCAAACGACGGTGTACTTCAGATTGACGTGAACAATGGCACACCTCCTTATACGGCAACTTGGACAGATGCCATGGGAGCGCCTTTGCCAGCTGCAATATTAGCTTTATTGCCAACTACAGTGACGAGCAATGGACTCAGTACTTATACTGGATTTCCAACAGGCACGTATTTTTTGAACCTTGGTAATGGAGGAGATTGTCAGGGCTTTGCATTAGCAACTATCGGGGTAGATCCTGATAATGTGAATCCCGTTATCACCTGCCCTGCTAACATTTCAGTAGGAACAGATGCAGGAGACTGTGGAGCAGTTGTGACTTTTGCTGACCCTTCAGCTAGTGACAATTGTGATGTCGTCTCATTAGTTTGTGATCCTCCTTCTGGGAGTACATTTGCAGTAGGTACAACACCTGTGACTTGCACCGCTACAGACGCAGCAGGCAATTCATCAGTTTGTACATTTAATGTAACAGTTACTGATAATGAACCACCTGTACTTGATTGTACGACTTTAAACCCAGTCAGACCTGCTAATGCAGGACTTTGTACATTTACAATGGTAGGTGGTAATTTTAATCCTACTGCAACCTCTGACAATTGTGGTGCTACACTAGTCAATGACCTTAATGGTACGGCCACATTAGCTGGAACTACTTTTGATGTTGGTGTAACTCCTGTAACATGGACTTTAACTGACGCAGCAGGCAATTCTGTGAATTGTACTGTAAATTATGAAATAACAGACACACAAAACCCGACCATCGCTTGTCCTGCTAATATTGCAGTAGGAACAGATGCAGGAACTTGTGGTGCGGTTGTGTCTTGGGCTGCTCCGGCAACTACTGACAATTGTCCAGGAGAAACTGTTACCAGTTCACATGTATCGGGCAGTGTTTTTCCTTTAGGAACAACAACTGTAAGTTACACTGTAACAGATGTAGCAGGTAATGTTGCAAACTGTAGTTTCACTGTTACCGTTGCGGATAATGAAGATCCGACAATTAGTTGTCCAGCAGATATCAACACTACAGGAGACTTAACGCTTTGTGGTGCTGTTGTTACATGGGCAGAACCTGTATCCGGCGATAACTGTCCAGGAGAAACAGTAGTTAGTTCACATAATTCTGGTGATACTTTCAATGTAGGTACAACAACAGTAAGCTATACTGTAACAGATGCCGCTGGCAACACAGCCAGTTGTTCATTTGATGTAGTCGTTGAAGATACTGAAGCACCTACTATTATTTGTCCTTTAGATATTACTTTATCGAGCACTGAAGGGAATTGTGGCGCAATTGCTACATGGACAACTCCAGCAACAGATGATAATTGTGGAGTAAGTACAGTAGTAAGTACACACAATTCAGGTGATGTATTTTCAGTAGGAACAACAACGGTAACATATACCGTAACAGACCTATACAATAATACAGCAACCTGTAATTTCGATGTCATCGTAACTGATGATACACCGCCTGCTATCACTTGTCCAGCAGATATAACTGCAACAACCGATGCAGGTCTTTGTAGTGCAGTAGTTACTTTTGCAAATCCTATAGCAACTGATGATTGTGGTACAGTAACGGTTACTTGTAACCCTGCTTCTGGCAGTACTTTTAATATCGGAACAACACCTGTAACCTGCACAGCAACAGATGCAGCAGGAAATACAACAACTTGTAACTTTGATATAATCGTTACCGACGATGAAGATCCGGTAATTGCTTGTCCTGCAACTATTACTACGACCTCTGATGTAGGTATGTGTAATGCAGTAGTGACTTGGACTGATCCCGTCATTGGAACAGATGCAACAGATAATTGTGGCGTTGTTTCTGTGGTTTGTAGTCCTGTTTCAGGAAGTACATTTCCAGTTGGAACAACACCTGTAACCTGCACAGCAACAGATGCAGCAGGAAATACAGCCACTTGTACATTTGATGTAGTAGTTACAGATAATAATCCGCCAGTCATTACTTGCCCGGCAGATATTACAACAAATATGGACTCAGGTGTATGTGGCGCAGTAGTTACATTCGCTAATCCTTTGGCAACTGATGATTGTGGAGCAACAACAGTAACTTGTAGCCCGGCTTCCGGATCTGTTTTTGGCATTGGAACAACATCTGTAACTTGTACCGCAACAGATGCGGCAGGAAATACAGCAACTTGTGATTTTGATGTAATTGTTATTGATACAGAAGCACCAACGATTATTTGCCCCTTAGACATTACAGTAGCAAGTGATCCTAATGTATGTGGTGCTATGGTAACATGGAATGCACCACAAACAGATGATAATTGTGCAGTAGATAATGTTTCAGTTTCTCACTTACCTGGAAATATTTTTCCTGTAGGAACAACAACTGTAACTTATACAGTAACTGATCCTTCAGGAAATACAGCAACTTGTGATTTTGATATAACAGTAACAGATGATGGCGAACCAACAATTGTTTGTCCAGCTGATATTGGAATAGGTACTGATGCAGGAGTTTGTAGTGCAGTAGTGACTTGGGCTGACCCAATTGTTGCTGATGATTGTGGAATAGCTTCTGTAGTTTGTACGCCTGCTTCTGGCAGCACTTTTAATATTGGTACAACAACAGTTACATGCGTAGCCACTGATGATAATGGAAACAGCTTTAGCTGTACATTTGATGTAACAGTAACAGATGATGAAGATCCAGCTATCGTATGTCCTGCAAATATTACAACAACAACTGATGCCAACGCATGTAGTGCTGTAGTAACATGGACTGACCCTGTAATCGGAACAGATGCAACAGATAATTGTGGCGTTGTTTCAGTAGTTTGTAATCCACCTTCTGGAAGTACATTCCCACTTGGAACAACACCTGTCACCTGCACAGCAACAGATGCAGCAGGAAATACAGCAACTTGTACATTTGATGTAGTAGTTACTGATGGTGAAAACCCAACTATTGCATGTCCTGCAAATATTACATTGGCAGGATCAGGAGCTGGCTGTTCTGCAATAGGAACATGGGCTGACCCTGTAGCTGCTGATAATTGTGGAATCGCTTCTGTAGTTTGTGATCCGCCATCTGGCAGCACTTTCGCAGGAACAACTGTAGTGACTTGTACAGCAACAGATAATGCAGGTAATACTGCTATTTGTACTTTTACAGTTACAGTAGAAGATGGCAGTGATCCAGTAATCGCTTGTCCGACTGATATTAATACGGCAACGACTGCTGGTGCTTGTTCGACAGTAGTGACTTGGGCTGACCCAGTTGCAACTGACGATTGTGGTGCAGTAACAACTGTTTGTGATCCACCTTCTGGAAGTACTTTCCAGCTTGGTACAACAACAGTGACTTGTACAACAACAGACGGAGTAGGCAATACAGCAATTTGTTCATTTGACGTGACAGTTGTAGACGGTGAAGATCCGGCTATCGTATGTCCTGCAAATATTACAACAACAACTGATGCCGATGTTTGTGGTGCAGTAGTAACATGGACTGACCCAGTGATTGGAGTTGATGCAACAGACAATTGTGGTGTTGTTTCAGTAGTTTGTAATCCACCTTCTGGTACTACATTCCCTGTAGGAACAACACCTGTAACTTGTGTAGCAACAGATGCTGCTGGTAATACAGCAACTTGTACATTCGATGTAACAGTTGCAGATGAAGAAGACCCAACTATCGTATGTCCTGCAAATATTACACTCGCAGGAGCTGGAGCTGGTTGTTCAGCAGTGGTTACTTGGCCTAATCCTATAGCTGAAGATAATTGTGGAATAGCTTCTATCGTTTGTAATCCGCCATCTGGCAGTACATTCTCAGGAACAACTGTAGTAACTTGCACAGCAACAGATAATGCTGGCAATACAGCTAATTGTACTTTTACTGTAACAATAGAAGATGGTGCTAATCCTGTAATCACTTGTCCTGCTGATATTAATGTAGGTACTGCTCCTGGCGTTTGTTCAGCAGTAGTAACTTGGGCTGACCCAGTTGCAACAGATGATTGTGGTGCAGTAACAACTGTATGTAATCCACCTTCTGGAAGTACTTTCCAGGTTGGTACAACAACAGTGACTTGTACAACAACAGATGGCGTAGGCAACACTGCCTCTTGTACATTTGATGTAACGGTTGCAGATGATGAGAATCCAACAATTTTCCTTTGTGGTTCTACACAAACAGTACTGACCAGTTCTAATGGCGCAGGAGATTGTACAGGTACTGTGCCTGATCTCTTATTAACGTATCCTAATCAATACAGTGCTATAGATAATTGCGATGTTACACTTTCACAGTCACCTCCTGTAGGAACAACATTCGGTTCAGTAGATGGTAGTACGCAGGTAGTGGTAATGACTGCAACTGACCCTGCTGGAAATTCAGTGTCTTGTAATGTTACTTTGACTTTAGTGGATGACGAAGATCCAACGATCACTTGTCCTGAAAATGTTGTTGTTAATAGCTCAATTACTTCTTGTGACGGTGTAGCAGTTTGGCCAGAGCCAGTTGCAGCAGATAACTGTGATGTTACGCTGACCAGTACACACAATTCAGGTGATGTATTCCCTGGCGGTGTTACTGTAGTAACTTATACTGCAACAGATGGAGCAGGAAATACAGCAACTTGTAGCTTCACAGTTACAGTAGAAAGCATCTCAGGTGAAATCACTTGTCCTGCTGATGTAGTTGTAGAAAGTGATCCATGGATATGTTCAGGCATAGCTACTTTCGATGCACCTGCTTTTGTTGCCTGTCCTGGCGCAGATGTTAGTGTAATGCAAATTACTGGGATGACCAGTGGTTCTATGTTCAACGTAGGAACAACTGTTGTCGGTTATGCTTTAGTAGATAATACAAGCGGTGCGTTTGTCGATTTCTGTTACTTCAATGTAACGGTTCTGGACACAGAAGCACCACTTATCGTGAATTGCCCTGAAGACATTACAGTTGATGTAGATGATTGCGAAACTGAATTAGATGTTTTCATTCCAATTCCGGTTATACTGATTGATTATAAAGACAATTGTGGTAATGCTTCAATTGTAAATAGTTATACAAATACAGATGATGCTTCAGGTTTATATCCTGTTGGTACAACTTCTGTCATCTGGACAGTAACAGATGATGCTGGTAATACAACTACTTGTGAGCAGTTGGTGACCGTAAATGGACCAGGCGGAGATGTTACCGTATGCGAAGATGTAGAATTGATTTCTGATCAAGACTTGTTTGTGAATGATGGAGGTTTTGCCAGTAATGGTACAGTATCATTTACCGATGCGACTTCAGCAGTTGGTGCAACAACTTCTAATGGAACTTTAGAAATGTACTTCCGTACTGAAGGAACTTCTTGCGAAAGTGATATTGATGTAGAACTTACAGCTCCTGATGGAACTGTCATGTCATACCCTGCGGTAATTGCAAGTTGTAATGCGGATAACGCACTCTACTTTGTTAGTGTTCCTGTAGGAAATACTACGATTACTGCAAGTCCAGCTATATGGACACTCGGATTTGATGACAGCAACGGACAAAATGCTGGAGATGAATATTCATTTAGATTTGGTCGTTTAAGTTATGATGCATGTACAACTACAGGTGTTGCTCTTATGCCTGAGTTGATTAACTGTCCTGTCGATATGATGGCTACAGTAACAGGCAATGGCGTTTGTATGGCACCAATTAGTGTTCCTGTACCAGTATTTGGTATAGATTACACAGATTGTATTGGCGCAACAATGACCAATGACTATAACGGTACTGCTAATGGTTCTGACAACTATCCAATAGGTACAACACTTGTAACCTGGACAGTAACAAACACTTCAGGTGTTTCTGTAACTTGTGAGCAAACAATTACAGTTTCAGATGTAGGACCAACAATTATAACTTGTCCTGCTGACATTGCTCAGGAAACTGACCCGGGTTCTTGTGAAGCTACTGTTGTTGTTCCACCAATCGTATATACAGATTGTGGTACTGCTACTGCTGTTAATGATTATACAAATACAGAAAATGCTTCCGCTGTTTATCCATTGGGTGCAACTGTTGTAGTATGGACAGTAACAGATAATGATGGCAACACAGCAACTTGTGACCAAACGATTACAATCAGTGAAGGTTCAACAGTTGTTACAGAGAAAGATTCTCTTACAATTCTATCTGACCAGGATGGTCTAATCGACGATATTGGATTTGCAAATAACCCGGTGATGACTTTTGCTGACCCAGGTACTGCTGCTGGCAATATTACCAATTTGAGTTTGAAATTATGGTTCAAAACAGTTGATATGTCCTGTGAGCAAGATATTGCAGTTCAACTGTTAGACCCAACTGGAGCAATTGTGCAAACATGGCCTGCAGGTACTGTATTCACGCCTCCCGCTTGTGTAAGTGGTTCAGGTGGTACTACAGGTGGTTATAGCAACATGTTATTTATCATGACATTGCCGATTTCTAATCCAGGACTGGCTACAGTAGCAGCAGGTGATTGGACGGTTCAGTTTGACGATGGTAATGGACAGAATGCTGGAAATGAATATTCATTTAGATTTGGTACATTGGATTACTGTGCAGAAACTCAGGTAGTTGTTTCAGGTGGAGGTCCGGCGATTACAAGTTGCCCAAGTGATGTCATTATTGACGCACCTGTAGGAACTTGTGAAGCAGCGGTAACTATCCCTGCATTAGAAGCTCAGGATTGTGGAACATTTACTGTTGTTAATGACTATAACGGTACTGCTGACGCTTCTGGCACTTATCCTGCTGGTACAACAGCAGTTACATGGACTGTTACAGATAATGATGGTTTGACGGCTACTTGCGTTACAAATGTAACTGTTAATGCTAACGGACTAGTGATTACAAGCTGTCCTGCTGACATGACAGTAACTGCTAACCAGGCGGGTTGTACTGCGGACGTAACTGTTCCAGCATTAACTGCTACTGGTTGTGGTGCTGTTACGATTACAAACGACAACACTGGAACAGCTGATGCTTCAGGCAATTATCCACTTGGTAATACAACTGTAGTGTGGACAGTAACCGATGCAGATGGCAACATGGCAACATGTTCTACTGACATCACGGTAACTGCTGCTGCACTTGCTATTACAACTTGTCCTGCTGATATGACAGTAACTGCTGCTGCTGGCGAATGTGATGCTGCGGTAACTGTACCTGCATTAGAAGCGACTGGTTGTGGTGCTCTTAGTATCACAAATGATTATAATAATACAGCTGATGCTTCAGATACTTATACGGTCGGAACTACAACTGTAGTATGGACAGTAACTGACGCTACTGGTGCGCAGGTAACGTGTTCTACTGATATTACTGTAGAAGATGGAGCAACAACCGTTACAGTAATGGATACAGTTTCTATTGTTTCCGATCAAGATGGTTTTGTTGATGATACAGGATTTGCAAGCAACCCAGTGATGAATTTTGCTGACCCAGGTACAGCAGCAGGTGTTGTGACTGCAATGGATCTGAAATTATGGTTCAGACTCGAAGGAGCTTCCTGTGAGCAGGATATTGAAGTAGAACTGATGGATCCTTCTGGTGCAACTGTAGCTACGTTCCTTACAGGATCTGTATTTGCAACTTGTAATGGTGGTAATTCACTATACATCAATACGCTTGTAATCCCACCATCTGGTGTCGCGCCTACAGCGGGCAACTGGACGGTTACATTTAATGATGCTACTGGACAAAATGCGGGTGATGAATACTCTTTCAGAGCAGGTGTTTTGACTTATGTAACGACATCGACTACAACTCTGGCAGGTGGAGCACCGGTCATTACAAGCTGTCCTGCTGATGTTACAGTAGGATCAGATGCAGGCACTTGTGCTGCGGATGTTACTATTCCGGCATTAGTAGCTCAGGATTGTGGAACAATCACGATTACAAATGATTATACGAATACAGCTGATGCTTCTGGTAATTACCCAATTGGTACAACAGTGGTCACATGGACAGTAACAGATGACGATGGCAACAGTGTAAACTGTCAGACAGTAGTTACGGTTACAGATTCAGAAGGACCAACAATTGTGTTCTGCCCTGCTGATGTAACGCTTGTAGGTGACCCGAATACTTGCGATGCGCAAGTGACCATTCCTACGCCTGCTGATGTTGGAGCTGGAGGTTTTGCTTTCACAGATTGCGGTACAGGTACTGTAAGCAATGATTATACTGGTACTGATGATGCATCTGGTGTATATGATGTAGGATCAACGATTGTAGTATGGACAGTGACAGATAATGATGGCAACACAGCGACTTGTGAGCAAACGGTAACTGTTACCAGCCCAGAAGTTTCAGAAGATGTTCAGATTGTTTCTGACCTTGATGGTCCTATCGATGACGTTGGATTTGCAAATAATCCTAACATGCCATTCATAGATCCGGCAACACCTGCTAATGCAGTATTGTCGAACATCAACTTGCGTCTCTTCTTCAGAGTTAAAGATGCATCTTGTGAAGAGGATATCGTAATACAGGTGTCTGACCCAACAGGAGGACAGGTGCTTGCGCCTACAACCATATTTACAGGTTGTGCAGGTACTTCTGGCGGAACAAGCGTTGGCGATGGTTACAGTGATTCCCTGTATGTTGTTGATGTAGTGATTCCAAACGGAACGACAACAGGTGCAATCAATAACTGGATTGTTGAGTTTGACGATAATAACGGACAAAACGCCAGTACTGAGTATAGCTTCCGATTTGGACTGCTGACTTATACTGCAACAATGAATGCTTGTGGACCAATGTTGGCTATCGAAGATAATGGACCAATTGACTCTTCAGACTTCCCAACTAATGAGGACACTCAGATGGAGGACGATATGTTAGTTTATCCTGTACCAACGATGAGCAACTTGAATCTTGAGTTTAACGCAAGTAATGATGAGCGTGCTAATATCACGGTTATCAGCACAACAGGAAGCGTAATGATGTCTGTTGATAGAGATGTATTTGAAGGTTTCAATAAAGTGGAACTGGATGTCACTCCTCTGCCAGCAGGTAATTACTACGTCCGCGTACAAACGACAAGTGATGTACCGAAAGTGAAGCCATTTGTGAAGATTAATCCATAATCTAATCAAATAGGTCTTAGACTATATAGACGGGAATCTGGCTTAGGCTAGATTCCCGTTTTTGTGTTTAAAGATGAACCTCAATTGTTTTCTGTTGTTTGGCTTAACATGAATAAAGACGATTTAGCTAAAGTTCAGGATGCCATTATCATAGGAACAGGTATAGGCAGCCTGACTACTGCCTGCCTGCTGGCACGAGATGGACTAAAAGTGCTGATACTGGAACGTAATCTGTTGCCTGGTGGCTGTGTGAGTTCTTATTATAGAAAAGGCTTTGTTTTTGAAGCTGGCGCAACAACGCTGGTCGGCTTAGATAAATATATGCCACTTCGCCATTTACTAGATGAAACAGGAATACAAATTGCCGCAAAAGAGTTAGAAATTCCCATGCGGGTTCACCTAAAAACTGGCGAAATACTGACTCGTTATCGAGACTTAGACCAATGGATAGAGGAAGTGAGTCGGGTATTTGGCGCAAAGAACCAACGGGCATTCTGGGAATATTGTTATCAGGTCAGTCAGTTTGTCTGGCAGACTTCCTTGCAGCAGTTGAGCTTCCCGCCTACGCGAATGCGTGATTTGCTGCCCATGCTTAAAAACTTTCGTCCACGACAATTACAATTTGCGAAAGCGGCTTTTGTTTCCATGAAATCCTTATTGGCAAAATATGACTTATTAAAGAATGAAAAATTTGTTGATTTTATCAATGAACAACTCCTCATCACTGCACAAAATAGGGTAGAGGAGGTCAATGTTTTATTTGGTGCAACGGCTTTGTGTTATACCAATTATGGCAATTATTATATCAATGGCGGACTCATCAACCTCGTCCAGCCGCTTTGCGATTATATCAAATCAAAAGGAGGAGAAATTCTAACCCGCACAGAAGCCCTGCATATTGAGCAGCAAGATGGGATTTATCAAGTTCAGGCAAAACACAGAAAAGAACAGATAAGCCTGCAAGCAAAACGACTCATCTCTGGTATCCCAATAAACAATACACTCGACCTGATCAAGCTAACCACTCGCCGGAAATCTCTATTGAAATCTCCACAACTCGTCAGTGCTTTTAGCATGGGCATTGGTTTTCGTCCGCATCGAGAATTGGACTGTATTCATCATCAAATTCATTTAGAAAAACCGCTTCCGCAAATTCATTCAGACAGCATTTTTGTTAGCCTGAATCATCCCGATGACACTAGCCGAAGTCCAGAAGGTAGTGCTGTTCTTTCCGTTTCTACCCATATTTTTGATCCGGCAGCGCATGAGCAATTGGATAAAATAGCGATAGAAGCTGAGATTATTGAGGTGCTTGTTCGACACAATTTGATAAAAAAAGAAAACATTGACTATCAGCATTCCTCTACGCCTTCAAGTTGGGAAAGCTGGACTGGACGGAAATACGGCTTTGTGGGCGGTTACCCGCAATACCTCCACACCAAGCCCTGGCAAATGAACGATGCCCGACTAGATGGCAAAAGCGCGTATATCTGTGGTGATACGACTTATCCAGGACAAGGCATACCAGGTGCCTGCCTGAGTGGTATTATTGCTTATGAAAAAATGAAACTAGATCGGGTGATTTGAGTATAAATTCCAAATTCCAAAACTCTTTATTCCTTATCTTTGTTGTAAGTGGGACATTAAGTTGATTGAGTTATTAAGTAACTAACTTGATTAAGTAATAGTTATTTTGCGTAGCAAAATACACTCAATCAACTCAATCAACTCAATACACTTAATCAACTCAATCACAAAATGAAAGGCTGGCAATTTTCAGAATACGTACCGGGACAAAATGAAGGCAGTACCTTCGAACAACTGCTGAAGATATTTCAGGATTTGCTGGTTTACACCTCAGGTGATGTCAGTGAGTCTTTGTCATGGTTGACCCAACTGGACAAAGAATACAAGCTGACGACGTTCGAATATGGTATGGCAGACTTTATTCAGGACTTGATTGATAAGGGCTATATTCAGCAAAATGATCCGCAAAATCCGGGCTTTGCTCCATCGAAAAAGATGGAAATAGCCATGCGGCAAAAAGCACTGGAAGATATTTTCGGGCAATTAAAAAAATCAAAACGCGGCAACCACAACACCAATTACGGCGGACAAGGAGATGAGCATACTTCAGAAAAACGACCTTATCGTTTTGGCGACAAGCTAGATCAAATCGCCATTTCGGATTCACTGAAAAATGCTTACATCAATAATGGACTTGATGATTTTATGCTCACGCAGGATGATTTGGAAGTCCACGAAACCTACCTCCAAAGCCAGATGAGTACGGTGCTGATGATTGATATTTCACACTCTATGATTTTATATGGTGAAGACCGTATCACACCTGCCAAGAAGGTCGCGATGGCACTGGCTGAACTCATCCATACCCGCTATCCAAAAGATACGCTCGACATCATAGTATTCGGCAATGACGCCTGGCAAATAGAAGTCAAAGACCTGCCTTATCTGGAAGTTGGTCCTTATCACACCAACACCGTAGCCGGCATGGAACTCGCCATGGACTTGCTGCGCCGCCGCCGAAATCCCAATAAGCAAATTTTTATGATTACAGACGGTAAGCCGACCTGTATCAAACAAGGAAAAAAATACTATAAAAACAGTTTTGGCTTAGATCGTAAAATTGTGAATCGCACCCTCAACCTGGCACGCCGTTGTCGGAAATTACAAATCCCTGTCACGACCTTCATGATTGCCCGCGACCCCTATCTGGTGCGCTTTGTAGATCAATTCACCAATGCGAATAACGGCAAAGCCTTCTACAGCAGTTTGCAAGGACTAGGAGAGTTTATTTTTAAAGATTATAAGAATAATAAGGGAAAACGGCATCGCTAAAGTGAGAAGCGAGAGGAGAGACCGCTTTGCTGCGAGAAGAGAGACTTTTGAGGCATTCTTTTAGAATGCCGCCCGTCACCCCTATGGGCATAAAAAAAATAGTTTTTTAATCCTAAATATTTTGACTCCTATCAAAAACATGTATATTTGCAGTCGTTTTGGGCGAAAGCCCAAAAATGAGTTCTACTAGGCGCGGTAGCTCAGCTGGTTAGAGCGCAGGATTCATAATCCTGAGGTCGGCAGTTCAAGCCTGCCTCGCGCTACCTCAGGATTAAGACCTGCGAAGAAATTCGTAGGTCTTTTTCCTTTTTATAAGGCTATCAGTTAATTATATTGATATAATTATTTTAATTCGTCTTAGT
>CALFBH010000068.1 GCA_937951615.1 uncultured Saprospiraceae bacterium | reverse complement strand
TTTTACTTGACATTTCTTCCTTTCTAAATGTTCATCATTCATCTTAACTACTACTTCGATATTCGATATTCATCTGTTCGATATTCGATATTTTCCTATTTTGCTAATATGCACTAAAACTTAGTGCTGAAAGCACTAGGCTATATGACGTGCGACTGTAAGGAGCATGTATTTATAGCCGCTGTTGTGCGTTCGTGTCTTTTTATTTATTTGCAATTACCAACATCTCAAAATCTTTAGTCGTTAATTTATCTTCTCTGGAAAATTGTCCAAGCTTTGCACCAAATATTTCAATTTTTTGATAACCTAAAGATTTTAACAACCAACTAATTTCTGATGGAATATAAAATCTTTGATTGCATTTTATTCTCTTTTTATTCCCCATGTCATCTTCGAATTCAGTTTCAAAATGGTCTCTGAAAGTCATCAAATCAAAATTATTGTTATGAAATTGGGCGTTTTCTTTTTCTTTATCTTTTGCAAATTCGTTTGTTGAATTAAAAATTGGAAACAAGCCATTCAAAGTTGTAAATATTATTTTGCCATTTGGCTTGATTGATTTGGAAACACTTTTTAGAATTTCATAGTTTTCTTCGTCTGTTTCCATTAGAGGGAATCCTCCTTCACACATCATTATTGCAATTTCAAATTCGTTTTTGAATGGGATTTGTCTGGCATCTCCAACTAAAAATTGAATTTCAAGGTTTTTACTTTCAGATTTTTCTTTAGCTCTTTTTATTTGAGTCACTGATAAGTCAATTCCAGTAACCGAATACCCTCTTTTTGTAAGTTCAATTGCATGTCTTCCTGTTCCACATCCAACATCAATTATTTTCAGATTTTTATTATAGTTTAATTCATTTTCTATAAAATCACATTCTCCAATTGTTCCTTTGACAAATCTTTCATTGTCATATTTCTTTGCCGAATTTTCAAAAAGCGTTTCATACCATTTTTTCATATTGTAAATCCTATTTTCGATTTTTTCTTTTTCATGACGGAACTGGTATATGCGACGTGACCAGCTTTTGCTGGGCATGACGTCAGGTAGGTCAGAGGCTCAGGCCTCTTTCCCCCTTCAGAACCGCCCGTGCTAGTTTCCCAGCAAGCGGCTCAAGCATTTTTAACGCCTATGTTCAGCGCAGCATTGAGCTGATTATTCTGGTGGACTTGAATATGGCATACAGGATGTAATAGCACTAAATTTTCAGCAGTCTGTCCTAGAAAACTCCAAGCAGTATTGGAGGTTAAAGCTACTTTGGTCATCTTTGCAAAAATCCGATGACCAGTAGTTTAACAATATTTGTAGCGACTTAATTTGTCGCACAGTCATAGCTTTTGTTAGGTACAGCATTAACTCACTTTAAAAGTGATAATATGCATTCGTATATATAATGTCAGGAAATTTTTTGAAATTTTTATGGTGATTATTTCCTAGTTTTGTTAACTGTAGAATCCTATTTTCTTTGGAATAAGTAGATATATCAAAGTGTCGATTCATATCTAAAAAAGATTGTTTCACGAGTTTGTTACGAGTAATTTTATTTAATAATTTAAAGGATATAGTAAATTGCTGATTTCTTTTTGAATTAACAACTCTATTCTCATATAAAGTCTCTATAATATAACAGATTGTTATTGCCGTTTCAGGGATAGCAAGGAAATCTGGCTTCTCTAAAACAATTCTATTTAAGAAAATCTCAATAAATCCATTTTTCCAGATTTCTCTTTTTATTATATGGATTATCAATGAATGAAAATAAAGTGTAGAATTTGATGAAATAGCAACAGCAAGTGCTAGTTCATTTGGTATTTTAAGTAAAAATTCTATCTCATTTGGAATATTAGGTAAACCTACAAGATATTCTGCGGTTAAATATTCCTGAATAGATTTATGAGCAAATTCATATTGACGAAAACCTGATTGTATAAATAACCCACTGTGTGTCTCTAATTCACTTGCAACTTTGACTTCTTGATTATAAGGTAAATTAAAATTATCGCATATCTCTATATATACTTTTTTCAAGTCTTCTTTTGAGAAAGTTGTTGTTCCAAAATCGTGAGTGAAATAATAGGCTAAATTTGACAGGAACTCGAATTTTCTATCGACCTCAAATTCACTATATTTTGAAGCACGAAATATAGACCTTTGCCTATTCCAATCCTCAAGAAGAAGGTATACAATTTTCTTATACACTGTTTTAGGTTTTTCAGGTACTTTTCCGTCTCTTTCATAAATTGCTGTTAGGTGTGCAAGATTTAATGGTCTTATTGTTGTGTCATAAAAAGGTGATTTTCTTAGTTGATTAAAAAGTTTATTCGATTCGGTTTCACTATCTAGCCATTTTAGTGTGAATTCTTTTATTTGAGAATCTGATAATGAGCATATTTCATATTGATTCGAATTATCAATGTTATAATGAAAATCTCCGCTCCTAGATGTTAATACTAATCTAGCATTAGACAGAGCTAAAGCTAAACTTTGAAATTCACTAATAATTATTTTTTTCAATTTCTCACTTCTAATCTCATCATATCCATCTATAATAATAAGAGGTTTAAGGTTCTCTAATGTAATTTGAACAATCTCTGTTATCATTTTTTTCTTTAGATCAAAATCTAAATTGCTTTCAATTTCTATGTTGAAGAGTTCACTCAATTTACTATAGATAGTATCATTGAACTTCCAAATACTTTTATATTTTTTTTGTCATCAAAATCCCTTAGTCTAATAAAAATAGGGAAGTTCAAGTCAGCTATATCAAAATCTCCATCAAACATTAATTTTTGACATAAATATTTCATTGAAGTAGTTTTACCTGCACCAGGTTGGCCTAGCACGATTATATGATTTTCACTTCTTTGGAATAGTTCTTCAAGAGCAACCTTTATTCCTTCTTCATTTTCCAATCTTCTTTTTATTGGGGTAAGGAAAAAATCTAGATGGATATAAATTGACAATAACGACTTAGCTTCATTAATGTCGTTAAACGAAACATTTTTTGACCAATTATTTATTGTTTTTAAATGTGTATTCAGGGAGTTTTCAAGGCTACTATGACTTAACTCTATTCTTGCATATTTCTTCTTCTTTTTGTTCGTAACAAACTTATTCTGATCTTCAATTTTTTTATTTACAAATTTATTTATGATATCAAAAGTTTCAAATATTGTTTTTTGAAGTATAAAATTTTCTATCATAATATTTCTTTTTGTTGTACCTAACGGTTAGTGTAACACGAGCGTGCGAGCGTTTAGCAGCATGTGCGTGTACATATTTGTTCTATGCAGAATTTCTTAAATTCTACGTTATATTTTCAAAAATTATTATGTCAGTATTATTAACGATAAAAGTGTTGCAACCTGAAAAATAATTATCAAGAATACTTAAATATTCTTCAGTCTTATCTCTACATTTATCACTATTACTAGAGTTTGATTTTTTATTAAAATTTGGTTGTATTCTAAAGTAAATCTTACCGCCATCTCGTAATTTCTCTTTAATTAACTGAATTGTCTTATGAAACTTTTTTAAGTTTAGATGATGGAACAAATTATTCGAAATAATAAAATTATATTTTAAGTCATCGTTTAATAAAAATTTTAGACAATCGGTTTTTTGTCGAAAAGAATTTTTTACAAATTTATTAAGCTGATCTTCAGAAAAGATTCGATTTGATTTTTTTAACTCTCGTTCTCTAATACATTTATAAAGATCATAGTCTAGTCTTGCCATCTTCTCATCTACTCCAATGAGATTGTGTGACTTGTAAAAATGGTCAATAATTAGTAAATGGGAAAGACTACAACCACAACCTAAATCGAGAATATTTAAATTTTGGTTCTTGGAGAGAAATTTAATTAGATTAGCATTTTCTATTAGTAATTTTTTAAGGTCAATGATTGTATTTTTGTAAGTGATGACTCCTGCGAAATTATCGTAATCGTTAATGTTAATTCTCTTATTCATTAATTGGATTTTTTTTGCATAGAACTCCTTTATACCCGCATGTGCGTATATTTTCAATATCTACTAAGAAAAACAACAGCAACACAAGGATAAGCACATAAAGCGACTACTTTCACAATACACAGCAAGTCAATTACACCCATCAATCACCGCACTAAAATCAACTGTTGTAGGCGTAGAAAATCCGGAATTTAGGAACACCTGTACTTTTGAATCATAGCCGACGGTCGTGCTGCCACTTAGATTTTGTGTGGATTCAATGCTGCCATCTGTCTCGTAGGTTTGGCTGGTATTCTGTGTGCCTTGTAAGATTAGATTACTGATCGCGCAGCTGCTACAATTCAGCATATTGCTCAGTGTATAAGCTGCTCCTGTGCTGGTCGTGGGAATATACGCTGCTTCTGTCCAGGTGGCATCGAGTGCAACGAGTCCGACATTGATGATAGAGAGGCTGCCGCCCAATAAAGATTTGCTGATGTCCAGTTCCAGACCTGTGCTGCTTTTTATCGCATTGGCGGAAGCCACAAAACTCCATGACCAGTCCGCGCCCGTACCTGTGTAGGCATATAAGCTACCGTTTTCTATCATGAAATTAAAACCTGTTTGATCCCATTGGGTATCGGTATATTCGTTGGTGCCGGTCGCCTCATTATCTGTATCCAGAAATAGCTGATAATTGGTTTCTAGATTGGTCGCAGCATGGAGGTAGAGGGTCGTCGCATCATCTGCAGCTTTCAGGCTATTGAGTCCGTTGGTGCCAAGCGTACTGATATTACTGATGGTCGCCCAGTCGCTGAAATCGCCATCTATGCTGATGCAATCCTCCACCACTGTTCCGCTGATGCTGATGATATGATTGAGGTCATTAAAACCCGTACTGGCTTCCCAAGTATTGGTATTGGCTAGTTGGATGCTGTACTCTGGGCGATTGGCAACTGCATTATTATTCGAGGGATCTAGAATATGGAGCAGGACTTGGTAATCGCCATCGGGCAGCGTGCTGGGTAGGCTGGCTGTGGCGTCCAGTGTTACATTGCCGGTGTACCAAAATCGGGTATCTGTATTGCTACCGCTCAGGCTGATTTTATATTCGACGGCAGTCGTAATATGGCGCAAGACCAATTCCAATGCTCGCTCATTATAAGGCGCAGCAAAACCGACGTTTTCCAAATTTAAAGTAAAAGAAAGACTTCCTCCACTTGATGCAGTTGCTGGATAAGTGCCGTCCAACATAACAAACCGATAACCTAGTTTTTGTTTGATTTCATCCATGCAGCTTCCAGTTTCCCAGTCATTATTTACCGCATTATTATAATCGGAATTGAGAAAAGAATAATGAAGGCTGGCCATTTCCGAAAGGGCTATTCCACTACAATCATTTTGCGGACTATAAGCATCGCTACAAGTCTCCCCTCCTATCGCGGTAAACATGCCTTCCGCCGCCGCATAAGGTTTCAGGATTGCCGTTTGGTCGGAAGCAGCAGTGGCATCAGAACCATAATCCCAATGTGTTCCTAAATCATCCGCCGCCGCAAGGAAGCAGTCGTTATGAAAAGCAATTCTTGATCGCTTGGTGCCAGTATGTGCTTCTGCCGCAGTCATGGATGCTGAGGTGATGGGCGCAGTGGGTCCTCCGACATATTTTTGCTTCATTTGTGAATAACGAACCTGTACCATTCTATTGCTCGGCGTAGCATCTAGCAGTGCGTCCAGCACATCAATTCTATTCTGCCAGTCGGCATTAAATAGCTTTCCTGCCACCGAGGCATCGCCAAAATAATCTGTATAGTACTGCTCTCCCCAGACACCGATAAAGCCGTTTTGTACAACAGCAATCACATCTTCATTCGCCAATAGGTAAGGTTGCAGCTGCGCAATATGTGCCAGCACCCTCGACTTGGGCGCGTCGCCATAAGGTGAACAAGCTGCCTGACCACAAGCCGTATTGGGCGAAATAGTATAAGAATAGCGTAGAATCAGGCGTACACCCGCTTGCCGCGCAATATCAAAATCAGCCTGCATTTGATTAAGAAAAGTCGTAGATAAAACATCCGTTCCCACAAAACTATCGAGTACATAATGACGAAAAACCATGCTGCTGCGTACAGTGTAGGTCGCTTGCCAGGGTTGAAAAGCAGTTTGTCGCTTAGCGATAAGATCATTCAAATCCAAAGGTACAAAGGAGCTGGTCTGTACTGCAATTGGGTGATAAAATCCCCGGTCGGGATTTATAATATCAACTGTAGAGGCTGTATAAGTAACTGTTTGTGCATGAAGCACTTGACTGAATAATAAAATTAGGGTAATACAACCGATTTGACTTATTTTTTGCGATATCATGATATTTTTTTCAAAAATTTTCAATGGTTTAAATATTAAATTGGCGCAAAAGCAATCAAAATCTATGATGGCAAACTGGATTTCTTTTGACTTGGTGTTTTCTACTTTTTGCCTGTAGACAATTTGCTTGTACATCCACAAGCAGGTGGAAATATTGCTTTTCAGAAATAGGAACTTAGTTTCTGTCCTAAAGAATCTATCGTTCTTATTTTAATATCTTTAAAATATATTTCTGCAGCTTCACTTTGTATTTGAATTTTTCCTTTACTCAATGGTAGAAATTCGTTGCTATCATTTAGGTATCGAGAGTTTTTTAAAATCATTACAACCTTTCCGTTTACAATATGCAAGCTCTTGTCTTTATAACAATACAGGTCTAAAGTATTCCATTTCCCATGAGGTTTTTCATAATTATTACTTCGTAAACAATAATTTTTGTACGGTCCTTTCTCTCCAATGTGTAAATAGTCTTGTGATTCATTTGCCATTGGGTTCATTAAATATTCAGGAGTATATGCTCTTATATCAATTGCAGAGGTGGCCTGATTCCAATAATCCCCCGTATGACCTTCCATTATTTGAAATTCTTGAGATAGCATCCATGTTCTCCAATGTTCTGCCCCCATTGGACCAATTGAATGGTAAAGTATTCCAGAATCTTTAAGCAATTTTTTTCTTGGTGTCCATTTTTTATCTCCCCATTTAAATTTTACTTGCAAATGATAATTTTGATACTCTTTTTTTGAGACTAAAGCACCATAGTATTCACCACTAATTCTTACGACTAATTCTTCCCCCTCTTTGATAATTGTAAAAACATTATAAGATGGTTTATTCATTCCAATAGGTGCAATTGATTCCCCTTTTTGATTCTTCGGTGCATTTCCATCATATCCTAATTGGTGCTTAAAACTTAAATATTTGTCCCATTTAGTAAGTTCAGAATCAACTAAATTTTCCCAACCATTTTTCGTTATGCTTTTTTTAACTTCCTCATTCATATTACACGAATACTGGAAAAAAGCTAATAGAATTAGAGTTAAGTAAAATAATATTTTGTCGTTATTCATTTTTATTTTTTATTACGTACAACTAAAAGGCATCCCTACGCCATCCTGCACAAAAACCAACAAGCCATCGTTCATCTTAAAGATGGCGTAAGGATGTCAGTTGAACCTAAGCTGTGCGGTGATTTCTACTAAGATATATAAAAAACAATACTTCATGATCGTTTTTCTTCGATTTTCAGGCATTCATTTCCACTTTGTTGCTTTTTATTCACTAGAAAACACTAAAACACCTCCTCCTATGCCAGCCACTCTTCGAGAGATTCAAAAACCAGTTCCGAGACGTCCGCCCTGGATTTTACACAAAAATTTAAAATGTCCCAAAAACTCCAAATAAAAACCTCACAGGCATTAATTTTGCAAATACAGGAACATATAAATAATAACTTCGTATTTTAGAGTGTTTAATCAAGAGGAAATACAAATTCAAACGACAAATACAAATTCAACATGAAGATCAAATTTTCGCTGCTGCTTTTTTTCATTATCATCATAAGCGCGAACGCGCAAAGACCCAAACAGACGATTCAGGAAGTCATCAATATTGAGCAGGTGACGGCTATTCCGCCTGGCATGGCGATCAATTGCGTTTTGGTGGATGAAGACAATGTCAAGTGGGTCGGCACAGATAAAGGCTTGTACAAAGTCATGGGACTTGATTCTGGCAAATCTATGAACCGGACGGCTGGTGTGACGAATATGACCCGAGGCGGAGAAGGAAAAGACTGGGCGGCTTTGCGCACAGGTGTCGTGGTATCGGCTAAGATCAATGACAAAGTGTTGCTGCTGGAAAAATCCGGTGATAATCCGCGTATCAATTGTATTGAAAAGGTACAAAACCAGCTTTGGGTCGGTACAGATGACGGGCTGTATGTGCTGTATCCTGAAACGGATATGATGATAGAACATTATCATTCCGGGAATACTAAATTGCTGACCAATCAAATCAATGATGTCTTGTACAAAGATGGCGTCAAATGGGTCGCTACCGACAAAGGTTTGTATCGGGTCGTGGGGAACAACTGGAAAAACTATGAGCGCAATACAAGCTTTAGCGTACTGGACGAATCGAAGGCAGGCGTATGGGCTTTAAGCAAAGAGACTTTGTGGAGTATTGATAAAAATAACCGCTGGTATCCAGTAGATTTGGACGGGCGAATGCGGACGGGTACAGTGCAGGATATTGCAACAGATACGGAGGGAAATATTTACTTTGTCTCGGAAGCACTGGTCAAGTATAATCCGTATAAAAACAAATCGAAAAAGATTGATGAAAAATATGGCTTTGCCAGCAAAACGTCTGCCTGCATAGAAGCGGACGAGGAAGGATTCCTCTGGGTCGGTACACGTACAGATGGTTTGTTTCGGGTGGAGTTTACAGAAGAAGCAGTGGGCGAATTGACGGCTTTGTGTTTTGTGGATACTGAAATCCCTTGTGGCGGGCAGGCAAGCGGCGCTATTCGGGTGAATGCTACGGGCGGTGTACCGCCTTATCGTTTTGCCTGGAATCGCCCTGGCTTTGAAGAGGCTACGCTGACGGATCTGGCTGCCGGAACCTATAGCGTCACGGTGACGGATGAGGAAGGTTCTATACAAATTGCAAATGTTATTTTAAAAGAACCATCTGGTATGGTCGTTACAGTAGAAGAAGCGGTGCGCATCAGCGAAAAAAATAGGAAAGATGGCAAAGCGACAGTCAGTGTTTCTGGCGGTACTTCGCCTTACGCTTATCTCTGGCCAGATGAAAGCACCACGCCAAGTGTGAAACGCCTTGCGACAGGCACACACATCGTCACGGTCACAGATGCTGCTGGCTGTCGGGCGATGCAGGAAGTGCTGATTGACAAAGAACCACTGATTCCAGAACTGAAAGAAGTAGCGATGCTGGAAGTCGGACAGACTTTGCAGGTGAATGAATTATATTTCAAAGCAGATTCAGCCATTATCACCGACCAGTCTTATTCTGTGTTGAATGAAGTCTACCAATTCCTTCGTAAAAACGATAATGTTTTTGTAGAAATAGGCGGACATACCAACAACATCCCACCAGACGATTATTGCAATAAACTCTCTACCGAACGCGCTCAAAATGTAGCCGATTATCTGTACACTAAAGGCATCAGCGAAGAGCAATTGTCTTATAAGGGTTATGGCAAAACAACGCCCATCGCTTCTAATAAAACGATACAGGGCAGGCGACGAAATCAGCGAGTGGAGATTAAGATTTTGGATATTGTGCGGGGGAATTGAGAGGTTGAGTTATTGGGTTGTGGGTTGCGGGTTGCGGGTTGTGAGTTGCGGGTTGCGGGTTGTGAGTTGCGGGTTGCGGGTTGCGGGTTGTGAGTTGCGGGTTGTTTAAATAACTTCGTTATTCGATATTCCGACGAGTTGTGAGTTGCGAGTTGCGGGTTGTTTAAATAACTTCGTTATTCGATATTCTACTGTTCGATATTCGATATTCCACTGGGTTGTTTGAGTTGCGGGTTATTAGGTTGATTGGATTATTAGATCAATTGTGTGATTAATTAGGTCTAGGTTGTCGGCGAAGCCAGACAGCCGCAGGCGATTTTTTACCTCACCCCAGCCCTCTCCTAATTGCATTTAGGAGAGGGAGCTATCAGCTTTTCAGACGTCCAGCAAGTTCGCGCAGCAGAACAAGCGCAGGCGAAGTCCCTCTCCGCCGAAGGATGGAGAGGTTAGGTGAGGCAAAATCAGAAAACTGAATTAACGATAAACTATGAATGAGAGAGTGTTCAATGATAAATGGTCAATGATAAATGAGTAATAACAACGTTCTTATCGTAGGAGCCGGATTGACCGGACTGGCTACCGCTTATTATCTAAAAGAAGCAGGACTTACTGCACAACTTATTGAAGCCAGAACACGACCAGGTGGGCGGATTCATACGCTGTATAAAAACGATACCGCATCGCTAGAAATGGGTGCCACTTGGCTTGGCGCGAAGCATACTTTTTTGCGGCGTTTGCTGGAAGAATTGAACATAGAAATCTTTGAGCAGGAACTTAGTGATTGGGCAATTTATGAACCTATTTCTACTAGTCCGCATCAGGTGGTCACGCTGCCGCCCAACTCCGACCCTAGCTACCGAATTCGGGGCGGTTCTTCTGCTTTGATTCAGGCTTTATTGGACAAACTGGATACCAACCAATTACATACCGGACAAGTCGTGCAGGCAATTCAGGAAGAAGCTGATGGACTTTTGGTCAAATGTACCGACCAGCATTTCAAAGTGCCTATTGTTGTTTCGACCTTGCCGCCTTATTTGCTGACGCAAACGATTGACATCAGCCCTCCCCTAGCCGCTGATGTACTGGGCATCGCAGAACAGACGCATACCTGGATGGGCGAATCTATAAAAGTTGCCTTGGCCTATAAAAATCCTTTTTGGAAAGCACCCAATACAAGTGGCACTATTTTCAGCAATGTCGGCCCAATTCCTGAAATGTACGACCATTCCAATTATGAAAAATCACATTTTGCCCTGAAAGGATTTTTGAATGGTTCTTATTTTTCGGTTTCTAAAGCGGAGCGACTGGAGCTTATTCTCCGACAACTGAGCAAGTATTTTGGCGCAGCAGCCAATGACTTTAGCAGCTATGAAGAAACGGTCTGGCGCAATGAACCTTTTACGTTTTCGGAGTATCAATCGCATATTCTACCCCATCAAAATAATGGACATCCAATTTATCAGCAAGCCTGTTTGAGCCATAAATTATTCATCGCCGGCTCGGAAACAGCAAGTCAATTTCCTGGCTATATGGAAGGCGCGGTGCGGAGTGCTGCTTTTGTTGCTCGTGAAGTGTTGGGCTTATTGGCTTGATTCGTTCCACAAAGCTACCCGCAAGTTTACCAAACCAACTTTAGTTTTTTCTCGCAAAGACGCTAAGGCGCAAAGTTTGTTTTTTCGTAATAGTTTAGGTCAATAGTCCATGGTCTATGGCTGTTTTTTAGTATTCAGGTCGTTTCAGCATTTCATTTTGCTTTGCAAAATGCGTGCAAAGCTTATAAAGCAGGAATATTGTTGAATTGCAGCTATGGACTATCGACCATGGACTATGGACTAAACTGTTACGTTTTCCCTTTTCAATACTAAACATTTCAAGCATGAAACAAGCCATTATTCCAACAAACAAAAAAGACAAGAGCCTTAGCATTCTGTTCATCAGTGCCATCTGTATTACCTTATTCTTATTTTTTATTGATGAAGGTTATTATAATTTCAAATGGATGTCGAGCGGCATGAATTGGATTATATTCAGCATTTATGCTACAGTAATCTTTCTGGTAGAATTATTATTATTCAAATTGTTTCCCAAAAAATATCAGGCTTCTGGTATGGCTTTGTGGATGGTGATTGGCTTGGTGATGCTTGGTATTTTTTACTTGATTGTCACTTTGTGGATGAATTGGTGATTTGAGGTGTTGACGGAGTTGTCTTCGGCTTCGCTCAGACAACTGTTATACTATCCAATCGAAATATGGGTTGGTTGAGCGAAATTTGAATTTGAATTTGACGTTTGGATTTGTATTTCCATGTAATAAGTCCTTCAAAATTGGCAACTTCGTTGCTTTTTTTATAATTTCACGTTACAAGTCTGAACGTCCATCATTCAACGTTCCTCATTCACCATTACAAAAAGCATGTTTAAAGATATTATTGACAAAGTATTAGATTCTTCCATTCAGCCGATTTCGGGACCAGATGCAGGTTTTCTATATTCAGATTCGCCTAAAAGTCCAATGCACATTGCTTCGCTGACCATTGTAGAAGGCTCTATTGGGTTTGAAGGATTCAAACAAAATATAGCATCCAAATTGCATAACGTGGCCAAGTTTCGGCAACGACTTGTGAATGTGCCTTTGAATCTCGGTTATCCTTATTGGGCAGATGATCCGAATTTTGATTTGGACTTGCATATTCAGCGCATCAAACTGCCTGACCCTTCTGACTGGGAAACACTACGTGAACTGACCGCCTCTATTTTTAGTAGACCTTTGGATTTGCGTCGTCCGCTTTGGTCGATTACTTTTGTGGAAGGGCTGGATGCCGTTTCACAAGTACCTAAAGGCTCGGTTGCTATTATAGCTAAAGTCCACCATGTAATGATAGATGGTATGTCGGGCGTTGGTGTGATGGCTGTGTTGTTTAGCCTCGACCCGAATGAAAAGCCGAATCCTGACAAGCCGATTAAACCTTTTAATCCCGCACCACTGCCAAATGATTTGATCTTACTCGCTAAAAGTGGCGTGAACTTTTTGCAAGATCCGCTGAAGATACCTAAAGTAGCCGGGCGCACCATGTTCAAAATGCTACAAAGCCGGCTGAACAATCAGATGCAGGTTAAAAGTGAACTCAACTCTTCGATTTCTACACCTAAAACTATTTTCAACCAGTCTATTTCACCACGCCGTACCTGGGGTACAGCTATTCTTTCCCTCAGCAGAATCAAGGTACTGAAGAAGACAATGGATGCGACCGTCAATGACGTCATGCTCGCTATCTGTGCAGGCGGCATTCGCAAATATTTATTAGAAAAAGAAAAATTACCGAGTCAGCCACTCATTGCTAATGTGCCTATTTCTATTCGCAAAAAAGGTGATGAAGGAAAAATGAATAATCAGATTTCCAATATGCTCATCTCACTGGCTACGCATATAGAAGACCCGATTGAACGTTTTGAAGCCATTCAGGAACACACAGTTCGGGGCAAGATAAAACATAAAGCATTGGGTGCAAAGACCCTATCAGAAATAGCGGATGCAGTTCCTTTTGGTCTTGCCAATCTTGCAGCAGGCGTTTATAGTCGATATAGCCTGAATGAGTATCACCGCCCACCTTTTAATGTCACTATTTCCAATGTGCCGGGTCCACAAATCCCTTTGTATATCAATGGTCATAAAGTGCTGTCGATATTCGGACTTACGCCTGTGCTGGACGGACTAGGACTCATTATCAGCATATTTAGTTATGATGGACAGGTGAGCATCACTGCCACTTCCGATGCCAAGACAATGCCGGATGCTGATCAATTTGCCCGCTACATTCGCGAATCAGCCAATGAACTGGAAACGCTGGTATTGGCTAAAGGCAAAAAGAAAGAAGTGAAGAAGAAAGCAATGCCGAAGTCCAATCCTTTCTTTACTAAAGTGAAAAAATATTTTAAAACCAACCCTAAATGGACAAAGGGACTAACGGGTGTTTATCAAATAAACATAACTGGTTTGGAGGAAGTCAATAACTGGCTCATTGATTTATCTGGCACCTCAGCCCTTGTCAAAACAGGAACAGTAGAAAAACCAAAAGCAAGCTTGACGATTGATGATGTACAACTGTTTAGAATTTATAAAAAAGAACTTCGACTAGAAGAGGCACAAATTCAGGGAAGACTGAAAATGACAGGCAACAAAAAGAGCAAAGAAAATTTCATGCAGTTGCTCCAAAAGATTGTTGCTTAAAAAAAAATGAAACATAAGCAAAAGTTGTATAAGTTTTTCATTGAGTTAACACGTGTTTTAATACAGGCAGATTCCACAATTTCTAAAAAAAACCGACAAATAATTGAAGCGAAAGTAGCGCGACATCCCTGGGCGAAAAGCAATATTGGGCAGGCTGAAACTGCAATTGCGCCAAGCGAAAATGTACAGATTATCTTTAATCAGCTTGTCGCAAATTGTGAAAAGAATGGCATAGATCGAGAGTATGAATTTTTTGTCGATGTAGTGAAAAATATTGTCGCAGCAGGCAGTAAAAACAAAGTAGCAGAGGATATTTTGGGCAAGTTGAGAATAGAAATCGACCGAATTTACCAATCCTATGCTACGAGTCCTTCCCTACTCAATGTCCTCTTGGAAGGCAGGCTTTTGTTTGAATGGTCTTCTATCTATTTTCTTCAACCTTTTATTCCAAAAAGAATTCAAGGTGGCAATCACCCAGTCTTGTTGTTGCCGCCCTTTTTGGGGACAGATTCTGCGAATACTTTTATCAGTAAATATTTAAAGCAACAAGGTTTTGAAACTTATAAATGGGAATTGGGCATCAATTTGATTCGTTCTTATTATCTCGCTCCGCTCGAAGACAGGCTGAATGAAATTTTTGAACAACATCAAGAAAAAGTCAGTCTGGTAGGATGGAGTGGCGGCGGTATGCTAGCTAAAATTCTAGCCAATAGGCATCCCGATAAAGTAGCCCAACTGGTGACTTTAGGTACACCCGTCTGGGGACTCAACAGCCTAAAAACTCGTCTTAGTGGATTGTATGAAACCCTGCGCGGAAAACGTATTGCCGAAAGAAGCGAACCTTTTCAGGAAGAACTAGAAGCGATTCCCGATGTGCCGATTACCTGTATTTATACCAAGACAGACGGCATTGTTCCCTGGAGACATTGTCTGGAAGCCGAGACCCTGCGAGACGACATTCAGAATATCGAAGTCTATGGAAGTCATAGCGGACTGGGCGTCAATCCTTCCGTTTTGCTTGCCGTAGCCAATGCGCTATATCAAAATCTGCAAGGCGAAGTGGTAGATGAAATTCCCCCCCAAATTGAGAAGGTTTTGTATCCGAAATTTTGGCAAAAGACAAGGACGCAGTTGTTGGGTGGGCTTTTTTCTTAGTCCAAGTTGAATATGTAGCCACCAACTTCTAATTGCACTTTCTCTCTCGCCCATGGTTAAAACCATTGGCTACCAAACCATTGGTCGCTATCTTGAACAGCCCATTGAAATGACAGCTTTACTAAGTGTCGTAGACACGATCTATCTGGTAGCCTACGGTTTCAACCGTGGGCGAATCGAACGGCAAAACTGTGCAATTTGCCATACACATTATCGAATTTCACAAACCCTAATAAACTACTGACCGTGAAAATGTAAAATTGGGGGCTACTATTTCAACTTGGGCTAATAGGTTTTTTAAAGCCATCAGGTCTGAAAGATGGAAAATGATTATAATTCTTCTCCAGAAGGCTTCGCCTCCGCTTTGAGCTGCTTACCCCGCCTTATTGCCCAAAGAATGCCGAAGACCAGACCCGCAATGATTAATAAAGTACCAAATACGAACACGGCTACTCCCGCAGCTTCATTGCCAGAGCAGGATAAACTACACGAAAGTATGGCAACTGCAAAAAATAATAAAACAGCGACCAAGACAAATAAAACGATAAAACCGGCAGTACCTGCATCAGGGTTTTTAGCCTGAAGACGCTCTACTCTTTTAATGATTCTTTGCTGTATCCGCTTAGTCTTTTGTTCCAGCTTATGGATGAATTTAGCCTTTTTCTTATTGGTTTGAAGAACAATAGTGTGGGCATACTCATTCACTGGTGGCTGGTGAATGGTCTGATGCGTAAATTGATTAAAGACCATCATCAAGGCAAGAGAACCAACGGTCACCAAATACAAATCTGCCGTTTTTCTTTGCCAGTAAACCCGTCCGCGACTAATCAATGGATGTACAAACAAGCCTGCTAGACAAAGCAGCGCGAAGCCATCAATCAGCCTTTCCTCAAAAAAAATGCCTTCTAAATATAAATAAGTCCCGACAAACCAGGCACCATAGATGAGAATAGTGTGCAACAAAACAAAAATAAGCCAGGTTTGCCAGATATGCTCATTTGCCCAATAGGATAATCGTTTCATAATTTTTATTTATGTTTTCAAATATTATAAATTATTTACAAGTTAGTTCAATTTAAGTGTGATTACAAACCATTTTAATCTCATCAAGTAGATTGGTCTATAAAATTTAGGCATAAAACTGCCAAAATAACCCACTATTTCCTCCCTTTCAGACATCCTTTCCGCCTATCTGCCAACAAAGTGACAAAATGACGCAAACAACAGGCTTGGCAACAACTTTGCCCTGTACTGATGTGATGCTTAGGCATCAGTTCATTCCAACTAATCGTCTAACGAATTTATAAACAATGAGTAAGAAAGAACAACCAAGAACGGAAGAGCAAGTAGAAAAAAAAGAGACTCCGACACCTAAAAAGAAAAAGACATTGAGAGGAAACGCTAAAAAAGTAGCCGAATTACAGGAAGTCAATACTGAATTGCAACAGGAAATCGGTGAGTTGAAAGATAAATTTATGCGGCAGACTGCCGAGTTTGATAATTATAAAAAACGCACAGCAAGAGAGCGTTTGGATTTGTTTAAAACAGCAGGACAGGAAACCATTGCTGCCATGCTGCCTGTACTCGATGATTTTGACCGTGCCATCAAAGCGGGCGAATCGGATGACACTATAGAGCCGGTAAGCGAGGGCATTAAAATGATTTACAATCGCTTAAAAACGGTTTTGGGACAAAAAGGACTCAAGGGCATGGAAAGCACAGGCGAAACCTTCGATCCGGAACTCCACGAAGCTTTGACTGAAATTCCTGCACCAAGCGAAGACCTGAAAGGCAAAATTATTGATACCATAGAAAAAGGGTATTACCTCAATGATAAAATTATCCGTCACGCAAGAGTTGTGGTGGGGAAATAAATTCCAAAGTATGTCAGGCTTCCAGCCTGACCAATATTTTTTGGAATTTGTATGTTGAAACTTGATTCAAGATTATGGCAAAAAGAGATTACTACGAAGTACTGGGCGTATCTAAAGATGCAGATAAGGCGGCATTGAAAAAAGCTTACCGCAAGGTAGCCATGAAATATCACCCCGATCGTAACCCTGACGATAAAGGAGCGGAAGATAAATTTAAAGAAGCTGCGGAAGCCTATGAAGTGCTCAACGATGAGAATAAGCGGGCAAGGTACGACCGATTCGGACATGCAGGCATGAGTGGACCTGGTGGAGGTGGTAGCGGCGGATTTACCGTCGAGGATATTTTTTCCCAATTCGGCGATATTTTTGGCGGTGGCGGTGGTTCGCCATTTGATGCTTTTTTTGGCGGCGGAAGAAGAGGCGGCGGCGGACGCAGAGCAAGAGGCGAGCGGGGTAGTAACCTGCGTATCAAAGTAAAATTGAGCCTTGAAGATATTCATGAGGGCGTGACCAAAACCATAAAAGTCAAGAAACACAATACCTGTGATACCTGTAGCGGTAGCGGTGCAAAAGATGCCAACTCTGTGCAGACCTGTAAAAGCTGCGGCGGAGCAGGTGCAGTAAGGCAGATTGCCAATACCCCTTTCGGGCAAATGCAGACACAGGCAACCTGCCCATCCTGTAGCGGTAGCGGGCAGACGGTAACAGCTTCCTGCAAAACCTGTAAAGGCGAAGGACGTACCTATGGAGAAGAAACCATCAATATCCAAATTCCTGGTGGAGTAGAGGAAGGTTTGCAGGATTACCCGATTCGTGGCAAAGGCAATGCAGGTAAAAAAGGTGGTGCAGCAGGCGACTTGTATATCCATATTGAAGAATTGCCACATGAGGATTTTCGCAGGCATGGCGCAGACCTTTTATACAAACTACATGTCAATTTTGCCGATGCAGCACTTGGCACAAATGTAACTGTACCTACCATTACCGGAAAGGTGAAGTTTGAAGTCCCGGAAGGCACACAATCTGGCAAGATTGTAAGACTAAAAGGCAAAGGACTACCCGATGGTGGTGGCTACGGAAAAGGAGATCAAATTATACAAATTAGCGTATGGACGCCGAAAAAATTCAGCAGCGAAGAACGAGAAATACTGGAAAAACTCCGCGATTCGACTAACTTTGCGCCCAATCCAGGGAAAGAAGACAAAAGTTTCTTTAGCCGGGTAAAAGACAGGTTTAGTTGAAAAAAACGCGCATGAAACAAAACACATCAATACATCAACACATCAACACATCAACACGTCTTCCTGGTGTGTTGATAACTTGTATGCTTGCCATATCCCTCCTCCTCTCCGCTTGCAGCGAAGACTTCTTTTTTGAAAAAAGCTATGACCTCCCTAATGCTGAATGGAGCTATAAAGACAGCCTCGTTTTTGTAGTTGATATTCAGGATACCCTGAAAACATACAACCTACTGCTGGATATAGAACACAGTACAGATTATGCTTTTCAAAATAATTATGTGTTCGTCCACACTTACCTGCCCAATGGCGAACACCTCGGTAAACAATTGAATATAGACCTCGCACAAAAAAGCGGGAAATGGAATGGCAAATGCTCTGGCGATAAGTGTAAACTCCGCGCCGTCATCCAGCAAAATGCCTATTTCAATGAAATCGGCTCACATCGGTTCGTTATCGAACAATTCATGCGAATGGATCCGCTTCCTGGTATTCAGAAAGTAAGCCTGCGCTTGCAGGCGACTGGGGAAGAGCGGTAATTCGTTAAAGTGTATTGCCTTATTCCCAACTATTCAGTAACTTTAACGAAACATCTATAAATCATAAAAAAGATGCTTGGAAACTTAGATAACGAAGTTATATTCAAAAAGGCATTTACGAATAAAATAGTTTTCACTGCTTTTGTGAAAGACATTCTGGGTATTGAGGTAGTGGTGGATAAAATCGAAACAGAAAAAAAATTTGACCCTAAAATTGGTTATGTAGATTTTGAATTGGATATTTTTGCGGAAACCGTTGACAAAAGAGTCGTTATTGAAATTCAACGGGTAGAATATGACCATCATTTTGACCGATTTCTACATTACTTTTTTATGTTAATTGCAGAGCAGCAGAAGAGTGCGAAAGAGTATAATATTGACCAAACTGTTTATGTTATTGTCGTTTTGACTGCTCCTTATACCATCAATGAGAAAAATGGAAAAGCAATAAAAGACGAAGTTTTATTACTTAACATCAACCCAGAAAATTTAAGCGGTGAGGTCAGGAATCTATATGGGCATCAGTTTGTTTGCCTAAATCCAAATCATCCTGCCGACGATACCCCGAAACGAATTAGAGACTGGCTGGATTTAATTTATCAATCTATCCACAGCCCGGAAAGACCAACCTTGAATATGAATAATGAAGGCATAAGAAAAGCTACAGAATTGATTAGTTTTGAAAACCTTTCACCAGAAGAAAGGATGCAGGCTAAAAATAAAGAGGCTTCAAAGGTTACCATAGCTAAAATTGGAAATGCAAAAGCGATGGAAATTGCCGAAAAATGTATAGAAAAAGGAAGTGACGATCATTTTATCGCAGATATTACAGGACTTAGTCTCCATGAAATCCAAAAAATACGCAAGGGATTGAAATAGAAAATCGTCGGCTATTTCAAAAAGAAAAAACATAGCCATCCTTAGCATCAAAATCCCCAGCCAGCATCGTCAGATAAACTGCTTTTAGGCGTTCAGCCCCTTGCAGTTCCTGCACATTCAACCAGTCGGAGGCATCGCCGATGAATTGTCGCCACGCGCCTTCCATTTTGCTGTTGAAGGCAGCTCGTCCCCATAGTTTCTGTTTCTCCTGCGCAAAAGTCGGTGCAAAGAAAAATGTTCCTTTTTGTGGCAATTTTTCTTCCCCTCTCATCGCTTCCCAATGAACAATACCAACCAGACAATTATGCTTTAGTGAAGTCGTCAGATGCGTTTGGAGTTGATACTGCAGTTGGTGATTGCCAGCAAACTCCACAATAGAAGAATTGAGGGAAGCATCTAATTGTTCATAATCGGCATAAACTAAGACCTTATCATAATAGCCACTGGCTTCCACGAATTTTTTGTTCCGAGGCGATGTCAAACCAACCAACTGAACCTTGCTCTTCCCTTCTTTTTTTCTGTGGTGCATCAAATGGGCGAGTGCCAAAGCCGTCTTACTCGACGCACTGGTCAGAATGATTTGTTGGCTGTCGAAGAAGTCATTATCAGCAAAAAAATCATCGATCAGAAAGGAAGTCAAGAATAGCGGTCGCAGCAGACAGAGGAGGTTTTCAGTCTCCAAAGAATAGAGGCTATCTTGCGTAGTTCGGGTATAAAAATTATAAACAGGAGGCAATGCCCGCCTATGCTCTACACCATCTATAAAACCATGCTCCGAATTTTTGACAGGCACGACTTTCAAGTGAGCAGCCATTGGATAATAACCATAATATCGCTGTCCGACTTCTATTTCTGCATGCTGTGTTTCCACAACCGTAGCAAATCCCCAAACCGGAATAATACCCATATCACCTTCCGCCGGGAAAAAATTCCAATAACCAATTTGATGCCCGACTACCGCATAAGTGATGTTATTGGATGTCAGTGCAAACTTGTCGACTTGCAACAAAATTTCACCTTCATTCAGCGTGCCGATTGGTCTTTGCTGTATGACACAGTCTGAAAATTTTGATTTATTGACGAGTAGTACTTCTTGGTTTTTCATAGTTGTTTTGCTTGGTGAAGTCAGGTAGTGATTTAGGTAGTTTTCAGTTTGAGGTCGATGGTCGATAGCCCATGATGAACATTTTGCTTTGCAAAATGTGTGTCGGAATTGACCATTAATTGGTTCAGGTGCCAAAAAAAATAATTTTCCATCCGCCTATTTCGCAAAAGCGATGGGTTTAAACCCATCGCTTTTGCGAAATAGGCGTGCAAATCAATTAATGGTCAATTCCGATATGTATTATTCCCCAATGACCAATCAACTAATTACTAATCACTACACTAATAAGGTGTTACATCTATAAATTCAAAATCTTCAAATTGCAGGATATTGATGTAACTATTTTCAAATCGGGTAATTGCAGGCTTTCCGTCGCTGGTCAGTCCACCATATATCGGTTCAAACTTGAAGGTCGTGTGCATGGATTGCTTGGGCGACTTGGCTAGATGGGTAGGAAAATAGATGCCATGTTCTTTCAGCATTTCACCGAAATAATACATGATGTCATAGCCTTTGAAAACATTTTCGCTGGGCTTTGTACCGTATTCGCTAGCATAACGACCAATGAAATTTCTGACTTTGAAATTATCGGGATTGATATATGATTCGCTGCCGACGGTGAGGCGCAAATTGTCGTAATAATTATAATCTACTTTCTCAAATTTTTCATCTTCCCACTGCGGCATACCAATGACGGTCACTTTGTGAGAACGGCGAAAAGGGTTCAACTCACGCATGCAATAAGCCACAAAACCCGGATCTCGGGACGGAATGATGACAATGTTATTTTGTCCGGCAATCAGAAAACGGTCAGCTTCCATAGACTCTTCATTAACTGCCATGACGCTGAACGTGTGTAGCCTCAACTGACCACTACCTGTCATGCCACTGGCATTCTGGATCTGCTGAATACGCTGATCGACGGCACGCTTACCAGCAGGGGCAAAAATGATGGCATTATTAGTAGAACCAAAAGTTTTGGTGATGTATTCCATCAGGCGGACATACTGTGTTTGTACAGAAGGATTGACCTGTACATAAAACGGATTCTGCTCCACAACTGACACATAATTATAAGGAGAGACGACCACTTTATTGTTCATCCGTCCAAAATTTGCCACCAATTCACAGTTCTTTTTAGTAACTGGCCCGATGATGAGGTCGGCTTCAAAGAGTGGCCCGCTGTTGAGCAGACTTTGCACAACGTGTTCGCTATATTGCGTATCAAACACATAAACAGTCATTGGTACGCCCTGACTTTGCAAATCAGCCAATGCCATTTTAGCACCTTCATAAAATTCTAAAGCTCTTTTTGATTTTGACGGGATAGGGTCGAAAGAAGTAAATTGATTGGTGAGAAAAGGCATCATAATAACCACTGTGTAGTTATTTTTGGTCATTGCCTCTGTCTCAATTTTCACAATCTCATCTTCATTCAAGGTCTTTTCTTCTTCGCCGATAATTTCATTTCTGGCCCGTTCCAGTTCAAATCTTTTTTGCTGGGTTTCTTCTCGTATCGCCAATAACTGACCATCAGATAATTTTTTATCGGCATGACGCACTTCTGCCTTGGCAATTTTTTCATCTAATGCCGCTTCTTTTTGCATAATTTCGTCCAATGCAGCTTTAAGTTCTATTGGTACATCTGTTGTATTTTCATCTTCCCGATTACTATCGGGATTGACGCCTTCTTTTTCAGCTACTTCTTCCTCCTCCCGATCACTATCGGGACTTTTCTTCACTTCTGGACGTTCCATTTTTTTACCCTTAAAAGGGTCAATCACTGTCCATTCGATGGTATCCATTGTTTCCTTTGATGGCTTTGTGACTGGTTCTGGCTTTGAGACTGGCGTATAGATGCTTTCATTCTCAGCAATATCTGGCTTGGGTGCTTCTATTTTTGTCTTATCTGATCCATAATCTGGCTTTTCAGCCGACTTGAAAATTCCGCAGGAAGCGGACAATAAGACACAACAAACACAGAAGGTTGCTACACACCAATTGTTAAGGAATGAGGCATAAATAAATTTATTTTCTTTGGCGAAGTTATTTTTTTTTCTTTCGAGGCGTGAAAACCGCACATAGCCTAAGCTACGTAAGGATTTTCGCAACGAAGAAAGAGAAGAAAAGAACGAGTCAAAATGTAAATTTATTTTTGCGTCATTCCTAAGCATCGATCCTGAAAATTTATTCCCATTCAATCGTTGAAGGAGGCTTTGTACTAATATCATAAACTACTCGGTTGATTCCTTTTACATGATTAATGATTTCGCTGGACACTGTAGCGAGGAAGTCGTAAGGAAGTCGACTCCACTCGGCAGTCATGCCGTCCGTTGAATTGACAGCCCGCAAAGCCACCGCCTGTTCGTAAGTTCGCTCATCTCCCATCACACCCACTGATCGAACGGGCAGCAGAATAGTGCCTGCTTGCCATACTTTATCGTAAAGATCGTATTTTTTTAAATTATCCACATAAATCGCATCTGCTTCCTGTAGCAACGCTACTTTTTCTGGTGTAATATCACCCAGAATTCGAATCGCCAAACCTGGCCCCGGAAACGGATGTCTGCCGATAATATGTTGTGGCAAATCCAATGACTTCCCTACCCTACGCACTTCATCTTTGAATAGTGTTCGCAAAGGTTCAACAATTTTCAAATTCAATTTTTCGGGCAAACCGCCTACATTATGATGCGACTTGATGGTGACCGAAGGTCCATAAACCGACACAGATTCAATGACATCCGGGTAAATCGTGCCTTGCGCCAGCCATTTTACATCTTGTAATTGATTGGCTTCTTTTTCAAATACTTCTATAAATACTCGTCCAATGACCTTGCGTTTTTGCTCAGGATCGGAAACGTCTTTTAGTTCATCTAAAAATGCTGCTTGTGCATCAATTCCAACTACATTCAAGCCCAATCCTTCGTAAGATTTCAGAACTTCTGTAAACTCATTTTTACGCAGTAAGCCATTATCAATAAAAAAGCAATACAGGTTTTTTCCAATCGCCCGATGCAACAACATTGCTGCTACAGACGAATCGACACCACCTGATAAACCCAAGAGGACTTTATCTTCGCCTATTTGTTGACACAATTCCCGTACCGAAGATTCAACAAAAGACTCTGGCGTCCAGGTTTGTTGGCACTGCGCAACACCAACCACAAAATTTTTCAACAAGGCCAGTCCTTCCAGACTATGCGTGACCTCTGGGTGAAATTGTAAACAATACACCGGCTGCTCAAATCGCCCTTCTTCAGAACGATAAGCCGCCACGTCAATGCTTTCTGTACCTGCCAGCACGCGAAATCCTTCGGGCAATGCCTCGATGGTATCGCCATGCGACATCCACACCTGCGAATCAGCAGCAATGCCTTTCAGCAGTAGATCATCTTCCTGGTTTTTCAAATTTGCTTTCCCATATTCCCGCTTATTGGATGGCATCACTCTCCCGCCATAATGCTGCGCCACATACTGCGCTCCATAACAAATCGCTAACACTGGCTTTTTGCCAATAATGCGCTCCATCTCAGGATGCAGGGCATGTTCGCTCGTCACCGAAAACGGGCTACCAGACAGGATAATGCCTTTTATCTGCTCGGTCATTTCCGGCAGTTTATTATAAGGAACAATCTCGCTACACACATTCAACTCCCGCACGCGACGCGCAATGAGTTGGGTGTATTGAGAACCAAAGTCGAGGATAAGTATTTTGTCGTGCATGATGGCGCAAAGATAGGGAGAAGTGGGGTGTTGAAAGGTAGAAGTTGAGATTTTTTTTATGTTGGGTTGATTGAGTTATTGGGTTGATTGCTTTTGGTAGATTAGGGTTGATTGAAGTTTAAAAACCGCCCGCCACTTTCACACGCAGGGTTGAAACCCTCGCGATTACCCATATCTTTTGCGCCTTAGCTTAACCCATCCCCTTCCGATAATTATCGGAATCCCTTACAAAAGGAAGGGAGTTGAAAACCAGTTATTTATAGTTTTTCAACTTGTTGAAAGTAGCCCCTCTTTTCGCAAGAGAGGGGTTGGGGTGAGTTGAATTGGCAATCGTGGGCATCCGCCTAACTTTGCCCAAAATATAAACGCTAATTTTTTAGGGCATACTCGTCTGACGAATGTTGTTTTGACCATTCCTTATCCCTTTAGATATGCCGTATTGCTAAGCGAATTCGTCTGACGACAACGGGGTAGGGTGTTCAAAATGCCATACAAAAGTTGCGGCCATTTTTCAATATAGTCCTGAAAGGACGGAATATGTCAGCGATGGAAGCATTCCATCGAATAATTTAGTGGAATTGACCAAGCCCTGAATGGGCGAAATAAGG
>CALFBH010000067.1 GCA_937951615.1 uncultured Saprospiraceae bacterium | reverse complement strand
CTTCATTTTCCAAATTTAAATTTAATGCGGTGTTCAAAGTATGGAATAGTCGGCAGACGAAGGATTTGATTAAAATTAGTGGTTTGTCCCCGGAAATATGCTGTATTTTCAACTGAATTCGTCTGACGACAACGGAATTTGTTCAACGATGCTTTGATAGAACACGACTAAAATTTTGATGCGTTTGCCCTGATTAATTGGTTTGCTATTACTCCGAAGAGTGTAAAATGTTTATAGCCTTGCAATTTGCCCCTTACATGCGACTCTGTAGGAGTCGAACCAGTCTCGCGCTTAGCCCAAGTTGAATATGTAGCCCTAAAGTTTTATCAACGCTGTTCAAGGGGAGGTAGTGTTTACAAGGTTTATAAAGTAGTGATTATTTTGCGAAGCAAAATAATAAACTCAATAAACCACCACTCGCCGAGTCTCATCTTCCTGCGTTTCAAAATACAGTCGAATCATATCCTCCGGCAACCAGTCTTCAATCAGTTCCGGCCATTCTACAAAGCAATAATGTTCATCATCCAAGTAAGCTTCTATATTGACATCAAAGGCTTCTTCTGCGGTTTTCAAACGATATAAATCAGCATGTCGAATAACCTGTTCGCCAGCCTGATATTCATTGATAATGGCATAAGTCGGACTACTGACGGTATCTTCTACACCGAGCTGTGCACAAACCGCCTTAGTAAAAGTTGTCTTTCCTGTTCCAATTTCACCATATAAAGCAAACTTGCGATAGTCGACAAATTGAGCTAAAAAATCAGCCACTACACCGGGCAAGGCTTCGAGATTTTTAATTAAAAATTCCTGTTTCACTATAGATTGATTTGTGCTTTTTTAATTTTTCATTTGCCGCTCAAAGTTACAGCCTTTTAACAAAAAGACCTGATAGATTTCCAACTTGTTTATCTTGTGGGCGGATTCTCTGCATATCTTCGGGATTTAGCAGCTAGAGACGCATGTGAGCAGGCTAAAAGCAGGAATTACTTTTTAGTTTTGAAAATTCCATACAAAGACGTATCTTTGCACCCGCTAAAGCCCGTTGCTTGTTCAATTCAAGGGAAACGGGCGTGATTTATTCATTCAATTTTAGTAAAAATGCCTGTAAAAATTAGGTTACAAAGAAAAGGCCGGAAGAAGCGTCCTTTTTACCACATCGTAGTTGCGGATGCGCGTGCGCCTCGTGATGGACGATTTATCGAAAAACTGGGTTTTTATAATCCAATGACTGTACCTGCAACGATTGAAATAGATCGGGAGAAAGCTTATGAATGGCTGACAGAAGGTGCACAGCCTACCGAAACTGTTCGTTCTATCTTACGTTTCAAAGGGGTATTATACAAAAAACACCTCATGCGTGGTGTGAAAAAAGGTGCTTTCTCTGAAGAAAAAGCAGACGAATTGTATAATGACTTCATCAATACAAAAGATGCAAAAATTGCGAAACGTTTTGAAGAAGAAGCAGATAAACTACGCGCTTATCACGCTAAAATTTCAGGTGTAGCTCCACCACCAAGAAAAATTGAAGAAATTGTAGTAGAAGATGTGCCGGGTGCAGAAGAAGTTGCAACCGAAGCAGCAGAAGTTGCCGACACTGCGGTAGAAGCCGTAAAAGAGGAAGCTACTGAAGCCGTTGCGGAAGTGAAAGAAGAAGTAGCAGAAGCTGTTGCGGAAGTGAAAGAAGAAGCAACTGAGGCTGTTGCCGAAGCGAAAGAAAAAGTAGCCGACGCTGCTGCTGAAGTGAAGGAAGAAGTAAAAGGTGACGACGCATAATTGTTGCTAAAACATATTTTAAAAAGCTCACCTTATTTTTAAGTGTGGGCTTTTTTTTGGATAAATTTAAACTTTGGAAGCGTACATTCACATCGGTTATATTGGAAAAGCGCATGGCTTGGAAGGCAAAGTAAAAGTCTCGCCGCTAGATGCTTACTGGGAAGACTTTGAATACCTGGAGATTTACTTTATAGAAGATAGAGGCAAGCCTGTTCCCTACTTTTTAGAAGACATCAATCTCGACAGTCAGCCTCCAATCGCAAAGTTTGAAGACATCGGGGATCGGGAAGCAGCGACAAAAATGAGCAATAAAAAGATACTGATCAGAGTCAGTGACTTGAAGCGAGAAGTCGGCGAGTCTGCCGAGAAAACAACATTGGAATACCAGCAGTACATTGGCTATACTTTAATAGATAAACAGTTGGGCAAGCTGGGGGAGATTGAAGAAATACAGGAATTTCCTCAACAGGAAATGGCTTTTTTTGAATATAATGGAGCAGAAAAAATGATTCCACTCAACGAATACATCATTACTGATGTTGATGATGAGGCGAAACAATTGTTTGTCGATTTGCCAGAAGGACTTTTGAGTTTGTAATTGAGTGTATTGAGGTATTAAGTTGATTAAGTTAGTAATTATTTTGCTACGCAAAATACACCCAATACCCCAATACCCCAATACCCCAATACCCCAATACCCCAATACCCAAATATACCAAATCAACCAAAAAATGAGAATAGACATCCTCACCGTACTCCCCGAATTGCTGGAAAGCCCATTCCAACATTCCATCATGCAACGCGCTGTGCAGAAGGGCTTATTGGAGATACATTTCCACAATCCGCGCGACTATACCACAGACAAACACAATACAGTCGATGATTATCAATTTGGTGGCGGAGCAGGTATGGTGATGAAAATTGAACCCATTGCCGCCTGCATAGAAAAACTAAAGGCGGAGCGCGAGTACGACGAAATCATTTACCTCACGCCTGATGGAGAACGCCTCAACCAGCCTACTGCCAACCAATTATCGCTGAAAGAAAACCTCATGATGCTTTGTGGACATTATAAAGGCATAGATGAGCGGATTCGGGAACACTATATTACCAAAGATATTTCTATCGGCGATTATGTTTTGTCGGGCGGTGAGTTGGCGGCAGCGGTATTGGTCGATGCTATCGGCAGATTGTTGCCAGGTGTATTGAATGATGAAACATCAGCTCTTTTTGATTCCTTTCAAGACAATTTGTTAGCTCCACCAGTTTACACCCGGCCTTCGGAGTATAATGGCTGGAAAGTCCCAGAGGTTTTACTGTCTGGTCATCAGGCAAAAATTGATGAATGGCGATATGAACAGGCACTCAAACGGACGGAAGAGCGGCGACCTGATTTGTTGGAAGAGTAGAAATTGCTTGTAGAGAGGGAGAAATTTGAATACCGAAGATTCATGGCTATTCAATCAGACTTCTTAGTTCATTATTACTCAAAAAACCTCCACGCAGACAGTTGGTCAACACAATAATTGTCTTTTCTGAATAAGGCATCCGAATAAAATAAGTACGATAGCCTTTCCACCAACCACTGTGATAAATTATCTTATTGCCATTTTTCTGTGTATTGATGCGCCAGCCCATGCCGTAATTATCATGCGCATAGAGTCGTTTGTGAGCAGGTGAAAATGCCTGTTCCAATAATTCCTGACTGACCAGCTTATCCGTATATAAAGCCTGATCGAAACGCAGCATGTCTTCCACACTCGAATAGATACCTTTATCGCCTACAACACCATTGAAATGAGAATCAGCGATGCGTCGGCGTCTGCCATCATGCCCGCTTGTCATTTGGTGATAAACGGGTGTTTCATCTTTTGCATATACAAAAGAATCGTGCATGCCCAGTGGTGCGAAAATATTTTCTTGTACAAAATCCTGATATTGCTGACCAGAAGCTTTTTCTATGATGCTAGCGAGTAGCGAGTAATTGGTATTCGTATAATTATATCGGTAATCCGGGCGATAATAGGGTCTGGGTACATGCATTTCCATCATGCAAAGCACATCCTCATTATTAATCGTTGTTTTATAATCTGGCCAGTATAAATCGCTGAAATACAAGTACTCAGGCAAGCCTGATTTCTGAATCAGCAATTGCTCAATCGTCACATCTTTATAGGGAAATCTGGGAAGATAACAATGCACAGAATCCTGTAGTGACAAAGTCTTGCGGTCTGCCAACATAAGCACCGCTGTAGAGGTCAGTGGTTTGGTCACCGAAGCCAATTGGAAAGCCGAACGGGTAGAGAGGGTGTCTTTATTGCGAAGTGTGCCGTAGCCAAACGCGCCTTTATAAATCACTTTTCCTTTTTCGGCAAAAAGTACTGTTCCATTAAAGCGTTTATGCTTATATCTTCTTCTGAAATAATGATCAATTTTTTTGACGAGTGCGGAGTCCACATTTTCGACAGGCAAAAGACTTGTCGTCACAGGAGTAGGAGGAGGCAATTCCACCTTTTTCTGTGTAGAAAAGGCAACAATTGCTGAAGTCACGGCCACAAAACTCACTATTCCGACTATAAATTTCACACTCACCTGGATGTATTGATAAAAAATTTGTTTTTGTACAGGTTCTTATACGAGGTTAAATTGATTACGTTGCAAACTTCCTAAATTTTATGGACAAAATCAAAGTTCTTTTTTTATAATGTGGGGATATTCTGTCAATTTGGGGTCATTTTCGGGTTTGATATTGGGATAAATTCAAATGTCAATGAAAATAAGCTAGGATAGTTTTGGTCGATGGTCGATAGTCCATGGTCGATGGACAGGACAAAGAACATGTAACAATATTTTGCGGAGCAAAATGCCATAAAAACTGAATAAGTTGCGCCGAATTGAAAAACAGCCATCGACTATGGTCGATCCTATGATTCCTCAACAATCCGTTGAAAAACCTCCGCAATTTTATTAAAACCATTCGCCTCCACCCGCTGACGCACATTTTGACCAAAATCCACTGTTTTTGCCAGCTCAAAATACCGCAAAATACCGGCAGCAATATCTGCCTCATTTGCATTTGGGACGATGATGCCGGTTTTGCCATCTTCTACAAACTCCGACAGACCGCCTACATCTGTAATGACGACAGGTTTGTAATAACCATAAGCAATATTGAGAATCCCGCTTTGTGTGCCAGTGCGATAGGGGAGTACCACGACTTCCGACAACTGGAAATACTGGGCTAATGCTTCATTGGGGACATATTGATTGATGATTTTTACCTTATCGGCAAGATCGAGTTTTTGGATAATGGCATCATAAAATTCTGGTTTATCATAAAACTCACCCGCGACCAGCAATTTCAGATCGGGACGCTGAGCTAGCAATTTGGCGAAAGCCTCCAATAAAATATCCAATCCCTTATATCGCCGCACATAACCAAAAAACAACAAAACGGTATCGTCTTTTTCAAAACCCAGGGCTTCTTTTGCTGCTTGTAAATTTGTCTGCTCACCAGCTTCATACCAACCATAAACAGGCAATTCAGAACGATAAATTTTCCGCTTACCGCTAAATAATTGTACATCATCGACCACTTTTTGCGACAAAGCCAAAAATTTATCCGCATGCTTCAAACCAATCTTCGTCAATATCCGATCCACCCAACGCGCTTCATGTGAAATGACATTTTCAGTAATAAAGAGAATTTTATTGGGAAACTGCTTGCGCAAAAATGAAGTAATCGCTCGATTGGAAGGCCCAAAAAAAGGCTGCCACCAGTCAATTGCAATCAAATCAGGATTCAGTTTTTTGATATAACGGGCAGTTTTGAGCCAGGACAGCGGGCCGATGGAGTTAATCATACGCTTGGTCTCCACTTTCAGGTAGTGGTCGTCGCTCTTGTCATACTGCGTCGTGCCAGGAAACAGCAAGCTCGGATACAGCAGTTTATAATTGATAAACTCCACCTCAAATTCATCCCGCAAAGCTTCATAGAGATGCGACATAAACAAGGCATTGCCACCTCGATAGGGATAGCAGGGACCGATGAGGACTATTTTTTTTTTGATTTTAATTGTTTTTAATTGCTATGGCTTTTAAAACTAGAGCGCAATACCACGGTACAGACGGTTTTAACCGTCTCGCGTAAATCACTCACTTGACGGCTAAAGTCGTCATTACAGTTGAGTTTATTTAATCCCAGCCTTATCCGAACCACGCACCAATTTCGACCATGCGAACCTAAATGCAATGAAAAGCACAACAAAAAGAATAAGAAGATGCCCCATACCACCAATAAACATCACCCATATTCGGGTTTTTTGAATCAGTAAAATGGCAATGAAAGTAACCGCAAGTACCATGACCAAACCAGATATTTTATCAAAGCCTGGCAGGTTTTTCAGATTGACTTCCTGACTGACCACCATAATCGTTGCGATCATCGAAATAATTGGCAGAAAATATATTAAAGCATTGACTTCTGTCAGATTCGTCGGTTCAAAAAACATGGAATATAGACAAAGGATAATCGAAAATATCCCAGGAATACAAACCAAAAATATAATGGTCGAATACACATAATTCCAGGGCGATTGCTGCGATTCGCCTTTAGCAATCCAGTTCATCACAAATGCTAAAACGGGCAGACAGATAAAGTAAAACAAAATCGGTAAAGGATCTGCACTGGCCTGCGTAAAGAGTTGTTGTAGTGTCATGCGACAAAGGTAAAAAAATGTATCCTTGTTTCATAGCTTCATTGCTGTACTGTTTAATTGTTGTACTACTTCGGGGCAGTATTAGAGAATAATTTGAAAAAATTATATGTAAAATGTTTTTTTGTAAATTTGCACTGAAGAACATGACAATATTTTTAAAAACAAAAACATGATTATGCACAAGCTTACTTTTTATCCTTCCAAAAAACTATTTATCCTGATTCTGCTGTTTATGAGTACTTATTTGCAAGCTCAGAACAGCATTATACCTGGAAGTGTAAGAATTGATGCTACTTTTGAAAGTTTAGCCATCAATTATAGCATAACGGGCGATAATAATAGAAATAGCAATCTCATCATAAGATACAGACCACAGGGACTAGGTAGTTACCAAGATGCTGCTATGACGATGCGGGCTTTTCCGGGCATGGTCATAGATGGCAACAGCACATCCAGAAACTATCATGCAGGAAGTGCCTTGTTTCTCAACCCAGCTACCAGCTACGATATACAATTGATACTCACCGACCCAGACGGTGGCGGAACGACTAGCACGCTGACGACCAGTACCAAAGCTATACCCGAAGTCCCCGCTTCCAGCACCACCAGATATGTGGCACCTGGTAATGGTGGTGGCAGTGGTAGTCTCGCCAATCCCTATCTCGGACTTCAGGCTGCCGCTGACGCTGCCCAGCCTGGCGATCATTTCGTGGTCGCGCCTGGTACTTATGGAGCTTTTGAACTTAATACGAGTGGCACGGCTGCCCAGCCGGTCAGCTTTATCAGCGAGTTTCCCAATGCAGCGATTATTGATGGGCTTAGTACTACTGGAGGAATCATCACGCTTGGTGTATTTGACGATTCGCTTCAGTACACAATCATAGACGGTTTTACAATTAGAAATGGAGTGCGTGGTATTGATGCCCAAAATACACAATACCTGACGGTCAGAAATTGCCTGATTACAGATATCAATTATGGCATTGTGAACCGACGCGAAAATGGTTGGGAACATGACCAGTATTTTACCAATAACTACCTTATAGGTCGCAATGTATGGCCGCAATCAGGTATCCAGGGTGATCGGGGTATTGATATAAGAGGCAATAGAAATGTAGTCTCCTATAATTACATAGAAAAATTTGGAGACGGCGTTTCTACGGATGGACCACCCTATGAAACTTCTTACGCACTTGATATTCATCATAATGACATCAGAGAAATTACCGATGACCTGATAGAAGTAGATGGCACGATAAGCAATACGCGCATATACAATAATAGAGGCTTCAATGGCAGAGCAGGAGTAAGTGTAGCCCCTATTTATGGCGGACCCTGTTATGTATTTCGCAATGAACTCTTTAATCTGGAGAATAGTGCCATGAAGATGAATCGCGGACCTTCGGGATTGGTCGTCGTACACAATGTTGGTATCAAAACAGATAATGCCGTGGAGTCACCCGATGGCTGGCAGAATACTTTTTATAGAAATAATCTTTTTGTAGGGGATCGTTATTGTTTTGAATTTTTTGGACTCGTATCGGGTAGTGTAGATGACTGGGATTATGGCGCGTATAAATCAACCAGAGGCGGAGGCGTAAATACAGAAGAATTTAAATGGAATAATATACGATATGCGACTGTACCCGATTTGCAGGCAAGTGGCATCTTAGAAGCGAATTGTGTGCAGGTAGAATTTAGTGATTTTGGCAATATCAACCTGCCAGATAGTTATACGACAGAATATTTCCCAGAAGACAGAGATTTTATGCCGACCGCAAATTCTCCGGTTGTCAATTCTGGTGCAAATATTGTCCACCTGAATGAACCTTATGTAACGGATGGCGCAGCAGACAGAGGCGTATATGAGCGAGGAATGCCCTTGCCGGAATATGGACCGGATTATGATTTTCCAGGAGACTTTAGTGGAAACGAACTCATTCCAGGGACGGTACGGCTGGATGCCACCTTTGAGCACATCAGCATTCAATATCCTATTCTTGGAGACAATAACCTAAACAGTACATTGGAAGTACGCTACAAAGCACAAGGCGCCAGTACCTACAAAAATGCAGCGATGAGTATGCGGGCTTATCCGGGATTAATCATTGATGGAAGTGCTTTAGGAATGAATTTTCATGCAGCCAGCGTCATGCACCTTGAGCCGGGGAGCAGCTACGATATTCAACTCGTACTAACAGACGTGGATGGGGGAAGTACAACGACAACGATTGTCGGCACGACTAAAGCCATACCATTTGCAAATATGAGTGCCGTCAAATATGTAGCTCCTGGAAATGGTGGTGGAAGCGGCACATTAGGCAGTCCTTACCTGGGATTACAGGCAGCAGCAGATAATGCACAGCCCGGCGATTATTTTATTGTTGCTACAGGAACTTACGCGCCTGTTGAACTCTTAACAGGCGGAAGTGCTGGTGCGCCGATAAGTTTTGTTAGCGAAGAACTGCATGGCGCAGTTATAGATGGAAATAATACAGATAGAGGTATCATTACATTAGGGGAGTTTTCCACTAATATTGGACATGTTATTATTGACGGCTTTACTATTCAAAATGGCAGTTGGGGTATTGATGCCCAAAACACCAATTTTATTACCGTAAGGAATAATATCATACAGGATGTCGGCTACGGTTATGTCAATAGGAGAGAATCTGGCTTAGAAAGCGACCAGTATATTACCAATAATGTCATTACTGGCAGAACAGTCTGGCCCAGTTCAGGAACACCCAATGAGCGCGGAGTAGACATCAGGGGGAATAATAATGTAGTCAGTTGCAATACTATACAAAACTTCGGCGATGGTATTTCTACCGATGGACCGCCTTATCGGGTTTCCTATTCGTTGGATATTCATAATAACGATATTAGAAATGTCGTGGATGACCATATTGAAGTAGATGGGGCGATTTCCAACACCCGTATTTATAATAATCAATGTTATAATGGCAGGTCAGGCATCAGCGTGGCGCCGGTTTTTGGTGGACCAGTCTATATATTCCGCAATGAAATGTTCAACTTTGACATTTCTGCTTTTAAAATGAACAGAAGTCCATCAGGACTCATTGTGGTGAATAATACAGTTGTAAATGAAAGTAATGCCACACAATCGCCCGATGGCTGGCAAAATACATTCTACCGAAATAATGTCATCTTCGCTTCTAGGTATTGTTTTGAAATGTTCGGACTGGTCAATGGAAGTACTGACGACTGGGATTATGGAGCATACTATTCGACCAGAGGAGGAGGTGTAAATACGGAATGGTTTAAGTGGAATAATATCAGATACGCGACCGTTACTGAGCTGACAGCAAGCGGAATCCTCGAAGGAAATGCAGTTGAAGTAGCCTTCAGCGATTTTGAAAATGTTGCCCTGCCTGCCCCGTATCCAGTTGAATATACACCAGACCAGCGGGACTTTATGCCCAAAGCAGGCACACCAGTTATTAATAGTGGCGACAGTTTTGATAATATAAATGGCCCATACATCACGGACGGAATGCCAGATCGCGGTGCGCTCGAATTGGGCAGACCTTTACCAAAATACGGAGCTAACTTTGACACGGGAACTTGCGAAGTAGCCTTGGATCTTTGTGTCTGGTTAGAAGGTGTTTATACAAGCAATTCCATGACCAATACGCTGGAAAATTTAGGAGTATTGCCTGCCCAGCAAGCCTATAACCAGCCGCCCTGGAACTATAATGGCACAGAGCTGTTGACGGGCAGCGGTGTGGCAGATTGGGTGCTGGTGTCTTTCAGAACAGGTATTGACAAAGAAAGTGAAATCGGGCAAGTAGCAGGGCTGCTTCAGCAGAATGGCTGTATCAGTTTCCCGGAAGGAAGTGGCTTGTCCTGCGATTTGAATACGCCTGTTTACATCGTCATAGAGCACCGCAATCATCTACCCGCTATGACGCCTCAGCCTGTCAGCATCGTCAATAATACGCTGACCTTCGATTTTCGCAGCAGCAACAGTTATAATAATTTTAGTGATGATGGGCAAAAACAATTGCCCGACGGCAACTGGTGTCTCTATGTCGGCAACATCAACCAAATGGAAAGTGGTTATGATATTAATGGAGCCGATAAGGCAGCATGGGCAAACGACAACGGGCTGTTCAATGATTATTATTCCGCAGATCTGAATATGGACGGAGATGTCAATGGAGCAGATAAGGCTTTATGGAATACGAATAATGGAATTTTTTCTTCTGTGTTGAAGTGAGGCTGGAGAGTTGTGGGATTGTGAAATTGAAGTAAGTGGAAATACAAATCCAAACGTCAAATTAAAATTCAAAAAAGTATTGAAAATAAGCCAATTATGTAAATTGAAAGTGGCGTTTAGTTGAGCCCAAGCACTTAGCTGGATAGAACTAATCGGCATTTAGTTCTATCCAGCTACTTACTTGCTGGACTCATATTTTGTGAAATATTAGCAAAAAGTGTATAGTAGTTTACCGTTTTTGTTAAAAACTAATAATCAGAATTTCCCAATACCCCAATACCTCGTTGTCCAAAATCCAGTTACTTAGGGACTTTCGAAAATACCCCGTTATTTCCATTCCAAAGTGCTTTATCCCCACCATTTATATCGCCATCCAGATTGGCATCCTTATTGGAATATCGTTCAAACAGTCCATTATCAGGCAGCCAGGCAGCTTTATCCGCACCATTTATATCATAGCCCGCAAGATCTGATTGATCTATATCGCCTGCCAGCATAGCCCATTTTCCTGTCGTTAATAGCTTTTGACCATAACTTGAAGCATCTTTATAACTGTCCGCCAGGCTGAAATCGTAGTTCAGTCCGTTATTGGTAATTGGAATGGCAGAAGGTGACATGATGCCAATATGGTTCCGGTGTTGTACCACAACGTATAGAAATTCATAGCCCTGATTCGGCAATGCACAGGTAGAAAACGCTATACTTCCATCCTTATTCAGCATTCCGGCAGCTTGTGATACCGTAGTGTTTGCTTCAATACCAGTTCTGAAAGAAACCAATACCCAGTCGACCATATCGGTAGAATAATTGACATCTGTCCAGTCGGAACCTTCTCCTCCGTTATAGTTCCAGGGCGTACTAGTATAAGGCTGCCCGGCTGGTGTTGGTGTTGCTAGCGCGTTGGAAGGAGTTTGTCCTGGCAGTAACCCAAGTGCTGTATTTAGTGGCGTATTCATTTGCCCCGTAGCTGCATCATAAGCGCCTTCTAAGTAAACATATAATGCTACATTTATGCATTCGTCTAGATCGCAAACATTATTGTTATTATCATCTAAAAGCGTACCTGTGCAGTTACAGTTTCCATCATATACATCATCTGTGGTGCAAACATCGCCATCATCACAAGCTGTTCCGATTAATGCGTCATCCATATTTGGACAGACATCATCTTCATCACACACCGCATCACCATCCGCATCAGGGCAAGTATTGTCACAATTTAATAAAGCGGACAAAGTATAAGCGGATGCAGTATTTCCAGAGGGAACGAAGTTGACACCCTCCCAGTTGCTCAAAGAAGCAAAGCCGATTCGAATAGTCGATGAGCTTGCATTCAACAAAGATTTATCAATTTTCAATTCGATGCCTGCCGTTGTTTTAGCATTAAGAATCGGTGTTTCGGCACTCCATAACCAATCATTCCCCGTACCAGTATAGTTGCTAAAAGAGCCATTTTCTATCATAGCATTAAATCGTGTCTGCGACCAATTGCTATAATATAAAAATTCGTTGCTGCCAGAGTTGTCATTATCCGTATCTATAAATATTTGATAACCTTCTCCAGACTCACCGATACTTCCTGCGACGGAAATGTAGAGCGTGTTGTTATCGTCCGCAGCTTTTAGGGTAAATCCAGCATTGGAGGAAAGCGTATTGATTGTTGCCCAGTCATTAAGATTACCGTCTATGGTGATACAGTCATCGCCATTGCAAATATCAATGCCGCCTGTACAATCACAGTTGGCATTATAGGTTTCTCCAGTGGTACAGGCATCGCCATCATTGCAGGCAGTGCCAACCAAGTTAACGTCACATTCATTACTGCCATCTATATTTGCATCAAATTGAATTTCCTGACCTGGAGATAATCTATCACATTCAATTTCAAGATCTTCTCCTACTGATCCGGTAGCAATTATAAACTCCTGGACTTGATTTGGGAGTAAGCCTTTAAGACTGGAATTAGATCTTACTCCTCCTATTGAAGGATAGGCATCATAATAAACGGGTGCAATTCCTGTATTGCGAATCGTTGCCCTGGTCATTGAACCATCCGTTTCATATCCTTCTACAGAAAAACGATACCCAGTCGCCATTCCTGCGGACTCAATTCTACTAGCGGGTTGATAATTTAACTGGTCATTACCGATCATGTATGAAATATTGTACAGCTCCGAGAGTTCTTCAAAACTAGTTCCCCATGGTCCATTGGGTGCCAATACATTTTCTTGATCGTATTGAGAATAATAATTCAACTCCCCGCCTGCTGCATTGGTTTCATATTTATTTGTACCAAAAAAGAGCCAGGAAGCTCTATTATACTCTGAATTATTCGCTGAATGCGTCTCGTGTAAGAAAGAATCATCAAATAATCCATAATTGAGTGATTGTAAATTGTCAGCAGCTATAGGCGTACGAGAACTCGATGCAGCATCTATAGACATTCCCCATTGTGTTGCTTGAAATAATCCATTTACATGATTAAGAAACTCCGTTTGATAAGATTTGGACGGGAAAGTCTGACCAAGATTTAAGGGTCCATCATAAAGGTGGTATTCTGAGTATGACCCAAAGCCTATTTGTAGAAAAGCCAGTCTGGGATCATTATCATATCTCACAGAAAACGCAGTAAAAAACTCTTTTGTAAAATCCTGCAATTCTTGACTACTCCAGTCTGGAATATAGGTAGAACTGCCTTCCACAGAAAGTACTTGATTTTGATATCCAGGGCTATTTCTTATATAATTGGGTACACTAGGACTGGTGACACCCGGATAGGTGTATCTAAACCTAATGATCATCTGCCGACCATTATTAGCAGCACTTGCTAATAAATTATCCACGATACTCCAATTATAAACGCCCGCATTTTGAATCACATCAGCATACACCAAATAAGAATATTCTAGTTGTACCTTATTGCCCAATGTATTTAAATCGCCAGAATTTTCTGACCAAAAAACGATCCCTGTCATGGGTTGAACTTTGGTAACTTCACTGTGCAAATCAGCAGCATTAAATTGCCCAAAAGATAAATGGGACAGACTACAAAAAAATAGGACGGTTATTAAATTCTTCATAATAGTATTTGTTAAAAATAAGAAGTAGAATTACAGAAGCGCTTATAATATGAATTACTTCATATTATATTAAATCGGAGTGTATTGCGAAAGGTTGAGTATTGGATATGTCGGAAGGGGGTAGCAATAATGCTTTTAAAGCAATGTGGATTACCTTGTCTTACAAATGTATGGTGTATCTTTCAGCTACCCAAATATTTGTATGCTTTTTATTTTTGGAGGATGGTGTGAATAGAATGGCTGTCAAGTGATTTCACATCAAAATGAAAATTTCATATTTTACCACAGATTTTTTCTAATGATTATCTACATGAGAGAGGTCTCACTTAGCACAACAAGGTAATCTCGCAAGAGATTACATCCCCTCTTGAGAGGGGAATAGAGGGGTGTGTCTGCTGAAAAAGATTGAACGATTGTATATTGAAGTTTATTAGTAATCCAGCCAACACACCCCTTTGGTTCCCCTCTCAAGAGGGGATTTATTTCGCGAAGCGAAATACTTTGGTATGAGTTTGTAATTTAATTTATAGTTGTAAATCAGAATAGTATGGCAAAACGAAAAATTATTCCATATCGTCCCTGGCTAAAAGAGTATGCACGGCAACTTCGGAATAATAGCACCAAATCAGAAATTATATTGTGGAAATACCTCAAGGGAAAACAAATGCGTGGCTATGATTTTCATCGTCAAAAACCTTTGGACAATTTTATTGCTGATTTTTTCTGTCATGAACTTCAGTTGGTCATCGAACTTGATGGTTACACACATCAATGGGACGAGACACTGGTCAAAGATCGTATAAAGGAAGACAGACTGAAGGAGTTGGGATTATATGTACTTCGGTTTGACGATGAAGAGATTTACAAATATGTACATCGTGCATTGGAGGCAATAGAAGTATATATCGACGACTACGAAACTAAGAATCAGGGGTGAGAAAGATTGAGTAAATATTTTTTGCAAAGTTTATCAGTACTCCAGCCGACACAGCCCTCTATTCCCCTCTCAAGAGGGTATGTATTTCGCTTTGCGAAATACCTTTGAGATTATAAATTATACTATAAAATACAGTAAGGAAAACTGAAATTAAAACACTAGAAAAATGAACCTAAAAGAAAAAAGGTGGCTATTTCTTTGAAATTTAACCATATATAAAGATAAATAAAAAATATCGAAAAAAATAAATGATAAAAAAAATTTGTAATCAGAGAGTTAGTGATTTCTGGCATTTGGATTTTCCTTTTTTTGGATTTTCACTCCTCTGGCATCAACCACCGAATCAAAACAGGAATAAACAACAAGTCTCCAAACACAGCAGAAATCAGGGTAGCAGAAATCAGTAAACCGACTGTGATGCTGGGCGGGTGAATAGAAAACAACATCACCAGAAAACCAAAAAATAAGATGACGGTCGTCAGGCAAATCGCTTTTCCTGTTTCTACAAAAGTGATGTGTAGCGCAGTTTCCATGTCCATGCCTTTACTCCTCGAAATGCGATATTTACTCAGAAAATGGATGGTGTCATCGACGGCAATCCCGAAAATGACGGCAAAAACAATGGAAATACCAGCTTCCAATTGGATGCCCAAATAACCAAGAATCGCGCCGGCTAGGAGTAAGGGCAGCACATTGGGCACAAGAGAAATAAAGACCATTTTGAAATTGCGGAACAGCAAAGCCATCAGCAGACTGACGATCAAAATTGCCATGCCGAGTCCTCGGATAATGCTGTTGCGGACATACTGAGAGTTTTTGTCAATAATAACACCTGTCCCGGTTTGCTTGCAGCTAATCAGGGTCGGGTCAATTTCTGTGGCAATAAAATGGTCGATACTGTCGCTGATGAGTCCGATGTTGTCCGCGCCAATATCTAGTACACTACCTGCAATGCGGGTATGCTTTTTGTCCTTGCTGACCAATACATTGGCGGAAGCCGGAAAACGCTCTGCGAGCTTGCGATACTGCATAAACTTCGCTTTGCTTTCAGGCATTTTATAATAGGCTTTCCGATTGCCGCTAGAGGCTTGGTTCAGACTTTTATAGATCATCGTGATAGAGGTGGGCGACTGAATGGCAGGGTAGGAGCGGAGATGATTTTCCAGCTTGTCGATCTCTTTTACAATTTCATAATCATTAGCTTCGAGGGTATCATTTGTAATAGAAATGGCGACTTCAAAGGGACGAAAACCACTAAATTCTTTTTCAAAAAACGCAAAATCTTCTGTAATTTTTTCGCCCATCGGCATATTGGAAGTCAGTTGATAATTGGTGGAAATCATGCTGATGCCCAGTAGACAAAAAACCAGCAAACCTGCACCGCCCCACATAATCTGGCGCGGATATGTTTTGGTGAACAAATAAAAATTATTCATCCATTTATCCCATTTGAAAATATTGCTTTTTGTGGCAATCAGTTGTTCCCGGTCAAAATAAGTCAGCAAAGCCGTGGTGAAAAATAAGACGGTCACATAAGCCACCATCACGCCTACCGCAGCATTCAGCCCAAAGTCTTTGATGGGCGGAACACGACTCGTCATCAAGGTAGCAAAGCCAATGGCAGTCGTCAGCGAAGTATATAAAGTAGCCAGTCCGATTTCTTTTATGGTCACGGTAATAGCGGCTTCCCGACTCTTGCCCCGGCCCAGTTCGTCAATGTATTTGGACATAATATGCACGACATCCGATGTGCCGACAATAATCATCAGGACCGGATAAAGTGCCGACATGGCATTGAGTTCGCGCCCCGTTGCAGCGAGCAAACCCATAAACAATAACATGCCCAATCCAATAGAAACCAGCGAAATAAGAATACTCGCAGGACGCCGAAAAATGAGGAACATAATCAGCATCACCAATATGCCCGATACCACAGCGGAGACAATAAGTTCCCGCTTTTGCATCCGCACAATCTCTTTCTGGAAATTTGCCCGACCGAGATAATGATAGCTTTCAAAATTATAATTCGCCATCAGTGCGTCGAGATCGGCGATTAGTTTTTCAGCGGGTTCTTGTTGGATTTTATCCACGGTTTTCATAAAAACGACCGCTGTTTTACCATCCTTGGAAATCAATTTTCCAGCAAGTCGCTCGTCTTCCACCAGGCGGATACTGTCGCGGGCATAGCCTTCCGGCTTGCTCCGATTCACTGCATTCACGGCAGTAAATCCACCGATGGGCAGTTTAATCGGAAACTTAGTTGTCGTAATCGAAACGGAACGATTGACTGATTCCAGGTCGCGGCATTGCAGCGTCAGGTCATGCAGATTATCCAGAAATTGCTGTTCAAAAATGCCTTGTTCTCGCCGCACGGCTACAAACATAAAATTATCGTCCGGCTCAAATTTTTCCCGAAATTCCAGAAAAAATTCCAGATCAGGATCACCTTGCGGGAAAAACTGTTCGAAGTCAAAGGTGAATTTGAGTTGGAAAACAAAGTAAATACTAAGGGCTGCCAATAGGCTAAAAATGGCAATGGAAGTGACGCGAAGACTCATTAATTACGAATTACGAATGGATTAATTACAAATCAGGGTAATTACGAATGGATTAATTACGAATTACGAATTGGGGAATCGTGAATTGTTTGAATTACAAATGGAGAACAACTTGTGGCTGTGTTTGTTCCAAACACTATGAAGAATTAATTACGAATTACGAATGGATTAATTACGAATGATTCATTAGCGACAAGCAAATGACGAATTATAGAGATGATTCATGTGTAATTCGTAATTGCCCGATTCGTAATTCGTAATTAACTAATTCGTAATTAACCTATGTGTGCCAAAAGCCGGATGAATCTTGTCCTTATCCGACAAAATCATGTCCTCCGTCGGAATTTTCCAGTCAATATTGAGCTGCTTGTCATCGTAAGCAATACCGCCTTCGCTCGCTTTATTATAAAAATTATCACATTTATAAAAAAAGACAGCCGTCTCGCTCAGTACCAAAAAGCCATGCGCAAAGCCGCGCGGAACGTATAATTGTCGGGCATTCTCAGCACTTAGTTCGATACTGAAATGCTGACCATAAGTAGGAGAGTCGGGACGAATATCGACAGCGACGTCCAGCACACTGCCTTCCAGTACACGTACCAGTTTTGCCTGACAATGTTCGCCCGTCTGATAATGCAAACCCCTCAATACACCATAAGTGGATTTGGACTGATTGTCTTGCACAAAATTGGTCGATATCTCAGCTTCCTGAAAGATTTGCTCATTATAACTTTCGTAAAAATAGCCTCGATCGTCGCGAAATACACGCGGCTCGAAGATGAGGAGTCCGTCTATCGGTGTTTTTGTAAAACTTGCCATTTGTCATTTATCATTTAAGATGTGTTGATGTGTTGATGTGTTGATGTGTTGATGTGTTGATGTGTTGATGTGTTGATGTTGTTAACGCGGCTTATTTTACAATTATTTTATTTGCAAAAATACAATTTACATAGTATGAATAAGTACCTTTGTACTTCATTTTTAATTCTTATTTACATTTGGACTTTGGACAGAGAAAATTGGGGAATTTGGAAATTCGGTAAAACCCTTTATTTTGGAATTTTATAAAAAATAATTATTTACATATTTTTTTTTAACAATAAAAATAAAACAATTGATAATCAATGCTTTATAAAATTAAACCTAATTTCCCAGTTCCCTAGTTCCCATTCTGTCCAAAGTCCAATTACATACAATATAAAAACAATGTGTTCGTCGATTTTGAATTTTGAATGATAAATTTTTAACATCAAAAAAAAATATAATTTATTAATTGTTTATTGTCAATAAGTAGTGAGGCAAAGTGAAATTTAAATTCATTTGTCATTCAAAATTTAGCGAAGACATTGTAAAAACGAATCACAAATCCACGATACTATGAGTAAAGAACTTGCCAAATCGCCGGAAGTCCTTCAGAAAGAAGCGGAAATCGCGGCATTGGAAAATGCATTGAAAAAGAAAAGAACGACGCTGAAAAGTCTGAAAACGCGTTTGAAAAATACACACGAGCGCATCACGGATATGCAGCGCAACGGTCAAGTCCAGATGATGAATAAGATGGAAGACCTTGATAATCTGCGAATTGAGATAGCTCAATTGGCAGAGGAATTGAAGAATGTGAAGGGGATGACAGCACAAGAAAAAGCCGAACTTGGCGAAATGGCGAAGAGCATGGCAGAGCAGGGTTTTGGCGAAGATTTTGACGAATTTAAATCCAAACGGGAGCGTATGGCATCGGGCGATTTTGATTTTGAGGAAGAATTTGGGGAGCGTATTCGCGATATGTTTGAGCCATTTAAGGTGCAGCCGGACGAGAAGGAAAAGAAAAATATTCGCAAGGTGTTTTTGAATTTATCCAAAAAATTTCACCCCGATAAAGCAAAAGATACCGCACAAGCCGAAGAATATCATTCGGTAATGCAAAAAATAAATGAAGCCTATCAAAATAACGACATCGAAACCCTGCTCGAAATGGAACGCCTATATATACGTGAAGAACCCAATTTTGAGGGCGTAGCGATGGCAGATATTTTGCAACAAAAAATCGACTTCCTCAACCGCGAAATTGCTTTTATCAGCAACCAAGCCGAGCGTACAAGTGCCGAAATCAAAAGCCTTCGCGCATCGGACATGGGACAAATGCTCACCAATCTTGACCGCGCTGACCGCGAAGGCGAAGGCATGGATACGATGATTGCTCACCTTGAAATGTCGATTGAGTTATTTACCAAATTGAGGG
>CALFBH010000066.1 GCA_937951615.1 uncultured Saprospiraceae bacterium | reverse complement strand
GCATCGTTGAGCAAATTCCGTTGTCGTCAGACGAATTCAGTTGAAAATACAGCATATTTCCAGGGACAAACCACTAATTTTAATCAAATCCTTCGTCTGCCGACTATTTCATACTTTGAACACCGCATTAAATTTAAATTTGGAAAATGAAGAAGAAAAGTCGGCTGACGATGGTTGCTTATCCACACGTATGATGACTTACAGGACGATGAACTCCTGAATAAATTGAATCGTCAGACGACTCAGGTTGCTTTTTAATTTGATGCGTTTGCCCTATCCCACTCCACCTGGAACACTATCCCTCTACAAAATTACCTATCAATAATCATTCGCGCATTCATGGCAAAAAGAGCCTTGGTAATTCGTAATTCTCCCATTCGTAATTCGTAATTAATCCATTCACAAGGTGACTTTATGCCTACCTACAGGATATATCAATGAGTGCCATTAAGCACCATTACAAAATCAGAACATGAATAAGACTCAAAATCATTTTAAAACCATAAGCCTGTTTTTATTTATCAACATCGTGATGATGAGTTTTTTTCAATGCGTACCAACCAACAGAAGTGGACAGAACGCCGAGTATAACAATATGAAAACATCAGATAAAAAAGTAGAAATCAGAGGCATCTACCAATTATCAATTCCCGACAACTACGAAGTGCAAAGCAGCATTGGCGACGACACTGAATTTGTACAAATAAGAAGCGAAACAAGCGACATGGTCATTGGATATGAAGCAGGCGTAGAAGATGCAGTTTTTGAACCCAATGACGCCAATGCACTTCGGGCAAAATTTGAAGAATTTAAAAAAATAAAAGAATTGCCCAAAGAAAATGTATGGATTGGCTACAGACAAACAGAAGCAAAGTTTAGAAACATTGCAGGAAGGGTATATGTCGAACAAAATACAGCATTCAAAGAAATACTGCGCTTTACTTGCAGCAGCACTCAATTAGATAACACCATTCAAATTTTATCAACTATTCAAGTACTCAAAGATTAAACAAAACTAAAATTATGAAAAAATCATTTTTAATGCTCTTGATAGCAGCTTTATTTACCGCTCAATTATGGGCGCAGGAGGAATGTGGTTATGTACCCGACGAGGCTTACATTGCCACTTGGAAAAATCAAAATTCCATTCCCAACAAACGCTTGAAATTTCTGAAAGAATACTCGCTGGAAAATGTTCGGCAGATGAAAGAAATTAAGTATATCAATGGACAATTCAAACCAGTCATGCGTGGAAGTGGTACACAGGGAGATGGCGTAGAGGGCGACCTGTTTAATGGCACACAACGCACGGTGCCTGTGGTCGCACACATCGTAAGACGCTCGAATGGTACAGGAGGTTTGTCAACTGCTGACCTGAATGCTTCCATTGCACGAGCCAATAATTTTTACGCCAGTGCCAATATGCGTTTTGTATTATGTGAAACGAAATACATTGATGATAATAATATTTATAGTCATTCTTTCAGCCATCTAAGTGAATCCAATAGCAACTCAAATGCTTCTTTTAATAAGCTGAATATGACGACACGTAATGTATCCAGAAAACTGAATATTTATTTTGTGCCAAATTCTAGTACCTCATGGACTTGGAGACCGCTGACAGACACAAGAAGACAGCATATTATGATGCTCAACAGCCAGGCGAAAAACGAATCTACACTAAGTCATGAAATTGGGCATTGGTTTGATCTTTTTCATACTCATCAAGGCGGTGACGAGTTGGTCAATGGCTCAAATTGTTCGACAGCAGGTGATTTTGTCTGCGATACGCGAGCAGATCCAAACATATCAGGCAGAGTAAACGGATCTTGTGCATATACTGGCGGTTCCAGCCTGGTGGACGCCAATGGGCAGACTTATAATCCAGACCCTCGTAATATGATGTCATACTCCACCAAGCCTTGCAGAAATCGTTTTTCCAATGGACAGGTTTATAAAATGCAGTCTGCCTACTTGGGTATGAATACTGATAGAAATTATACATTTTCAATGTGCATTTCAGGTATTACAATGCGAGGCTATTATAGATGCAATGATGGTGGACATTATTACGTCAGACAGGTCGGTAATCAGGTCTTCTGGTTTGGAGAGCATCCCGGAGGCAACTGGGCAAATGTATTTAAAGGAACATTGAATGGAACAACCCTTAGAGGAAGTTTTTATGATGTTCCTAAAGGAAGAATAGCAGGTAAAGGCGAATTACACCTTATAGTTTCCCTTGACGGAAACAGCATATCTAAAGTAACTGGACCATTTGGTGGTTCAAGCTGGACAAAAGCTTCTTTACCAGCTAATTTGCCAGGGAAACGCCCCGCAGGATTCAGCCAGTTTGGCAACATCAATGATATGGACGGCGCATGGTCTTGTAATGATGGAGGTACTTATTATATTCGCGAAGTCGGCGGAAAGATTGCATGGTTTGGAGAAGGCGGTTTAAACAGTAATGGCAAGCCGCGATTTGCCAACGTTGCGATTGGTACAAGAAGTGGTAATAATATCACGCTAGACTGGGCTGATGTACCCAAATGTAATATGTCAGGCAAAGGGCAACTCCGATTAAAAGTAAACAGTGCCAATGAAATAGTCAAAGTGAGTGGAGGAGGTTTTGGAGGAAGTAAATGGACGCGCTATAGTATTGATGGCACCTGGAAGAATAAAGATACCAATACAGGCGGCATCACAAAAGTGATTATATCTGGCAACGAAACGAAAATTCACGCCTACGGCAAATGTCATCCCACTGATTGCGATTGGGAGAAAACGACTTTAAGTAAATCGGGTTCAACATACAGGGCTACCTATAATCAGGGATTTGCAACTAAAAAACTAACCATCACACTACAGGCAAATGGAGAAATGAAATTAGTCGTGTTTGCTGATTATAATGATAACAGACCTGACAAAACAAGTACTTACTATATGAAAAAACAACTTATCGCCACGCTGATTCCAGGAAGTCTACGACCAGCCACTTCCATTTTATTAAATCCTGGCGGATAAGAAACAAGAAAATTAAGGTGCATTTCATTTTTTCGCAATGCGAGTTGGGTTTCCTTTAGAAGTGAGAGGCGGCGTGTGAGGAAAACGGAAAAATAAAATACACCCGAATTGCAAATTAAATTTTCAAGGCAATCCAGTCTCAAGACATAATCAAAATGTCTTGAGACTGTGTCGTTTAAGACACTTAAAAAATAAGTACTCAAAACGACCCGAAAGTTGTTGTCCAAAAATATTTTCAGAATAGTTTGGATAATCAGAAATAGCGTTTACCTTTGCGCAGCTTTTGAAGGAGAGCGGAACATTTAAGTCGAAGATTTTGGTTCTAGTGAGGATAGAAAGAGGTGTTAGAATAGTTAATCAGGGGGTATCGAAAAAATGTTTTTAAAAAGATGCGGTAAAGTTTGGAGCTTAAGAAAATAGCGTTTACCTTTGCCGTCCCGTTTGAAAGAATCGGGCAAACATTTTTCCAAATTTAATATTTCTTTGGAGGTATAAAATAAGGAAAGGTACAAATTTCGGAAAGGACTAAATACGTTTACTGAGTTATTTTGACTTATAGCAGTAAGGAGGGATAGCGAAAGAAAGACGTGTAAAGAAAATGAAGTCAGAATGTATATATGATTAAGGCATTTTGACGGATAAAAAAAGTTCATTGACACAGCAGGAAATAGTAGATAAGGCAAGTATTATTAATTTATTACTGATACGCTGTTTTATTACTATCATTTTAGACAAATCTATATAACTATAGAAAAAAGTCAATCAGCACGTTATTTATAAATAATAATGTACAAATATAGGGGTAAGATACTTTAATTTTAAAATTAAGTAATTTACCACATACCAATCAATTTTAAAGTATGCCTGCAGGGATGCAGGCAGACGCTA
>CALFBH010000065.1 GCA_937951615.1 uncultured Saprospiraceae bacterium | reverse complement strand
TTTTAATACTTTCTCTTTTTTCAACGGTCGTTCAGAAAGTAATTGCAAAATTAAATTCTGAAAACGAGGTGAATTTTAACAAAAAACGAAATAACATTTTTGTTAAAAAATTTGGACACTTAGCACTTAACAGCCCTGCCCGCCAGCGGGGGACAAAAAGCCAAATTGAGAATTGCTGGCTACCCGTCAATCTAAAATCCCAATTCCCTTTTCGTCCAAAGTCCAAAAATTAATAAAAGCCTAGTGCCTTCACTAAATAAATCAGTACATTTTGAATGTCGAATAACGAATATTGAACACCGAATTTCGAAGTATTTTGCCATTCAATTCACCTCAGTATTCCAGTTTTACTTGACACTTTTTCCTTTCTAAATGTTCATCATTCATCTTAACTACTACTTCGATATTCGATATTTTCCTATTTTGCTAATATGCACTAAATCATGGATATTCGCAATCAGTATAGCCTGTTGGAGAATAGAGTGCAGGACAGGAGTTTTGTCCATCCAGCAGCCATGTATTTGAAGCGTTCACTCTATTCGACCACTGCGTGTCGGATATATTGGGACCGTACTGCTCGGCTGTTCTGACTCCAAACGATATAGCATAGGTATCACACCAGGGATCGTATGAAGTTAGACAAAGCCATTCATCTGGAAAAGCGAGCAGACCTTGTGTCCAGGGAGTACCATTCAATTTACCATCACTAATACCTTGCGCTAATCCTGCTGCGGCAGTAAGGAAAAGATCAGTATCATTCGGATATTTATTTTCCCAATACAGATGCCCGATAAAACCATATAAGATATTTCCAGGGACATCTGCAGCAACTTCTCTTCCAAATAATTTAATGCCAGTGCCGCTACAATTATCGTGTAAATTTGAAAGAAACCAATCCGAATTTTTGACATCCAAGGGGGCGTCAGTCTGTATTAAATTTTTAAAAAAGTTAAGATCTGATACAAAATTGGCTGCTCCGCAGCAGGAAGCTTCTCCTTTCAGGTAAGTATAATTATTCACATAATTTATAAAGCGTGATGTAAAATCATTGTTTTCGCATCTGCTACAACTTCTAGAAGACCAATTAGAACCGTCCCAAAACCACAGGGTATTATTATCTACACTATTATCCCAAAGCCAACCAAAGTGTCCGCAAATCTCATTCCAATAGGTGTGGAATATGAATCCCGCGCTATTACAAGCATCAGAATGTTTGTCCAAATAGACATAATCCATGTATGTCCACGAATAGACCCAATTATCTGTTGGGCTAAATGGATAAATCCAACCTATTGCTGAAGTCCAATTCCATTTATTATACTCAAGGCAGCCATTCCGCAAATCACCAGTTGCCTTGTTCCTGTCTGACAATTCTGGCACTTCCGGTCTGTCGCGAAGGGCAGAACGGTCGATGATTTGGGTATCCATCTGTTTCATAAATTCTGCGGAGGGAATCCCCGCTGGCAATTCTAGCTGAGTTTTTTCACGTGCATTTGACAATTCTACCTGATTTTTTTCAAGTGCATTTTCCTGCAAAGGCTGTACATAGTCTTCAGTCTCACAGGAAGACATCATCATACCTGCAAATAAGAGGAGCATAAATAATTGTAGCCTGCAAAGCTTGTTGAACGTTTTCATGTTAATAATTTTAAAAAGTGATTAAATAATTTGTAATTGTATATTTATTTTTTTGCCCTATACACTTACTATTGAATCACTTAAGAAAAGGTAAACATCGTATTAAATAAAACTGGATGACTTCTATAGGCAGGCCTCAAGTTCAAGTATAATTGGACTTTATTCTGAAATACTTCAAGGTTAATGTTTCCAGCGCATTTACTTTCATTATCTTTGTGAATTATTAGTCCTTGTTTTCTAAATTTAAATTTTGATTCAATGTTGAAATACCAAGCAGACCTTCGTACCGTATGTTTTATGATGATTACTACTGGTTTACTCGTCTTATTGTGGCTATTGGGTCCTACATTAAATTGGTTAGCATGGATTCCTCTTTATATCCTTCAATTAGTGATGGCCGTTTGTGTTTCAGTTATGACACACAATCATAAACACCTTCAGATGTGGAAGAGTAAGTTTATGAATATCATGACAGACAACTGGTTGACAATGTTTTATGGCTTTCCCGTATTTGCCTGGGAACCCACCCACATGAACAATCATCATGCGCATATTAATACAGATGAAGATTATACCAGAACCTATCGCTATACAGAAAAGAATAATCTCTTTACCTTACTGACCTACCCATCCGTTAGCAGTCGTTTTCAACTGAAACCTGTGATCGATTTTTTTATTAGCCGCTGGCAAATCAGTAAGCAGAAATTCTTTTTTAATAGCTTGCAGCTCATCTGTTTGATTGCTTTTATAGTCATTGCTTTGATACTCGATTGGAAAAAGGCACTGGTTTATGTCATTATACCTCAACAAATTTCTGTTTATAGTGTGTTGATATTTAATTATATACAACATGTACATGCCGATGAAGAAACACAATACAACAACTCTCGAAATATGACCGGCACCTTACTGAATTTTGTCCTGATTAATAATGGCTTTCACACGGCACACCATATTTCTCCTGGATTACATTGGAGTAAACTCAAAGAGAAACATTACAAATTGGCAGATAAAATCGATCCATCTCTCAACGAGAGCAACTTCGGCTGGTTTTTGGTGCGAACTTATATCCTTTCGGCTTTTATTCCTAAGTACCGCTCAAAATCAATGCGTTTGGAGCGAATTTCAAAACAAGAAAAAGGGACTGAAAATGTGCCGACATCTGGACAACTTGCCTAAGGTTTCATTATTGGAGTTACTTTTCAGCAAGCAAGCTAAAAAACATGGAGGTGCCTATTCTTTCTTTGGATTTGACCCAGATGTTGCCACCATAATTGGATACTATTTTCTTGCAGGTGGCGAGACCAATGCCATTACTGTCTTCTCCATTGCTGCCTGAAAATAATTCGAACACTTTTTCTTGCAAATAATCGGGAATACCTAGTCCGTTGTCTTTAATTTCAAATGTGATGTATTTCTGCTGTTCAAGGCCTTGAGTTGGGCTATACGAGATTTGGATTTCGGGAATGGCTTCGCTTCTGTATTTTAAAGTATTGTCAATTAGGTTTTGGAATAACTGTCCGATCAAAGATTCGTGTCCTAGTATATTCGGCAGATTATCTTGAATCACAATTTCTGGCTTTATCTCTTCAATTTTACTTTGCAGTCTATTTAATATTTCATCTAGCAGCTTGCGCGTATTGATTGTTTTCATAGGCGGTAAATCCTGATTTAGTTTTGATAATGACAATAGGTCGTCAATCATCCTACTTAGACCAGTCATGTTTGTCGTTATAAAACTAATGTACTCTTTATCATCATCATCCCACTTGCCTTTATGCTTTCTAGACAGTAGTCCTACAAAATTATTCGTTATTCTAATGGGTGCTTTTAAATCATGTGCAGCTATAGAAGCAAAATTTTGTAACTGCATATTTACTTCAACTAGCCTTGAAGCATATACCTCAATTTTAGCCTTCTGCTGCCCAATAATATTTTTTTGCTGATTTAATTTAGTATTGGTTTCTCTTACTCTTTCATTTTCTTTTTGTATACTTTTTACATCATTTAAATTCTCGTTAATCGTATGGAATTTTTTGTAGCAACTTAATGCCAGGTCGAGCTTATTATTTTTTTCGTAAGCGGTAGATAGAATCTCGTAGATTTTGCACAGTTTTTTAATAATTTTTAAGTCTTCAGCAATTGATTTTGCTGTTTTTAAAGCAGCTATTGCCTTTTCAAAATTTGCTTGTTCTAAATATACTCTGCCCATCAAAATATGTGAAGATATCGTAGCGTCACCTAATTTGTAGTTTTCTCTTGTCTTTAATGCTTTGTTCAAATATGCTAATGCATCATCATAGCATTTCATCTTGAAATAGACAATGCCCATATCATGTTGATTCTTGGCAATGAACGGAATATTTCCTGCCTTCGATGAATTCTTTTCAGCAAGCTGAAGATATTTTAAGCCATTATTATAATCATCTAATCCCAAATAAGCCCTACCAATTCCATTAAGCGCTCTATTAATCATATCTACATTGCCAGATGATTGACTTAAGGCAAGAAATTTTTCTTGCTGTTTTAACATGGTTTCGTAATTACCCAGTTCAGCATTTATTTCTGCAATGTGATATAATGACAGGTGATATAGATAGGATGCAAAAGCTTGATCTGGATTAGCAAAAAAATATCCAGTTGTAATGTGGAATGCTGTTAGTGCATTTTCCTTTTGCCCAAGGCTACGATAACAAGCACCCTTTATCGTTGAATAACAGGCTCGAATGAAATCATCTTTTATATTATTCTTTTTACATTCATAATCCTTTATCCTTAAAAGGGCTTGTTCGTATTGCCCTTGTCGATAAATCAAAAATGCATGTACCAAATATAATAAAGGAAGGTCGTCGCCGTTTTGTTCTGTAGTAGTTTCAACGCAGGATAGTTTCTCTTTGATCTGTTTAATCTGATCAAATGGGATGTACATAATCCTAGGAACAAGAAAATTGGCTAATGCTTTTACTTTATTCGAGCAAATTGAATCGTCAGGAAAGATAAGCTCTACTCCTTCTCTGAAATCCGTTGTTTTGCTTAGCTTATCCATTAATTAGCTGTGTTCAGATAGTTGCCCTATTCGTAAAACAATCATATTGTGGTATTGATTTTTTGATTAAAAAAACCTCTATTTTATACGAACAAAGTTTAATTTAGTTGCCTTTTCTCAAGGACTATGTTTTAGCGTGGTGATTCCCCTAATATGTTTTTAAAACAAATATAATGCAGTATTGTTTTTTTTTGAGCTTAGAGCATTCTTATTCGTCCGCCTTCGGTATTTTAAGAGATTCCTTGTGCTTTCCCAAAAGGTTTAAAACTTGAACTTAATACCCATCGTCACGCTAATTCCTGTATCATCTGCAAAGTATCTTTGCCTGTTTAAATAATCCCGATATTGAATATTGAAAAGATTATCTACTTTGGTAAAGAACCTGAATTTATAGTTGGGAAAAATAATATTGGTCGACATTTTCAAGCCCAGAAGATTATAGCTTGGAGGCGGTACAACAAAATCCTGTGTTGCGAGGAGATTATTTTGCGGAAAAACTAACCTGTTATTCAATTCAAATTCTAATTGTTCTAGTTGCAGTTGAGCAGATAGGTTGATGGGACTATTGGCACGGTAGCTAAGACTTCCAAATAAGCTATTGGGCGGCATATAAACCAATGGAATATTGTTGCGGATGTCATCGCCTCTGAGAAAACTATACTTTATTAATCCAAAAAGCGACTTGCCCATTGTAAATTGAGTAGAAGCATCAAAACCATATATACTGGCATCGGTTTGTTCATATTTAAATACTGGAAATGCTCCACGAATGGTCGGGCGTATTTCATCCTGCGGATTTAGAAATATATAATCGCTGAATCGTTGATAATAAGCCAGTGCATTTAAGGAAAAACGGGCACTAGGCAGCCATTTGTATTCCAGTGTATTTTTGATGGCTTTTTCAGTTTTCAGCCCTACATCTCCTTCTTCAATACCACTTACCCCTTGATGTAATCCATTGCTATATAGCTCATTAATAGCAGGGTTGCGCATAGCATATCCCGAACTGAGTGTAATGGACTGTGTTTTGGATAAATCGTATTTTACGCCCAGCACGGCACCTGCATTATGGAAATTATTTGTATATCTTATAATGTCTTTCGATATACTATTCGATATCACTACTGCATATTGATATTCATAATCGTAGCGAATACCTATATTAAAATTTGCCCGGTTTTGCTGTTTGGATACTGTACCAAATAATCCATTTTTCCAGGAAATATAATCTGGAATAAGCGGTAAAATACCTGTTCTGGAATCGTTTGTATTGTCAATAATAATGTTTTGGTTACCCACTTTTAACTTCCAATCCTTAGCAAAAACTTTAAGGTATTGAAGCTCGGCATTAAATGTATATTGCTGTAGACTTAATGCAGGAATATCCGTTCTTCCACTTCTCCTGATATCAAATTCTTCGCGATTATTTAGTTGGCCTGCCAATATAAATTGTAGCGATTGGTTTTCATCTATGTAGTGTTTTGCTTTGAGTTTGAGCAAATGATGAGACACTTCTTGTTTTGGCGCTTCTATCTTATAACTAAAATTGGGTTCTGTAAAAAAAGGAACCTCTCTTGTAAGGGCTGCTTCCAAATCTGGAACATTACTAATGTGTGAGCCAGTCAATACACCAAGACGGGTATTAAAAGTACTCGCATATAAGTCGAGAAATGTTTTTTCTTTCCACGATTTTTCTAACTGAAGTGAAAAATTGGCTTCTCCTGTTCCTGTGTTGTTTAGAAAATAATCAGCCGTTTTTTTATCCCCGTATCTTTTTAGCGTAGCATTTACGCGCCATGCGACGGAAGGAGTATATTGTTGTAAACGGGTATTCAGGCTGCTTCCTCTGCCATTGGTTTCGAAAGCATAAGTAACATGACCATGCAGGTGGGGCTCTATCCCAATTTTTTTAGGTTCTATTAAAATAACACTGCCCAGATTTCCGCCTCCATACGCTATGGCATTCGCTCCTTTCAATACCGTAATCCTATCAGCAGACAAAGGATCTATCTCAGGGCTGTGGTCATTGCCCCATTGTTGTCCGCTTTGTGCAATCCCATTATTGAGTATCGTCAGGCGATTGCCATACATGCCATGCACAACTGGTTTGGCGATTCCACTTCCATTTTTTATAATATGAACACCCGTTTCGTTTTCCAGTAAACCAGACAGGTTTTGGTTGGTATTATCTTCAATGGACTGGCGATTTACAGAAAGATTCGGCTGGTCGTCATAATCATCTTTTTTGCCTTTAACAACAGCATGTTCCAATGATATAGAAGAATGTGCCAGCTCAATATTAACAAGTGTATCTTCTGGAAGGTGGATATGAACCTCCTCCGGATCACAACCAATATGTGAAAAAATAAGGTGGTATTCACCTGCGCAAACATGCTCCAATAAAAAATTGCCTTCGTCATCCGTAGTTGTTCCCTGAGTAAGATCCTGGATAACAACATATACGTATGACAAAGGCAATCCTGAACCTTCATCAGTGACCCTTCCCTTAATGGTCAGATCGCAAGGCTGTGCATAGCTACCCGTTATAGTGAATAGAAATGCTATAAATATGGTAATTTTTTTACTTAGTAAAGGCAAAAAAATAAATTTTCGATTTGATACGATTTTTTTGTCTTTACTGAACATCTACAGGAAACGTAACTTGTATATCTGTTGTACCACCGGCATTTGTAATATCTCCATCAGCTACTCCTGAAGCGTCTTTAATTGGCTCATGTCGAAGAATGACCGTAATAGAACCCGATGCTACAGTTCCTGTGGTCAATGTGCTATTTAGTCCTACAGGATTTCCGTTTTCGTCCTGGTCGCCATAACTAATTATAAGGTCTGATACGTCAGATTGAAAAAAGAATTGATGATCTTCATCTTCTTCCAGTATTTCTTCTGTAATACTTTCCGAGGGTGATTCTGCTTCATTTAGCAAGTCAAGCATTCCCGTATAGGTTTGATTTGCACTAAGCGTTCCACCTATTATAGTAGGTACATCGTCTCCGTCACCGTCTAAATCTTTAAAACTTAAGACAACCGCTGTCCCTCCACCTGTGGGTGTTAAGGTGTAATTCACTGTTGTGATCAATTCTTCCTCATTCGGTACTTTCGGGTCATCTTTTTTGCAAGCAGTAAGGAGCAACGCAACTGTCAAAAGCAAGGTGAGTGGCAAATAATTCTTTATCATTTTTTAAAAGATTTATGAAATAATATCACAAAGATAGTTTTTATTTTGCAACAATGTTGCATTTGCGGCTGTTTTTTTGAGTTTATTCGCCAGCCTTCGGTATTTTTAAATTATGCCTCGGATTCTAAGATTTTTAATCTTAGAATCCGAGGCATAATTAATGGTTTCAAGTATTTCTAAAAATTCTCTGGAAATACAATAGGGGTATAATATGTATTAGGGTCAGGTTTACGAGATGGTTCAACATCAGGATGACGATTATGCCAGTTTCTTACTCGTGTCCAATAATGATTTAAACCTGCTGTTCCGGTAAGAACTGTGATTTGACCTGGGAATTCACTTGTTGGCAAATAGCCAGGGAAAGGTCCATCACCTAACCAAACGACTGTAACATTTTCAAGTTCATCGATCAATGAAGCATCAGGAAAATCAAGTAATGACGTATCCTCCATATTTGCCATAGCGACAAAAGTACAATGTTTTATATCCCAATGCATATTTTTCGGATCGGCATTATTTATAATTTTAAACATACTACCATGACCATAAGGAATCCCTTGCGAAACGCCTGGAATCCAGGGATCATTATTAGCATCTACAACAGTTTCAGGTTTTGTATCCCACTTATAAGGATAGGGCATTGCCTGCATTCTTACCGTAACTTTTCTCAAAGTAAGTACATTACCATTCGCGTCTAAGGTACTACCACTACTTGGACGTGCACTAATACCTGCATAGGTGCCATCAAATAGACAATCATAAACTCTACCAGGAACAAATTTATCATTTTCTATTGCATCGTCTCGGGTATATGTACTCCAAGAATGTTGTACCACCCAATCTACAGCACTCGTACTCCTATAAGCATCATGAACATTATGTGTATAGACACCAGTTAAGGTTGTACCAGTCGAACGATTTTCTATAGCTGCTGAATTTCTTCCAGGTAAATCCGGCAGATAGGTGGCTTTATGGTCGTCCCAGGAAGCATCCCAGGGTTTTCCGGAATGAAAATACCCTCCTGCCCATACCATGTCGGTAATTGAAGACCCCGAATTAATATCTACAGTCCCCCATTGAATGTCCCCTGTAACAAATGTGGCATCTCTAGCATCGAAACCACGAGCCTGAGCTTCGGATGGATAATATTTGCTTGTATAAGTGCCATTTAATGTAATCGTATCTGCCACACTTGCCAATAATGCGTATGCTAGGCTTCTAGAGTTAGGTACGCTAGAAAAAACGCCATTATTCCCATTCCATAGTGCCTTATCTCCACCATTTATATCGCCATTCAGGTCGATATCTGTATTTAAATACGTGTCGAAAAAACCGTTTGCATCATTCCAGAGTGCCTTGTCAGCACCATTGATATCAAGATCATTATTGATGTCTCCGGCATACATGACCCATTGCCCGTTACTAAGTTGTTTCTGTCCGATACCTCCATTATTCGAATAACTATCTGTTGCCGAGAAATCATAAGCGAGTACTCCATTAGTAATAGTGATTGGCTGCGGCGACATTACGATCAGATGGTTTCGTGTTTCGATGACTACATATACTGGTGTATTAAAGTCATTGGGCAACACGTCTGGATTTGGGAAATGAATTCGTCCATCTATTTGGAGGAGTCCAGCCGCCCTAGCGATTTCTGTATTGGCATCAACGTCAGTTCTAAAGGAAACTAAGACCCAATCTGAAATTGGGGAAATAGACTTAGTCTCTGTTCCATCATAATCCCAAGGTGCTTGATTGAAGGGTTGATTATTGGGTATTAAGTTTAACGTTTCCAGTGTAGTGGTCATTTCGCCAAGGCTTGGATCATAAGGTGCCTCCATGAGGACATAAAGCTCTAGGTTTGGTGAAGATTGCGAATAAGCAGTTGAAAATAAGCCGAAATAAAGTATGCAGAGTAAGGGTATCCGCAAAGTGTTCGTTAGCATAATAATTGATTTTTAGACTTTTAACTCTTTTCTTAATCTTTGCAACCAAAAATAAAAGACGACACCAAACTAATTACCAATCACTAATCCCCCACTATTCCAAAACTTCATGCCTTCCGGAACATTTTTTACCTGTTCTATACCAAAGGGATTGAAACCCATTTTACCCAGCACATACCAGACACTTGACGATACGGCAGGTTGGTCATCCGCTGTATCCCAAAGCGGACTCAATCCAAAAGCTGTTCCCGACTGAGTTGTGGTATAGGGAAGTCCGGCGTATTCGGAATGTGTTTCGCTGTAGATCAGCATTTTTTCCATCTCTACTATAAATTCATCTACTTTGTTGGTGCGTCCGGCTTCATGGAAAGCAAGTATCATTTGTCCTGTCCCTTCCAGCCATACAGCATCTTTATCTTCATCAAAACAATAGCCTTTTGTCGATTGGTTATTGATACTGGCTGTTTGTGAATTTAAAAAGCGATAAGCATCATCTAGTGTACTGGCAGGAAAATCTTCGAGTGCCAGAAAACCCCAGGCGTGCAGGTCAAGCGCGAAGCGATAGCGGGCATCAGACGGATCAGCAATCAGCGCACGCACATCAGCATCCCAACGCTGGTCAGCTAAAAATTGAAGAATATTTTCATGAAAGGCATCATAGCCCGGCACAGCATTATAAGCGTCCAGTATGCCTTCTGTGATTTTGTGTATTCGGCTTCCATCAGGCTTAAAACCACCCCACAAACCACCATCTGTATCCTGCAAAGAACGTATCCAGTTTTCCAATTCGGTAGCCATGCGGGTGTAACGGTGATTACCTGTAGCCTCGTGGTAATTATTAATAGCCATCAGCAACCAGGCATTATCGCCGAGCCAGCGTTTTGGTGCATTATCGAATGGAATACCTGAAGCATCTCTGAACTGTCCAAAACCACCGTCGCCAGTCAGTAATTCAGTATCTATTTTATTATCAAAAAAATCAAAAATAGCTTCTGCCTGCTGGAAATCGTCCTGCGCTGTAAAAGCCAGTGCTGCTAGTGCATTATCATACAGAGAAACAAAATTGCTACCTTCCACACTTTCCAGCAAACCATTATTCATCTGAATACTCGTCAGCCAGCCATATACGGTTGCAGTGTGATCGGTCACTTCATTTTCAGTATTTTCCTCTTGACCGTCTTCCTCAATTTCTGTCACAGTTGTCTCTACAAGCGGAAAGTCCTGCAAGTCATCTTTGGCGCAGCCCGACAGGAAAAACAATGCAGTAATTATGCTGAAAATAGTAATGAATCTCATTTTGATACCGATTTATGGTTTGGAGGTATATATTATTCGGTTCGGAGTGGGAAGTGATTTGTTTGTTATTACAAAAGTGCAACATTTATTCTTGTCACGCAAATTAAAACATTAAGACGCAATTATTTTTCAATACATTTGTGACATTGTAAAAAACACTTCAACTGTATCAAACTCTTATTTTAAAAAAACACAATAGGAAAATGCGTTGTTTATGTGATATTTTTTTAATGTGACTCAAAAATTGACAAAAAAACTGCCTAAACTCCTATTTATCAGCAAAAAAAACCATTTTATGTGTCTAAATTCATTTGTATTTTTTATTTAAATATAATTTTTCCTAACTTTACATATAAATTAAGATGCAGCCTTATACATTATGTTTGCGTCTTAGAAGTACCCCTTCTTGATTATTATACTCAACCGTCTCCCAATATTAGATCCTAAATACGACCTGTCTCAACTGTATTCAGGATACATTTTTTGCCTTAGTGTTAACTTGCTCTTGAAGCATTTACTCTACTATTTCTGTATGTAAGAAGTGGAGTGTCTATTATATATTATTGACAATCATTTTTAAACTCAACATATTATATGGCTTCCTTAAACCAACGATCAGGTGTATTAGGTAAGCGTCTAGCAGCACATCTGCTCAGGCGGGCAACCTATAAGGTCACACCTGCCAGAATTGATGATTTTGCCACAAAAACTGCTGTAGAGGCAGTGGACGAATTGTTTTTGCCCACCACACCACTCTACCCAAATGGCCCGATTTCCTGGGCATCCGGCAACCCGATTTTTTCTCCAACAGATATTGGCGGAGGCGAAAATGAAGACTTGGGCTTTTCAGTGACTTATGCGACAGCATTCTGGCGTATCTATGAATCTATTGCTGATGATTCTGTGCAGTGGAAAATAATACACTGGTTCAGTACTTTGTTTGTTGTAAAGGGCAATCAGAATCAGTATTATTACTTTTTCCGGCTGTTGAAATCTCTGGCTTTTGCTGACTTAAAAACACTCGCAGCAAAAGTTACAGTGGACAATCAAATGCTCATTTATCTGAATAATAATTCAAATAATAAGTATAGCCCAAATGAAAATTATGCCAGAGAGTTTCTGGAACTCTTCACCATTCTGAAAGGAGAGACTATTGGTGTAGGCAATTATACCAACTATACAGAAGCTGATATTTCTACTGCAGCCCGCGTGCTGACTGGCTTTAGAAACAGCTATACCTCCGTCGATAGCGACACTGGTGTCATTAGAGGTTATGCGGATTACAACTTACATGATACCGATGACAAGACCTTCAGTTCTGCATTTGTCAGCAGTGAGTTTCCTACCGCAACGATTACAGGAGCAAATAGCTCCAATGATATGTTTAGAGAATTGGAGGATTTTGTGGATATGATTTTCGCCCAACTGGAAACGGCAAAATCTTATGTCAGAAAAATGTACCGATTTTTTGTGCGAGACACGATCAGCACAGAAATAGAAGATGACATTATCACGCCACTCGCCAATCAACTGAAAAATAATGGTTATCAGCACGGGTTGATTTTACAAACCCTCTTAAAAAGTGTACATTTTTATGATGAAGATGATGGTGATAGTACCAATGAAATCATTGGCGGAAAAATGAAATCTCCCTTGGAAATGTTTATGACTTCCGTCAATTTATTGAACATAGAAAATTCCGATATAGCAGCTATAAATCCTGGTCAACCTAGCTCCTATTTAAATGTATTTAAAGATAGAGCTTATGGAGTATTGTCCGAACACTTTAGGGTAATGGGCTACGATACTTTAGGTCCGGACACGGTAGAAGGATTCCCTGGCTTTTATGATGAACCTGGTTATTCCAAAAACTGGTTTAGTGCCAATTTCATCTATGAGCGTTTCACTTTTGGCATTTCTTTTAAAAGAGGTAAAGTACGTAATGGTGGAACGACCATTCCATACAAATGCGACATGGTAGAATGGGTCGTCAATAATGTAGATGATGCGCCGCCTGGTGAAAACCCACTGAACCCGCAGGGTGCCAGTAATGCCAGCAAACTTCTAGACGATATGCTGACTTATCTGCTGGCTGAAATGCCAACAGGAGAACGATATATTTATTTCCAAAAACAGTTATTAGGCGGACTCAGCCCTATCAACTGGTTTTTTTCCTGGAAAGAATATCTGGCGACCAATGATGACACAAACGTGAGGGTCGGAATTGAAAATCTCTACGATAAAATTATGTCATCTCCTGAATTTCAAACCTTTTAAAAATTAAGACAACATGAAACGAAGAAAATTTATAAAAGCCGGACTGACTACTGCTGTAGCTCCCGTCTTTCTGAATGGGTTTGGATTTAAGACACTCGGCGCATCCGTTATGCCCACTGCAGTCTGTGACTATACCGACCGCGTTCTGGTCATCGTTTATCTCGCAGGTGCCAATGATATTATCAATGCACTCGTTCCGGTGAATCATTTTGGAAGTTATCAAACTGAGCGTCCTGATATATACATGCCTCAAAACGCACTGATTACGCTGGACAATAGCCTGATTGGTACCAATCAGGACATAGGACTGCATCCCAGTCTAAGCAGTTTTAAGAATCTGTACGACGACGATTTAATGGCCATTGTACAACGAACAGGTTATAACCTGCCCAATCGTTCTCACTTTGCTTCAGAAGATATTATGCTTAAAGGCATTGACGGCAGTATTTCCAATGCCGATCAGGAAGAAGGCTGGGTCGGGCGATTCCTGAAAGACCGCTACCCTACTTATCGCGGTATTCCGTTTGGTGATGAAGTGGATCCGCTGGGCATTATATTGGGCGATACGCCGAATACGGGCTTTCATACCACGGAGGCTCACGAACTGGAAATCAACCTCAGCGGTCAGGACCCTGCTGGTTTTTACAGTGTCATTTCCAGCCTGAGTGGTGAACCCATTTCACAAATTCCCAACTCAGATCATGGTGAAATGCTGAGTTATATTTCTGTATTGGAAAAAAGTACACAGGTATATTCAGAACGAATTACAGATGTATTTAATGCTGGTAGCAATACACAAACCTATCCTAATTCCGACCTCGGTAATCAGTTGAAAACTATTGCAAGATTCATCTCAGGTGGTTCTATGACCAAAGTGTTTATGGCACGTAAAGGCGGCTGGGACAACCATGTCGATTTGGTGATTCAAGGAAACACAACACAAGGACAACATGCAGATTTACTCGCTGATTTGAGTAATTCACTACAAGCTTTCCAGCAGGACTTAGCAGGCTTAGGCAAAGCAAATCAGGTAACGACTATTGTCTTTTCTGAATTTGGTCGTAAAATCATTCAAAACGGAAGTAGCGGCACCGACCACGGCACAGTATCTTCTATGTTTGTAATAGGCGAACATGTCAATAAAGGCGTCTATGGGCAAAATATTGACTTGTCTTTCATGGACAATCAGGGTGCACCCGATCCTGCTCAGTTGGAAAACGATTATCGCTCTGTATTTAGTTCGGTTATGCAGGACTGGCTGGGCGCAAGCGACGACGCGCTGCTGGGTACTTTCTCACAAACACCTTCAAGTGTAGTCTTGAATAATATTCCAGTCATCAAGTCAGCACAAACAGTTGATCCAAATTGTTATTTCGCACCGATACAGCCTGTTTCCATGAACCTGAGTTTCAAACTCTTCCTGGAAGGATACTATAATGCAACAACAGGACTGATGGGTACAGATTTGTCCAGTAGCGGACTGCTGCCACTATCGCAGCCTTACGATGATACTCGATACAGTTACTTCGGCACAGAAAGCATCAATAGCTTCCCAGCCAATACCGTGGACTGGGTGCTGATAGAATTGTGGACGGAGAATAATCTGGTCTTGGATAGAAAAGCGGTCTTGCTTCGCAACGACGGGCAAATTATGGATCCGGCAACGGGCAGTACGCTTGTCCCGATTGGTGGTTTATATCCTGAACCTTTCCGGGTGGCTGTTTTCCATCGTTCACATATTGGCGTATTGCATAAAAATACCATCATGGCGGTAGAGGGAACAACTAGTTATCCTAATATCACCAATTCTGCAACATCTGTTTCTGGTGTCGGTCAGTTGAAAGACATTAATGGAACTTATGTAATGATTGCCGGCGATATGGATCAAAATGGTTTAATCAATAGTGCGGATTATAGCATTTGGAAACGAGCCAATAATGCCAGTGATTACCGTGTAACCGACCTGAATGCTGATGGCATTACTGATGCTGCTGATTATGATCTTTGGAAAAGTAATCGAAGCAAAATGGGCAATCCTCTAGTGCATAAATTATTAAAACGATGAATTGAGTTGATTGAGTTATTGAGTTGATTGAGTGATTGAGTGATTGATAACAATTATTTTGCATAGCAAAACGACCTAACACATCAATACCACAACACATCAATACACCAACACAAAATAAATAAAAAATGAAAAATATATATATCTATATTTCGCTCACGATAAGCATGCTGCTACTTGGGACAATACATTCCAATGGGCAGATTGTAAAAGTCTCTCTGAGTGGAAATAATCTGTGTAATAACTATCTGGAAGTCGGTATTTATGTGCGGGCGTCCGATTTTTCGACTGTCGATTTTGAGATGGGCAGTACTTCTTTCTTTTTTAATTATGACCCAGCCATCGCTTCCTTTGTCAGTTATACGCCTGTTGAGTTTAATGAAACGACTTCTACAGTGGCAGCGGGTGCCAACTGGATAGATCAGGCTATTAGCAATGATGGAGAATGTGGCTTGCTCAGTCTTGTTTTACAAAAAGAAGATGGCGGAGCAAATAATTATGAATTGAATAAAGTGGATATGATACTAGTCGGTACAGTCCTCATGCAATTTGTCAATGGAGAAGCAGATCCCGACATTCGAATCAATGACCGTTTTACACTTTTTAATTCGGATACACCCAATGACGGCACAGCCATGATTCCAGTTGAGGATTATCCGAAAGTACAGAATTATACCTGCTCCAATAATTGTACACCAGCAGTTGTTACCAATATTAGCACCAACTCCACTTCCTGCTCACAAAGCACCGGACTGATTGCAATTTCATTCCCCGACCATCCCACTCGTACTGGTATAGAGTTCAGTCTGGATGGTGGTTTCACCTTCCCTTTCTATAGTCCAGATGATGTCGGCACTTACGAAATTGTAGGACTTAGTGCAGCTACTTTCGACCTCTGGGTAAGATGGGGCGATGACAGTTGTCCTTACAATCTTGGTCCCGTATCTATCAATGCTGCCAATGGACCTAATGCAACATTAGCCGCTATAGAAAACGCCTGTGGCAGTCAAGCCACTGGCTCGGTCATATTGGAATTTCTTGATGATCCTAATCGAACCAATATAGAATTTAGTCTGGATGGTGGCTTAAATTACCCTTATACCAGTCCCGATGATTTATTAGCACTCAACATTCCAGACCTCGCAGCAGGTACTTATGATTTGTGGGTAAGATGGGGCAATGATGAATGCCCTGTGGACATGGGCAATCTTGTCATTTATGCCAATGACCAGCCAGAGGTTACAAGTTTCAGAGATTATGATGTCTGTGATGCCAATGACCTGGGCTCATTTGAATTTGAATTTGAAGACCATCCTTCTTATAGTAATATTCAATTCAGTATCGACGGTGGACTGACCTACCCTTATACTTCACCCGACAATGTAGGTACATACACGATTGATGGACTCGCTTTGAATACTTATGCTGTATGGTCGCGATGGGATAATGGTAACTGTCCAATCGATTTGGGCAGTCAGACACTTAGTATAAAAGAAGCACCTATTGCTACAATTATTTATGAAAGTAATTGTATCAGCAATAATGAAGGTGAATTGGTATTTAATTTTCCCGACAATGCAGATCGAGGCGGAATTCAATTGAGTATTGATGGGGGACAGACTTATCAATATACCGCCGATGACGTGGGGATTTATACTTTTAATAATCTTCCTGTGGGCATTTATGACTGCTGGGTTCGCTGGGGCGATAATGAATGCCCTACTTTTATTGAAAAAGTTACGCTTGCAACTAGCGAAATTACAGAAAATGGCGATTTCTCTAACCTGGATGAAGAATGGGATGTTTATATAAATGCAGAAGCTACTGCCGACTATCTCTATACGGATCAGTTATTTTCTGTTGATATTATAGATCCTGGTTCATCAATCTGGCATACACAACTTATCCAGTACGACGTACCTATTGTCAACGGACATAGTTATCAGATTACTTTTAAGGCCCGTGCAGACGCTGAACGGGAGATGCTTGTACAGGTTGCGCAAAATGGTCCAGACGATTATAGCGGATACTATAATCAGTGGACAATTTTAACTCAAGAGTGGCAGTCCTATACCTATAATTTTGTATCTGATTCTACCGATGCTTTCACAAGGCTAAACTTTCACATGGGCATTGAAAACATTGATGTTCAACTGGATGATATCTCTATGATAGATTTGGACGATAATATCGAAGTCGTAAAAAATGGAAACTTCGATAATGGCGGTGACTTCTGGTCTGTTTATGTCAATGTTGAAGCAGAAGCCACCCACGACTATGTGGATGAATTGTTCTCTATTGATGTTATTGATCCGGGATCGCTGTCCTGGCATGTCCAACTTATTCAACATGAAGTTCCCATTATTGACGGACATAATTATCAGGTCTCGTTTAGAGGTCGTTCAGAGATCGACCGCCAGATCCGCTTTTATGTGGCACAAAATGGCCCGGATATCTGGACTGCTTATTTCTATGATGAGCCACTTTTAACTGAGCAATGGCAGTCTTATACTTATACATTTACATCTGATTCGACGGATGCTTATGCTCGGCTGGTCTTTGATCTTGGTTTGGAAGCTATTGATGTTCAGTTGGATGATGTTGAGGTTATAGATTTGGATTGCGGACAAACTGCTGCCTGGGTGACGCCTCAACTCTGTCTCGCACTGGAAGGCCCGTATGATGCTGCTAATGATATGATGAACAATACACTTCAGCAAACCAGTAATCTACCCGATGTCCAGCCTTACAGTCTATGGGGCTACGAAGGCAATGAAGGACTCGGCTGGACAGCCGCCGATTATCCGGCAGGTACTGTTGATTGGGTCTTGGTTTCTTTCCGAACAGGCCCAAGTGCAAGTACTGAAATTGCACAAACCGCAGCCATTTTACAGCAGGACGGTTGTTTGTTTTTTCCCAATCCAAACGTTTTATCTGCCGATGCAGCAAGTGCTGTTTATGTAGTGGTTGAACACAGAAACCATATTGCAGCTATGACGCCAAGCCCAGTCAACATTGTCAATACTACACTGACTTATGATTTCAGATTAAGTGATGGTTATAATGACGCTGCTTCGTCTGGGCAGAAGCAATTGGCAAATGGCACTTGGGCAATGTTTGCAGGTGATTGTGACCAGAGCAACCCATCTGGCTACGACATTAATGGACAGGATAAAGCTGTCTGGGAAATAAGTAATGGTTTTTTCAACGATTATTTCATTCCTGACATCAATATGGACGGCGATGTAAATGGTGCGGACAAGGCTTTATGGAATGGTAATAATGGTATTTTTTCTAGTGTTCCGAAATAGTATATAATCCATAGAGCTGAAGTTGAAACAATTCGTTGCTCTTTGATATCAAAGGATAAAAACTCGCCTTGCATTTTGGAAATGCAAGGCGAGTTTTTTTAGTAATCTTCGAGTAAAGCAGGGGACGTGAAAAGAGCCATCAGACAAGATTCAAGTCCCTCGCCAAATCCTGATTGCATAATGTCCCATTCCGTAATCCCGCATAATCTTTAGCAGACGAGAATATCCACTCTTCTGGCAAAGCCACCAAACCCGCTTTCACCGGATTTTGATGAATACACTCCAAACACTGCCTTGCATAATCATTGTCAGGACGAAATAAAAGATGTTCTTTTTTGCTTCCAACGGTCAGAAAACCATTTATCCAGCCGTCTTTATATTTGGTTTTGCCTCTGAATAACGAGCCAGTTCGATCCTCTTGTTTGTTAAATGTCTTGGTATAACTACTCAATAAAACTCCGATCTGTTGGCTTAATTTCTGTTCAATTCCGCACTATACTTATTATAAGCTATCTTTACGCCCAACATGAGTGCATCCACCTACGAACAACAGCTACAAGCCAATGTGTATAAACTATTTGGCATCAAAGCCAGCAAGTGGTTTATGCTGTTTATGCCTGTGGTCGTTTTGTTTTTCATGGACAATGGGCTGACGGTTGGGCAGGTGATGCAAGTGCAGGCAGCTTATTCCTTGGCAGTCGCTTTGTTTGAAATTCCTTCTGGTTATTTTTCTGACCGGCTGGGGCGGCGGCTGACGCTGACGCTCGGCATGAGTATTTCTGCGCTTGGTATTGGACTGCTGTGTATGGCACATAGTTTCTGGGGTTTTATATTTGCGGAGATTTTGATGGGACTGGGTGGTAGTTTTATTTCTGGCACTGACTCTGCTTTGCTGTATGATTCTTTATTGCAAATCAATCGTAAAAATGACTACCTCAAACTGGAAGGTCGCCTGTATTCTGTAGCGACTTTTTCGGAAGCTATTGCTGCTATTTTTGGTGGTCTGATTGCCGCGAAGTTCGGTATGCGAGCTACACTTTATGCTTTTTTCATTTGTCTGTTGCCGGGCATCCTACTTTCCTGGAGTCTGGTAGAACCCAAAGTACAGGAGATTCAGGAACGTGCTGGCTGGGATAATATTAAACGAATTTTACACTACACTTTTTTTGATAATAAAAATCTGCGTTGGTACGTCCTGTTATCGGCTGGCATGGGCGCGGCTACCTTGACAATGGCTTGGTTTGCACAGCCTTATTTCAACAGTATCGGTTTGTCCACTGCTGTCATTGGCATCCTATGGTCTGCCCTCAATTTAACGGTTGCGGTGTTTTCTTTTTCTGTCCATTATATGGAGCGTTTTATGAGCAAATATGGGATGGCAGTTTTGATTGTGGTGGGTATTTCGCTGGGTTATGCGGCATTGGGTTTCAGTTATGGCCCGACAGGTGTGGCTTTTATTTTTCTCATTTATATCATGCGAGGCATTGCCGTTCCGGTATTGAAAGACTTTATCAATATAGAAACGCCCTCTGATATGCGGGCTACCGTATTGTCGATACGCGGTTTTTTTATTCGGATTATTTTTGCCGTTCTCGCACCTTTTTTGGGTTGGATCAGTGATGTTTATACTTTGCAGCAAGCCTTTCTTGTGGCGGCTGTGACTTTTGGAATATTGGGTGGAGTTAGTTTGCTGGCTTTAAGTTTTTTGAAATTGTGAAATTGTGAAATTGTGAAATTGTGAAATTGTGAAATTGTGAAATTGTGAAATTGTGAAATTGTGAAATTGTGAAATTGTGAAATTGTGAAATTGTGAAATTGTGAAATTGTGAAATTGTTTTTTGCTTCGCAAAAAACTTTTAATCATCACAATCACACAATTTCGCAATCATACAATCCTACAATCCTACTCACTCTTCTCGCCCCATTTGGTATAAAAACCAATAGCAACAGAAGGGGAAGCAGGTACATTATTCGCACCAAGAATCCCTACGGTTGAAGAAGCATTTACGCCCATTTTATCATTGATTTCAAATAATAATTTCAAGCCAAACGAAGCCCATCCCTGGTCATTCAGATAAAAGCCCGTCAGGACATTATTAGGTGGATCAATACGTTCTCCATTTTTAAAAGAACTCACCACATCAAAAAACAGCATCGTCCACAGGCGATCAAAAAACTTATAACCGCCTTCTATACCACCGTTAAAGTAAGTGCTATACTCATTGGTGCGAAAACCTACACCACCATAAGCATAAGCATAGCCTTTTCCGAAACCGGAACCGATACTCACCGTTGGCAATATAGTCAGTGCATCATAACCTGTACGTAGTCCAGTTGGATTATCGTATTTGCTGGTTGGCAATTCTAATGTCAATTGGACAGCCGCTGCAAATGCATCACTATACAATTTCTGACGAACGCCAAGTCGAAGATTACCTGGTACAGCTTCCGTGCCTTCTTCTAAAACACTCGGACTTATTTCTTTCCCAGAACTTAAAATTTTAAACGGCGCATCTACAATGACAGTCGTACCATCTATAATGCCATATTCGCCATAAAATTGTAAGCCAAGTTCCGATAATTCACGACTAAGTGCCGTCGTCTCCAAACCTCCGACAAAAATTTCATCATAAGTGGGAATCGCCATTAGCGATAATTGTGCATAACCTGCACCTTTGTCTTTAGTCCAGGGGCTTTGCGCATTCGCTAATGTCCCCAGCATAGAGGCACTACACATCAATACAATTAAACGAGTAAGTTTCATATCTTTTTTATAAATGTTGTAAAATATCCTCTACCGAGGCACGATTTTTATAATCTAAATCAAACTGTGCGTACTTGATGATACCATCTTTTCCTATGACATAAGTAGCTGGGACAGGGAGTTGAGCTACAGTTTTACCATTATTCAGTGCAATATCGCTATCCAATCCATCCCGTATTCTTTGCTGATAAGCTTCCGTGACTGAAAACAGCACTTTATAATCACTCATAATACCTCCTTCGTCCTGCACTATTGTAAATCCAGTTTTCGACTTTTCTATAGTCTTTTCGATATTATCTGGCGTTTCTAATGTTACACCAATGACCTTTGCACCTTTCTCATTGATTTTGGGAATGCCTTTCTGAAACTCGGCGAGATAGCGTGTACAAACCGGACACCACTGCCCACGATAAAAGATTAATACCACAGGTTGTTTAGCGAGTTCCTTTTCCAGATTAACCGTATTGCCGTCTTTGTCTTTCGCTTCAAAACTGGGTGCTTTTACACCTGCTTTCAAACCTACAGGTCTACCTTTTTCTAAATCATAACCTATTTTTTGCCAGCGTTCATCCTGACTTGTATCTGGTGTTTGCTCCTTCTTCATTTCTGTTGTATTGTCTGGGACAGTTTTATTTGTATTGGTTTTTTCGGGTGCATTGCAAGCCTGAATGATGAGTATTGCAAAAGTGAACAACAATATATTTTTCATATTAGATTTTGATTTGTGCAAAAACGCAAATCTATGGAATCTTGCGGTGTTTTTTCACAAGAACCTTATGATATTATGTAAGGTGTAAGACAGTTTTATAAATTCAAATTCAAAAAACAAACTCAAATTCAATTTTTCAATCTGTAAAATACTGAAAAGTCGCTCCAAGATAGTCAATAATATCGCCTGCAATCATGGCTTCCTGACTTATAGTCGCTGCCGCAAAATCGCCTGCTAATCCATGTAAATAGACGCCCAGAATAGCTGCTTCAAAAGGAGTGTATTTTTGCGACAATAATCCTGTAATCATTCCAGCTAGAACATCACCGCTACCCGCAGTTGCCATTCCTGGATTTCCGGTTGAATTGAAATAAGCATCCCCATTCGGACAGGCAATACAGCTATGCGCGCCTTTTAGAACAATGTAAATATTGTATTGTTGCGCCATTGAAAGCTGTACTTCATTGCGCTCAAAATTATTGCCTTGTTTTCCAAATAGGCGTTTAAACTCCTTTGGATGTGGGGTAAGAATGCTATTTTGGGGAATCCGTTTCAACCAGGATTTATTTTGGCTGATGATATTCAGCGCATCGGCATCTAGCACCATTGGCTGGTCATAATTGTCTAGCAATTGCTTCAGTGCTTTTTCCGTTTTTTCATCTGTTCCTAGCCCACAACCGATTCCAATTGTCCGATATTTTTCCAGTTTCGGTATTTGCGTAAAGCAAGTTTCATCCTCATCCGCACTAAACATTGCTTCAGGAATACTGATGGGTAAAATATGTTCAAGACAGGTCGGCGCATGCAAAGTCACTAGTCCAGCTCCACTTCGCAGACAGGCTTTTGTAGCCAATATAGCTGCGCCAGTTTTCCCTCGTGCTCCCATCATGAGCAGGGCATGTCCGTAAGTTCCTTTATGGGAAAACTTAGGTCTTTTTTTTATTATTTTTTTAATAAAGTCATCATTTAGATAATAAAAAGAAGTCGGCAATTCAGCCAGATAATCGGGATGTAAACCAATCGGTTCAAATGCCCACTCCCCTACTCTACTTTCATTTTGTGGAAACATAAAAGCAAGTTTAGGCAATTCAAAACAAAAAGTATGCGCTGCACAGATTGACTTTCCTGCTGTGTGCTTGTCAGCAAATAAACCAGAAGGAATGTCAATGCTGATTCGGATAGCCGCTTGTGCATTAAGGTGTTCAATGAGCTTCGCGACCTGCCCTTCTGCCGGACGAGTTAGTCCAGAGCCTAGAATAGCATCAATAATAAGCTCGTCTTTATGAAAAACAGGTAAGTTATTTTCAGGGTCGATGTGATGAACCGGAATATTAGTTTTAGATTTCAATCGTTCCAGATTGACCTCAAAGTCTGACGTTGTTTTTTTAGAAAAATAAAATAGCCAGACCTTTACTTTATAAAATCGTTCATCCAATAAACGAGCTACAGCGAGTCCATCTCCACCATTATTTCCCGGACCACAGATGATGTGTATAAGGTATGAATTGTGAAATTTATCCGTCAGCCAGTTGGTGAAAGCCAAGGAAGCCCGTTCCATGAGGTCAATAGACTCGACGGGTTCATGTTGAATGGTATAGGCGTCTAGTTGGCGGGTTTGTTGGGCGGATAGGATTTTCATAATAGCAATTTCAGGCATCAAGTATAATGCGGCAACTCTGTTTGCTTCCTCAATCGCCTTCCCAGCAATACAGCACCCAGCAATATCGGTATACCTATCAATATCCACAGGACGAGAGAAGACTGAGATTCAAGTGCTTCAGGATTGCCCACAAAAATAACCCCGCCCCAAAACAGAGGTGCAGAAGTAAACCGTCCACCAGTTGTTAGAAAGTCCAGTTTTGCCCGTTGCAAAGCCACATCTTTCGGAATCGGTTGTTTGAGTTGTTTGTATGTTCTATCCATCAGTCGCGCTGTAGAACGATCACCTACCGACCATAAAGTCATGACCGTATTATCACAGCCCGCATAAGAAATGCCTCTCGACAAAGTCATCACACCTTCTCCGTTTTTGACTTCACCGACACCAGTATTGCAGGCACTCAATGCGACGACATCTGCTTCTATTTTCATGTTGTATAATTCGTAAATATGCAGGAAACCATCTTCGCCAGATATAGAATCCGCAGGCAGTAGCAACTTTGAATACATGGGATCACTATCATCCAAAAGTGCGTGGGTAGCCAGATGAATTAATTGATAATCCAGTGCAATGTCTTTGAAATTCCCTTCGGTAGCGTTTTCTTTTATCAGCACATCGCCATTGAGTAATTCTTTGATGCCGTTTACTTCATCCAAAGCACCAGGTAGGGGAACTAACTCATTGCGGAGCATAATTTGTCGATTAATTTCTGACAATTTAGTTCCGGAAAAAGAAGGTGCAATGCCGAGGAAAGGTTTTTTTCTACCATGCTTAGTCGGGCGCAAACTTTTATCATACAGTGTAGCAGAATAATTATAGGTGATTGGATGTTCGTTTAGCAGGTATTGTTGCGAGGCGTAATTGGTCGAATTGGGTTTAGGCGGAGCAGCCAGCAGTAAATCAAAGGGTAGTAAATTCAGGACTCCATCAGGAATAATGACCAGCCTTTTACCTGTAATTTGTTCTTTGGTCGGTCTAATTAGAATGTCGTAGAGTTTTTGTGCTACATCTGTATAGCCTTTGAAATCCTGTTTCTGAATATGTCTGGTCATTTCTTTGGTCAATGTAGCAAAAGATGCATCAATTCCAACACTCATTATTTCAAATTCAGTCTTGTCAATTCTGATAATAAACAAATCCTTATTCCCAATAAAATATTCCAGCAAGACTTGGTTCTCATCTATGTCTTTTTGGACATCAGCTGCAGATACAATATTGACATTATACTTTAAGTCATAATATTTTGGGTAGTTTTTCTCAATAGCATTCATAAGTCGATCGTATTCACCTGATACTCGATAGACTTCATTACGCAGGCTGTCTATGGTGTTGAAATTGGTGTTTTCGCCTTGTGCAAATTCGTAGTGAATGTCTTTTTTCAGGTGTCCTTTTTCTTTTCGAAGTTGTTTTTCGAGAGTTGCCAAGCTATCTGGCATATCAGTAATTTGCTCCGCTTTCAGTTTACTCAAAGCACTTAAGAGTACCAAAGCTTTGTTGTATTCTGAATATTCAAAAACCTTGTTTTTATAGTTTTCTTCTCCAGTTATTTTATGCAACTGAAAAGCAATCGGCAATGCTTTTTTTAGAATGATGTTTGCATCTTCAGATAATTTCAGTTTGGAGCTTTCTGAGCGGCGCGATGTACGATTTTTGTTGAGTATTTCTATGGCTTTATCGTAGTTATCTAAAGCCAGTTTTAAGTGATTTTCTGTTTGTGTTTCGCCATATAGTTGGAGGTAATAATCGCCTTTTAGCTCTAACCCATCTTTTAAATAAAAAGGAGATATACGCTTAGTCACATCAGGAATTTCCGTACTTGTAATTTCTGCGCCTGACTCTAGCATGGAGTTAATGGCTTCATTTATCGTGACTAAGCCATCATCATAATTACGCTGTTTCAGATGTATTTTAGTTTCCTCCAAAAAGCATTGGGTAAAACGGTGGTTTTTTGGCGAGAAGACTTCACTGTACAGTTTTCTTGCATGTTCCAAATCTGCCAGTGCTGGTTGATATTGGTTTTCGTATTGTTTTATTTTTGCAGTTATAAAAGAAATATTCCCCAGTTGTAGTTCGTCTTTATCCTTCGGTAGACTGGCTATTTCACGGCTTTTATTTAGGTATTTTTGGGCTGTTTTGTAGTCGTCTAATCCCATGTAAGCCTTGCTGGTTTCTTGATAAATTTCCACCAAAAAAGGATGTTTGTCATTGAAGTTTAACTTGGTTAGTTCTGTAGCCTTATTAAAAAGTGATAAAGCTTCATTATGTTGCTTCATATCTAGCTTGAGTACAGCATAATTATTATAGTGGGCGATTAATTCGTTATGGTTTTCACCCAGAAGTCGCTTGACCATATTAATTAAGTATAGATAAGTTTCTTCACTTTTCTCATAATCGTGGGTCATCCGGTATATGCTTGCTCGTACACTCAGGAGATTGGCTACTACGCGACCTTCTTCGCCTTTAATAGCAACATAGATAGACATTGACTTTTTGATTTTATCTTCTGCCTCTTCATATTCTTCACTCATAAAGTGTAATATGCTTAGCGTAGCATAACTCTCTGAAACATCTAAATTATTTTTTCCGTATAATTCTTTCTTTAAATTTAAAGATTGGTGACAATAAATTAATGCATTTTTATATTCATTTTTATACCCATAAAACGAACTTAAGTCATTATAAATACCTTCTAATTTAATGCTGTCTATACGGTTTAGTGATTTGTTGGAATAGATAGACAAAGCCATATTATAATTAAGTTTTGCCTTTTCATAATCTCCTTTTTTTGTATAAATCCAGCCTATTCTCCTATATGTTTCCGCATATAATCCACGATCTTTTAGAGATGAAAAATCTGTTTCAAGAACTTCTTTATAAAAACCTAAAGCCTCATCAAAATCCCTTTTTTTATAACTTAAAAGCCCATAACGATACAAAACCTTAGCTTTCCATAACTCATTATCTCCAAAATACTTTCCTCTAAGAATATCCGCAAAATCCAATGTTTTTTTACAATTCTCATAGTCTGCTAGCAAGTAATAACAAGATTGTAAACAATATGAGCTATATAAACATCCTCCCCAATCTCTCCTAGCCTCATAATGTTTCAACGATTTTTTATAATAAATTATAGCATTATTATATTCGCCTGCATCATAATACTCTTCAGCCACCCTCAACTCCGGCAAAGTATCACAAAGAATTTCACCTTGCGCATAAGCACAAAAGCAAGACATAAAAAAGGCAAGGAATAAGATTGGTTTTTGGTATGTTTTCATAATAGTTGTTTTTACATGAGTAAAAATACAATCTATTTTTCAATTTCTTGCGCAACTATGGCGATTTGATTATTTTCAATAGCCATTCTGGTGATTTTTTTAATGCCATAGGAACTGAAATCTGCTACTTCGTACCAGTCATCGTCCAATCCCGACTTATATCTATACAATTTACTACCATTTGCCATGTAAATTGTGCCTTCTGGTGTCCACACGAAGTCCTCGCTGCCTGGCAGGGTGGCAATCACTGGACGAATGGTGAAATTAGCTGGGTTTACCACTTTAATATACCAGCCTTCTTCTTCGTTTTTATGGACAAAACTCAGGTTTCCTTCTGGCGTTTTTTGCAAACAACGACCTATCTCTGAACGAACTTTACGAAAATCTCCAGTTTTTGTATTGGCTAAAATCAACTGATGTGGCTCGCCTACAATGAATAAAGCAACTATTCTTTCGTTCAGCCACTCATGATAGCCAATGGCAGTAATGCTATCCACTAATAAGCTGGCCTTTCCGCCAGTTGCAGGAAGTTTCCATAATTGCTGGGTATCATTGCCATCTGCAGAGACTCGAACAACTGAAATATGCTTATTATCAGGCATAGCAGTAGGCGAATATTCACTCTCAATGGTTCCTGTAATACGAGTTTGTACCCGCTTTTTAAGATTAAATTTATAGATGTCAGTTTGCAAACTGTCCCGTTGTGAAGTAATGTATAACTCTCCATTGATGAATTGTGGTTGGTTATTATACCCTTCAAAATTATCCCCTGTAAGCAGTCGAGGGTTCGTAAAAGAGTAAGTATCGCTCGTATTGAATACTTTCATATCAAATACATAAACATTGGTCGCAGGCAATTGTCCCAACACAAAAACAGGCAAAAGACACAGGCAAAAGACAAGTATATTTTTCATATTACTTTTTGAATAATTTAAACTCATTGAGAGTTACATTAAAAAAATCTGTTCTTTTCAAAGATACAATTTCATAAACTATTTTTAATAAAAAAATTCACCTTTCAATTCTATTTATTTAATAATCAGCCTAAAATGTTCACTATATAAAACATAACTAAATTATCCAGATATGCCTCAACAATAAGAAATAAACAGATAACTTCAAGCACTAATTTTATTTTTTCAAATATTGATTTCATAAATAATTTATACAAAGTGTTTCTCATTAGCAATCAACAAGTTTTGCAATAAAATATACTAAAAATAAATTTACATCAACAACTTGATAAGAGCCTAAAATAACTATATTTTTATAGTAATAAATTACGTGACTTCACCAAACTGCACGGGTCTAAACCCATGAATGTCACCCACTTGCTACTACTGCAAAGTTCCGATATTTATTTTTTCACAAAATACTCATACTTACCTAACTGCGACTGGTATCTAAACAAATACCTAATGGCATCGTGTTGCCATTACTCATTATTTTACAAACTATAAATGTCCATAATATTTCCATAACGCTCAACTGTAAATAACATGAACCAATTTTACTCCCTCGCTTTTGGGGCAATAAAAAATTATTGCACCATGATTATCTTTGCCCTATTTTTATTTATGTATTCTGCTTCAGAGGTTTTCGCGCAGTGCAATGCACCAGAAACATTGAACCTGGCCAGCCTAAATAATAGTGCTGATCCTGTCAATGACCTGAATGCTGCCGAATTAACACTTGGTGGTGGACGTGTACTTATTTCAAGATATTTTGCAGGCAGTGCTATTGAAGATGAATATTTTATTCACGACTTTCAATTAGCAGGCTATATTGGCACACATGTCGGTATATCCAATTCTACAAATGTTTTCGATCATGTCAATCTAAACTACACCTTTGTCAATACACTACAAGGACTTAGCTTTAGATTTATTGATCTGGATCGACATGATGAAGTTATTGTCAATGCAAAATTAGATGGCAATACAATTCCAATTACCATCGACAATTTTTCTTTTCCCGGAGCTAATCCCTGCCCTCTTTTTCTCGGTAATAATATTTTCAAATCCGGCTGTTTTGGTGATAATCTAAATAATAGCTTAGATGGTGTCATAGACTTTAGTTTTCCTGGTGCTGTAGATGAAATAGAATTTATTTTTTATCATGATTCTGCCGCAGCAGGCAATACTGCTGGCGGTTCTTTCACCATTGCTAATGTACAGGGATGTGCATTTGACCCTGGTACGCCACTCGGCGACAATGATGGTGACGGACTTGAAAATGGTAAGGATGATGACGATGATAATGACGGGATTCCTGATTATATTGAAAAAGACTGCGACAATAATACGGTTACTTTCGACTTCCTTCAAGACAACCTTAGCTCAAATCCTTCCTTAGCTATTAATGATGGAATTGGAGTATCTGGTCTACCTTATAGAGTTAATAATGCCATCTTAACCCTTGATGCACCTATTTATAAAGGAGGCTCAACTCAAGATGAATATCAAATTAACAATACACACCTCAACTCTACTTATGCTGTAAGAACAGGTATAGATCAAACTGCTCCAGGCCCCGGACAGCATGTCAATACAGTATATCGTCTTTCTGAACCTGTTGAAGACCTTTGTTTCTTTTTTAATGATTTGGATAGAAATGATGAGGTTATTATTAATGGTAAATTTAACGGAATTACAGTCGATTTATCCACAAGTGATTTTACATTAGCCAATACAACACCAGATCCTGCCTGCCCAGTTTGGCAAGGCGGCAATACCTGGCGCTCGCAATGTAATCCTCCAATAGTGAATCTGAACAACTCTGACCGAGGTGGTATCCAAATCTGTTTTCCTTCTCCTGTCAATGAAATTGAAATTATTTTTTACGATTATACTGCGGGCATAGAACCTGACGGTACAGAAGGTGGGTCTTTTTCTGTTTCCGATTTTGAAGTTTGTGTGCCAGTAGACACTGATGGAGATGGCATACCAGATTACTTAGATCCTGACTCAGATAATGATGGATGCTTGGATGCTCTTGAGGCTTGCCACAATCAACCTATTGACCTTATCACTGGAACAATTTCTGGACCTTATGGTGATAATGGATTGGCTGATGCAGTAGAAACTTCGCCTGAATCTGGTATCTTAAATTGCACTTTAACTGATTTTGATAACGACGGTGTACCTGATTATATTGATGCCGACCAAGCTAATTGCAGCGATAAAGATGAAGATGGAATCCCTGACTCTATTGATCTTGATGATGACGGAGATGGTATCACTGACATCTTAGAAGGAGGCTGTGTACCTACACCAGACGAGCTGATTGATTTTGAATCCCTTGCGGGGCAATTTGGCGATCTTTCCCAGATTTTAAATAATGCCAGCCTCGATCTCGAAGGCTGTACTATGAATTTTAGCCGAACTTTTGGTGGCAATGCAGTTCCTGATGAATATACGATTGATGACGAACATCTAAGTGGTACTTTTGGTCCACATATTGGCGTAGCCAACTCATTGGGTGCTAATGATTTTGTGCAACTAAGTACTTCCTTTGAATGCGAAGTGGAAGGTTTCTGCTTTTTATTCAATGATCTGGATCGCGAAGATGAAGTTGTTATTAATGCTTATCTGGACAATACAATGATTATGCTTTCTCCTGATGATTATACAACAGGCATTTGCGTTCAGCCATTAGGCAATAATACTTTTGAATCGGCTTGTACTGCCTCCAATTTATCTAACAGCACAGATGGCGGTATTAATATTTGCTTTCCTTCTGCTATAGATCGACTGGACATTACATTTTATCATGATGGAACAGCTTCAGCTGGTGGCTCGTTTACTCTGGCTGATTTTAAAAGTACAAATACCTGCACACCTCGCGACAAAGACCGAGATGGTGTACCGGATGCCTGTGATTTAGATTCTGATAATGATGGTGTACCGGATGTTGTAGATGCAGGAGGAATAGATAATGACCTCAATGGAGATGGCCAATATGATGACCCAAATGGTTTGGGTGACGCCAATGGCGATGGTTTATTAGATGCAGTTGAAGTTGGTTTTGGTACACAAGATACAGATAGAGATGGTTTTCCTGATGCCTGCGATTTGGATTCTGATAATGATGGTATTCCAGACATTATAGAAGCAGGTGGAGAAGATTGTAATGGAGATGGCTATGTAGATGACTTCAACCCCGGCACGCCTACCAACTTCGATTTGGATAATGGAAACGGCTGGTCGCCCATTTATGATGCTACGGATAATGGTACGCCTTTACCTGTATCTGATTATGATGAAGAAGGGCTCGCAGATCTTGACGATATTGATAGTGATAATGATGGCTTACCTGACCTGGTAGAAACTGGTGGCATAGATGCAAACGGCAATGGTTATGTAGATGACTTCGATCAGGAAAATCCTGAAACTTTCGACAATGAAGACAGAGATGGCTGGTCGCCAATTCATGATGGAGATGCAGATAATGATGGTATAATCGACAATACAGATCAATTGGTCATTTGTAGTCTGGATAATCCAGCTAATGATCCTATTAATCCTGACGACGAAGGCGGACTAAACCACCTCGACGAAGACGCTGATAATGATGGCTGCTTTGATACCGTAGAAGGCGGTGGAAATGATGAAAATAATGATGGCATAATAGGTGATGAACCAGATTTTGTAGATAGCGATAATGACGGACTTTCCGATATTGTTGATCCTGATAATGGCGGAACTCCACTCCCACTCAATGATCCATTCCAAGATGATTATACCAATACCGACGAAAATACAGCTTGCGGAGCATTGCCGGTTGAGTTGGTTCTATTTGAAGGCACAGATCATAATTGTACTGTAAAGCTAATCTGGACAACTGCAACAGAAACAGATTTCAGTCATTTTGAAGTAGAACAAAGTTATGACGGTATTTCTTTTAGTACTATAGGTACTGTCCTTGCTACAGGCAATGCAGCCACTGGTGCTACTTATACTTTCATAGATGATGATATTAAACCTGTCAATTATTATCGCCTAAAATATGTGAATACTAACGCCACAAGCGAATATTCCCATATTCTTGCGATCAGATCTGAATGTTATAATAATGCAGATGTTAGTGTAACGGATGTATATCCTAACCCAGCAACCAAATCAGGCTTATTTATACAAATGACTGTACCTTTTGCTGACGGCCATGTTACAGCTTATATCACAGATGGACTTGGCAGAACAGTTTATGAGCAAGCTGTCAGTCTCGATGAAGGAGCTAATTTGGTGAAAATTCAGACACAAACCTTATTACCTTCTACTTATTATATCAAAATTCAAGGAACAGACTGGATTACTTCTACTCAGAAGTTTGTAATTATTGAATAGACAAAAGGTTTTCAGACATTACAAATGTCAAAATTATGTCAAAAACCCTCACGGATGTTATTTCTCGTGAGGGTTTTTCCTTTTTAAGTCGCAATATCTAATTTTACTCACGTCACAATGCATATAAACATTACAACATGTATTCTCTTCAAAAAGCTAAAATAAGTACTAATTCTGTATTCCAAATCATCTGTATTGTGCCAATCTAACCATAATCGATAATAACATAGCATGATAAGGACTATGTCTCATTTAATATAAACACACCTGTATAACATTGTATTTTATAATCATATTTCAACAATAAACTAATCCTAAAATACTAAAAAAAGCCATAAACAATTACAAATACTTCCTTTCTATTAGAACCATTTACAAATACATAAAATTCGTAAAGCAAGACCATACGCCGTCACATCTAACGAAAAAAAAATCTATGTAAGGCATTTTTGGACAATAAATTAGCACTCAGATTTAATCATTGTCCCAAATACCTTTATTATGTTAAAATTTACACTTAAAAGTTATCACACCCTTACCATTCTGTTTTTACTGAATATAACCACAAACATTATTTATGCACAAACCCAAACTTCTCCCCCCAATCAAGCGACAAACATTCAACCCCCAATAGACCTACAATGGTCAGGGTCAAGCGGCAGTGTAGATATAGAAATCTATGAATGTAGTGTTGATGCCAACGCTCCAATAGGAACCATTGACCTCGGCGGGTACGAACTCTTAAGTGGTCCAATTGACATTCCTGTTTCTGGCAATGACGATTTATCAGGCATTACTTATAATCCATTGACCAATACACTTTTCATGGTCATTAATGGAGCAGCAATTGCTTATGAAACAACACTTACTGGAACAGTTTTACGCAACATTACGCTCAATGGATTTGATGATACAGAAGGAATTGTTCATCTTGGTGGCACTCAATATGCAGTGACAGAAGAAAGAAGAGGCAGAATTACTTTTTTTGACATCACTTCCTCAACAAATATTGTCAATTATAATTCAAATGCAAGTTATGTTCAACTTCCAGGATCATGGAATAATAATCAGGGATTAGAGGGCGTTTCCTTTTCACCAGGTACAAATAACATGTATGTGGTCAAGGAAAAAACACCCAAAGCATATTACGAATTCCCTTTCCCTAACTCATTGCCACAGGTCTTATCAACTATAAGTGAGCCTTGCGATCTTCAACTCAATCCTTTTAATTTTGGTGATGTATCAGGTATGCACCACCTGGGGATAAACGCTGGTTTTAGTCAAATTGACGTAAATGAACACCTTTTAATTTTGAGTCATGAAAGCCTTGCACTTATAGAAACTGATCCTTCTTGTGGTGAAGTTAGCCGACTTAATCTTGCAGCAGGAGGAGCAAATGGAACAATCCCTACCTCACTTTCTCAGCCAGAAGGAGTGACCATGGATAATAATGGCGTGTTGTATATAGTTAGTGAACCTAACGACTTATACATATTTACTAATCCCAACCTCAACCTCAATCCAACTACTCTTGGAACACCTGTATATAATACCACGACTACAGGATCTTCCCACTCTGTGCCTTTCAACAGCTTAGAGGAAGGAGTAGAATATTGCTGGAGAATCAATGATGGTAGTGGATGGACAAATTACTCGTCTTTCACTGTAGCACCAATTATCAATATTCCACCAACAGTATCTATAACAACCCCAACTGACGGAACAGTTTATAATTCAGCAGGCATAACAACAGTCAGTGCTGCTGCTGCTGATATAGATGGCACAGTATCCAATGTCGAATTTTATGTCGATGGTGTATCGCTGGGCTCTGACAATACTGTACCTTATCAGGTCAATTATATCATTACAAATGGCACGCACACGATTACAGCAATAGCAACAGATAATGATGGCAACCAAACCACTTCTGCCCCTGTAACGATAACCGCTAATATTGTAAATATTCCACCAAATGTAATGATTACTTCGCCTTCCGATGGACTGGTACTCGGCTCATTTGCAACAGTCAATATTATTGCTGCCGCTTCGGACATAGATGGCTCGATTGCACAAGTGGAGTTCTTTATTAATGGAAATTCTATTGGAACAGATAATGCTCCGACTTATTCCATTACTTATGACCTCTTAATTGATGGCATTTATACTATCGTAGCAGTCTCAACAGACAATGAAGGGCTGACATCATCTGATACCATTACAGTAAGATTAGGCCCTAATGCGCCACCAAGAGTCAACTTGGTCAGTCCTTTAAATGATACCCTGATGACCTCTTTTAGTACCCGTACTATACGAGCACACGCCTCCGACCCCGACCAAGGTGGTTCTATAGCACAGGTAGAATTTTTCCTTAATGGAAGTTTATACGTCACAGACGATACTCCTCCTTATGAGTTCGACCATGTTTTTGACGCTAATGGAGATTACTTTATCTCTGCTATTGCAACAGATAATGAAGGAGCTACGCAGTTAGACGGACCAATTACCATGACTGTAGAAGTGGATAACTTCCCTCCTACAACACAAATCACCTCACCTGCTGATGCTACAACCTTTTTACCTTCAGAAATCATTACGATAACCACAAACGCAGAAGATTCTGATGGCGATATTCAACATGTCGAATTTTTCATCGATGGACTTAGTTACGAAATTGACGATCAGTACCCTTACATGGTACAATGGTCTCCTGGAACTCCCGGCACTTATACTATAACAGCCATCGCTACTGATGATGATGGTGTGGAATCTATAAGTAGTGAAATTACCATCAATATTGAATATGGGCAAACCTTCACAACCAACTCATCAATATCCAATGGCAATGATGATGTAGAAGAACAGTCCGATGGAGAAATGTACTTTAACAGTACTGATCTAGAACTCATGTATGACAATAATCGTGGCAATCAAAATGCAATAGGTTTGCGCTTCAACAGCCTCAATATACCACAGGGAGCAACCATTCTAAATGCTTATTTACAGTTTAGATCAGATGAAATCGACTCTGGTTCAACTAATGTGTCCATAACAGGAGAAGCTAGTGATAATGCCGCTGCATTTACTTCTGCCTCTTCTAATCTGACAATGCGACCGATGACTAGTGCATCAGTAGCCTGGGCAATACCGACATGGGGTTCTATTAATGCTGTAACAGCAGCTCAACGTTCTCCTAATATCACCCCAGTCATTCAGGAAATTGTAAGCAGAAGTGGGTTTGGCACCAATAGTTCTATCGTCATTTCTATTAGTGGTACAGGACAACGAGTAGCAGATTCTTATGAAGGTTCTGTAACAAATGCACCTAAACTTGTCGTGGAATATACTATGAGCAATTGTCCACCTGCAGGCTTAGCTTGTGATGATAATGACACCAATACAGACAGTGATTTGACTGATGGAAGTTGTGGCTGTGCAGGCACGCCAACAAGTATTACAGGATTGTATTTAAACATTCCAATTACTTCAGGCGATGACGATGTAGAAGAAAATGGATTGAATGGAAATATGTATATGTACAGCTCTGATTTGGAAATGGCCTACGACCGTACTTATACTGGAAATCAGCATATAGGTCTGCGTTTTGACGGTGTATTCCTACCTGCTAATGCAACGATTACAGCCGCACATATTCAGTTCACAGTAGATGAGACTAAAAATAATGCAGGTACACTCTCTATTCACGGAGAGTCTAGCGGAAACGCAGCAGCTTTTGTGAATACACCTTATAACGTATCTTCAAGAGCACAGACCAATGCATCCACCTCATGGACTCCTGCCCCATGGACAATGGTCGGTATGGCTACACAAGATCAGCAGACACCAGACATTAGTGCTATTGTTCAGGAAATACTCAGCACGCCAGGCTGGTCTGCCAATAATGCCATGGCCTTCATTATCCAGGGAACAGGCAAAAGAGTGGCAGAATCCTATGAAGGTTCTGAAACAATGGCGCCAGTACTTCACATTGAATATATAGTGAATTTTACATCTGGTGATGATAATGAAACCAACCTGACTAGTGAAGATATAGAAACGCCTGAAGTCAATGACAGAGAGCCTTTCACTTTCAAAGCATATCAGACTCAGCATATCCAGATATTCCCAAATCCAGCAGATTATGAAGTGAATATCAGCCTTGATTTGGACGGTATTGATGCTGATAAAGGCACCGTATCTCTATTCAATCTTAATGGGCAGCTAATGATGCAGGAAAGCTTTAATCCTCAAACAGAACAGGCACTTGATTTAGATATTGAGCAACTAACTTCCGGTAGTTATCTTATACAGATACAGGCTGGAGATTATTCTACAACACAAAAATTAATAAAGAAATAATTCTCATTCCTCCCAACAACACCTCGGAGCAATCCGGGGTGTTTTTTTGTGTCTTAGCCTCTTATTTCAGACTTTTCACATCAGCAGGTAACCTGCTAAAATGAAAAATCACCTATCTAGTTCCAGCCATTTTTCTTCTAACTCAGCTAGCATACCACTAGCATTATTGTCATCAACATTGGGTAATTCTCCGTCTGTCCAATTACCAGTTGGTACTATTTGCTGTTTCTTGATGTAGGATATAAATCTTTCCTGGTAAAAGCCATCTAATCCATAAAAATATGCTTCAATGACTTCTCTTTTCATGCCATTATGTACACGATTTTTTGCTGTAGTTAACACTTTTTTATTGTATTTTGCATATCGAACATTATTGATGACTTCCGATAAAAACATTACAATAATTATCAACATCACCAATCCTGCAATCCCTCCCCATACGGGAAGCCACTCTATAAAAACCAACTCTCCCAACTTCTCCAACGATAGAAAATACGACAAAAGTAAAAATCCGCCAATTAGTATCATTAGTACTCTGGCAACATCTATTTTATTCTTAAAAAACCAATACAATAGTGATTTTACTCGCTTTGTAATTAACCATTGGAGCAAAAATAAAGGAAGCCCTAATAAAGGCATTACAAGTATTTTCAAATAATCTTTTTGTACTGAATTTTCTCTTAAAGCAACTATTAAAAGCCAAGCAAAAAAAACAAACATAATGAATATTAAAAGTCCCAATATTATTTGTTCAATTAAATAACATTTGAGAAAAAATCTGACAGGCTTGAAAGCATTAGACATAGACAACACCTTAATCGTTCTTCTCACCCTCATGGGAGTTGCAGGTCTTTGCCTAAAGTAAACATTAGCATAATACATTATGAATTTAGAAGATAGGCTTTTGCTAAATTCATCTAAATACTTCGATGCTTCCAGTACTGCTTGAATCAAGTATACATTATAAACACCACCTCCTATATTTAATAAAAAATTACGGTTAATTACATCTTCAGCATCTTCTTGTTTCAACAAAACACTTGCCTCTATAGCATGTTTTCTTACTATCAAATTTCCACCACGTTCCGTTAGAACATTTATAATGTTGTAAATATCTTGATAATATTTTTCCAGATTATGTTTTCTGGCCTTAAATCCATCCCCTAAAAACCTTAAACAATGTATAGCCTCGCTATATTCTGTTGTTCCCCAATCGGTATCATATTCAACTATTCTAGAAATATATGACAGACAATATTCCACAATTTCTTCGGCTTTTTTTACATCTACAATTTCAGTATAAAGTACCAAAGCATCTCTGTATCGTTTATTACCAGATATGCTTTCCATCGGGATTTTTCCTGGATTATTTAAAAAATCCAGAACCACAAAAAATTCATTAAATCTCCTGTGTATAAAACTAAATCGTCCTTTCCCTTCTCTCCCAAGTTTAGACTTTACTAATATTTTAACTACATCTTGAATTGGATAATCTGGCAGCCTTTTTTCTAATTCTGTAGTAGAAATATCTAATCCATATCCTGGAGTTTCAAACATTAGACCTGCAATCTTTGTAGTAATTTCCAGCACTTTTCAGCAGACAAATTGCTGTCCGTAAAATCATGTTCATTTAACCTGCCAACAATACAAATTTTGTAAAGTGCAAACTGACTTTTAGGTACTTCTTTTCGGGTTAATATGTATTCAATAATTAAAGAAGCAGAGAAAGGGTTTCTTGACAATGTACGTAATAGTGGATTACCAAAAATGCTTTTCACATGTACTTCATTCAGATGTTTATTAAGTAAGTCATACACCTTTTCTTCTGAAAATGGCTGGATATAAAGCGTCTTACTCGCTAAAAATTTTGCCGATGGTTTTTTAAATTCTCTAGAGGTCAAAATGCATCTACACGTCCCAATAAATTGAAAAATATCTTTGGAGAGTTTTCCAATTAACTCGGACTTTTCATGTACATCTAAAACTTGCGGAATCTCATCGAATGAATCAAAAAGAAATAATAACCTGCCTTCTTCATAGAAAAGTGTTTTCGGGTAAAATTCTTTACAAAAGATGAGTTAGAATCAGAAATATAACTCACTATAAAGTCGTATAAATTGACAATATTTTTTCGATTTTGATATGAAGTATTCCACTCTCTGAGATTTATGTATAAAGGGATTAAATCTCTACTTTTTTTTGCCAAAAGATTGCGACATAATTTCCTCAACGCTACACTTTTCCCACTTCCAGGGTCGCCAATAATTAAAAAAGCCTTCGTTTTCTTGTCTTTCAAAAGAAGCTTCATTAAATCTGCTGCTCTTGTAGAATTTCCATCTCTGCTTTCAAGTAAGACTTTTACGTCAAGTGGTGTAAACGTTTTGGGATTCCAATTAGATTCAATATCCAATATTCGGATTTCTTCAAACAGGTGAGTACGGAATTTCTCAATTTCTCTATTTGCGGGTGGTGTATAGTTCCCCTTTAAATTAGATGTATCAAAAATTGTCGTATTTCGACCATCTTCTAATGCTCTGACTATTTCATTGATTGAATTATGAACTCTATTGATGATTATTTGCTCATCTTCAAATGAAAGTATATTTATTCTTTTTTCTCTTTTGTATTTATTGTATTGTGCAGATAGAATTATTAGCTCTTCATGAAGTTCTTTTTCATTTAAAGCGTTCAATAGTTCTTCTAATAAAACAATTGCCTTATCAGTATGAGAAGACGCTATTTCCTCTCTGATTTTCTGAATTTTTTCAAGCATAAAACTGGAGTTTATTTCAAGACAATATAGAGAAAATACATGTTGCTACATCTCCTCTCCTACTTGCACTATTTTTTGAATTACAAATGTACAAACATTAAAGGCGAGTAACTTTATTGAAATACCAATAAAACTACTCGCCCTAACAATTATACAATTTCACAATTATACAATCTTCCCCTATCGCATCAACATCACATTCCCCGTCAATTCAATTTCCTCGCCTTCAAAAGTCGTCAAAAGCACCATATACACATATACATCGGCCACTTGTCGCTGACCTCTGAAGCTGCCATCCCAACGGGAATTAATATCATCATGCACCAACTCCCCCCAGCGGTTAAAAACTTTAAACTGGCTAATCTGTGTCGTACCACTGATCACCGGACCAAAGGTCTCATTTAATCCATCTTCATTGGGAGAAAAAGCATTTGGAATACTCCACAAACTACTGTCTATAATCGTAATGACAACTTCATCTGTTATTTCACAGTCATTAAAAGCTGCCGTAACAATGTAAGTAATCGTACCCACCGCATTGGCGTCCGCACTAAAGGAAGTGCCAGTGAAAGTCGAGCCATCGCTGCCTGTCCAGGTGTAGGTGATTGCTGGATTCGGAAACTCAACATTGAGATCATAGCTGTCGCCAATTTCTATAATCTGGTCATCGCCAGCTAAGACGCTGTAAGGTGGGACGACATTGAGCTGCTGCTGCGCTACGCCTGTGCAGCCCTGCGCATCCGTTACCGTAACCAGGTAAGTGCCGCTGAGATTTACATTAATGGTCGCAGTGGTGTCTCCTGTGGACCAGAGATAAGATTCAAACTCTCCTGCATATAGATTCACTGTATTATAGAAACAGAAATCAGTCGGGCCATCGGCAATGATACTTGGTATCGCCGCCATAGTTGGAAAAATTTCGACCTGCTCTGTTGCCTGACAACCGTTAAAATCTTCTACAATCACATCATAAGTACCAGACGGCAAGTCTTCAAATAAACTGACTGCCTGATAAGTATTTCCGCCATCTATACTGTATTGATAAGCTGCTGTGCCACCTGTAACAAATAAGTCTAAAGCTCCATTTAACTCATCACAAGAAGCAGGTGTTATAATTATGCTATCCAATACCGGCGTACCCGCTGATAGCAGATTGAATACCTGTGCTGCCTGACAACCATTGGCATCTTCAATCAGAATATTATATACATCTGGAATCAATCCGCTAAATACATTTCCGCTTTGGAAATTTTGTCCATTATTGATACTGTACTGATATGGAATCGTACCTCCACTGACTGTAATCGTCAATTCTCCATTGCTGTCATCACATAACGAAGCTGCTGTATCCACATCATCAATCACCAAGGCGCCTGCGTTTTCTAAAATGGCTTGTTCAAATGTTTCGCAGCCTGCCGCATCCTGTACAATAATATCATAAATACCAGCATCTAAACCAGTAAAGGTAGAATTGCTTTGGAAAGTTAGCCCATCGTCAATACTATACGACAATCCTGGCGTTCCGTTTCCTGCAGTAATGATGATGCTGCCATCTATATTTCCACAAGTCGGATTTTGAGTCGTGACATCGGTGATTTCTGGTGCAGTTGCTGCATTGACAATCGCCTGGTCGGTCGTTTCACAACCTAAGAAATCGACTACAACAACGTCATAAATACCAGCCGCCAGGCTATCAAAACTATTTGAACCCTGAAAAATCAATCCGCCGTCTATGCTGTATTCATAATTGGCTGTTCCGCCACTGATGATAATTTCAATTTCTCCATCTTCCACTCCACATTCAGCGTCATTGATATTTATTGAAGTGATTAATGGTTCATTAAGTGCATTAAGTGCCACAATAGTCGTATCCAGACAACCATTGGCATCCATCACCACAACATTATAAGTATTTGACGAAAGTCCATCAAAGAAGCCTGAATTTTGGTAATTCATACCATTATCAATACTAAAATCGTAGGGCGGCGTGCCGCCGTTGGCATTGATAAGAATAGAGCCGTCCAGTACATTACAGGCGGACTGGTCGGTGGTGCTTGCGCTAATGATGACTGCTCCATCTGTTGTCAGAATTGCAATATCTTCGTCTTCGCAACCTGCTGCGTCACGAACGATAACGGTGTATTGTCCTGGTGGCAAATTGGTAAATGTTCCACCCGTTTGATACGTGAGACCATCAATGCTGTACTCGTAAGGTGTTGTTCCACCTGTAGCCGATGCCGTGATGGTGGCATTATCATCTCCACAGGTCGCATTGCTGGTGCTAAGTGCGGTGACGGTCGGCCCGCCTGCCTGAAACAAGCTCACTTGTGCTGTAGCGCGACAACCGAAGAAGTCTTCTACAATGATTTCATAAACGCCATCTGGCAAATCATTAAAAGTATTGGAGCCTTGGAAAGTTACGCCATTATCAATACTGTATTCAAAATTGGGATTACCTGTACCGCTCTCCAGCAGGATTTCTATAAAACCATCTTCTTCTCCGCACATCGGATTGATGGTAAAAATACTATCAATGACTGGTGCAGTTGGATCAATTAAATCAACGATTAAAGTATCATAACAACCTGCGGCATCCATGACGACCAGATTATATGTGTTGGCGCCAAGCCCTGTAAAGAGCGGTGAAGGTCCGTAAACCATACCATTATTATTGCTATACATCAAAGGCGGTGTACCACCGCTGGCAAATATTTCAATAGAGCCATCAAAACTTCCGCAGGAACTTGGATCATCCAAATCAGCAAAGTCGATTTGTGGTGGCGTGGACGGTGCAATGACAACTTGGTCAGTATCCATACAACCAATGGCATCCTGCACACAAATGTCATAAGTGCCAGGTGGCAGGTTTGGAAATGCACTAGTGGTCTGGAAGGTCGCACAACCATCAATACTGTACTGATAATTCTGTACGCCACCTGTTATGCTGATGTAAATAACGCCATTATCTTCGCCGCAGGACGTATTGATCGTTCCGGCAGTACTGATCGTAGGTGCTTCGGAAGGCAATACATTGGCAGCCGTTATAGCCTGACATGCCGCATCGTCTTCTACCACAATATTATATAAACCTGCTGGCAAATTGGAGAAAGTCGCAGCAGCTTGAAAAGTTGCTCCGCCATCAATACTGTACTGGTAAGGCGGTGCGCCTCCATTTGCGGTAATGATAATTTCTCCGTCATTCAGCCCGCAGGTGGTGTTGCTTACCTGAACGGTAGCGGTGGGTGGCATCACACTAATAAGTGTTACTTGTGCCACTGCTTCGCAGCCTGCTTCATCAGTCACTGTCACCACATAATTTCCACCACACAAAGCTGTTGCCGTAGCCGTTGTCTGCTGATTGGGGTCATTCCACAGGTAAGTTACATTACCAAGTCCTCCACTTGCAGTTACCGTTGCTGAACCATCGCAGCCCGGATTACAGCCATCGTCGTTTTGAGCAGTGATTTGAGCCGTTAAATTAGATACAAAAATAGTCAGGGTATCCGAATCTTCACAAAGTGACCCGCCCGGACCACTAAAGGAAATGTCATCAAGGGCAAAGTCATTACCAAGAAAAGTTGTACTGGTGCTGCTCATGCAAATTATAGCATTCGTACTCGTTCCTGAATTCCAAGTTTCGGTATACTCTGCCCACATACAAGTCGTTGAACTACCTGGAAAACCTGCGCCCACGACTGTCCCGTTAATCGTTAGCTGGAGCTGAACAGGGCTGGCAGAAAAAGTGCTTTGCACCCAAGCGGAAAAATCATAATCTGTATTCATCATTACCGGAACTGTTTGACACCATACATTTTGTCCAGGTGTTGTCGCACCATCTACCACCATCATATTTCCTGTTCCTGTGGTATGGTCGACACAAGGGTCATAATTAGGATTCCAGGATTGAGCATTATCTGTTATAAGGTATTCTCCTTGTGTAAAAGCTCCAGTAGAAAGATAATCACTGGTAAAGCCTGTATTGCCCATTTCAAAGTCACCATTTGTAATTAAATTCCCAGTCATTCCACCTCCAATCATCGTCGTTCCAGTTACAATATAAGTCGTCGTCATAGTCGGGCTGACCGTAATACCTGGCGTATTTTGTCCACCGGGCTGCCAGCTATAATCTGTTGCTCCTGTTGCAGTAATTGTTACACTCTCTCCTACACATATCGTATCCTGAGTAGCAGTAGCCTCTACATCAACTGGTATAATGGCACCCAATACATCTATACTTACTATCGTTGCACAGCTTGCTGCATCTTCTACCGTCACAGTATAAGTCCCTGCCGTCAGTCCGGTCGGATTCGGGTCATTACCGATGGTCGCATCACTCCAGGTAAACACATAAGGCGTCTGTCCGCCAGTCACGGTGGACGTAATAGAATTTCCACCTGTACCATCACATTCCGGTGGCGGCGCAGTCAAGTCTACCTGTGCTGCTACACAACAAGAAAGTGTAGAGATATTGCTATAGGTCAAATCATCTTCACAACCTGCACTTCCCCATGACCCCGTTTCACTATCACCATAAGTTTCTACCTCTACCACGAGGGCTTCTCCATTGGTGCCGGGTGGACAATCATTGGTCGTAATTTCCCAGCAAAATTCCCAATTGACTGGTCCGGAGCAGTTGTCACCAAAATTATTTTCTCCATTGCCATCCAAAGGCCCACCTGAAGCAGAATCGTAGACAAAACCTGGACCCACTGTTCCTGGATTTGCCGAAGAACCATTCGTTCCGGTAATAGATTGTTGCCATAACCAAACACCATTTCCATCGCAAGAAGGCGGGATGACTGTTGGTGTCAATGTCGTAATATCCCAACCACTTGTAAAGCTCGGTACAACGCCATGAAACCAGTTGGCTGCTGCTGAATTCCATTCCGTCAAGGTAAAACAAAAACTGACCGTTTGGTTGGGTGCATAAGTTCCGCTACTGGCTGCTGGTGTTGCCACTAAATTTGCGCCAAGCACACAAAAATCACAATTATTAGAACTTTCAATCGTCATGCTGATTGCTCCCTGATCGTTTTCGTCTTCTCCTGATATCTGAATATAATAGGTCGCGCCAGGCAAGATACCTGCAACAAATAAATCGACATTTCCATTCGTGCTGTTGTTACAACCCAATGGCTGCAAACCTGCACAAGTTCCTTCATATACACCAATGCTCGCTGCATTCAATTCTGTTTGTAAATCAAAATCCAACTGATTGGAAGATGCCGTGAAGGAGTACCAGACATCAGCAGAAGGGTTGGGCATATTATTACCATCATCGCAACCTGCCTGCGCATTATAAGGCATTTCGGCTGTCGCACCTACATTATCAATACAAAAAACCTCACTGACCGGCGTAGAAAACGGGCAAGGCGTAGGCGCAATCAATGTCCCCAAATCACAGGCAGTTGGACAGGCATCCGGTAGTACATTACAGGTTGGCGTATTGCCAATGCAGGGCGGAATACTACCACATTCTGCACAGAAAATATCCGCCGACCAACCAGGATCCGTCACACTGCCATCGGAAGTAAACACAAGGGTCAGACAACTATCCGTTGCCACAATAAGTCCGGGCGAAGTCGTGCCTGTATATTGCCCAACAAGTGGAGAGGCATCTGATGGTCCATTATAAATATTCAGGTTATCAAATCCCGATTCTACATCAAAAGAGGTGAAATTGAGAAAGATACACTGGTTTGTACTATCAGGATCAGGGCAAATAATCGTCGTTATTTCTTCATTGCTGGAATAATCGCCAGCCGGACCACCAGAATCATAAAATGTCCCTGAGCAAGTCTCAAAATCAGGCGGCGGCGTTGGGCAGCCTCCTGGTGTGCAAGTCCATTCGAGTTCAAAACCATCCCCAAATACCCCGCCATCAGACGTAAAACCAATGGTCACACAACCTGTTGTTGGTATATTATAAAACTCTGCTCCCGCAGAAGTCCCGCTAAGTGTAGCAATGACAGGAGCAGTATTATCTGGCCCGTCATAAATCACTAGATTATCAAAAATAGGCTCTGTATCATAACTCAGCAGATTGATAGAAATACAAGCATGTGGATCGGTCGGACAAATGGCATATTGAAAGGATTCAAATGCGCCGTATTGTCCCGCAGCTCCGCCTGTATCGAATAAAGTACCGTTACAGTCGGAAATCGTATCATTCATGATGATCTGGCTGAATGCCATAGGCATTGCCAGTAAAAACGCGCATAGAATAGTCGTTAAGGCTCTCATAAGGTGGCTTTTTAAGTTTAAGCTTAAGTTTAAGAATAAGTTTAAATTATGATGTTGCCAAAGGCAACACTCAATAAGATTTTAAACTTAAACTTCGACTTGAGCTTAAACTTATTTAGAAACTTCACCAAATTAAGACTTTTTATATTATTTGAAAAAGAAAAGACTTAGTAAATTCATTATTCGGTAAGAAGTTGGAAAGGTGTGCAGAAAAAATTGCACCGTTTTAAAAAAGTTAGCCACGAATGCACGAATTTTTTACACATTATTATTCAAAGGGAGAAAGGGATATTTCTGAATAAAAAAGATTATTGTGCAATTTGTTATATGCACTGTACGTTTTACCATTTCTATAACACATTATACATTTGTCTATTCACTAAATAGTTTAAACACTCAAAAACATGACAACAAACAAAATGCTTTTTACACTGCTTCTTTGCAGCATGTCCACCATCGCTATCTCACAGCAATTTATCGGATTTAAGGGAGGAGCTACACTGTCTAATTCAGAATTCGATTTTGGCATTGAAGAGTATAGTTTTTCAGGAAAAGGTGCGCCGAGACCTGCCTTCTTATTGTTCTCAGAATTTGACGTGAATAAATACTACACCTTTGCACCCAATATACACTTTTCACAAATGGGTAATGCGATGTCAAGACCTGACAGTAGTATATATTTCCGAACCTTTAATCGCATAGATTATGTGGGTACAGGACTTATCAATAAAATCAAGCTTTTTAGTAATGAGTTTGAAGTCTATGGATTAGTCGGTCCGCAGTTTAAGTTGGCGATTGGTGGAAAGACAAAACATTGGGGCAGAGAGAAGACTGATGATACTGCAGAGAAAATTGATTTTGAAGCCATCAACTTAAAAAGATTTGACACCAATATACAAACGGGAATCGGGCTGAGTAAAGTCAATCCTGGCTACAAAATTCTACTCGAATGGGTCTATGACTTCCCACTATTTGATGTCAATTCCTCTAAGCCTCTTATACAAAGAAACCATAGAAATACTGGTGTGCTTTTGGGCTTGATGTTTGAGTTGAATCGGGAGGATTGATTTTTACTATCAGACAAACAAATCATCCATAGTCAAGCTTTGATCTACCTCGCTTGTCCATTTATTTTTCGTCAGCCCAAAAGTAGTGATAAAGGTCGTAAACAAGTGTTTTTTAGTTTTGCTGTGGTGTTGAAAAACGACATGTTTTTGTTTGAAATTTTCTGCTGTTTTTTTGTCTAGCACATAATCGCTTTCGGAGAATTTAATTTCACAGATATGGATAGCATGATCCATCCGGTCAATCAGCAGGTCAATTTGTGTTCTGGGTAAGCCGTCTTTAGGTTTGGCGACATAGCTGAATGTTTTGGTGAGTACACCACTAATACCCAGCTTCATTTTTATCTGCGGGATGTGGGCAAAACAAACATTTTCGTAAGCATATCCGCTCCAACTTTTAAAGGAGGGCGTGAGAAACAGTTGTTTAAAATCTGGTGAACCGCCATCTTTATGGGGAGCTATTTGACTCAGGTAAAACAAGCAGTAAGCATCTGTAAGGCGATACAGTTTATCCTTCTTTTGTTTGCCCATACCTGAAAATGCTTTGATAAAACCAGACTGCTGAAGTTCTTTCAGGGTCTTCGAGAAACTTCCGCCATTGGGTAATTTTGTAGCCTGAATCAATTCCGCTCTGCTCAGTCCTTTTTGTTTGGCAGATAAAGCTCGGACAATACTAGTATGCCGTTCATGTCTGTCAAACAGCGCCGGAAACAAGCGGTTAAATTCATCGTGTAAAAAACCGGATTCATTGAAGCACAAAGCATTGATATTCTGAACTGCGGACAAGTCTTTGCGAACAAAATCAAGGTACATCGGAATGCCCCCCAGCGTCATGTATAATAACAGCGTTTGATAACGAGGATAGTTGATATGTTTGGACGCTAAGAATGCTTCCACTTGTTTGAGAGAGAATGGATAAAGGTGTAAAATATCTGTAATACGATTGTGAAGCCCTCCTTTATCATTGACTACTTTTTCGATCATCCAGGAAGTTGCGGAACCGCATATAACGACAACGATGTGTTGTTTGGAAGCCCAACTGTTCCAGAAATAACTAAAGCCCGTAATAAAATTTGAACGCTTTCCCGCCATCCAGGGCAATTCATCAAGAAAGACAACATATTTTTCCTGAATATCTAATCGCTCCAATTGTTGCGTGAGTATGAAAAAGGCATCTAACCAGTTGTCGGGTTGTTGTTTTGATGTTGTGTGCAGTCCGTAGGCTCGCATACTGATCCAGAAATTCTGCAACTGTGCTTTTTGATCATCATCTTGCAGCCCTGTAACTTCCAGTTTAATCTGTGCATCATAAGTTTTCCTGACCAGAAATGTTTTACCGACTCTCCGCCTGCCGATAAGTGCAATCAGTTCTGGCTTGTTAGATTGTAGTGCATCTGTCAGTCGTTTTTTTTCTTCTGCCCTACCTATTAACTGTTGTACCTGCTTCATTCGATTTAGCATTTTAGTATTTATAAACAGCTAAATCTACGATTTTTTCATAGATTTAGCTGTTTAAACAACACGAAAACAGCTAAATCTATCTTTTTTTCGCACATTTAGCTGTTTAAGCAGCTCGGAAACAGCTAAATCTATCTTTTTTAGGTTATTTTTTTAATACCAATCGCCTATTTCATCCTTGAAATTTAGGTTGAAATTCGCCTAAAACTCACCTTGCATTTTGAAAATGCAAGGTGAGTTTTAGGCAAGCCGCTAATACGAAAAAGGGATAACCACTAAATGGCTATCCCTTTATTATCTTCAATATGCGACGGCTAAAGTCGTCGGTACGTTTATCTCAGTAAAGTCACATCGCCAACCAATTCGATTTGTTCTCCTTCAAATGTTTGGAGGATAATCACGTAGGTATAAACATCCGTGACCTGAATCTTATCGCGTAGGTTTCCATCCCAGCGACTGGTGGCGTCGTCGTGTACCAGTTCGCCCCAACGGTTGAAGACTTTGAACGTTGTTACTCTTGTTGTACCACTCACTAAAGGTCCGAAAGTATCGTTCAAGCCATCGTCATTTGGACTAAAGGCATTTCCTATTTCGTAGATACTGTTGTCTTCTGTGATAATCGTTACTTCATCTGTTATTTCACAACCATCCAGCACTGCGGTTACAGTGTAGGTTATTGAACCGACTGAAGTGGCTGTTTCTGTAAAGCTGTCACCGGAATACGTAGAACCATCTGTTCCTGTCCAACTGTAGGTGTGGTTTGGATTGGAGAACTGAACACCTACTTCATAATCGTCGCCAATTTCTACGATTTGATCGTCGCCGGCATTGACCGAGTATGGTGGTGTAACATTGAGTTCCAGTAAAGCCACGCCTGTACAACCTGCGGCATCCGTGACCGTCACCAAGAATGTACTGCTGTAATTGACCGTGATGGTAGAAGTTGTGTCGCCTGTAGACCAGATATAAGATTCAAATTCGCCTGCATAGAGACTAACATCTTCATAGAAACAGAAGTCAGTTGGACCATTCGGAATGACAACCGGATTGGCAGACATCGTTGGAAAAATTTCTACTTGTTCTGCTGATTGGCAACCATTGACATCTTCTACAATAATATCGTAAATGCCTGATGGTATATCTTCAAATAAGTTGGACGCCTGATAAGTCGTACCGCCATCTATACTGTATTGATATGCTGGCGTTCCACCTCCAGTCACTGTAATTTCAATAGAACCATCTGCCTGATTGCAGGTGCTTTGGGTGGTCGCTATATTGTCGATTTCTGGCGTACCAGCAGAAATGACCTGAATAACCTGAGTCGTAATACAACCAATCGCATCTTCTACAGCGACATTATAAGTGCCTGGTACAAGTCCCGTGAAAATATTACTGCCCTGATAGTTCTGCCCATTGTCTATACTAAACTGGTAAGGCAAATTACCACCGCTTGCTGTGACGGTAATTGTTCCGTTGCCGTCATCACAAAGCGCGTCGTCCAATTGGATATTATCAATATTGACTGCGCCATTATCCGTAAGGACAACTTGGGCGAAAGCCTGACAGCCATTGGAGTCCTGTACAATTATATCATAAATGCCTGCGCCAAGTCCGGTAAAGACAGAATTAGTTTGAAAAGTAAGTCCGCCATCTATACTGTATTCAAAAGTAGCCAGATTATTACTGGCGACTATGGCAATAGAACCGTCTATATTTCCGCAAGTTGGGTCTTTGGCAACGATGTCTGTAATGGTAATGGCATTCGTCGAATTGACAATTGCCTGGCTGGTTTCCTGACAACCGAGGAAGTCAGTAATGACAATATCATATATACCACCTGGCAAGCTATCAAAACTGCCCGAACCCTGATAAGTCAGTCCGCCATCAATACTGTATTCGTAGTTTGGATTGCCGCCTGTTATAGTGATTGCGATGATACCATCTTCTACACCACAAGCTGCATCGGTTACATCTACATCTGTGATCACCGGATCATCATAAGAAGCAATCTGTGTGGTATCAACGGCTGTACAACCATTGGCATCGACCACTACTACATTAAATGTATTTGGCGATAAGCCGCTAAATAAGCCAGAGTTTTGATAACTCATGCCATTATTGATACTGAACTCATAAGGCGGTGTACCGCCGTTTGCTGTGATTTGAATAGAGCCGTCAGCAATATCACATCCACTTGGGAAAACATTATCAATATCCGCAATAATTACTGCGCCGTCTGTGGTGATAATCGCAATATCTTCCGTTTCACAACCTGCTGCATCGCGTATCCATACGGTGTATTGTCCTGGAGGAAGGTTGGTAAATGTTCCGCTCGTCTGATAGGTCAGTCCATCTATGCTGTACTCGTAAGGCGTAGTACCATTAGCAGCCGAGATGGTCAGGTTTCCATTATCATCTCCGCAAGTCGCATTATTGATATCCAAGTTGGTAATAATCGCATCGCCTGCCTGGAATAAGGAGACTTGTGTAGTTGCCCGACAACCGAAGAAGTCTTCTACAATGATTTCATAGACGCCATCTGGAAGATTCGCAAAGGTATTAGAACCCTGGAAAGTCACACCATTATCAATACTATATTCAAAATTCGGATTACCTCCGGAAATTAGAATTTCAATAAAGCCATCCTCTTCGCCACACATTGGATTGATCGTAAATACACTGTCAATCAGCACGTCGGCAGGATCAACCAAGTCCACGATAAGCGTATCGTAACAACCCGCTGCATCCATCACGACGAGGTTATAAGTATTTGCACCAAGCCCGGTAAAGACCGAAGAAGGTCCGTAAACCATGCCATTATTATTGCTATACATCAAAGGCGGTGTGCCACCACTAGCGAATATTTCAATCTCCCCATCGAAGCTACCACAAGAACTTGGATTGTCCAGATCGGCAAAATCAATTTGTGGTGGAGTGGAAGCGGCTACAGTTACCTGCGCATCATCTGTACAACCAATTGCATCAACAACTACAACATCGTAAGTGCCTGGTGGTAAATTCGGGAATGCGCCTGCATTTTGGAAGGTCGTACCTCCATCAATACTGTATTCGTAATTTTGTACGCCGCCTGTTACGCTGATGTAAATTACACCATTATCTTCTCCGCAAGAGGTGTTGATACTTCCTGCGGTATTGATCATCGGTGAATCAGACGGTGCGACATTAATCGTTGTATTGGCATCACAGCCTATATCGTCTATAATACAGACATCATAAGTGCCTGCTGGCAAACCTGTAAAGGTAGCTGCTGCCTGGAATGTGGTGCAGCCATCTATGCTGTATTGAAATGGAGCTGTTCCGCCGACTGCTGTGATGGTGATTGAACCATCATCATTTCCACAGGTCGTGCCTACAGCGGAAGCGGTTACGTTCACTACTGGCGGGCTGCCTACAGTTACTGAAGTTGTAGCAAGACAACCTTCAGAATCCTGTACGAGTATATTATATGCTCCTGCTGTTAGTCCTGTAAATGTGTTAGGTATCTGGAAGTTTATACCGCCATCCAAACTGTATTGGAATGGAGCCGTTCCGCCCATTTCACTAACAGCCAACGTGCCAAGTATACCGCCACAACCTTCTGGAGTAGCTACTGCACTCACCGTCAATGACGGTGTGGTATTTATCGTAATAGAGCCAACTTCCACACAAATATTCCCTGCTGCGTCTATGATAGTTACTGTTACATCGTGATTACCTGGTGTCAATCCAATAGCTGTTGCTGTGCTTTGTCCATTGTCCCATAGATAAGTTGTGGTAACAGTAGAAGCTGGTGCTGTATCGACTGTTACAGTTGCTTGTCCGTTATTTCCATTACAAGTACTGTTTACATCTTCTGCTACGCTTACCGCGAATGGGAGTAGTTCGGTTACAGTTCCGCTGCCCAGTCCTAGACAGCCATTGACATCCGTTACGGTAACGTTATAAGTTCCTAAGCTCAGTCCAGTTGCTGGATTCGTGGTACTGATAACTGTGCCGGGTGCGGCTGCATCTTCCCATTCGTAAGTGTAAGGTGGTGTACCACCGTTTATATTGGCAGTTGCCTCTCCAATGCTTTCAAAGCAACTGATTTGGTTTCCATCTACAATGACTTCTGGTTCATCAATGATGATTTGTATGTCATCGACCAGGGTGCAATTTCCGATTGTACCCGTTACCGAATAGGTGGAAGTTGTGGCGGGCGAGACATTTATAATGGCTGTTGTATCTCCTGTAGACCATTCATAGCTCAATGCGCCTGTTGCTTCAATTTGGACACTTGAGCCCAGACAGGTGGTGAAGGGACTTTGCGGTAAAATGGACAACATCCCTGCATCTTCAATATCAATCACAGCAGAATCCGCCTGAAAAGTTCCACAACTGGCCTGGCTGATGAGGTAAATAATCGCTTCTTCTGGTCCTTCTATAATCCCATCATCAATTGGATCAATTGAAATGGTAATTGTACTATCTCCTGGATAGAATATTAGCGAATCTGGCAACATGGTATAATCTACACCATTGGTAGCTGTACCTGCCAAATCTAAATAAATGACCACCGTATCAGCCTGTGGTCCATCTAAATTGACGCTAACAAATCCTGTTGCACAACCTTCAATGGCGACATCAATGGCAGGGCTATATTCGTAAGAAGGCGAAATATTTGCTGTACCTGTTGAAAGGCTGTTTGCCTCAATAAATACACCTGAATCGAAAATACCATCTCCTACATCTGCAACTGCCAGTTTGATATGATAAGTTTCGCAGGGAATGACCTGCGCAGAGGCAGTCAGTACTGTTGTAAATGCATCATATTCTACACAAAGTCCTCCTGTGTTATCAATGTAATATTGTTGATTCGTAATCGCGTTTACATTATTAATCGTCACTGGCGTTGTTGTTCCTGGTATCAGGGCAATATTTTCTGCGCCAAGCGAATAAGGCCCTGCGATACCTGGCCCACTGATAAAGAAACCAAAGGCATCATTATAATTGGTAGAACTTGGTGGTGCAAATTCAGGATATTCTTCCGAGCCAAATGAATAATTGAAAGAGAGCATATTGGTCGGTGCGTAAATATCAAATTCGAGGATACAAACATCCTGTGTAGCTAATGGGTTTCCTGTATTTGCCAATAGCAAATCAAGATCAGGATCTCCTGGTGTACCAATAGCAGTACCTGTACCACCTGCGGTATTAGGTCCCTCTGCGTCAACAGCTGTACCATTGGTAATAATAATTCCATCTGTCATACCAACATTACAGTTACCTGGTGTGGTAAATGTACCATAAGAACCCGTTGGGCAATTTACAGTTACATTATCAATCACAACACCGGGCGAAGAAATATTATCGGTCATATCGGTTGGCGTTACGTTGGGATCGACATCAATTGGGGAGTCAATCGTACAAGCTGCTGTTGTACATTCCCAGCTAATATCCCAGCCATTGCCCGTACCAAAAGCATTAGAGAAAAACTCTATAGCGAAACAACCGCTACCCACTTGAAACTGCTCTGGTGCTGCCGCACCAAAATATTGGCCCAATACAGGTCCTGTATTATCCATTCCGTCATAAATGGTCAGCATATCGCCATCTGCAGAAAGATCCATATCATTTACATCAATGATGATGCAACTATCCTGAGCTGACGGACAGACATTGAATATCCAACTCTCATTATTCAAATAAGTACCAGCCAATCCTCCACTATCATAAAAATTATCTATACACGTTGTCAGGTCGGGCGGCATAATGCTCGTTCCATCAGGTGGACACATGTCCTGTGTACACAGCCAAGTAGCTTCCCAGCCAGGGTTCGTTACCGAACCATCTGAAGTAAAAGTCACGGTCAAACAACCTGCGTAGTTGAAGGTTACATTACTACCTACACCTTGGAGTGTTCCCAATAACTGTCCTGTTGCATCCGGGCCTGCAAAGACATTGATTGGATCAAAGAAATTTTCTACATCATAATCGACAAAAGTCAGCCCCAGGCAATTGAATGAAGAATCCGGACAAATTGTCCAGCTTTCCATTTCGTTTACTCCATAATTACCATTCGGTCCACCCGTATCATAAAATGTACCCGCACAGGTAATGAAATCCGGCGGTGCTGTCGGGCAACCTCCAGAAGTACATTCCCAAGTCAATTCAAATCCATCTCCGAAAACACCACCATCCGAATTAAAACCAATCGTCACACAACCTGTCGTCGGAATAGTATAAAATTCATTGGCTCCATTTCCATTTAGGTTGGCAATGAGTGTGCCTGTATTATCTGGTCCATCATAGATGTTCAGATTATCAAAAATCGCTTCCGTGTCATAGGATACAACATTGATGGAGATACAATCATGCGGATCTGTCGGACAGATAGCATATTGAAAGGCTTCAAATGCCCCATATTGTCCAGCTGCCCCTCCTGTATCGTATAAAGTTCCAAGACAATCAGTCGTTGTTGTATTACTGATAATCTGTGTCCAGGCTACTGTAGAAAAGGACGCCATTAATAAGGTAAGTAAAAAGGTTCTCATGCTCTTTTTTTATTCCTGCCTTCACTGGTTTTATGCTAAAATAAGCATCCGTATATTAGGCAGAATATTATACTTTTTGTTCTAGAATGATCAATTTCATCTATTAACTCATAAAATTAACCTTTTTCTAACATTTGACATAATTATTACCGAACTACCCTTAGGTTAGCTTTTCTAATACTGTCATCTTCTTGTCATTTTACATTACACATGCATTTGTGCAGTGATTCGAAGCCGTTTATTTTCTCTGACTCGTTTCTTAGAAAATGGTAGGAAGGAAAGAAAAAACCGCCATCCCGATTCAGGGCAAACGCATCAAAATTTTAGTCGTGTTCTATCAAAGCATCGTTGAGCAAATTCCGTTGTCGTCAGACGAATTCAGTTGAAAATACAGCATATTTTCGGGGACAAACCACTAATTTTAATCAAATCCTTCGTCTGC
>CALFBH010000064.1 GCA_937951615.1 uncultured Saprospiraceae bacterium | reverse complement strand
ACCTATCTGGTAGCCTACGGTTTCAACCGTGGGCGAATCGAACGGCAAAATTGTCCAATTTGCTATTCAAACATCATAAATCCTATAAACGACAGACTGTGAAAATGTAAAATTGGGGGCTACTATTTCAACTTGGGTTAAGTTCCCCTTCGTCCCTTAGTGGTTCAAAAAAACACCCCGATGCGCCACCCAATACAGAAATTCAAGCCCCATAAACCACCAAACTATCCGCCCCAAGCGAAGCCCGCTCAAGAACCCGCCCATGAATCTGCGGTGCAGGAATCCCATCCCCCAACAAAACCCCATCAGCCGTATAAACCCGTGCCTCATCCCACAAACCTGCCTCAATAAAACTATTCAGCAACTTAGCTCCACCTTCCACAATCAAGGACTTTACCTTACGTTCATACAAGACATCCAATACCTGCTCCAAAATATTCGACTTAAAATCAATTTTCACAATAGAAAGATTAGGAATGTCAAGTTGAAAGTCAGGAGCAGTTATATCAGTAAAAATCAGAAGAGGCGATTTACCATCAAAGGCAAGCGTCAGCGTAAAGCGCAACTGCCGATCTAAGATAATCCGCAAAGGCGACTTGCCCGAGTAATGCCGATTAGTCAGCCGTGGCCGATCAACAACAGCCGTATTAGTCCCCACTAGAATAGCATCTTCTTCACTGCGCAACTTATGCACACTTCGTGCCGAGGCAGCACCTGTCAGCCAAACCTGCTCACCTTCCTTCCCCATATACCCATCCGCAGAAAGAGCATACTTGAGAATGATGTGTGGACGCTTTTTTTGAATAAACGTAAAAAAGCGACGATTCAGCCAGGCACCAGTTTCTGATAGGATGCCAGTCATCACTTCTACACCCTGTGCGCGCAATTGAGCAGCACCACCACCATCTATTCTTGGATTCGGGTCTGTATTACAGAAGACTACACGAGGAATTTTATGTTTTAAAATGAGATTGGTACAAGGCGGTGTATTGCCATGATAGCAACAGGGTTCGAGCGTAACATATAAAGTAGATTCGGACAATAAAGGCAAATCTTTCGGGGCTATACTTGCGACAGCATTTACTTCTGCATGAGCTTCTCCGTATTTTTGATGCCAGCCTTCTCCTATGATTCGTCCACTATGTACAATACAACAGCCCACCAGAGGATTAGGGCTCGCACCATCGATGCCGAGTGCGGCAAGGTCGAAGCACCGCTTCATGTATAGTTCGTGGTTCATAAGAGGAATTATTTAATTACTCAATTAACCAAATTACCGGATAATCTTATAAATAGAGCGAACATACATAAACAATCCAAACACCATGAGCAGAATACCCAGCACAACAAAAAATGTAGAACTTTTAAAGGAAAGAACAATAGCCAACACAAAGCCCAGAAGTGCAAATAATGTACCTACAATCATGTCTGTTTCGACAGAAGCTTCGTGGAGGAAATAATTAATAAAACGTTTCATCAGTATTGAATTTAAATCAAATATAGCAGTCTTTTTATGAATACCAAAGAAAGCAAAAAGGTAATCACTAAGAACATGTTTAAATTACTCGAGCATACATCATAGAATCTAGTAACACATCGCCTTTTTTATGATAATTGCGTAAGCATCCTTCAAATTGAAAACCTGCTTTTTCCAAGACACGCCCTGAAGCAGGATTATGGACAAATACACCAGCTTCTATACGCCGGAGTCCAAGTTCTTCAAAACCGATTTCGCAGATTTTCTTCACTGCTTCTGTCATGATACCTTTGCCCCAAAACGGAGGTGTCAACCAATAACCAATATCGTCTTTAAATAAATCCTGTGTATAGTCACCATGAAAACCGATAGCACCAATCAGCCCTTCCTGTTCCTTGTAGATTTGCCACTTGGTCACTTTGCCCTGACGTTTGCTGAGTTGCTTGTTGTGATTTATCCACCAGTCGGCATCCGCTGCGGTGTAGGGATAGGGGAGTCGTAAAAGTGTATCCGTGACCTGTTTATTATTGAGATATTTAATGAGTTTAGGCTTATCTGCTTCCTGAACCGGACTCAAGTAATAATCGTCGAATATGGGGCGTTTGCTAGTCATGATGTTTTGAAAAAAGAATCCACAAATTCCCGCTTATTGAAAATCTGTAAATGATGAATAGCTTCACCAACACCAATATATTTAATCGGGATTTTAAACTCATCTGTAATACCAATGACTACACCACCTTTTGCTGTACCGTCTAGTTTGGTCAGTGCCAGTGAAGTAACATCAGTCGCTTTAGTGAAATGCTTGGCCTGCTCCACTGCATTTTGTCCGGTAGAAGCATCTAGCACCAAGAGAACTTCATGCGGTGCGCCATCCAATGCTTTACCAATAGAACGATGTATTTTGGATAGCTCTTTCATTAGTCCAACCTTAGTGTGCAGCCTACCTGCGGTATCAATGATGACCACACCTGCACCTCTTTTTTGAGCGTACTTTACAGTCTCATAAGCTACGGCAGCCGGGTCAGTATTCATCCCCTTGCTATAAAAATCACAGCCGACCCGTTCCGACCAGATTTTCAACTGATCTACAGCAGCAGCACGGAAAGTATCAGCGGCACCCAGCACAACATAATAGCCCTTATTGTGGTATTGACTAGCCAGTTTACCTATAGTTGTTGTTTTCCCAACACCATTGACACCAACGACCAGAATAACACAAGGACGATGCTCGGAAGGTAATTCGTAATCCTCAAGATCAACCGTATTATTCTCTTCAATCATCTGCACGATTTCATCTCTTAGGATTTCGTTGAGTTCGCCAGTATTCACATACTTATCGCGGGACACTCGTGCTTCGATACGTTCAATAATTTTAATCGTGGTATCCACACCGACATCAGAAGAAATCAATACTTCTTCGAGACTGTCCAGTACTTCTTCATCTACTTTGGATTTACCGGCAACAGTACGGGCAACTTTCTCGAAAAAACTACTCTTGGTTTTTTCCAGCCCCTTGTCTAGGTCTTCTTTTCTTTCTTTATTAAAAAAGTTATTAAACACGTTATTTGATTTGGAATGATGCAATGCAAAAAGGCTTCCCTCATAGAAGAGAAGCCTTTTAAATATCTTTAAAATAAAAACAGCTTATTTATTTTTTATCCGCAAAGAAGGCTTTTGTTGCATCTTTATGGATGATTTGCTGCTTGTAGGTATACTTACCAGTGACGGGATCTTTAATGGCTTTAATCACTTTTACATGATCTTTACCTGAACCTGCATTTGCAGCTCTTTGCCCGACTCTTGAGTTCTTAGAGACTTTCTTTGCCATAATTACTTAATTTCTTTGTGAACAGTATATTTCTTCAAGATAGAATTATATTTCTTGATTTCCAAACGGTCAGGCGTATTTCTACGATTTTTCTCCGTTACATAACGAGAAGTCCCAGGCATGCCGCTTGTTTTATGTTCTGTACATTCCAGAATGATTTGCATTCTGTTTCCTTTACTCTTCTTTGCCATTATAATTAAATTACAAAAATATAAAATTCCAAATTCCACGATAATTGGAATTTGTTATCTGTATTTCTGGTGCTTAAAGAATTATTTAGTTAATTTGACGCCAGTGTCTACACCCTTGGCTTCCAGTTTTTGGAGATAAGCATAAATACCCAGTCTATTGATGTTGCGCATTGCTTTTGTGCTGAGGCGCAGCTTAACCCACTTATCCAATTCAGGAATAAAAAAACGCTTCTTGTGTATATTAGGTACAAAGCGGCGTTTTGTTTTCGCTTTAGAGTGGGAAACATTATTGCCCGCAATTGGGCGTTTTCCGGTTAATTGACAAACTTTAGACATAATTTCAAAAAATTAGTGACCCTGCCAGGGTTCGAACCTGGAACCTCCTGATCCGTAGTCAGGTACTCTATCCAGTTGAGCTACAAGGCCATTTACTGAATGCTATTTTAACATTTCAATGTTTGTTTTTCAAAAGTCGGCTGCAAAGATAAAAGTTTATTTTATTAAAATAACATCTTCAGAAGATTTTTTTTAAGATTTATTCGCAAGCTCATAAATTATTCTTTACATTGTGTTGTGATTGACAAAAAACATATCGCTGACTTCAGTTGTCGAGAGCAAGATAGACAATTCGTAATTAATACATTCGTAATTCGTAATTAAAACAAGATGATACAGGAAAAAACAACAGCAGCTTCCGCCAAATACATGGAGCTAGAAGACAAATACGGCGCACACAATTATCACCCGCTACCAGTAGTACTGACTAGAGGAGAAGGTGTGAATGTATGGGATGCCGATGGCAAACAATACTTCGACTTCTTGTCGGCATATTCAGCAGTCAATCAGGGACACTGTCACCCGCGTATCCTAAACGCTTTGCAGGAACAGTCGAAAAAACTGACCCTGACTTCCCGTGCATTTTATAATGACGTACTCGGACCTTACGAAAAATTTATCACCAACTATTTTGGCTATGATAAAGTGTTGCCGATGAATACAGGTGTAGAAGGCGGAGAAACTGCAGTAAAGCTATGTCGCAAATGGGGCTACGAAGTAAAAGGTATTCCAACCAATCAAGCCAAAATCATTTTTGTCACAGGCAATTTCTGGGGCAGAACACTGGCAGCCATCTCTTCTTCTAGCGATCCTAGTAGTACAAAAGGCTTTGGACCATACATGCCAGGCTACGAATTGATACCTTATAATAATCTTGAAGCACTGGAAGAAGCCGTAAAAGACCCGAATGTAGCAGGCTTTATGGTCGAACCCATTCAGGGAGAGGCAGGTGTTGTCGTACCAGATGAAGGTTATTTGAGCAAAGCTTATGAAATATGTCGTAAAAATAATGTCCTGTTTATTGCCGATGAAGTACAAACAGGTATTGCACGCACAGGAAAACTAGTCTGCTGCGACCACGAAAACTTCAAACCAGATATTCTAATTCTTGGAAAAGCTTTGTCGGGCGGAGTATTTCCAGTGTCAGCAGTATTGGCACGTGACGAAATCATGTTGGCCATCAAGCCTGGCGAACACGGTTCTACCTTCGGTGGTAACCCACTCGCCTGTGCAGTAGCCATGGAAGCACTGAAAGTAGTAGAAGACGAAAAACTCTCCGAAAATGCAGAAAAACTCGGTATCGTTTTTCGCGACTACATGCAAAAACAACTGGTCGATAAATCAGACTATGTAACGCTGACCAGAGGAAAAGGACTACTCAACGCAGTAGTAATAGACGATGACGAAGACGGTCACGTGGCCTGGGATATTTGCATGAAACTACGCGACAACGGCTTGCTGGCAAAACCGACACACGGCAACATCATCCGCTTCGCGCCACCTCTTGTGATAACAGAATCTCAACTACTGGAGTGTTGTTCAATTATTGAAAAGACTATACTTTCTTTTTAATTGTAGAATTGCGGAATTGTAAAATTGTTAATGAATGTTTTGCGTAGCAAAATGTAAAAAACAATTTTGCAATTCTGCAATCTCACAATTCCACAATTCCACATGATCTACGAATTCAAAGGCTTCAAACCCGTCATCCACGAATCCGCCTTCATCCATCCGCAGGCAGCAGTCACGGGCAACGTTATTATCGGCAAAGACGTATATATAGGTCCTGGCGCAGCCATACGCGGCGACTGGGGCGGCATCGTTATCGAAGACGGCTGCAACGTACAGGAAAACTGTACCATACACATGTTCCCTGGTGTGACGGTGCGCTTACGCAAAGGAGCACACATTGGTCATGGCGCGATTATACACGGCGCAGAAATAGGAGAAAATTGCCTCGTCGGTATGAATGCTGTAGTGATGGATAATGTGGTCATCGAAGAAGAATGTATCATCGGAGCTTTATGTTTTGTAAAAGCCGACACCCACATCCCCCGCCGCAGTCTGGTTGTTGGCAATCCGGGCAAAGTCATCAAGCAAATCAGCGATGGTATGATAGACTGGAAAACCAAAGGCACAAAACTCTACCAGTCCCTTCCGCAGCAATGTCATGAAAGTCTGCGTCCCTGCGAACCTCTACGTGAAATTCCCAAAAACCGACCTGCTCAGGAGACTTTATTTGAAACTTGGAATGAGATTAAAGGGGAGTGATTGAAGAATTGCCTGCCTTTGTATCAGACTCGCCCTACATTTAAATAATTTCTATGTTTTTAATCTTTTTTTATAAAAAAAAAGAATTACTTTTTGTTATCTTACCTTATAAATAACTATTGGGATCAAAAAAAATGATAATCTGGACTCCTTTAGACTAGAAGAACATACATTTTAATTATTGATGAATACACCTATTACTATCCTAGACAATACATTCAATTGTATTTTTCAAATTGACAGCAATCTTAATGTTGCTTATTGGAATAATGCTATAGAAATAGTATCTGGAATTTCAAAAAAAGATGCCATTGGTCAATGTATATTTGATTTAATACCTTCATTGTCGGAAGAATGTGATTATTATTTCAAAGAAGCTGTCCTAAAAGAAGGACGAATTATAGAGTTACATTTGCAGAGATTTATAGCCCCTGTCAGCCAGAACAAGATTGTCGTAAGAGCAAGGTATTTTCCGCAGGTGGTTGGAGATAAAGTTATTGGGCTGTATGGTATCTGGAAACAACTCAACTATGACTACGAAGAACGAGACTATCTTAATTTACTCAAATCGGTGATTCTCAATGCAAATGATGGGGTTATGGTGACCAAGACATTTCCTATTCATGCTCCCAAAGGACCTGTAATTATCTATTCCAATCCAGCCTTTAGTGAGATGACGGGGTATAAAACACACGAAATATTGGGCAAAACCCCTAGAATGGTACAAGGAGAAGATACCAATAAAGAAGCTAGGGACAATATAAGAGAATCATTGGAAAGTTGGACACCCGTGCAGCAGGAAATACTTAATTACACTAAAACGGGGGAGAAATTTTGGGTGGATCTTTCCATAGTTCCTGTCAAAAATGAAGAAGGGTATTTTACGCACTGGATATCTGTTCAACGAGATATAACAGAAAAAATAGAACATCAAGAAGAACTGAAAGCACTTAATAATGATTTGGAGAATCTAGTGAAAGAACGCACTAAAGAACTTGAAAAGTTCATCTATTTTGCTTCGCATGATCTCAGAGAACCAGTTCGGACTATTCACAGCTTTTTGGATTTGTTAAAAAAACGAATCGAAGATAATCTTGATGAAACAAGTGTTGAGTATTTAGAATTTGTACAAGATGGAGCTAAATCAATACAGCGCATGGTAGAGGGCTTACTCAGCTATTCGCAAGTTCAAAAGGCATCTTTGAAGTTGCAAAAAATTAATTTTGGAGATGTGATTCACGGAGCGAAAAATAACCTCACCCTGATGATTAAAGAAGCTGACGCTATAATAGAGGTCAGTGAAATGCCTGATGTTACAGTTGATTTTTCTCTGATGATAAATGTCATGCAAAACCTCATCAGCAATGCGATCAAACATTGTGACTTAGCCAAAGCCCTCATTCATATTAGCAGCGAAGAAACCGAAGATTCATACCTCATAAAAATAAAGGATAACGGAAGAGGCATTGAGGATGGGCAAATTGCTAGTATATTTAATATGTTTGATACAATAAAAAGGGACAGAACTAAGCAAAGTGTGGGGGCAGGGCTTGTCATTTGCAAAAATATCATCGAAAAGCACAAAGGGAAAATTAGTGTAGCATCTCAAATAGGTAAAGGTAGTACTTTTATAATCCAACTTAACAAAGGATAACTGGCTTATTGGAAGCCAATTCTTTTCTTGCAAAGATACGACTCTAAGGGCTAATGGATTATAGCGCAGAGCTAATTCCTACTTATCTTACATTTTCAAAAACAACCGTTCAAATTTTAATTATAAAAAAATCCTGTATTTTTATTAACTTGCGTCAATCAACAAACCCAATCATTCCATAAACTAATTTTAAATGAAATATCTTGTATTAGTCAGTACTTTGCTGGGGCTAATTGTTTTTACAGGTTGCCCACCAACACCCACTGCCCCCAATCTCTATCAAAAATGGCTCAACTCTTATGAAGAAGAGACCAATCAAGCCAATGAAAGATGTTACCGTCCAGCAAGTTATAATTTTCCACAATCCAGAACACGGAGTGGCTTTGAATTTAATGAGGATGGTACCATGTCTATCTTTTATCCCGGACCAACAGATGCCCTCGTGACTCAACAAGGCACCTGGACAAGAAAAGGAGAGCAGCAATTAGAAGTAAAACTAACCAACCCAAATTCAAATCAAAATGAAACTTTCCTGATTGATATTACCTCTTTTTCCGATGGTTTGCTGAAAATCAAGCCGCCTCAAATCACAGCAACTGGGCCAAATACCAGTTTATTGGCAAAAGTATGGCTCAATTCTTACGAAGATGAAACTGATCCAGCCAATGAAAGATGCTACCGCCCTAAGGGTTTTGAATTTCCACGATCTAGAGGTAGAAGCGGATTTGAATTTAAAAAAGATGGAACGTTTATTATGTTTTACCCCGGCCCGACTGATGCTATAGAAAGTAAACAAGGTACTTGGTCTGCTAAAGGAGGAGACGAAGTAGCGATTACCTTAAATAATCCCAATCCCAACCAAAACAAAACGTTCACGATGACCATCAATAGCCTGACGGAGGATGTGCTGAAAATCAAGCCGCCTCAAATTACGCCGACAACGAAAGGCAAATAAATTGGATTCTTTTCATATTATATATCCGCAGCCCGGCCAAAGTATTGGTTGGGCTGTTTTCGTTTTGTATATTTGCAAAAAAGAGAAGATATTTAAAATTCTCTCATTCCAAACATTTATTCATTCTCTCATTTTAATATGGAAGCCACACAACAAGGCAGTATCACCACCGACCTCAAAAACGGAATAGCTATCATTACTTTTTTTCATCCGGCACACAATTCCCTGCCGGGGAATTTACTGGCTCAATTTGCAAAAGCCATTACAGAAGCAGGAGAAAATGAGGCTGTAAAAGTACTCGTCATCAAAAGTGCAGGCGAGCGTACATTTTGCGCAGGAGCCAGTTTCGATGAACTCATTTCACTAGAAGATTTTGATACAGGCAAAGCATTTTTTATGGGCTTCGCCAATGTGATTAATGCTTGTCGCAAATGTCCAAAACTGATTATCGGTCGGGTACAGGGCAAAGCAGTAGGCGGTGGAGTAGGCGTAGCCTCAGCAGTAGATTATTGCCTAGCAACAAAATACGCTTCAGTAAAACTAAGTGAACTAGCAGTCGGAATTGGTCCATTTGTAGTCGGACCAGCAGTAGAACGAAAAATTGGCACATCAGCCATGAGCCAGCTAGCCATCAACGCCACAGCATGGCAGACCGCTCAATGGGCAAAAGAAAAAGGCTTGTATGCCGAAGTCTATGAGTCAGTAGAAGACATGGATGCTGCGATAGAAGCCCTCACCGAGAAACTGCTCAACTCGAATCCCGAAGCCATGCGCCTACTCAAAAAGGTCTTTTGGGAAGGCACAGAACATTGGGACGACTTATTGGAAACACGAGCAGAAATGAGCGGCAAACTTGTCCTGTCGGACTACAGTAAAAATGCCATTGCCAAATTTAAGAAAAACTGATGTGCTGATGTGTTGTTGTGTTGATGTGTTGATGTACAAACACGACAACACGACAACACATCAAAACTTCAACACAACAAAAACATGATCGCCACACAAAAAATAGCCAAAACGACCCTGACCAAAGCCTTCCGCTTAATGGCAACAGCCAAAGCCATGACCGAGCATTATGAAGCGAATATGAAATTTGTGGGCAAGTATGTACATGCAACATCGCGCGGACATGAAGCTGTGCAGATTGCGATGGGCATGCAATTATTGCCACAAGATTTTCTGTCCGCGTATTATCGGGACGATGCTATGTTACTGGGTATTGGAATGGAGCCTTATGAATTGATGTTGCAACTCATGGCAAAGCGGGACGACCCTTTTTCCGCAGGTCGTAGTTATTATGCGCACCCCAGTCTGAAAGACGCCGACAAACCTAAAATTCCTCATCAATCCTCTGCTACGGGGATGCAGGCAATCCCTTCTACGGGCATTGCGATGGGCGTGCAATACAAAGAACAATTGGGACTTGGTGAAGACTATAAAAGTAAGCCGCCTGTAGTCGTTTGTTCGCTTGGCGATGCCTGTATTACAGAAGGCGAAGTATCTGAGGCTTTTCAAATGGCGGCTTTAAAACAACTGCCTATTCTGTATCTTGTACAGGACAATGAATGGGACATCTCAGCACATGCCAGCGAAATACGTTCCACTGATGCGACAGGCTACGCGCAGGGATTTCATGGTATTGAAGTTCGTACCATAGAAGGCAATGATTTCTTTGAATCTTACCTGACAATCAAAGAAGTCATCACAAAAATCCGCAAAGAACGCCGACCATTTTTGATTCATGCAAAAGTGCCATTGCTCAATCACCACACCTCTGGTGTCCGTATGGAATGGTATCGGGACGACCTGGAAGAACAGTCAAAACGTGATCCTTATCCTTTATTCAAAAAACAATTACTGGAAAACGGATTGACCAAAAAACAGATTGCAGCCCTTGAAAAAGAAGCGGCAGCAATTGTAGAAAAAGACTTTGAAAAATCCAGAAACGCAGAAGACCCACGTCCTGAAGACCTTTATACCCACGAGTTTGCACCAACACCGATCACCGAGGAAGCTGGTATCCGAGCGCCAGTAGGCAAAGACAAAACGGTGATGGTTGATTCTGCTTTATTTGCAGTACGCGAACTGATGGAAAAACATCCCGAATGTTTATTATACGGACAAGATGTTGGTCGGCGACTGGGCGGTGTATTCCGCGAAGCAGCTACACTAGCAGAGCAATTTGGCGATGAACGAGTATTCAATACGCCTATTGTGGAAGCCTTCATTGTCGGGAGTACAGTAGGCATGTCGGCAGCAGGTTTGAAACCTATTGTAGAAGTACAATTCGCCGACTATATCTGGCCAGGTTTGAATCAATTATTCACAGAAGTCAGCCGCTCCTGCTACCTGACCAATGGTAAATATCCAGTCAGCATGATTTTGCGGGTGCCGATTGGAGCTTATGGTAGCGGTGGTCCTTATCACTCTTCAAGCGTGGAGTCTGTGGTGTGCAATATACGCGGTTTGAAAATCGCTTATCCCAGCACGGGCGCAGACTTGAAAGGACTGATGAAGTCGGCTTATTACGATCCAAATCCAGTGGTCATTTTTGAACACAAAGGACTCTACTGGTCCAAAGTTAAAGGCACGGATGCCGCCAGTACCATTGAGCCGGATGAAGATTATGTTATTCCTTTCGGAAAAGGGAGAATCGCTTTGGAAGCTGATGCTGCTAAGGCAGCCAATGGAGAAGCACTAGTCGTCGTGACTTATGGCATGGGCGTTCACTGGGCATTGAATGCAGCAAAAGACTATGAAGGCAGGATAACGATCTTGGATTTACGAACACTAAATCCATTGGATACCGATTTGATATACAGCGAAGTTCGCAAGCACAATAGATGCCTAGTCGTCACAGAAGAACCGGTCAATAATTCTTATGCGCAAAGCATAGCCGCCCGCATACAAGAAAATTGTTTTGAAGCCTTAGATGCACCAGTCCGCACACTCGGTTCAGCCAATATGCCCGCCATTCCACTTAATTCGATTTTGGAGCAGGAAATGATTCCTTCTATTGAAAAAGTAAGTGTGGCGATTGGGGATTTGTTGGCGTGGTGAGTTGCCGTTGCGCAGGCATCCTGCCTGCAATAGTGCGGGGTGTCGATTTGTGGGTTGATGTTTAATTGAATAGATATAGTAAAAAGTCCAGCAAGTCCGCGAAGCAGGACGCACGCAGGCGAAGTACCTCTCCACCGCAGGAAGGAGAGGGTAGGAGAGGCAATTGCCGTGGTAAATTGGTGATTAATTGGTATATTATATTCAAAGAAACGCCAAAAAAAACACTGAAACTGACATAATATCAAATAACATGAAAGAATTAATGACAACACTTGTTTTGGCGATTTTATTCAATGCGTCTGTCATGGCACAGTGTAGCTGCTATAGTGTGGAAGGACTTAGTATTGTTGGACAAGACTCCATGGAATTGGTGCTGAGCAATGCCTGCGACGAAAATGTTTACCTGAATCTTTATGTAATTTCTTCCATTGCTCCTTTTGATACATTAGGAAAACAAGAAATATTCAGTGCCTTTATTTTGCCGTTTAATACAAATGTTCCCAACATTCTAAGTACAAATTTAAGTACTCCGCCAATGTTGGGGACTTATAGGGTCAGTATTACAAACGGAACCTTAGCATGTGATTCCTTGCAGTTTTCAACGGCACTGAACACTACAAATATTGGATATGATAATTTCAAAAGTATTAGCCCCAATCCATTTAATACCACAACAATAATGGCGTTCGACAAAGTGTTGAAGGAAGCCTCACTTACTATCTATAATTGCAATGGGCAGAAAGTAAAACAGATAAAAGGTATTTCCGGACAGACTTTTACACTAAATCGTGATAATTTAGGGAGTGGAATATACTTCCTAACATTGACACAAGACAGCCAATTAATTGCGATGGACAAATTAGTAATTAAGGACCATTAAGTCATGCCAATAAACGATAAAACCAAAAACCAGAACACAGAAACCCACCCGCTTTTACCAAGTGGTGAATGGGACGGGTTTTATTGTTATCATTATAGTGCAGAGCAACACAAAATGTTCATAGAACTCCATTTTGCTGATTCGGTGGTATCTGGTTCAGGAGTTGATGATATAGCCAGTTTCACCTGGACAGGCAAATATAATCTGGAGACCTTTAAAATAGAGATGATCAAATATTATCCAACGTACAAAGTATGGTATAAAGGGGATATTGATGAAAATGGAATATGGGGCACTTGGGAACTGGCTTATGATTATGCTAAGATTCCGCCCGATTTACTTGGATACCTTAAAGAGGCACTCAAAAATGACTTGACCGGAGGCTTTCACATCTGGCCAAAGAAAAGTAAAAGTGAAACGAATAGCAATAGCCTGGAAGAACAAGCTGAATCGCAAAAATTGAAGGAAATATTTACGGAGATATTTGCTTGATTTGCAGCTATGGACTATCGACCATCGACGATGGACTAAACTGTTACAAAAAAGCAATAAATTATTCATTCCATTTCATATCTTTGCAAGCCCTGAATATTATATAAAACAAATTTGAACCTCCGACAATACATATTATTACTTTCCCTGCTGCTCTGCGGCACGACCTGTCTGGCCCAATCCGAGGCACAACAAGAATATTTAAACAGCGATGTAGAAGTACAGCATTTCGACAAAGAGAAATGGACGGAAGCTGTAGAGGGTGTTGATTATACGGATGAAAAAAAACGCAAAAGGAAGAAGAAAAAAGATAGTCCGCCTTCGACTTTCTTCGGTGATATGTCCTGGATTAAATATTTGTTTTATGCCCTCGGAATTATTGGACTAGGCATACTGCTGTCCTATATTATAAAACATACAATGTTGTTGCAAGGTGGACAGAAAAAGAACGATAAAGCTTACACGATAGAAGAAGCAGAGGACAATTTATTAGAAACAGATTTGCAACGTTTTTTGCGGGAGGCTTTAGCCAAAGGAGATTATAAAATGGCCATTCGAGTGTATTATTTGGAAATTTTAAAACAGCTTTCGCTGAAAAAGCAAATCAAGTGGCAGCGCGATAAAACAAATAATGAATACCTCCGTGAAATGCGCAAACAAGAACACTTCAAAGACTTTAGAAGCGTGACCCGTACTTTCGAGCGCGCATGGTACGGCGATACCGTCATTGGAAAAGACGTTTATACCGAGATCAGTCCTGAATTTGAACGTTACTTGAAGGTAATTGGGGAGTAGGTAATTAGTAATTAGCTAATTGGGGATTAATAACTAGTGTATTGGCTTATAACAAAAACAAGCGTGACATTTACAAACATGTAGCACCATCGGTGCGATACGTTTGTAGCTGAAAAAAATAACATTAACACAACAACACAACAACACCACAACACAATAATTTGGAAACCGGACAAAGAAATATCATCATTTTATTAGGCATCATCGCAGCCATTGCTTTGGTCTATTTTGCGGTGATATTCAAGCCTGATCCGCGCTACGACTGGAACGAATTATACAACCACGATGACAAAGAACCTTACAGCAATGAAATCATGCTGGAATTGCTGGAAGGCTATTTTTCCGAACATACAGTTGAAGTATTAGATAAAAAAGACCTTTCCGAATCACTGGAAATAGACAGTACCGACAAGTCTGTAAAAAATTATGTATTCATAGGAAACAATATGCGACTGGACAGCAGCGACCAAGAAACCCTGCTGGATTTTGTAGAACAAGGCAATCAGGCTTTCATTGCCAGTAAAAGAATACCCAGAGAATTGTCGGGGAAAATATACGAGAAAATATGCGATACGCTGATTTACATAGAGGAAGAAGAAGCTGTCGAGGATGTAATATTTGAAGACGAATGGACGACAGAAGACGATAGTGATTGGGAAGAATACGAAGAGAAATATGAAGTCGAAGACTATGAGGAGGAAGAGGACTACGAAGAAGAAAGTTATGAAGAAGAGACTTACGAAGAAACAGAAATAACGCTGGAAAAATCAGAAAGACTCTACGGTTCAGTGGTGTATGACTCGCTGATCAGCATGAACTTTACCCATCCATCCATGCAGCGAGATTCCAATTATGTGTATGAATATATTTGGCGCAATGAAGGCGCAAATTATCGTTGGGGCTACTGGTATAAAAACTGGGGCTGTTTAGATGACAAGACACTAACGCGCATTGAGTTGGGCTACATGGACACTACAAAGTCCAATTTTATAAAAATACCTTACGGAAAAGGCAGTTTTTATTTTCATGCCAATCCAATTGTATTCACCAATTATCACCTCATTGATGAAGATGGGGCGGCTTATGCTGGCAAAGTATTTTCCCATTTGCCGGAAGGCGATATTTACTGGGACGAAAAAAGCAAAGACTACGATTGGGACTGGCCAGATGGACAACGAAATTTTGCAGAATCACCACTCAAATATATTTTATCCCAACAAAGCTTGCGCTGGGCTTGGTATCTGATGCTTACCCTGGTCGGGCTATATGTACTGTTTCGCGCCAAGCGTCGCCAGCGGATTATCCCCATTCGCGCAGCGAATACCAATACCTCGCTGGAATTTATAGAGACCATCGGCAAGCTGTATCACCAACAACAAGACCACAAAAATCTGACGGGTAAAATGATGTACTTGTTTGATGATTTTGTACGCCGCCGCTACGGAATCCGCATCAAAAAACCAGATGAAAAAATACTGGAACGACTGGTCGTAAAATCAGAAATTTCTAGAACAGACATTGACAATATTATATTAAGATATAAAAGACTGAGCAGAGAAGAGACTGTTTCCGAAGATCACTTGAACAGCTTTTATAGCGCATTAGAAAATTTTTACAAGAATTGTAAATAGATGGAATAAGTTCAAGTTTAAGAATAAGTTTAAACTTGAGCTTGAACTTAAACTTAAACTTAAGTAGACATGGAAGAATTAAATCCATTAGGGCAGGAACAACAGCCCGCACCAGAAAATCCAGTAACACCACCCGCAAGCGAAGGCTTCGGCGACGAGCAAGCCGAGCAGTCGCAATGGGGACGCAACCGACTCGCCGTCGACAAAATCAGCGATGCCGTAGATCGGGTCAAGGATGAAATACACAAAGTCGTCATCGGTCAGGAAGACATGCTCGACCTACTGCTGGTCGCCTTGCTCTCTGGCGGACACGTACTGCTGGAAGGCGTGCCAGGCATTGCCAAAACCATGACTGCAAAACTACTGGCAAAAAGTATTGATACTGGTTTTTCCCGCATACAATTCACACCCGACCTCATGCCGAGCGATGTCGTAGGAACAACGGTGTTCAATATGAAAACGGCTGAATTTACCTTCAGTGAGGGACCCATATTTTCCAATATCGTGCTAGTCGATGAAATCAATCGCGCACCAGCCAAAACGCAGTCTGCGCTATTTGAAGTGATGGAAGAACAGCAGGTGACCATAGACGGCACGACCCGCAAACTGGGCGCTCCATTCATGGTCTTAGCCACACAAAATCCAATCGAGCAGGAAGGCACCTACAAGCTACCCGAAGCACAGCTAGACCGTTTCCTCTTTCGGGTGCTGCTGACCTATCCCTCCTTAGCAGAAGAAATTGAAATCCTCAACCTATTCAAAGACGACTTTAGTGGCAAGGTCAGCACAGACGTCAAGCCTGTCTTGACAGCACAGGAATTATCGGAATACAGAGAAATCATAGAGCAGGTACACATCCGTCCTGAATTGCTGGAATACATTGCAAAAATGATCCATAATACCCGCAATAATGGCGACTTGTTCCTCGGCGCGTCGCCGCGTGCCTCCCTCGCCATCATGCGCACCTCCAAAGCCAGAGCCGCCATGAGTGGCAGAGATTTCGTGACACCAGATGATATTCGTTTTGTCGTCGGACCGGTACTGAATCACCGCATCATCCTCACGCCGGAGCGCGAGATGGAAGGTTTTACGGTGGAGGATGTGATTCGGGATATTGTGGAGAAGATTGAGGTGCCGAGATAGGGAATCTGTTGCAAATATATATGTCGTATTATGTGTATGAGTGAGTCACTTGATATCGAGAATTTATAAATAATTAGATTTATATACATTATATTTACAATGTAATTAAATTCTATTGAAGTCATTAAACTTAAATGCAATGGGTAAAGACAATAATTTAGAAATAATATTAAGCTCCACATACGATTCTACTGAGATTACAATTTTTGGTATTAAGTTAGGTGATGATAAAGACAAAATTAATGCTGATTTAATCAGTAAAGAATCCTTGATTTCTAGGGGGAATTGGATTTATACCGATACATATGTGAGTTTTAGAATAAATGAATCTACATCTACTGTGGTTCAATTTATGCTGAAAGAAACAGCCTTTGAACAGCTTAAGATACTCACAGAGGAAGATATTATTTCAAAACTAGGTCAACCTGCATTTACTAAACCGCAAGGCCGATTAAAATACTTTTTCTATCCTTCCAAAAAAATAGTAATTTCGTTTGTTGCAGATGAAATGACTCCTGTAAGATTGTTCATTGGAGAAAACATTATTCATCAGACCGAATTCAGAATATCTGATTTTTTAGATAAATTTCTTGAATTTGAAGCTATGGTGAAAATGACTGAAGATATTACAGCCGAGGGATTTAGAGATAACCCACCCAGATACTACAGATTTATGCAACTGATGTCCCTGCTCAAAGCATTTGATATAGGCTCAAACTTATATTTAGATGTGTTAAAAGGCGGCTTTTTACTAAAGAGAACCGAAGATGATTTTAAGCTGCTTTATAAAGAATTTGAAGACTATATCAGGAATGTAGAATTTAAAAATATGGTTAAGAATTCTAAATTTGAAGATTATAATCAGGGTTCAGAATTTCAAGTATGTAACATGAATGTTGAATTTAAGGAGGGACAATTCCTGGGAGAAAACCGGGAGATAGATATAACAGTTTATATTGGTCATACTTATGAGCGTTTTATGCGCTTTTGCATTAAAATGAGCGCTATCTTAGGTTTTAATAGCGGTTATTTAGAAGCAGGCTATAGTGCTCGATATGTGATATACACAACTAACCAAATTTTAAATACTTTTGATCCTAAAAAACTCGGTGAAATTAGAATATTACTTGAAAACATGCTTGATCCCCAACAAAAAACCATATCAAGAGAAGAATTAGTCAAAAAGTATAATTTTCCTGATGTAGATTTAGAGGCAATTGATCTTGACTGGTATTAGAATAAAAATGATAAGCCAGAACTATTAATGGAGCTTGCAGAGTGGTGGATTATGAAGCATAAACTTGACCACTTTGAAAAAGTGGTTAAAATAAGGGAGATGGTGCAAAATAATTTATAGCAATAGATTAAAAAAATTAAACCAAGCGCTGAAAGAGCGAAATATGTTAGCGAGGGACAACGTCCCTCGTAAGCCCCCCTGCAAGCCCTGACGGGGCGAAATAAACGCCTCATGACATTGAGCATCAAACAACAAAAAGTCGTAACTTTGAGAAAAATTGAAAACAATGAACAAACACATTAGGTTCGATTGGGCAATAAAGCGACTGATAAGAGACAAAGCCAACTTTGGAATTCTTGAGGGATTTCTCAGCGAATTAATTGGTGATGACATCAGAATACAGGCAATTTTAGAGAGTGAAGGCAATCAACAAACAGAAGGCGAAAAGTACAATCGAGTAGATTTATTGGTTGAAAATGCGAAAAAAGAATTAATCATTATTGAGATTCAGAACTCCCACCAACTTGATTATTTTCTGAGAATTTTATTTGGAATATCAAAAGCCATCACGGAATACATAAGAGAAGGAGATCCCTACTCAAAAATAAAAAAAGTCATTTCCGTGAATATCATCTACTTCAACCTCGGACAAGGAGCAGATTATGTTTACCGAGGCACCACCAATTTCCGGGGAATCCATAAAAATGATGAATTGCAGTTGAGCCCAAGCCAAAAGAAAATGTTTGGTAAGGAAACCATTGCAGATTTATATCCTGAAATCTACCTAATAAAAGTAAATCAATTCGACGATTTGGCTAAAGACAGCTTGGATGAGTGGATTTATTTTTTCAAAAATAGCGAAATAAAAGATTCCTTTAAAGCAAGAGGTTTAAAAGAGGCAAATGAAAAATTGAAAGTAGCCAATCTGCCAGATGAAGAGCGAAAAACGTATGAAAGATACCTGAATAATCTACACTATCAGGCGAGTATTGCAGAAACCATGAAATTTGAAGCAGAGGAAAGAGTGAGGAAAAGTGAAAGAATTGAGGTGGCAAAGCAATTCAAAAAAAATGGAGTTTCCATTGAAATAATTATAAAATCAACAGGGCTCTCAAAAGAAGAAATCGAAGAATTATAACTTGGCGAAAAGTGAAAAGAAGCCAATAATTGAAACCATGTCAGTAAAAAAAAGCCAACCAGAAAAAACACGACTACATGCTCGGAACAGAAACCGCGAAAAATATGATTTAAGTGCATTAGTCGCCTGTACGCCTGAATTGGCAAATTATATAAAACCCAATAAACGGGGAGAAGATTCAGTTGATTTTGCAAAACCTGCGGCAGTAAAACTGCTCAACAAGGCATTGCTGAATCACTATTATAGCATAACAAACTGGGATATTCCGGCTGAAAATTTATGTCCTCCCATACCAGGAAGGGCTGATTATATTCACCACATTGCCGATTTGTTAAGCGAAAATAGTTTTGGTGCAGTTCCAAAAGGCAAGCAAATTACCTGTCTGGATATTGGTGTCGGGGCGAATTGTATTTATCCAATCATTGGCATTGTCGAATATGACTGGAAATTTATCGCTACTGATATTCATCCAAAGTCGATTGAGATAGCGCAGCATATTGTGAAGGCTAATTCAGTGCTTAAAAACAAGATTGACTTTAGACTACAAGAACATAAAAAACAGATTTTCGAGGGCATCATAAACAGCGAAGATAAAATTGATGTATCTATATGCAATCCGCCTTTTCATTCGTCCACTGATGGTGCGCAAAAAGCAAGTCGAAGAAAAATCGAGAGCCTATCCCGAAAAAAAGCCAGCAAGCCCATCACCAAAGCCCAGCTCAATTTTGCAGGAATGAGCCATGAATTGACCTGTGAAGGCGGAGAACATAGATTCATTCACAACATGATTCGGGAAAGCAAAAAATTTGCTAAAAACTGTTTTTGGTTTTCAACTTTAGTCTCCAAGCAATCCAACCTAAAAGGAATCTACAAAGCATTAGAAAAAATAGAAGTGGATCAGGTGAGAACGATTCCTTTGGGAACGGGAAATAAAACGACCCGAATTGTGGCTTGGACACTCCTGACTAAAGAAGAACGGAAAGCATGGCGTGAATAATTAGTAAAAGAGCCAAAATGGATTTTTTAATAAGAACCAGCTACCTTGTTGGTTCAATCATCATCGTAGTATATGTTTACTATTGGAGTTCGGCTTTCAAAAAACTTGGAGCTTCGACAATTGATGAACTCAATGAAGAAGAAGAGGACGAAATCGACTTAGTCGATGCTTCAGAGGCAAAATTTATAAATTATTTCGGCACCATTACTTTCCTAGTAATAGGAACAGTTATTTGGACATTGCTGGGCCTCACTGTTGGGAAGATTGCGGGGGATATAATCAAGCCTTCTATGTTGCAGTGGCTGGACTATTTTCTTATGTATTTTTTGTTTTTAAGACTTCCCTTCGGAGTCGGCAACAAAATGGTTAAAAGTTCTTATGATTTTAAAAACTTCCCAGAGAAATTACCTTTTGCTTTGGCAATGATATTGGCTTACGTTTTTTCAATTTGTTGTTATGAAAGTTTGCCAGGGATACTGAAATGGCATTTAATTTATTTAAATTAGAGCATGAAATATATAGCTATACTACTGATTTATTTCTGTTTCTACGCATCAAATCAGTTAAATGCCCAGGATCTTAATTGGAAGATCAATCATAAAGGCGATATTATTTTGCCTATGAATTTGTGTGATAATTTACCGCACAGCGATAATATTGAAATGTCGGGCAAAAAAGTATCAGCCATCATTTATTATGAAATAGATACGACAAAAAGGCTGACCATCAAAAAGGATATTATCTTTCCCCAACTGAGAACATTCAATAAAAGTAGTGAACCAGACTGGAAAAAATACAGGGCATATTTTAGAAGAACTATAAGTGAAGAGATATCGCCGAGTATAGGCTGTGATAATAAAACACTGGATTACTCCGTATTAGATTCTGTTGAAATAGGCGGAATGATTACTTTTCATTATGCTGCTGTAAATGGTTTAAAGCTGACCAAGCAACTCTATCCGTCTATGGACGAAAGGCTTTTGGTCGAAGAATGGCAGATAGAAAATCTGGATACAAAACCAAAGCAACTGACCATTTCGGAGGTGCATTACAAACAGTCGGAAATAGGCTATAAAGGAAAGTATTCTTTTATTGTCAAAAGCAAAGCTGAGGATGAAATAACTTTGGATCCTGGTCAGGCATATTCATTTCCTGTTTATTATGGAGCGACATTAAATGATGAAAATAGCGATGATTTCGACTATAAAACGGCCAAGAAATCTCGGGATGACTACCTGGACATTTGCCGAAACAACCTAAGGCTTCATACACCCGACAAGATATTAAATACACTCTTTTATTTTGCCAAAATCAGAGCTTCGGAAAGCATTTTCGACTCATCTATGGGGCTGGTGCATTCTCCTGGAGGCGGGAACTATTATGCAGGAATATGGGCAAATGATCAGGTTGAATATAGCGGGCCGTTTTTCCCCTATATGGGATACGAAACCGCAGAAATTGCTGCTTTTAATGCCTATAAAAAATTTCTAGGAAACATTCCGCAGGATGATAGTACGCACATTGCCTATGCCTTTGAAGTAGATGGAAATTTTCCCATGACACATTTAGACAGAGGCGACGCTGCTATGATAGCTTATGGCACTTCGCTATATTTGCTGAATACTGGAAATACTGAAAAAGCAGAAGAATTGTGGCCGCTGATAGAATGGTGTCTGGAATATTGTCACCGCAACAGAAACGAGTTTGGCGCAGTCAAATCAGAGTCGGATGAAATGGAAGGAAGAATAGAAACGGGAAACGCTAATTTATCTACATCGAGTTTATATTATGGAGGTTTAAAATATAGCATTCCGATAGCGAGAGAATTAAAAAAGAACTCAAATCTAAAAAACTATGAACAACGTTTGCCTGAAATGGAACAGGTCATTGAAAATTATTTTGGTGCTACCTTGGAAGGATTAGAAACTTATCGTTATTTTGATGAAAATAAATACCTCAGACATTGGATTTGCCTTCCTTTAACACTGGGAATAACAAGCCGAAAAGAAGGCACACTGAAAGCATTATTTGAAAAACTATGGACAGATAATGGCATTTTAGTTCAATACAAGCCATCCCTTAAAGTAGAAGAAGCCACTTTTTGGGATAGGGCAACGTTGTATGCCTTAAGAGGTGCGCTCAGGGTAGGAGAACAGGAAATCGCCATGGAAAAATTAAAACAATATTCAACAAAAAGATTATTAGGTGACCATGTACCATACCCGGTAGAAGCCTACCCCGAAAATAATATGAAACATTTGTCAGCAGAAAGCGCACTGTATTGTCGAATCTACTTAGAAGGATTATTAGCTATCGAACCCGTTAGTTTTTCAGAATTTAAAATGATTCCAATATTGCCCAAAGACTGGGATTATCTGGAGCTGGAAAATTTTTATATGCAAGGGATAGCCCACAATATTATAATGAAGAGAAAAGGAAAAAAAATAAAACTATCCATCGAGTCAAATAAACAATTCAAATACAATAAAACCGTTAAACAAGGGGAAACAGTTTATATAAAAACAAAGTAATCAGTCATGGAAATAGATTTCACACCAGACATCATCCTCGAAAATGACAGAGCATTACTCCGCCCACTAAGGCTGGAGGATTTTGATGATTTACTCGTTTTTTCTGAAAATGAACCAACGCTATGGATCTACTCCATAATCTCCGCTGCTGGTGCTGAACACCTGAGAAGCTACATAGAAAAAGCATTAGAAGATAGAGCATCAAATAAATCCTATCCTTTTTTGATTGTGGATAAACAAACACAGGAAGTAGCCGGATCTACAAGGTTTTACGATTATCAGCCCACCCACAATACTGTACAACTCGGCTACACTTGGTACGGAAAAGAGTTTCAAGGCACCGGACTCAACAAAAATTGCAAATTGCTCATGTTGAATCAAGCCTTCGAAACCTGGAAATTTGACCGCGTAGAATTTCGGGCAGACTATAACAACAAACGCTCTATCGCAGCCATGAAAAGTATTGGCTGCATAGAAGAAGGCGTGTTGCGAAGCAATTGCGCAAGCCCCACAGGAAGAAGAGACAGCATTATACTGAGTATCTTGAAAGAGGAATGGTTGGGGGAGAAAAAGGGGAAACTAGAAAAAAAGATAGCTCTATGAGAGCGATTCAGCCCATGAGTCGCATAGCGACAGACCATTTGGTAGCGTGGGAATTTATTCCCACAAGAAAAAAGATGAGCAAAATTTAAATTAATTAGCACAATGAAACTATTCAATCCTTAGATTTGTTCAATAATTCGTAATTAAGAGATTCGTAATTCGTAATTAAGCTAATGAGTAAAAAAGGAAAAGTATTGGTCGCAATGAGCGGCGGTATAGACAGCACAGTAACGGCTTTGTTACTGCATGAAGAAGGCTATGAAGTCATCGGGATCACCATGAAGACCTGGGACTATGCCAACTCTGGCGGCAACAAAAAAGAAACCGGCTGCTGTAGCCTCGACTCTATCAACGATGCCCGAAAAGTAGCCGTCGATTGCGGATTTCACCATTTTATAGTCGATATTCGGGAAGAATTTGGCAATTTTGTCATCGACAATTTTGTAGATGAATACATGGCCGGCCGCACACCCAATCCCTGTGTGCTTTGCAATACGCACATCAAGTGGGAAGCCATGATTAGACGAGCAGATGCACTGGATTGCGAATTTATAGCTACGGGACATTATGCCAAAATCAAGCATGAAAATGACCGGTATTTTATTTCCAAAGCAGTGGATTTACACAAAGACCAATCTTATGTACTTTGGGGACTGAGTCAAGAATGTATGGCAAGAAGTCAGTTTCCACTAGCTGAATTTACCAAGCCAGAAGTTCGTAAAATGGCGCATGACAGAGGTTATACCGACTTAGCTAAAAAAGGTGAAAGTTATGAAATCTGCTTTGTGCCAGACAATGATTATCGCGGCTTCCTCCGCAGACAGGTCGATGGACTGGACGCACAGGTAGCAGGGGGCAATTTTCTCAATACGGCAGGAGAAGTCTTGGGGCAGCATAAAGGCTATCCTTTTTATACCGTTGGGCAAAGACGTGGCTTAGGCATTGCCTTGGGCGAACCTATTTATGTAAAAGAAATTATACCAGAAACCAATACCGTTGTGCTGGGCAAAGAAAACGAGCTATTCCGAAATGGCATGACCGTCGGACAACTCAATTTTCTGAAATATGAAACCATTCCAAATGGCATAGAAAGCACCACACAGATTCGATATAATGACCCCGGCACACTCAGCACATTGACCAATAAAGGCGACACCATACACGTCGATTTTTATGCGAATGTGAAAGGCGTAGCACCAGGTCAGTCAGCCGTATTCTACGAAGGCGATGATGTGATGGGCGGCGGGATTATACGGCGATAAGATTAAGTAGCGGAAATTCATGAATTTCCGCTACTTAATCTTCTACAACGGAATATTCCCATGCTTCTTCTTAGGCAGCGTATCCACTTTGTTTTCCAGCATTTCAAAAGCGCGAATTAACTTCTTGCGAGTATCCTGCGGTACAATAATTTCATCCACAAAACCACGTTGGGCAGCTTTGTAGGGATTGGCAAAAGTGGCGGCATATTCAGCTTCCTTTTCTGCTAATTTGGCGGCAGGATCGGCAGCAGCGGCAATCTCTCTGCGGAAAATAATTTCACTAGCTCCCTTTGCACCAATCACGGCGATCTCGGCAGAAGGCCAGGCATAATTGAGGTCAGCACCAATGTGTTTTGAATTCATCACATCATAAGCGCCACCATAGGCTTTACGAGTAATAACTGTTACTTTTGGTACAGTCGAGGCCTTTACTGTTATCGTTGAAAATTTTACCTGGGCAGATATTTCTTATCCTAAAATGGAAGCAATATCTATGGATTTATCCCACCTTGAGTCTTTAACGAATCGCAAAATTAGTGGACTAATAGG
>CALFBH010000063.1 GCA_937951615.1 uncultured Saprospiraceae bacterium | reverse complement strand
ACAGAAAAACAAATAATTGAAGTTCAAAAACAATTAAATAACAGACCGAGAAAGAGGTTTGGGTACAAAACACCCAATGAAATATTCGCGCAAAAAATCGAACAGCAGTTCGATGTTGCATTTATTACTTGAATCCAAGTTTCAATTGAAGGTTGATGAAAAATAAACTCCAAAAAATTAATGTGGTTATTTTTTCTTATTCTGTAGCAATAAAAAAGCGGTTCAAAGCATTTACTCTGAACCGCTACTTACTCGTTGAATTGAATGTGTTATAACCCTTTTAACTAACTTTTAGAACAACAACGAGTTAGTTTATGCACCAATTCTATATCGACGCTGACATTAATATGACAAAAAGCATACCAAATGCTGTGTTATTCAACGCGATAAGGTGCTATTTGTTTTCCGCAATTTGGATTTTCTATTATAAGGACACGACTTTAATAGCTCTGCCCTTACATTTTCATGACAATTTTATTCTAATATTATACAACCTTCAATTTCAGCAGAAAAATCTGTATTAGGTTCTACGGAAAAACCTGATGCAAGCGTAATGATTGTTCCGGCTTTATAATCAACATCATTTCCTGTAGGCACAGTACCGTTAGAATAAATATTATAGTCTGCTTGATACAAGCCACTGGCAATATTTCCACTCAAAGACAAAGATATGGGACATAAAGGAGTACAAGTCCCTGTGCTACAAAAAGTTTCCCATTCGGCATCAAAGCCATTCCCTTCACTGATACTAGCATTATTGCTGGTACTCAATTGTCCGCATAAAACTTGTAAAGCAGAATCGTAGCAGCCAGAAAGCTGGTTATAATCTACGAGTAAATCGGTCAGATTGCCCAGTCCTGCCAAAGTTGGCGGAATACTTCCTGTAAATATATTATCATCCAATCGCAGCGTAGCTAAATTAGTCAGGTTGCCCAATTCGGGTGGTATATTGCCACCAATATCATTATAAGAAAGCAGTAAATCAGTCAATTCACTCAAATCACCAATTTCTGGCGGGAGTGTTCCTGATAAATCATTTGCGAGTAAGTCTATTACCGTGACACAGCCATCTGCATTGAGCGTTATGCCTTCCCAGGTGCTCATGGGTTGGCTAAGTATCCACTTTTTGGGTCCCCATGCCGATCCATTAGCTGAATTGTACAAAGCAATAAGTGCGAGGGAGTCCGTCACACTACAAGACATACAGATGCCTGCTTCTGTGCTACAGAAATCGTCCCAAGTAGCATCAAAATTATTTCCCGCATCAATAAATGCAGCAGAATTACTGGTGACATAGGAATCCAATTGGCTGCAAAAACCTGCCAGATTACTATCAAAACAGCCACCTAACTGGTTGTTATTGACAATCAATACCGTCAGGTTGCTAAGGTTGCCGAGTTCGGCAGGGAGAGCACCACTGAGTTGGTTGTCGTTGATTTGCAGGTCAGTCAGGCTGCTCAAATTGCCCATCTCTGCTGGAATTGTCCCGACTAGATTATTGGCAATTAAATACAGATTGGTGACGCAGCCACTTCCGTTGGTAAATACGCCATACCAGGTATTCATCGGCTGGCTTAAATTCCAGGTGTTCGTCCATCCTGAGCCATTTGTGGCATTATACAGGGCGACAAGTGCGAGGGAGTCCTGAGGACAGGCTACGGATAAGGTAGCGTTGCTGTTGTCAACATAAGTCTTATTTACACCATCAAAACAATGATTATAAGCGTAAATTTGACCGCAGAGCAAACAACAGATTAAAGTTTGGAGGAAAATCTTCATGTTTTTATTCTGATAAATGGTTGGAAATACTTCAAAATTAAGAGATTATCGGACTAAAAACAAAGGGTCTTACGTATATTTTTGGAAGACTATGTATTCTTTTGATTATGAGGGTTTAATTTATCTCTAACTTGTGTTTACGTATTAATTGTATGTAAAATTCGGGCTTTTTATCAAACAAACCATTAAAATTAACTGTTGAACTACTACGATGACCAAAGAAGAATTACTACAATTATCGACCGAGCATCCCATCCTTTTATTTGATGGGGTGTGCAATCTATGTGATGGTTTTGTCCAGTTTATTATGAAAAGAGATCAGTCTGCAAAATTTAGGTTCGCGCCTTTGCAATCGGCAGCTGGTCAGCAATTATTGCAGCATTTCCAATTGGATTCTGACGAAATAGATAGTGTGGTCTTGATTGATGCTGGGAAAAGCTATATCAAATCCACTGCAGCTTTGCGAGCCGGGAAGTGTCTTGGTGGTTTGTGGAGTCTGCCTTATGTTTTAGTTGTTATTCCTACTTTTATACGCAATGGCGTATATGACTTTATCGCCAGAAATCGTTATAAGTGGTTTGGCGAAAAAGATGCCTGTATGATTCCTACGCCGGAGGTGCGCAGTCGTTTTTTGGTTTAGTAAACTTGCGTGGTGGTTTTGTGTGATGCGAGTTTCCTAAACCTTCATTTTCCAAATAAAAGTTTGGTTTAGGAAACTTACTTGTCGCAGGGGCAGCCCACAAGTTTACTAAACCGTCGAATTAATACCGCATAAATTCGCTGGGCTTGATCTTTTCGTCCCGAATAATATAAGCATTCGGAAATTCTTTTCTGATTTTATACTTCAGTCTTGCTGCTTCCAGTTTTGTGAGAAAAGCACCTGTATTCAGTTTATAATAAGGTGCTTTATAGGTCCATTCTGCATCAAATTCAGGGTATACACTCAGAAATTTAGATTTGGTACTGGTGACCATATTGCGGTCGGTACCCGCAGCTAGTTGTACCCGCCAGCCAGCCACAGTCATAGAGCGGTTGGTTTCTTTATGACGTTGTATCATGGCTTGTACTAAGCCATCTTCTACTATATTTATTTGTGCATCAGTACCTGTGCAGAAAAAGATACATGTAACGAATAGAAGTAATTTTTTCATTATTTTTATTTCACAATATCAATGCCAGAAGATGTACCAATACGGGCAACCCCAGCATCAATAAATTTTTGAGCGGATTTTTGATTGCGTATTCCTCCAGAGGCTTTGATTTTTATGTTATCATTCAGATGTTCCCTAAGAAACCTAACTGCTTTAAGTGTTGCTCCGCCGCCGTTTATTCCAGTCGATGTTTTGACAAAATCTACGCCAATTTGGTTACAAATTTTACAAAGCTGATGCATTTCATCTTCACTGAGCAAACCTGTTTCCAAAATAACTTTAACCAGCTTGCCCCGCGAATGCGTCGCCATAGCAATACTGTCAATGTCATTTTTGACGTAAGTCCAGTGTTCATTTTTAACCGCACAGATATTGATGACAACATCTACTTCATCTGCGCCTTCTTCTATAGCTCTTTTGACTTCCTCTACCTTTGAAGGTGTACAGGCATAGCCCATAGGATAACCAATAACAGTCGCTACCCGAACGGGCGACTTTTCCAGTTTGCGTACAGCATCTTTGACAAAATAAGGCGGCACACAAACAGCAGCAAAACTGTGTTTGTGGGCTTCGTCGCAAAGTGTCTCAATGTCTTTGGGGCTGCAATCCGGTCGCAATATTGTGTGATCTATTACGCTCGCTAATTCCATGTTTTTTAATTCTTTATGCACATTAAATGTCATCTATATCAATCAGGCAACCTAAATCAATAGCCAATCTACTAATTCTTCTTTCAATTCCATTCTACCATTTATAACAGCAACTATATACGCTCTTTGTGACCAAACTACTTCCGCCACTGCTTAATCTTTTTTAAGACATCTTCCGTCGTATGTGTCTTGCCGTTTTCTATATCTTTCAGTCCTTCAACTACATTAGCTACTAGATTAATTTGGTACATAATCTCTTCTGCAGAACTCGTTTCAGGCAATTGCTTGATAGCTTCAACTGCCATATCCCTAAGTGAAATTGTTGTTGCCATAGATTATTTTTTACTAATAGTTAGTCAAAAACAAATCATCAGATATGTAGAATGATTTGATTCCTATAATTGCTAAGTCACTCTTATTTTTGCTTCGCAAAAAACAACATTTCACCAGTCACTAATCAACCAGTCACCAAATTATCTCGCAAACGATACCGCCCGCATTTCCCGAATAACAGTCACTTTTATCTGACCGGGATACTGCATTTCATCCTGAATGCGCTGAGAAATTTGGAAGGACAATTCATCTGCTTTCTTGTCGGTCACTTTTTCACTTTCTACAATGACACGCAATTCGCGTCCTGCCTGCATGGCATATACTTTTTGTACGCCTTCATACGAGAGCGCGATGTCTTCCAATTCCTGAATACGTTTGATATATCCTTCCAGTATTTCGCGACGTGCGCCTGGACGTGCGCCAGAAATAGCATCACAAGTTTGGACCAGAGGAGAAATGATATATTCCATTTCGACTTCATCGTGGTGTGCACCTACGGCATTGCATATTGCTTTACTTTCTCCGTGTTTTTCACACATTTTCATACCCAGAATAGCGTGTGACAATTCTGTTTCCTCCTCAGCTACTTTTCCTATATCGTGTAAGAGTCCTGCACGTTTTGCCATTTTGATCATTTTCTTTGGCAAGCCCAATTCGGCACACATGATACCACATAAGTTGGCAGTTTCGATGGAGTGTTTCAGCAAATTTTGCCCATAAGAAGAACGGAAACGCATCCGTCCGACCATCCGCACCAATGCGGCATTTAATCCGTGAATATCCAGTTCGATAACAGTACGTTCACCGATTTCGATGATTTGTTCTTCTAATTGCTTGCGGGTTTTTTCTACGACTTCCTCAATACGCGCAGGGTGGATACGCCCATCAGCAACCAGACGTTGCAGAGACAAGCGGCAAATCTCTCGGCGTATAGGATCGAAGCTGGAAATAATGATAGCTTCCGGCGTATCGTCCACCACGATTTCAGCACCTGTAGCTGCTTCCAGCGCACGGATGTTTCGACCTTCTCGACCAATAATCTGTCCTTTCAAATCATCAGAAGGCAGTGGGAATACAGAGACTGTGTTTTCAATCGTCTGCTCCGCAGCCATACGTTGTATCGACTGAATGATGATTTTTTTGGCTTCTTTGTTGGCAGTTATTTTTGCTTCATCAATACGCTCTTTAACAAAAGCCATTGCCTGTGATTCGGCTCTGTCCTTGATGGCTTTCATCAGTTCTTCTCTGGCTTCCTGTTCGCTGAGTTTAGCTACTTTTTCCAAAGCTTCGACATGTATTTCATTGGCTTTGTCCAGTTGTTCTTTCTTTTTAGTAATCACCTCCAACTGCTTGTTCAAATTGCCTTTGATGACTTCGATCTCTTCTTCTTTGGATTTGAGGTCTTCTATCTTCCCATCGATCGAATCTTTTTTACGTTTGATGTCCAGCAGTTCTTGTTTTAGTCCGCTGCGTTGTTCTCTGATGCGAAGTTCTTCTTCCTGCAAGTCTTTTTTACGTTTCGAGGTGTCGTTTTCAAACTGCGCTTTGAGTTTGACGTATTTCTCTTTGGCCTGCAGTATCTTTTCTTGCTTAATACGTTCGTTTTTCGACTCCGCATTTTTGACCATATTTTTGGACTTCGACTCTGCCTCCTTTACTGTTCTGTCTGCACTTTTTCTGGCTTCCTCGATCATTCTGTCGGACTGTTCATTCATCTCCTCCATCTTTTTCTGGGAGTTGCCTTTTCCGACAAACCAGCCGCCGCCCAGTCCTGCAATCAATGCGACTACTGCCGCAATTATCATTTCTGTCATGGTATATTTGTTGTTATTGTGTTATTAAAAATAGTATGGGGTGTTGTTATGTTAATTGAGTGATTGTATAATTGAGTGATTGTATAATTGTGTGATTGTATAATTGTGTTGATTATGTAATTGTTATTCATTTTGCAAGGCAAAATATACAACTTAATAACTTAATCAACTCAATACACTTAATCAACTTCAAAGCAGGAAAAAGGGAAAAGATTAGGAATCGCTGAGGACGGCATTGAGCAGGGTATCTATTTGATGAATTTTATCTGCTACGTCCTTATCTACACGGGTTTGCCGTGCTTTTTGGAGGTCAACGGCATAAGTCAGTAATGCCATTGCAAGACAGTCTTGTTTGTCCTTTTGTGTATAGGTAAGCTGAAAGCTGTTTACTTTTTCGTTGATTTCTTTGACTATCTTACGAATGGTATGCTCATCGCCTGCCTTAATTTTCAAAGGATAAGGTCTGCCTCCGATTAATACGGTAATATTTAATGCCTCCTTGTCTTCCATGTTGCTTGTTGGGTCTAAGCCCGATTAATTTTCAGACAGCCATTCTATACACTTATCAATTTCCTCGGTATAGCTGTCTATTTTTTCTTTTAATTGTATAATGGCAACATTGTCTTTTTCCCCGCCGGCTGTTACACCGACTGTTTTTGCCTGTATTCCGCGTTCTTCGGCTTCCGCCAAACGGAATTTTAAGCGATTATTTTCTTCCTTCAAATTAGTATTAACTGCTGCCAAACGTTTATTTTCTTCAATCAAACGCCTGACCTTGGTCTCTATATCTTCTAATTTTTCTGGTAAATATGACACTTTTTGCTTGGTTTATTTTTTGTGCTGATGTGTTGTGGTATTGATGTGTTGTCGTATTTAGACATTAACACCTCAACACATGCGCACATCAACACAGTTTAATTACTTTCTAATTTCCGCATTCAGCTTGCTTTCGCAGCTTGCCATGACTTTATCCATGACTTTTTCTACCTCTTTGTCTTTCAATGTTTTGTCATCATCTCTGAATAGCAGACTGACTGAGTAAGATTTCTTGCCTTCGCCCAGTTTTTGCTCGTCTTCAAAGATGTCAAACAGGTTCATTTCCTGCAAAATCGGCTTTCCTTCTTTATGGATAACACGGTTTACATCCGTAAAGTTAATGGTTTTATCCAGAATTAAGGTTAAATCTCGTCGAACAGATGGATATTTTGGTAAATCATGGAACGTAACCTTGTGTTTCTTCAAGGCTTTCAGGATGTTATCCCAATTGAAATCCGCATAAAAAACATCATTTTTAATGTCCATTTTTTTGGAAATACCCTTTTTCAACTTACCAAAAGTCACCAAATCATTCAGTCCGCGATGGTATTGTAAAGCTGTACTCCAAATATCGTTTTGCAAAGCCGTTTCCTGCGCCCCATTCAAACCTAGTCGAGCCATAATATTGCTGACTATTGCTTTGATGTGATAAAAAGAAATCTGCGTTTTTTCTTTGTTCATCCAATGTTCAGGATGACGATTACCCGTCAGAAATACTGTCAGGTGACGAGTTTCTTCATAGCCTTCCGCCTTTTTACGGTAGGTTTTGCCAAATTCGTAGAGTCGAAGATCCGCATTCCGTTGATTTTGGTTGCGCAAAATGGCGGTCAATCCGCTAAACAACATCGTCGGACGCATGAGGTCGAGGTGCTGATTGGAGGTATTGTTTACAAAGACCATTTCTTCTTCCGGCACAGGTAAAATATCCCGATAATTTTTAGACGGCTCCATAGAAGTTGCCATCATTTCGTGGTAGCCATTGCTCGATAAATAATCGCTGACCAGGTTTTGTAGCCTTAGAGCATCGGGTTTTGCGGCATAGTTGAGCGTGATGTTCAGTGAACCCGTCATTTCTACTTTATTCAAACCATAAATACGTAGAATTTCCTCAATCAAATCTGCTTCGCGGGTGACATCTGCTTTATTGGTCGGAATACTTACCGTGAGGCTTTCTTCATCTTTTTTTAATATATCAATCTGTAAAGCCTCCAAAATTCGATGTATTTCTTCTTTTGGAATATCCGCGCCTATTAATCGGTTGATATTGCGATAAGCAGCAGTGATTTGTGCTTTTTCAATCGGTTTTGGATAAATATCCACCATCTCAGAAGCAATCTCTCCACCTGCGACTTCCTGTATCAGTAGCGCAGCACGCTTGAGTGCATAAATGGTATTATTCGGATCACTGCCTTTTTCAAATACTTTTGCAGCATCTGTACGCAAGAGATGACGAGTACTGCTTCGGCGGAGGCTACGTGCTTCAAAATGTGCTGCTTCCAGAAAAATATCTGTCGTCCCATCCGTCACGCCCGAGTCTATTCCACCAAAAACACCGCCGATACACATGCCTTTTGAGTTGCCATCACAAATCATCAGGTCTTCTGCATACAATTTGCGGTCGACTTCATCGAGGCTTTTGAATACAGTGCCTTTCGGCAAATTTTTAACAATTATTTTTTGTCCGCCAATTTTAGCCGCATCAAAAGCGTGGAGGGGTTGTCCCAATTCATGTAAAATAAAATTGGTCACATCAACAACATTATTGGTTGTCCGAACACCAATAGAAGCGAGTCGATTGACCAGCCATTCCGGTGAAGCACCAACTTTCAAGCCTTTAATAGATACGCCGGAATAGCGTGGGCAGGCAGTTGTATTTTCTACTGTTACCTCAATGGGCAAAGAATTATTGTCAATTTTGAAGGCTGAAATATCTGGCTTCTTGACTTTCCCACTGTGTCCGTGATTGATTTTAAGCGCGGCGGCTACATCTTCTGCTGTACCGATATGCGAAGTTCCGTCAGAGCGATTGGGTGTCAGTCCTATTTCATAGATATAGTCTTTTTCTATCTTGAAAAAATCTGCTGCCGCTGTGCCGATCTTTGTTTCTGCGGGCAAAACCATGATGCCATCATGTTCATGTCCGAGTCCGATTTCGTCTTCTGCGCAAATCATGCCCATTGATTCCAGTCCTCGGATTTTGGCTCTTTTTATTTTGAATGGCTCGCCTTTGGTCGGGTGTATTGTGGTACCAACGGTAGCGACAACGACTTTTTGTCCAGCAGCTACATTGGGTGCGCCACATACGATTTGTAGTTCTTCGCCTGTGCCCACATTAACACGAGTGAGTGATAGTCGATCAGCATCCGGGTGTTGTTCGCGATGCACAACTTCTCCAATGACCAAACCTGCTAGCCCGCCTTTGACACTTTCAAATTCATCCAAGCCTTCGACTTCGAGTCCGATTTCAGTGAGTAGATCGCCGAGTTCTTCTACGGGCATGTCGGTGTCTATGTATTGGCGTAGCCAGTTGTAGGATATTTTCATTTCTTTATTTGTGTTGTGGTGTTGATGTGTTGTGGTGTTGTCGTCACATCAACACGACAATACTTCAATACATTTTCCGCAAAGATAAGGTTTTGTGGTGGGAAATGGAAGGGGGATTGGTATATTGGTAATTAGTGTATTAGGATATTGGGGCTACTGGGTAGCTTAATCATTTAGCCATTCTTTCAAACTAATGTCATCGGTGGCATTTAAGTTAATATTAGTATCTAATGTTCTCAGTCGAATTTTAAATTCTTTGCTCAAATCTGTATCTTCTCTTAACGCTAAATATACTTTCTGAATACCACTTTGCCTGAATTGCTCCATGATAGATGCGATAGTTTTCATATCTGCATTTTTATCAGCATAGATTGAAAAGGTTATTTTTTCCTCATATTGTTCAAAGAGACGTTTTTTTTCTTTTTCTACAATAAGCGGGATATTCTCTGCTGTACAAAAAAATCTATCCGTGCTTATGCGGGACGAAGTCGAACAATGTGTCATTAGGGAATTGATACGAGAGCTAAGATATATTCTACTTTCAAGAACTCTGTCAAGCTTATATTTTTCACTCTGTGAAGTGCCTTTTTCTATTGGTAAGTCTATAATTAGATTATTATGCAGAAAATGCTCTTTTTGTTTATCACAACACGAGTCTAAACACTGATAGCCTTTAAATACAAGCTCATTTTTTACATCTACAAGTTCAAGGGTGTCTTTACGAAGTTTAAATTTAAATTCTTCATGAAAGTCCTCTCCCAACTCAAGATTGAGTTTACCTACTTCCATGTCGAAATATACAGGTAGTCCATCGTATCCATTTACTCCTTTATTCCAAGTCGCATGATTCTCTTCAATGTCTAACAAGGCAAGGCTTATTGCGGTCAGGCTTTGTTTATTGTAAAATTCAGTAGAGTAGTCTGTCCCAATAGTTAGTTCTGGCATTACAATGTAAGTCCTTTCTAAATGCCAATGTCCTTCCGCAGGTTTTTCGTTTGTACACCCCAAGCCCACAAGAACAATTAAAATTAGTATGAAGTATTTGTCCATCAGTTAAAGATAGGGTTTTGGACTGGAAAATGGAAGGAGAGTTCACTAAGGTGCCTCTCTTTGTTTTATATATTTCAACATATTTTGAACCTCATCAAAAGTGCTTATTAATCTTCTGAGGTCTAATAAGCCAATGAGTACGAAACCGTCTTTTGTTTTAGAATATCGTTTGCCTTTTCTTTTAATTTTCCCCCTCCGTATTCTTTGCTCATCAAAATACTGACGCAGGATAGTATCTAATTTTTCACTTGGCGAAGTTATCTCTTCGGGATGAAGTTCTTTTAAAAGTTGATTGTCCTCAATCTTTTCATCTTCTCTTTTCCTTGTTAAATTTCGCTGTTGAGCAAATTTAACAATTTTATCTGGCTGTGAAAGTATCCAGGCTTCCATTTCCTGCACCATAAAAAACAATTTACTATTGTTTAATCCTTCAAAATTATCTGTAATTCTCTGTTGTTTTTGTTCTTTTGGTGCATCCAAATCTATCAATAAAATTGTATCTTTATCAGCAGTCGTTTTTTTTAGCAGTACTTTGGCCTGCGATACAGAGCCGATTGGTTCAATAACTATATCGAATTCGCTTTTATGTAAATGTTGAGCAAACAAATTATAAAAGCCTTCCCGAAATACAGCACTGCTATCTATTGTTTGTATATCGGGCGAATCATTGGTGAATGATGCACCTCCCTCAATGAATATTGTAAGTTTTACCATCTTTTACCACCAATTAAACCCCGCAACCAGAGCTGTCCTGTCAGGTAATTTTCATTCCAGTCTTCAAAGTCTTCTTCTGATTTGATATTAACTTTGGTTTGGTTGTGTTCATCTTTTTCAAAAATGAGTACTTCATCCAATTCAAAGGCATTTAATAATAAAGGAGAATGTGTAGCAATAATAAGTTGTGTGTTTTGACAGGCAGATTTAATGGCATCTGCAACGGAGTTTATCATATCAGGATGAAGTCCGATTTCGGGTTCATCAATGCAGATGGTATTTCCTCTTTCGGGATTAAACAATATTGAGAGTAAAATCAAAAATCGAAGTGTGCCGTCAGAAATATGTTCGATAGATACAGATTTTGACAGGAATTGTTCTCTCAAAACGAGAATCATTTTTGAGCCTAGAATATCAAAACTAATTTCTTTGAAATTAGGGTTAATTTTTTTGATAAATTTTTCTATTTTTTCATACTCTAAAGAATGATGATTCTTAAGTCTATTTAAAATTGATGTTAAATTTTGTCCGTTGGAATGTAGCTGGTTAGCTGTGTCATAATTTCCAGGTTGCCGGATTACACTTTTTAAAGTTGTATCGAAATAGTCATAAGCAGCCATTTTTTCAATAGCTGTTTTGAGTGTAAAAAGAGTCGGATATGTATGGGGATCAGAGAGTTGCCTTAGTACTAGTTCGGAGGTTTTAAAGGCGATTTGTCCATTTTCCTGTGAGTAGGTATGCCAACTAATCTGACCATCTTTTCCCCTGCCACTAATTTTTCCTCGGGAATTTGCCATTTCCATATAAAGTTTCCCACTCTCTTTATCGGTCTCTATGTATAATTTTTCTTCTAAGTAATACGATGTTGAACCGGAACGATGAATCGTGATTTCGTATATTGGGTTAAGGTCAAACTTATAGCCTTTATTTTTTAAAACTCTCCTTATGGACTTTTCATCAAACTCATAAGTTATCTTAATAAAATCTTTTCCCTGTTGATTAAAATTTGCGACCGTATGAAAACCACCCCAGTCTTTCAGAAATACTTTTTCAAATCCCTCACCGACAATACTTTCTCTTAAAAGGTGGATGGCTTTTAGGAAATTAGACTTTCCGCTTCCATTGATACCCAGCAGTATATTAATATCAGGATTTAATTCTACTGTAGTCGTATCTCCGAAGCTAAAAAAGTTCTCTAATGTTATGCTTTTAATCATATCATTTTTTTTGCAAAGATAGGGTTTTGGACTGGGCAATGAAAGGTGTATTGAGATAATCGGTAGTAAATACTTGGAAGGGCAAAACGATTCACATCGTTTTGCCCTTTGAAGTATTATTTTTTAGCCTAGTTACTAATCAACCAATAACTAATTACCACACTAATCCTGTCTTCTCTTAGGCTTTGATGAGCTGGAAGTACCGCGACGCTTTTTCCAATAGCCACCACCGCCGCCGCCATTGCTGCTGCCATTACGACCACCGCCACCGCCACCGCCTCGACGGAAGTTGGAAGAACGATTATTGTTTTGTTTTTTCTTTTTAGAAGATGATCCTTTACCTGCCTCTGCGAGGGCTTCTGCGCCTTCGAGTACATAAGGATGTTCGGAGATAACAGGAATTTTTTGCTTAATAAGTTTCTGGATACCTTTCAAATCTGAAAGTTCCTCCATATCGCAAAAAGAGATGGCTATGCCGCTTGCATTTGCGCGTCCGGTACGTCCGATACGGTGAACGTAGGTTTCCGAGACATTGGGCATATTATAATTGATGACGTGAGAAAGATCATCCACATCAATACCACGAGCAGCAATATCTGTAGCAATGAGTACTTTTATTTTTCCGTCTTTGAATTTGTTCAGGGTTTTCTGGCGGGCATTTTGTGCTTTATTGCCATGAATGGCATCCGAAGAAAAACCAGCATTTCTGACTTTTCTGGCGATTTTATCTGCACCGTGCTTGGTGCGGGAAAAGACCAGTACAGAAGGCATTTTTTCTGTTTTCAATAAATGGAGCAATAAATCCGCCTTCTCTTGTTTGCTAACAAAATAAATCGCCTGCTCTACTCTTTCCGCAGTGGTCTGGTCGGGCTGTATGGTTACTTTTTCAGGATTGCCTAATATCTTTCCAGATAATTGTACAATTTCTGGTGACATCGTGGCAGAGAAAAATAAAGATTGTCGCTTCTCCGGCAATTTCTCTACAATTTTACGAATATCGTGAATAAAACCCATGTCGAGCATGTGGTCTGCTTCATCAAGTATAGAGTATTCTACGTCTCGTAAGTCCACATAGCCCTGATTCATCAAGTCCAGTAAACGTCCAGGTGTTGCTACAATAATGTCCACACCTCTTCGGAGTGCCTGCGTTTGTGCGCCTTGTTTTACACCACCAAAAATAACTGTATTTCTTAGTCCGGTGAATCTACCATAAGAAGAAAAGCTATCGCCAATCTGTATCGCTAGTTCCCGCGTAGGCGTAACCACAAGTACTTTGACCCGTCGATTTCCTTTTTTCTTCTGTCCTTCTTTACTTAGGTAAAGTCGTTGTAAAATCGGAATAGCAAAAGCTGCTGTTTTACCTGTGCCTGTCTGCGCACAGCCCAACAAATCTCTACCGTCAAGAAGAATGGGAATGGATTGTTCCTGAATAGGAGTGGGGTTTGTGTAGCCCTCTGCTTTTAGAGCCTTTAGAATAGGGTCTATTATGTTTAAATCTTGAAATGTCATTGAAATAATTAAATATAAAAAATTGATACTTTGAAGAAAGATTTTTTATTTATACTTTCTCTAAAAGATATCATGCGTAGCCAAGTTTATGCTGAGATTTTTTAATTCGTTTAAACAAAAAAAATCTCGGACTCAAAAACAGTCGCTTATTTATACTTAACTACTTATTACGGTTTAAACGGCAAAGGTAGGTAAATAGTTCCGTACTATTTTCCTTATTTCATCTGTTTGGCTTTTTTGGCGTATCTTTCGTATCTTAGCCAAATTAATAAGTTGCAGACATATAAACTATATTCCCAAGCGAATGGATTTAAAAGCACAAATAGACCAGTCGAAACTTCCCCGCCACATTGCGGTTATTATGGATGGCAATGGACGTTGGGCAAAACAGCATGGCAAAATGCGAATTTTCGGGCATAGAAACGGCGTGAAAGCAGTTCGGGAAACCACAGAAGCCGCCGCAGAACTAGGCATCGACTACCTGACCCTTTATGCTTTTTCGACTGAAAATTGGGGACGACCAAAAGATGAAGTTACCGCTTTGATGACTTTGCTGGTCACCACCATTCGCAAAGAACTCAAGACGCTCACCGAGAATAATATTCGCCTCCAAGCCATTGGAGATCTGGAAAATTTACCCCCAAAATGCTATAAAGAATTACTGGAAGCTATTGAACTGACCAAAAATCATACCCGCATGACGCTTGTTCTCGCGCTGAATTATAGTGCGCGTTGGGAAATCACGGAAGCGGTGAAAAGTATTGCTGGTAAGGTCAAACAAGGCGAGGTCCATCCTGATGAGATTAATGATGAAATGATTACAGCAAATCTCAGCACTGCTGGTATTCCCGATCCAGAACTGCTGATCCGCACAAGTGGAGAGACCCGTATCAGCAATTTTCTGCTTTGGCAAATTGCTTATGCCGAACTTTATTTTACGCCGCTTTTTTGGCCGGATTTCCGCAAAAATCATTTGTATGAAGCTATTCTTGATTTTCAACAGCGGGAACGGCGGTTTGGGAAGACTAGTGAGCAGGTTACGGAGTAAGTTTCACTGTACGATTGCTGGACTGTTTCATTGTTTGATTGCTACATTGGCGACAAATTGCACACCTATTCGCCCATGATTAAAATCATTGGCTACCAGATAGCAGTCCGTCGCTCTGCGACTCTTTAGCTGGATAGTTGAATAGGTCTCATCGACACGACTTGGTTTGTTAGCCGATAAATTTATTTCTGGTAATGGATGTGCAATTTGCCATCCTGCAACCTCAACACAACAACACTTTAACACCACAACACAGCCCTCAGAACTCCGAAGTAAAATGAAACGCCACCTCAGGAAAATCCTCCTGCGCCATTTTTAGCATCCAAGCAGATTCCGCAAGAAAAACTGATTGTCCGTGCTTATCCAAAGCCATGAAACGTTGTTTCTTTTTTATAAAATCATTTAAGGCTTTCGGATTATCGCTACTTAGCCAGCAGGCTTTGTGGAGATTGACGTGTGTGTATTGGCAGGAGGCGCCGTACTCGTGTTTGAGTCGGTACTGAATGACTTCAAATTGTAGTGCGCCGACTGTACCAATGATTTTTCGACCATTGATTTGTTGGGTAAATAATTGCGCCAAGCCTTCATCCATAAGTTGGTCGATGCCTTTTGCCAGTTGTTTGGATTTCATGGGGTCGGCATTTTCAACGTATTTAAACAACTCCGGTGAGAAACTTGGAATGCCTTTGAAATGCAATTGCTCTCCTTCTGATAAAGTATCTCCAATTCTGAATTTCCCGGAATCGTGCAAGCCGACAATATCCCCAGGATAAGCCATTTCCACGACTTCTTTTTTGGCAGCCATGAAAGCTGTTGGGCTGGAGAATTTTAGTTTTTTACCAGAACGGGTGTGTAGGTAATTGGTATTCCGCTGGAATAAGCCGGAGCAAACCCGCACAAAGGCGATGCGGTTGCGGTGGTTAGGGTCGATATTGGCATGTATTTTAAATACAAAGCCAGAAAATTTCTTTTCGAATGGGTCAATTTCACGTTCCTCGGCAGGTACTGGCTGTGGATATGGTGCAATATCTGTAAAGCAATCCAGCAGTTCTTTGACGCCAAAATTATTGATGGCGCTGCCAAAAAATACAGGTGATAACTGACCGTCTAAGTATTTATTTTTATCAAAAGGGTCATAAACTTCTTCGACCATATTGACTTCTTCGCGCAACTCCTTCGCCAGTCTTTCGCCAACGTGGTGTTCGAGTTCTTCGCTGCTCAAATCAGTGATTCGAATGATGTCTTCTTCCTCACTTTGTTTGCTATGCGGACGAAATAGCAGCAACTCTTTTTTGTATAAACTATAGACGCCTTTAAAATCCGGTCCCATACCAATCGGCCAGCTCAATGGACAGGCTTTCAGCTTGAGTTTTTGCTCGACTTCATCCAATAAGGAAAAACCGTCTTTCCCGTCTCTATCCATTTTATTAATAAATACAATGACAGGCGTGTCTCGCATCCGGCAAACTTCAACCAGTTTTTCGGTTTGTGTTTCTACACCTTTTGCGACATCAATAACCACAATCACACTATCCACCGCAGTCAGCGTTCGGAAGGTATCTTCTGCAAAATCCTTGTGACCGGGTGTATCAAGGATGTTGATTTTCAAGTCATTATATTCAAATCCCATCACCGAAGTCGCTACCGATATACCTCTCTGTTTCTCGATTTCCATAAAATCGGAAGTCGTGGAATGTTTTATTTTATTTGATTTGACTGCCCCTGCTATCTGTATCGCGCCCCCGAAAAGGAGTAATTTTTCGGTCAGCGTAGTCTTTCCCGCATCCGGGTGACTGATGATAGCAAAGGTTCGTCGCCGCTTGATTTCTTCCTGAATGTCCATGGGGCAAAGGTACAAACTCAAAATTCAAACTCAAACTCAAAAGACAAACTCAAATTCAAAAGGCAAATTTAAATGTCAAATTCAAGGCTGTAGTTGGTCGGGTAGCTGGTGGTCGATAGTCGATAGTCCATAGTCCATAGACAGGACGTAAACGATGTAGACGAGTGCCGAAAGGCACTCGACCATCGACCATCGACCATCGACCATCGACCATCGACCATCGACCATCGACCATCGACCATCGACCATCGACCATCGACCATCGACCAT
>CALFBH010000062.1 GCA_937951615.1 uncultured Saprospiraceae bacterium | reverse complement strand
CGATAACACCGTACTGGCTAATCCTTCGATTGACCAAGAGCTTGTCCTCTCTGGTGGTGTAGGTGGTTCTTTTTACGGTACGCATACCCTCACAGGTTCAGGCGGAGACATTGTTTCTTATAATGTAGAACTGGCAGGTGGTGCTGGTTATGCACTAGGTACAAACTGGGTGGGCGTAGGTCGCTTGGCTTTTGATATTATTGACCAGGACGGTTGTTTTGACCTGACTTGGAATACAGGGAATGATTTTCCAGCAACTTTTGTTGGTAGCAAAGTCGGCAATGACATCATTGAAGTGCCAGGCGGAATTTATCAAAACATTACAGCTTGTGTAGATGATTTTTGCGCAGGCTGCCCAGCCGCCGGCACAACTTGTGATGATAATGACCCAACAACAGAAAATGATGTAGAAGACGGTTTTTGCAATTGCGCCGGAACGCCAATTCTGTCAGATGGTCAGTTTGATTTGCGTTTTAATAATCCTTTGGAAGTAGATTGTGTAAATGGCATTGTGTATTTTGATATTGAAGTGAAAGCTTCAGGAGCAGGGAGTCTTTTTAGAATTGCTGATCAAAATTATCGTTTTGCTTTTGATGATACTCAATTGGCAAATCCTCGCATTGAAACAGAATTAGAACTTTCGGGGCAGGTTTCAGATAATGGCGGAACTTCTTTATATGCTGCACATACCCTGGGTGGTTCATTTAATAATGTAGTTTCTTATAATGTGATTTATGAAGGCGGTCTAGGATATTTAATTGATAATGACTGGGTCTCTGTAGGGCGCGTAGCTTTTGATATTATTGGAGCGAATACTTGTTTCAGTTTAGACTGGTACGATTCTGGAAATTTCCCATCGACTTTTATCAGTGAACGGATAAATAATGTGCAGGCTGTTGTAGCAGAAGGGAATTATACAGAAGTAGAACAATGTTTTGATTTTCCAGTCTCCTTAACGGTGTTCCTGGAAGGAGCTGCGGCTACAGAAGTAGAAGGACAATACACAGCTACAATGCGCAGTAATTTATATCAAAAAGGTTTACTGCCCGGACAAACGCCTGTAGAATTATCGCCGATGCCTACTCCAGCAGGTCAGCCTTATAATATAGCTCCCTGGAATTATATGGGAACAGAAGGCGCAAACTGGACGGATGCCGATTATGAAGCCATTGCTGAAGCAAATGGACAAGGTATAGTAGATTGGGTATTAGTATCTTTCCGCACCACATTGAATCCTACGACTGAAGTCAGTAAAGCAGCAGCTTTATTATTAGTAGATGGTACGGTTGTGTTTGTCGAAAACTGCTATTTATCCACGACTGCTACAGCACTGTATATTGTCGTAGAACATAGAAATCACATGGGAGCTATATCGGCAAATCCTGTACCTGTTAATCAGGGAGCATTGTCCTTCGACTTCACCAGTGCAGATTCTTTCACTGGAACTGATCCTAATAATCCAGTAGGAGCAGGTCAGAAAGAAATAAACTCAGGCGTATATGCTTTATATACCGGAGATGGAGCACAGGTAGGAGATGCGAATGTGCCGGTCAATCCAAGTTATAATATCACAGGAGCGGATAAAATTACATGGATTGAAGAGAATGGTACATTCTCCACCTATTCACCAGCTGATTTTAATCTGAATGGAGACTCAAATGGACTGGATAATATTTTACTTATTTTTAATACAGGAATATTCTCTGTAGCACCGAGATAGTTTTTTTGCCACGAATGCATGAAGAATGGCTAGGCTTTATTCGTGCATTCGTGGCTAATTTTTTTGAATTTGACGGTTGTATTTGTATTTTCAATCAACTACATCTCTCCATAACAAGTCTTCAAAACATCTTCTCCAATTTTGTTCTGCGGGGTATAATCTCGGTTATCATACCCTTCTCCACCAGCTCCATTGGGAAACCATTTCCAGATAAAACCACCTGCCCACCAGTCGTGGCGTTTTAGTTCTTCCAGCAAAGCGCGGATAGCATTAGCTTGTGCCTGTTCATTGACAGGAAGGCTGTGCACATTTGGTTCTAGCTCCCAGGTATTATACGCACAGCGATCAACACTCAGATAACCATACTCTGTAAACAAGACGGGTTTATTCACTTTGCAGGCCAGCTTTCCTATTTGTCTAGTATAGGGTTGCCATGCTTTTTGCAGTTCTTTGACATCAGGTGTTTTACTATCCACCAAAGGGAAATAAGCACTGATACCAATATAATCCAGCTTATCCCAAAATGGAATATTCATATACTTATCCCAGTTGGCACTATAGGTCAATTTGCCCGTATAAGTTTTACGAACTTTTGCAATCAAAGCTTCCCAAAACTGAGGACGCTGCGCAACAGATTTATCAAATTCAGTCCCAATACAAAACATAGCCACCTGCATAGAATCGGCTAGTCGAGCCATCGTGAGGATATAATTTTCATAATCGCCTTCCCAGGCAAGCCAGTCCCTATCCGTTTTAAATTCCAAATCTCCTGGCCAGCTACCTGGTAGATAGACCTGTGGTTTTAACATCACATTCAGTCCCGCCTCCTGTGCGAGTTGGATAGTTGTTTTCGCGCCTTCCTCTTTTTCGCCCCACCACTGCCAATCTATATTATAGGACACATCTGCTTTGCCTGGTCGCGTAAAACCATAAGGAATCACCGCAATCCATTCTGCATTCACAGCCTGTATAGGTGGCATCGGGTTTTCTGGAAATGGTTTTGCGGGTGCAGTAAAAGTTACGCCCTTCACGCGCTTATCTACTTTCAAGTCGCAACTTATTGGCTCGCTAAGCGTAGAACAGGTATAACTAAAAAATAAGAAAAAACAAGAAGCGAACAGTAATTTCCAGCCGTATGGAATTGTTTTTATAATATGTTCTATGTAAATCATTGCTTGAAAGTACAAAAGGAGAATGAAAGGAACAAAATAGCAATTAAGAATTTTTCAAAGATAAGGCATTAAGTTTTATTTAAATTATCAAAATGGCAATAAAAATGTTTATTTTATTATAATATTGCAATAATTAATTAAAATCATTGAAAAATTTGCATCTTAAAGTGTTTTTATTGTAAATTTGTAATAACAAAAGGGAACAAAAGTGTTCCAAGAAAACTAAAAAGCAATCTTGAATTTGAGTTTGCAAAATACTGTGAGGTGATGAAATTGGCAGACATGCCCTCTTGTCTCGAGGGTGAGGATACTGGGATAAACGTAGTATAATAGGGTTGACCACTAAGTTGATTTTGTACTATGGCTAACCACCTCGTGAAGGTTCGACCCCTTCTCTCACAGCAATACCAAAAAACGAAAATAGCAATTTTGAATTTGATTTTTGTGTTTGAATTTGAATTTGTTCAATACTGTGAGGTGATGAAATTGGCAGACATGCCCTCTTGTCTCGAGGGTGAGGATAACAGGATAAACGTAGTATAATAGGGTTGACCACTAAGTTGATTTTGTACTACAGCTAACTGCCTCGTGAAGGTTCGACCCCTTCTCTCACAGCGATACCAGGCGAATTAAAAAGCAGAAATGACGTATGTTGTTTCTGCTTTTGCTTTTTAGTAATACGCCATCCAGCCTAATATCCAGAAATTTCTCCTACATACAAAACAACTATTTCCCCACCTCCATCGTTTTAAAATAGTATCTTTGAGATTAAGAAAACAAAAAATGGGAAACCCAGTATGAAGAGACTATTATTTTACATCAGCTTGATAGTGGGATTGGGAAGTAGCTTGCAAGTCCAGGCCACGCACAACCGCGCCGGAGAAATCACTTACGAACAATTGGGCGACCTGACTTTTCGGGTAACCATCACCACCTATACCAAGACCAGCAGTGTCCCTGCCGACCGTGATAGCCTGGAACTATGTTGGGGCGATGGTGCCTGCGAATGGGTGCTGCGAGACAACGGCCCACTCGGTCCCAATAATGTACCACAAGGGCAAGCTTTGCCAAATAATATCAAATTCAATCAATACATTGCTACACACACCTATCCAGGACGATTTACCTATTTTATCTCCATGACTGACCCCAATCGAAATGGCGATATTCTCAATGTCAATTATCCCAATTCCGACCAAGTACCTTTTCATCTTACGACAAAATTAGTCATCCTCAATCCGCAATTTCAAGGAACAAATAACACGCCCATGCTCTTGCAGCCGCCCATTGATAATGGGAATGTGGGGCAGCCATTTATACACAATCCAAATGCCTTCGATCTGGAAGGGGATAGCATTGCTTATGAGCTGATTGTCCCCTTAAAAGATACCAATACCGTCGTGGACTTATACATGTATCCCGACGAGATAGAACCAGGATCAGATAATCAAATCTCTCTCAATCCACTGACGGGTGAATTTTTGTGGGACAGCCCGCAAAGGGCAGGGGAGTATAATGTCGCTTTTTTGATTAATGAATATCGTAATGGGCAGTTGATCAGCTGCATCATTCGGGATATGCAAATCACCATACTGGAAGAAGACAACCGTCCGCCAGAGATAGAAGTAGAAGAAGAATATTGTGTGGTAGCAGGCGATACTTTGCAATTTACAGTTATCGCCACAGACCCAGATAGCGGGCAGTTGGTACAACTGACTTATACTGGTGGACCATTTGTACAACCCGTCAGTCCGGCTCAGTTTTTTGGACCGACTGGCTATCTTGTGCCACCCGTGACAGGGACATTTTTCTGGGCAACGACTTGCGACCATATTCGCGACCAATACTATCAAGTGGTATTCAAAGCAGAAGATAATTATAATTTCCCCGCAGGAGACTCCATTAATTTGTCTACACAAAAAACAGTAAGAATTAAAGTCGTCGGACCACCGCCCGAAAATCCGGTGGCGACAGGTGGCAGCGGAGAGGTAGAATTGTGTTGGGATTCGCCTTATGTCTGCGAAACGCCTGAAGAACGTTTCAGAGGTTTCTCAGTTTGGCGGCGCGATTGTAATGATAATTTTGAACCAGATTCTTGTACAACTGGTCTTGCGGGCTCAGGCTACGTGCAGATTGCAGATAGCTTGCTGACGATGGTCGGCGGAAGTTATTGTTATACGGACAATACCGTAGAACGTGGACGTTGTTATTGTTATCGAATATTGGCAGGTTTTTCGGAAATTAACTCCTCAGGTTTTGCTTTTAATTTTGTGGAAAGCCTTCCTTCAGAAGAAGCCTGTGTGCAGTTGAGTCGGGATTTGCCTTTGATTACAAATGTAAGCGTATTAAGCACCGATATATCAGCAGGAACGATGGACATCCGTTGGTCAAAACCCAATGCAGAAGACCTGGATACCCTGCAAAATGTCGGACCTTATGTCTATAAATTATACCGTTCAGAAGGCTTTAGTCTGACGAATCCGACACTGGTTTACACCGCTACTGCACCTACTTTCTGGCAGGCAGTTGATACCACATTTATTGATACTGGCTTGAATACTTTGCAGCGTCCTTACACCTATCAAGTTGCTTTTTTGGTGAATGGAAATGACTCACTTGGCGTAACAGAAGAAGCGTCATCTGTCTATCTCTCCATTGCGTCAAGCGATAATATGAACACACTGACCTGGGAAGAATTTGTACCCTGGTCGAATGAAGAATACGCTATTTTTAGGTATAATAATTCCGTGATGATGTTCGATTCTATAGATGTAACGACGCAGCAGGAATACGTAGATGATGAATTGATTAATGGGGTAGAATATTGTTATTATGTCCGAAGCAAAGGCACGTATGGCATCCCTGGTGTACTTGATCCGCTGTATAATAATTCGCAGGAAGCTTGTGGCATACCATTGGACACCATTCCGCCCTGCCCGCCAGACTTGATGGCAACAAATGATTGTGAAAATTTGAACGGCAATTGCCCAGGTATCAATTTTGAAAACTTTTTGACCTGGACAAATCCGAATAATACCTGTGCAGATGATGTGCTGCAATATAATGTATATTATTCACCCACACCTGATGGCGGTTTTTCTATTATAGAAACGAATAATAGCGCGACAGATACAACAGCCACCCATCAGCCTGGCTTATCTGTAGCAGGATGTTATGCAGTCACAGCAATTGATTCGCTTGGCAATGAGAGCATTTTTAGCAACATAGCCTGTGTAGATAATTGTCCAGTTTATGAGTTGCCCAATGTATTTACACCCAATGACGATGGAGCAAACGACCTTTACACGCCCATGAATTTCTGTTTTATCGAAAGCATTGATATAAAAATATACAATCGCTGGGGGCAATTGGTATTTCAAACCAAAGATCCAAATATCAATTGGGATGGCAGAAACCTAAGCGGCAATGACCTCGCAGAAGGTGTCTATTATTATGCCTGCGAAGTCTTTGAAGATCGAATCGGCGGCGCAGTACAACGAGACGAAGCTTTATCGGGCTATATTCATATTATAAGAGGGAAGTAAGGAGTACGCATCGGTTTCGTAAACTTGCGGGCAAGTTTGTGGCGAAGGAAGTTTGCTAAACCTATTCAGAAGATATGTAGAAGGTTTAGCAAACTCGCTTGTCAAAAGCCCGCACACAAGTTTACGAAACCGACGCACCAATTCCCCAATCACTTAATTAACCAATCACCAAATAATGTTCACAGGAATCATAGAAACATTAGGCAAAGTAGAAGAAATTAAACAAGATGGCAGCAATGTACACTTGACCATTGAATCTGCTATTTCCAAAGAATTAAAAATAGACCAAAGCATTGCCCATAATGGCGTCTGTCTCACAGTAGTGGAGCAGGAAGGGAGCAGTCATATCGTCACGGCGATACAGGAAACGCTCGACCGATCCAGCCTCGGACAATTGAAAATCGGCGATACCATCAACCTGGAACGTGCTATGCTCGCCAATGCCCGCCTAGACGGACACATTGTACAAGGACATGTCGACACCACCGGAACTTGTGTAAGTGTAGAAGAAGTGGATGGGAGTTGGTATTATACTTTTCAATATGAATTGACGGAAGAATTATTACTGGTCGATAAAGGCTCAGTTTGTATCAATGGCGTGAGCCTGACCGTCGTTTCTCCAGAAGACAATCGTTTTTCTGTGGCGATTATTCCTTTTACTTACGAACACACAACCTTCCACGCCTTAAAGCCTGGAGATAAGGTGAATTTAGAATTTGATATACTGGGAAAATATATTGCTCGATATGCTAAATTGTATATGAAGTGATGGGGTGGTGATTGGTTGATTGGTAATTGGTTTGATGATTAAAGGATTGATAGTGTGTATAAATTGCACAATTTTGCCGTTCGATTCGCCCACGGTTGAAACCGTAGGCTACCAGACAGGTCGTGTCTATGACACTTTGCATGGTGATCAAATTGAAAGGCTAAAAAAGTCGCATAGCGACGAATGGTTTGGTAGCCAATGGTTTTAACCATGGGCGAGAGAGAAAGTGCAATTTGTAATACACAGGTTTGATAAAAACGTATTTTGCTTCGCAAAATAATCACTATTGTTAAAAAAAAATAAACCCATTTCATTATAATAAACCCATATAAAACAAACTACGTGTAAAGAAAATCTCCCAAAACGATGTCACATAAAACCCTACTTTTCTTATTGCTGCATTAAAATATGTTTCCATATTGCTAACTGTTCCAATGAAACCTTTATCCGTGTTGGATAAAGGATGAAAATTTGTTTTCACCTGCTCTTCGATACGACACTCAAAGCTCATACTGATTCAACGCTTGCGTTGACTTGTCTCTGCATTGCTCCATTTATACTGAATGGTAGCAGATTGTAATTTAGCATTTTATGCTATAAAAATGTACCGTTATTTCATCCAAAAAATAGCGTCACATGGCATAAAAGCTGCAAAACACGTATGTTCCATGCAAAAAATATGCTTTGTCGTTATGATAATGTTGTTGTGCTATTCCTCAAAAGCACTAGCTCAACTTAATGCCGACTTCACCGCCGATGAAATCGCGGGTTGTAATCCACTACTGGTTCAATTTACCGATCTATCGCAGGGAAATCCCGTGTCCTGGTCATGGACATTGGGCAATGCGAATGCCGGAACGAACACCGGGCCAGGCTCCTCCAATCAAAATCCAGGTAGAATATACTCTGGTGCAGGAGCTTACTCTGTATGCCTCACCGTAACAGATGCTGCCGGCAATACAGACACAGAATGTAAGCTGGATTATATCAATGTACTGGCGAGTCCACAGGCAAATGTTCAGGCAGATGTACTCGAAGCTTGTGCGCCATTGCCCGTGACCTTTACTGATGCTTCTGTGCCTGGCGACGGAGCGATTAGCAGCTGGGTTTGGGATTTGAATAATTCAACCGCTGTTCCTGGCGATGTATCTGTTTCTACGGTATATGAAATGGCTGGCTTGTATAGTGTTACGCTGATTGTAACGGATGAAAACAACTGTACCGATTTTGTAACACTAGATGATTTTGTCAATGTACTTGAAGTGCCAGACGCCACTTTTACGGCTGATGTAACAGGTTCTTGCGACCCGCCACTCAATGTCAGTTTCAACAATACTGTATCTAGCCCGACTACAACTTCTTTTCAATGGGATTTTGGAGATGGTGCGACTTCTACTGGTCCAAACCCAAGTCATAATTACACAAATTCAGGAGATTATGATGTCTCTCTCATCACAGTAGACGACCTGACAGCTTGTACTGATACGATGATTATGGAGAATTTCATCAACTTAGGCAATGTGGTCAACTTTTCTTACGATCCGCCTTTCGGCTGCGATGAAGTTACCGTACAATTTACAGACCTGACAGCAGGAATAGCTTATTTTTGGGAATGGGATTTTGGAGATGGCATAGGAACATCTACGGATCAAAACCCAGTTTATACCTATTCGCAGCCTGGCTGTTATACCGTTACTTTGGTCGCAACAAATGAAGAATGTACCGCAACTCGCGTGGCGGAAGATTGTATTAACGTATATGTTTCGCCTACAGCGGGTTTTACAATGAATCAGAACCTTGCCTGCGAAGTTCCTTTCACAGTTAGTTTTGATGGCATGTCAAATAATGCAGCCAGTTGGGACTGGAATTTTGGCGATGGAATAGGAACTTCTGTACAGGCTAATCCGACTTATACCTTTACGACTTTTGGACAGCATAATGTTACCCTCACGGTGACTTCGCCAGATGGTTGTGAAACCGATTATTCGCAAATTGTCGATGTTCGTCCAATGGAAGCTGGCTTCACAGCAGGTGTTTATGAGGGCTGCGCACCTTTGACAGTAGCATTTACAGATACTACGGTTTCAGTTGCGCCGATTACTAATATACAATGGGATTTTATGGATGGCAATACCGCAACAGGTAATAATCCTATTCATACTTTTACGCAGGTTGGTGTTTATCCCGTTGAGCTTATTGTCACCAATCAATTCGGTTGTACCGATACGACCCAGCAAAATATTTATGTAGGTGAATCCCCTGAATTTACCTTTAGCGCAGAGCCGACTACAGCCTGTGTAGATACTGCAATTGCTTTTACATCCAATGTAATCGGCCCGGCAAATGGCTGGTATTGGGATTTTGGAGATGGGAGTGAATCCTTTTCTTCTAGTCCTACGCATATCTATGTAGATACGGGATATTTTGATGTTTGCCTGACTGTATTTTATAATGGTTGTCCCAATACACTTTGCGAAGAAGACTTTGTATATATTTATCCGCCCATCGCGAAATTTACTTATTTTCAAAATTGTTTTGATCCATATTCCATCACCATGCAAAACAACTCTATAGCAGGAGATACCTGGTATTGGGATTTTGGTGTGCCGGGTATAGATACGGATACTTCTACACTGGAAGTGCCAACTTATGTCTATGGTTCTAGTGGTGTATATACAATTAGCCTTACGGTAACAAATGACAGTACAGGCTGTATGCATACCTTGGATAAAGAAATTATCATATCTGATCCGCAGGCTAATTTTATAGTAGAACCAGACACCAGTTGTACCCCAATGACTGTAACGCTAATTGACAATTCAACGGATGCCGTACAATGGCAATGGACTAGTCCTGATGGGATATTTATAGAAGACGATACGCTTCCGCAAACTGCAATTTTATTCAATACCCCAGGACTTTACTCGGATATCCAACTGACGATTACAGATGAAAATGGCTGCGTGGATTCTTTGATTTATACGGATATAATTCTAGCCAGTGAAGTCATTTCAGATTATGAAGTAGATCTGACAACAGGCTGCGCACCTATTACCAGTAATTTTACAGACATATCAACTTCCTCGGGCGGAGACATTGTTTCCTGGCTCTGGTATTTTGGAGATGGCGACAGCTCGATGGTGCAAAATCCATCACACGATTACTACATTCCAGGTTCTTATGATGTGACTTTAATCGTCACCAATGTTCTTGGCTGTACGGATATACTGACCATCACCGATTTGATTCAACCTACCTATCCAGCGGCATCATTTGAAGCACCACAGGATTTATGTACAGAGCAGTTGGCTACATTCGATAATATGACAACCGGAGTAGGCTTGAATTATATCTGGAATTTTGGAGATGGAAATACCAGTACACTCGAAAACCCAGAACATGCCTATACCGATGAAGGTGTTTATACCGTTTGCCTGACGGCAATCGACCTAAATAGTTGTGTAGATTCTATTTGTATAGAAAATTATATCACAGTGCTTGATCCCGTGGCTAATTTTACAGCCGATACAACTTATGCACCATGTCCGCCACTCAGCGTGACTTTTGAACAATTGGCTGCCAATGGGGTGGACTGGCTTTGGGATTTTGGTGATGGAAGTGGAGTCGTTTCAGGCAATTCACCCAATCATATTTATACAGAACCTGGTGTATACGATGTGTGCATGATTACTATCGGTGCATCCGGCTGTCAGGATACACTTTGTTTTGAAGAATACATTCAACTAGATGGTCCGCTCGGCTCGTTTACTTTTGAACCCGATGAAGGCTGCGCTCCTTTGGAAGTCGCTTTGTATGGAGAAGGAGTGGATGTGGTCAAATGGACTTGGGACAGTGGTTGCGGTGACATTCAGATTAATTATAATGCTTCGCCAACGGATACGGCTACTTTTGTATACACAGAAGCTGGAGATTGTTATCCTTTTGTCGTCATTGAAGACATTGCTGGTTGCCAGCGAATTATTGCTTCTGATGATCCGGTATCTGTGGACACACTGAGTATCGACTTTGTGCAAGATGTCTCTGAATTATGCGAAAGCGGAAATGTAAACTATTCAGTACTCGTCGGAACATCCGACCCTAATGTCAATTTTTATTGGGAATTTCCAGGTGGTACGCCCGCAAGTTCTACCAGTGCTAATCCAACAGTTAGTTATACAACAACAGGGAATTATGATGCCACACTTTTTGTATCCACAACACAATGTATGGACAGCCTGACCAAAGCAAACACGGTTTTGGTAGCCAATGATCCAGTAGCAGGTTTTGGCTTTACGCCTAATTTAAATTGCTATTCAGAAGCCATCAGTTTTTCCGATTTAAGCAGTTCTGTCGATGGAGCGATTATTTGGTGGGAATGGGATTTTGGAAATGGCGACGTTTCTATTGAGCAAAACCCTTCTTATGTCTACCCGAGTCCTGGAAATTATGAGGTAAGCCTAAGCGTTACTTCCGAGCATGGCTGTTCAAATACAATTATACAAAACATAGAAATACTAGAAACGCCAGTTGCGGATGCAGGTGTCGGCGATATATTATGCATTGGCGAAAGCTTCCAACTCAATGCCACAGGAGGCGATACATACAGCTGGTCACCAGCAGATAGTCTGACTTGCACCAATTGCCCATCGCCTTTAGCAAATCCAGTCGTCACCACGATATACGAAGTCACGGTCACTACGCAGAATGGCTGCACCGATACCGATACGGTGACTGTAAATGTATTGCCTTATGAAATTCCCAATATCACGCTAAGTCAGGATACAGTGATTTGTGAAGAAGGCTTTGCGCAATTATTTGTCAGCAGCACAACCGCAAATGTAAGCTTTGAATGGGATAATATTCCAGGGCTGAGTTGCTATAATAATTGTTTTAATCCATTTGCTACGCCAACAGAAACAACCACTTATTATGTAACAGCAGTAGGAGAGGGGGGATGCAATACCAGAGATTCAGTCGTCGTCGCTATCCTCGGCGAAAGCAATGATATAGCAGGTCCCGATCAAGTCATCTGCAAAGGAGATTCCGTACAATTATCAGTAGCTGCCGGGGCAAGTGCTTTCTGGTCGCCTTCCATTGGTTTAAGTTGTGCTTATTGTCCTGACCCAATTGTATATCCGCCTTATTCAGTGACTTACACAGTAGAGCTGACGACTGGTGCAGGTTGTACCCTCATAGATACTTTGCGTGTGGAAGTGGTAGGAGAAGGAGATATTGATGCTGGCGAAGACCAGTACATCTGTATTGGAGAAGAGATTCAGTTATCCGGTATCGGACCACAAATAGGGAATGTCCTCTGGACACCGAATAATACACTGGACGACTCATTGGGCTACGACCCAATAGCTGTACCAGAAGAAACCACAGACTATGTGCTGACTTACCTAGAAGGGATTTGCACGATGTCAGATACCGTAAGAATCAATGTGTTGGAAGAAGCCCTGATACCAGATGCACAAATTGAAATATGTGTGGGTGACACGGTACAAGTTGATGCTAGCGGCATTGCAGATAGCTACGACTGGACACCAGCCAACACAGTGAGCAATCCCACGATTCCCAATCCTTATGTATTCCCTCAAGAAACAACAACTTATGAAGTCACGGGACTGTATAACACCTGTCAGCCCAGCACTGGCGAAGTATTGGTCACCGTACATCAGCCGCCACAAATTGAGACCAATATACAAGCCGCCAGTTTCTTTGCAGGTACAAATGTAGAAATGAGCGTAACAACTCTTCAGCCCGGCATTTATACCTATCAATGGTATCCTGATGTCAATCTATCCTGCGACGACTGCGCAACAACAATTGCTGAACCAGGCGACGATATTACATACTACGTCGATGTAATAGATGAATTTGGGTGTAAAAATACTGCCAATATTGAGCTACGCATACAGCGAGAATGTGAGAATGAACAAATCGTTATTCCCAATGCTTTTACGCCGAATAATGACGGCTTGAATGACATCCTATATGTACGAGGTTCTACCATCAGCGAATTAACAATTTTCAGAATATATGACCGCTGGGGCGAATTGGTATTTGAATCCAATCACCTCACAAATGGCTGGGATGGTACATTCAAAGGCAAACCAGCAGCTCCAGGTGTCTATGTCTATTATGCAGAAGCTCCTTGTCTATTGGACGGTAGTCCCTTATTTATGAAAGGAAACGTTACTCTTGTTAAGTGATTGAGTTGATTAAGTTTTTAAGTAGTAAGTATTTTGCGTAGCAAAATAACTCAATCAACTCAATCAACTCAATCAACTCAATCAACTCAATCAACTCAATCAACTCAATCAACTCAATCAATATGAAAAACACAGTAAGAAATACAAGCATTGCAATAGCAATGACCCTGATGTCCTTGTGCGCCCAGGCACAGGACATCCATTTTTCCCAGTTCTATAATGCCCCGCTCGTACTCAATCCTGCCATGACTGGATTGATGAACTATGATGTACGTGTAACGGCGAATTATCGCAGTCAGTGGGAAAGCGTGACCGTCCCTTACCGAACCTATGCAGTAGCAGCAGACGCTTCGGTGATGAAAGGCTTCTTGGAAGACGACTTTTTTGGAATCGGACTGATGATGCTCAACGACAAAGCTGGAGACGCGGATTTACGCACCACGCAGGTACAAACTTCTTTTGCCTATAGCAAATCACTGAATGGTGATGCCAACCATTATGTAAGCCTCGGCGGACAGGTCGGCGTAGTACAAAGAAGCATCGACTTCAGCCAGTTGACCTTCGATAGTCAGTTTGATGGCGATGTTTTAAATACAAATATCGGCAGCGGAGAAGAGCTGGACAGAGACCAGTTTGTCTTTACAGATTTTTCAGCAGGCTTGGCTTGGTATTATGTCCCAACAAAAATGCACAGTTATTATGCAGGCATAGCACTTGCGCATCTGAATGAACCCAATCAGAGTTTTTTCTCTGATACAGAGGAAAATTTATACCGAAAATTAACGGCACATATTGGTATGGAAATCGGTTTCAATGAATTCCTGTCCTTTCTACCAGGTGCGATTTTTCTAATGCAGGGATCACATCGAGAATTGAACATAGGCGGCTCTTTTAAATTCGTATTCAATCCTGAAGAAGATCATTTCAATCAAATAGCCTTATACATGGGCAGTACACACCGATTGAATGATGCACAGGTTTTTGCCACGCGCCTCGACTATGGAACATTTGGCGTAGGCTTCAGTTATGATGCAAATTTCTCTACTTTAAACAGAGCGTCAAGTGGAAGGGGAGGACCAGAATTATCAGTGACCTATAAAGCCAATATTTTCCAAAAAAGAAATTATGATGGGCCAGTGAAGTGTCCTTACTTTATGTAATGTTTTGGCGTGTTGTGGTGTTGGCGTGTTGATGTGTTGATGTGAGTTTTTTCAAATAAGCCACGAATGCACGAATTAAAAACGAATAAATCTATTCGCCTTCTATTCGTGCATTCGTGGCAAAAGAAAACAAATCGCAAAGCGATTAAAATAAAAGTCTCTCTTCTCACAGCAAAGCGGTCTCGCCTCTCGCAGCGTAGCGGTCCCTCAATGGAATGGTCTCGCTTCCCCGCCTACATCCGCTCCGGCACTTCAATACCCAATAAGGTCAAAGCAGACTCCAAGGTTCGACTCACCACCTGAGTCAGCAAAAGCCGAAAAGATTTAGCGGCTTCACTTTCAGCTTTTAATATCCGAATATCGTGGTAAAATTTATTATAACTCTTAGCCAGTTCATAAGCATAATTTCCAACAAGAGAAGGGTCATAGTTTTTCACAGCTTCTTGAATCACATCAGGATACCGCTTAATCATGACCATCAAATCTTTTTCCTGTGATTCAGGTGTGCTATATGCCGATACATCTCCTCCCCAGTCGCCTGCTTTTTTGAGTACTGAATTGGCCCGCACCGCAGAATATTGGATAAATGGCCCAGACTGTCCCTGTATATCCACCGATTCCTTAGGATCAAAAACCATGGTTTTTCTTGGACTCACCCGAATCATGTGATACTTGAGTGCTGCCAGCCCAATCCGCCGCCAGACTTCCTGTTTCCGGTCTGCTGGCAAGTCAGCAACATCGCCTCGCTCTTCTGATTCTTGTTTGGCAATCTGCACCACTTCATCCATCAAATCATCTGCATCGACGACTGTGCCTTCCCGCGATTTCATTTTACCTTCTGGCAATTCGACCATCCCGTAAGACAAGTGGTATAAATTGTCGGCATAAGACGCGCCCAGCCGTTCCAGAATTTTGAACAGCACTTTGAAATGGTGATCTTGTTCATTGCCGACCACATAGACCGACTTGTCCATCTTATAATCCTTAAACCGTTCCTGTGCTGTGCCGATGTCCTGCGTCATATAGACAGAAGTACCATCGCTCCGCAAGACCAATTTATGGTCAAGTTTAGCATCTTCGAGGTCTATCCAGACTGAGCCATCCTCTTTTGTATAAAAAATCTTCTTTTCCAGTCCAGCGTCAATCGCATCTTTGCCCAGCAAATAGGTTTGTGATTCATAATATAATTTATCAAAACTAACCCCTAGCCGTTTATAAGTTGTATCAAAACCACTGAATACCCAGCCGTTCATCATCTCCCATAATTTCCGTACTTCTGGGTCATTGTCTTCCCATTTGAGCAGCATTTCCCGTGCTTCCGTCAAAATTGTTGGTTCATCATCTTCCTTGCCTGCTTCCGCTAAGGCTGCTTTTTGCTTCTTTTCTTCAGTATTATAAGCGACATAGTATTTTCCAACTAGATGATCTCCTTTCATGCCCGAAGATTCAGGCGTTTCGCCATTACCAAATTTCTGCCAGGCCAACATGCTTTTACAAATATGAATGCCCCGGTCATTGATAATCTGTACCCGCTTGACATCATATCCGGCAGTTGTCAATATCTGACTCATAGACCAACCGAGCAGATTATTCCGAATATGACCAAGATGCAGAGGCTTATTGGTGTTGGGCGAGGAATATTCAATCACCACCCGTTCTCCATTATCAGGATGTTTGCCATATTGTTCCTGTCCTGCTACTTCGGATAAAAATTTCGACCAATACGAATTGCTGACCACTAAGTTCAAAAAACCTTTAATAATATTGAATGCCTCTATATCCTCGACATGCTCAACGAGATAGTTGCCTAATTCTTCTGCTATTGCCGGCGGTGCTTTTCGGGCAGCTTTGGTAAATGGGAATACCACGACCGTATAATCTCCTTCAAATTCTTTGCGCGTAGCACTCACCAATATATCAGTTGCACTGACGCTATGTTGATACAAGGCTTCTACGGCTTTTGATACGCCGACTTTGATGAGTTGTGTTATTTCCATCTTTTAAAATATTTTTTTTATTATAATACAGCATGCTCATTTTGAAAGGCTGCGCAAATTTATGATTTTTTAATTGCTCTATCCTACTACTTGCCCAACGAAATGCATTAAGTGTGTCTTAGGTACAAAATAATACGTAAAACCGTTAAAATTCGTTCACAATAAATAAAGCAAAAAATAAATTATTTATAAATAGTTGTTTCTCATAAAAGAATGGCTTTTATACTAAAAAAAAACATAGATAAGCTTAAACCCGATAAATTGTCGTATTGTGACATGTAAACATACGAAACTTTCCGATTAACGCCCCGTACATACGACTTGAGTTGATTGAGCAATTATAAGTTATTGAGTAAATGAGTTGATTAAGTTATTCGTATAAGCAATACACCTAGTTACTCATAACTTAATCAACTAGATACACTAAATCAACTCAACGTCCCGATCAATTCAATCACTCACAGCAGAGAAAAACAGAGAAAATGAGAATTAAAATGTACCTTAAAATCGGCTTGTTATTAGCAGCCTTGTCATTTTGTGCAACACAAAGTTCCCAAGCGCAAAGTGCCTGTCGAATGGCTGACTCACTAACATTAGTCACCTTACACACCGAACTAACATTCAATTGGGATTTGACCCAGCCGATGACTTCCTGGACTGGTGTAAGCCTCAATAGCAACGGCTGCGTAGCCTCCCTTACAGCCTCTCCGGTAGGCGGAATTTTGCCAGAACAAATTGGCGATTTAGCCGAATTGACTTATCTGGATTTTAGTGAATCGGATCTTGCGGGACGTTTACCGGGCGGACTGACTAGCCTGACAAACCTGGAATACCTCAACCTCAGTCAAAATGATCTGGAAGGTGCATTGCCTACAGATATTGCAAGTTTAAGCAATCTGGAATACCTGGATTTATCGGACAATCATTTTGAAAATTCCATTCCCGCAGGCTTATGGGAATTAAGCAACCTGACTTATTTGTCCATCAATAGCAATCCTATGTTGGCAGGTGTCCTTCCACCAGAAATTAGCAATTTGACTAATCTGGAACACTTGTCTATTTCAGGTACAACACTTCTTGGCACATTGCCACCTGAAATTGGAAGTTTGTCATCTTTGAAAGATTTATACTTAGAAAAAAATAAATTATTTGGAGAAATCCCAACAGAGATTGGTAATCTGACCAATCTTGTACGCTTGCAGTTGGGGCATAATGGTTTTACAGGCAATATCCCAGTCTCCATCATGAACCTGACTAATTTGCAGGTTTTATACGTGAACTCTAATGTACTGAGCGGTGTCGTTTCAGATTTTTCAGGCATGGCTTCCCTCAATACATTAGCCATTGGAGACAATCAATTTACCTATTCGGGATTAGAAGAGAATCTGGGTATTCCTGCCTTCAGCTACGCGCCACAAGATAGCGTAATGATGACACTCGATGATGATATTTTGACGGTAGATGCCGGGCAAGCCGGACAGTTTGGTATGAATACTTATAACTGGTATAGAGGCGAGGTATTGATTGCAGTGACCACAGGAGACAATACCTTGCAAGTGACAGAAAGCGGTATCTATCGTTGCAAAGTACTCAATTCGCCTATCACAAAGCCAGATGTATTTGGCAAAGACCTCATTTTAATCAGCCATGCCGTTTATTTTGATGAATTTCGAGGAGCAGTTTTTCCCGGAGACATCAACCATGACGGCACTGCTAATATAGCTGATGTGTTGCCCTGGGGCTTAGCCTATGGAAGTACAGGTGAAGTACGGCTGAATGCGACGGCATTTTGGGAACCGCAGGAAGCAATTGATTGGACATTACAAGTCGGAAATATCAATGGGAAATATATTGATTGCAATGGCGATGGAACAATTGATGAATCAGATATAGACATCATCATGAATAATTATGAACAGAGCTACCCTTATCAGGCGGCTACAGTTTTCCCCACTACGGCACAGTTATATGCTCGTTATGCAGATCTAGAAGTCTATGCAGATAGTTTTGCTATATCCTTAGACATTATCCTTGAAGAGACTGCTGGTGCGGATGTGGATGCACACGGTGCTTCCTTTGAGGTAGCATACAGAGAGGTCATTGGCGACGCCATCGAACATCTTTATACCATGCCCAATACAGACAATTCGTGGATGGGAACAACAGGAAATGACCTAATGGCTATTCGTCATGATATGGCAGGAGAAGCCCGAACAGATATTGCAATTACAAGAAATGACGGGCAAAACGCATCCGGAGCAGGCGTAATTTGTACCCTGCGCATGGTTTTAGCGAAAGGAGCTGATCTACCCGAAGAATTTTCAATGGATATAAAAAATGCCAGCCTGATAGATACCAACGGGAAAGCTTTTCAGATGGAAGATGCCCAACTAACTATTTTTGGCTTACAAAATATTGGACAAACCAGTGAGCTAGTTTATAGCATCAATTCGACTAGTGCTTCTTGTAGTACGCAGGGTAGTGCAGAAGCTATTATTATAAATGAAGGCACAACACCTTATACCTATGAATGGTCCAATGGAGAAAGTACGGCACGTATCGAAGGACTCGAACCTGGTGTTTATGATCTCATTCTGACGGATGCGACAGGATTGATAGTAGAAGGTATAACATCCGTTCAGGGCAGTTTACCAATCAGCATTACGCCAAATATTACGCATACTGCTGAAGATTTGAGCAATGGAAGTATTGAGCTAAACATAGGCGGCGGCGATGGCACTTACACCATAGCCTGGGAAGATGGACAAACGGAAGCATTGCTAGAAGATTTGTCCATTGGAGCATACAGTGTGGTGATTGCTGATGCGAGTGGCTGCACCGAAACTTTCGACTTTTTTATCGGAGAAGCTCCTGTACCTTTTAACCTCAAGGTATTGATGCAGGGCGCGTACGATGCAGGAACTCAATTGATGCGAGATGACCTGAGAGAGAAAAACTTATTGCCAATGGTAGATCCTTATTGGAATACTGTAGAAGCTCCACCAGTTGCAATGATGAATACCGGCGATGATGCCATTGTCGATTGGTTGCTGATTCAATTGAGAGATGATGTGGACTTGGAAAGAAAGCAGGCAGAAAAAATAGTGTTCATACAACGCGATGGCGATATTGTGGATATAGACGGTGTGTCTACTCCAGAATTTGAAGGTATTTTACATGGTTTATACAATCTCGTTATTCTACATCGAAATCATCTTCCTGCCATGTCTCCAGCACCTTTTCTACTGAATGAAGGTGGCTTAGTCTATGATTTTTCACAGCAAAACTCTTACACTGGCGCAGCAGGATTTGGTCAGATCGAACTGACACCTGGCACTTGGGCGATGTACGGTGGCGATGGCGATCAGAATTTTGAAATAGCAGGTTCAGATAAAAATCTCTGGACGTATATCAATGGTATATTCTCCATTTACGACCCAGCAGATTATGACCTGAATGGTGAAGCCAATGGCAGCGATAAATCTATCTGGTTTAATAATAATGGTATTTCTTCGAGAGTGCCTAAGGTGGAGTAGGGATTGGTAATTGGGGTATTAGTAACTGGTTTATTGGGACTTCCAATTCGACATTCGATAATTGTACAAAAAAAGCACGATTTCAAACAGTAAATACTGTCCGAAATCGTGCTTTTTATTTTTATAGAAGAAAACAGTTTCGTATTTGATTTCGACTCCGCTCAACCAACTACTTGCCGAAATGTCAGTCGCCTGAGTGAAGCCGCCTGCATTGAGCGAAGCCGAAATGAAGGCAACACTAAGAACCAGTTACCAATCACCAATATACCACCCCCAAATACCCAAATCACTTAACCAAAGTCACATCGCCTTTATACGGTATAACAACCCCATCAATAAAGGTTACTTCTGCATAATAGACAAATACGGCAGGATTGAGTACACGCCCTTTAAAGGTACCATCCCAACCGAAAGTCGGATCATCAGTCTGGAAATCTTTAGCTTCCCAAAGCAATTCGCCCCAGCGATCATATACGCTAAAAGTATTGACAGCCTGCACCGCTTGTCCGCCATAAATCATGAAGATGTCGTTTGTACCATCATTATCGGGCGAGAAGATATTTGGAATATAGATGTCGCGATTTTTATCTACGGTAACCGTGATTTCATCTGTCGCAATACAAGCATTCGCATTGCTGACTTGCACCTGATAGGTCGTCGTTTCATACGTATTGACAACTGGATTTGGACAATCTACACAACTTAGTCCAGTTGTCGGTGTCCAGATGTAGCTGAGCGAATCGGCTGTATTGACTTGTGCAAATAACTCTGTACTATCACCCAATTCAATCGTAATATCCACACCCAAATCAACCAGCAATTCAAATGGTTCATCTACCAATGCAGTCTGATTGATTGTACAGCCATTTATATCCTGCACAAATACCTCATAATTGCCACCAGCCAAGCCGCCGAAAAAGTTACTCGCCTGATAATTTTCACCATCTAAAGAATAAATATAAGGTGGCGTATTTCCTGTTACATTTTCAATTAGAATAGAACCATTTTCATCGCCATAACAATCTACACCAGTCGGTATAATAGTTAGCACATAAGCATCCGGCTCGCCAATCGTAACACTTTCTACTTCCGTACAATTATTGGCATCCGTTATAGTGACCATATACAAACCTGCGGAAAGGTCGAAGGCTGTTTGTCCAGTTTGTCCATCCTCCCATTCGTAAGTATAAGAAGGAATACCACCTGCTGCGACGATTGTAGCACTTCCATCATCACCGCCATTACAAGTCACTTCAGTTGTAGTCGTGGTCGCTGTAATCGGATTATCTGGCTGCGTCACAGTTATATTAATTGCCGGAAGGCTACAACCATTTGCATCAGTAATAATAACGTTATATGTCCCAGCAGTCAATGCTGTTGCTGTTGCTGTTGTCTGTCCATCATTCCAAAGATAGCTATAAGGTGGTGTGCCACCCGATGCGCTGATGCTTGCTGTTCCATCATCGCCACCAAAACAAGTCGCAGGAGTAGAACTAGCACCAGTTGGTATAAGCGGACTTGGTTGATTGATATTGATGCTTGACGCAAATATACATCCATTGGCATCTGTCACCGTGAGGGTATGTAGTCCAGCATTGAGCAGTACAGCTGGATTGGTGACCTCACCGTTATCCCAGGCATAACTATATGGTGGCGTTCCGCCTGTCATAGTCGCTGTGCCTTGCCCGTCGCTACCGCCAAAGCAATTTACATCCTGTCCGCTAAGACTACCTGTTAATAATGTCGGTTCAGTAACCGTCACACTTGCTGTTGTAGTACAAGCATTATTATCAATCACCGTCACGGTATAAGTACCTGCCGGAAGATTATTGACATCAATTGCCCCCCAGTCGTAACTGTAAGGAGCGGTGCCACCTGTCGCACTTGCGCTAACTGTCCCTGTATTATTACCAAAACAATCTACATCGGTAGAAGTCGCGCTTGCTATTAATTCTGTTGGAGAACTGATCGTTACCGTTGCTGTTGCTACACAACCATTGGCGTCAGTTATACTCACGGTATTTGATCCTGCTGGCAAATCAGTTGGGGTGGCAGTTGTCGATGTACTATTGTCCCAAGCGTAACTATAAGGAATTGTACCGCCGATTGCCGAAGCATTGGCAATACCATTATTATCACCAAAACATAAAACGCCCTGTACAGATACAGCTGTTGCTAATAAAACAGGAGGCTCGGTGATGCTTATGCTTACGCTAATAGTACAGCCATTGGCATCCGTCACAAGGATGGTATAAGCACCTGGACAAAGCGTATTCACACTTGGTGTCGTTTCGCCACCGCTCCATGCGTAGGTATAAGGAGCCGTTCCGCCTGATGCTGTAATGTTGCCCGTGCCATCGCATACGCCTGCACAACTTGCATTGGAGCTACTTGCAGTAGCTGTGAGTAGGGGAGGATCCGTCAATATAATCTGGTCAGTCGTTATACATCCGTTAGCATCAGTGACTACGATATCATAAGTGGCTGTCGCCAAATTGTTAAACGTATTTCCAGTTTGAAAAGTAATCCCATTATCAATACTATATTCAACTGGCGCGGTTCCTCCAGTGGTATTGATAGTAATAGAACCATTCGATTCTCCATTACATAATGGATTATTAGCATCTATATTATCAATTGTTGCTCCTGCTTGGTCAGTCAGTATAATCTGGTCACTTGTTGTACAGCCATTTGCATCAGCAACTATAATATCATAAGTGGCTGCTGCCAAATTGCTAAACATATTTCCAGTTTGGAAAGTAAGACCGTTGTCAATACTATATTCCAATGGTGTAGTCCCACCACTTGCTGTGATCGTAATTGTCCCCGTATTATTTCCACAAGTCGGATTGGTAGAAGCCAAATTATCAATTATTGCTCCACCCTGATCGGTCAAAGTAGTCTGAGTAGTTATTGTACAAGCATTTGCATCTTGCACGACGACATCGTAAACACCTGCTACTAATCCGTTGAATGTATTTCCAGTTTGGAAAGTAGTGCCATTATCAATACTGTATTCCAGTGGTGCTGTACCACCTGTTGCAGTAATAGTGATTTCACCGTTTGCTGCGCCACAGGTTGGATCAGTCGTTGCCACATTATCAATCGTTGCTCCGCCCTGGTCAGTTAAAGTAAGCTGAGTAATTGCTGTACAAGCATTCGCATCTTGCACGACGATATCGTAAACACCTGCGACTAATCCGTTAAATGTATTTCCAGTTTGGAAAGTAGTGCCATTGTCAATACTATATTCCAGAGGTGCAGTTCCGCCTGTAGAAGTAATTATAATAGAACCATTAGCATCTCCGCAGCTCGGGTCAGTTGTTGCAGTATTATCAATTTGTGGTCCTGCCTGATCTGTTAGTACTGCTTGCGCGACTGCCGTACAGCTATTTGCATCTTGTACAATGATGTCATAAGTATTTGGCGAAAGCCCGGTAAATACATTAGAGACATCAAAAGTAGCTCCATTGTCAATACTATATTCCAGAACACCCGTACCTCCTGTAGCTGTAATGGTGATTATACCATTATTATTTCCACAAGTCGGTTCAGTTATTACAACATCATCAATCGTTGGTGCCGATTGGTCATTGATAGTTACCTGTGTAGCAACTGTACAGCCATTTGCATCCTGTACTATAATGTCGTAAGTGGCTGCGCCCAATCCGTTGAAAGTGTTAGAAACATCAAAAGTAAGTCCATTGTCAATACTGTATTCCAAAGGAGCAGTACCGCCTGTTGCAGTAATGGTGATTGAACCATCAGCAGCTCCACAGGTCACGTCGGTCGTTGCAACATTATCAATCGTTGGGGCAACATCATCATTGATGATTGCTTGGTCACTTATTGTACATCCATTGGCATCCTGTACCACCACATCATAAGTACCTGAAGCAAGTCCTGTAAAGGTATTTGATGCATTGAAAGTTATACCATTATCAATGCTATATTCCAGTGGAGCTGTACCGGCACTCGCATTGATGGTCATTGAGCCATCAGTATTGCCACAAGTTGAATTGACCGTGTTGATACCATCAATTTGTGGACCTGCCTGATTGCTGATATTGGCATTTGCGGTAATTGTACAGCCATTGTCGTCCGTGACGGTCACACCATAAGTGCCTGCTGCTAATCCTGTTGCAGTAGCTGTGATTTGACTGCCTGCTATAGCATCCCATTCATAAGAATAATCGCCCGTAGCACTCGTTCCGCCTGCTGGAGTAGCCGTTGCTGTCCCATTTGCTGCGCCACATGTTTCATCTGTTGTGCTTGTCGCAATGCTTAAAACAAGTGGTTCAGTAATGGTAATTGAAGCTGTGGTTTGGCAACTGTTGGCATCGGTTACAGTTACATCATATATTCCTGCGCATAATCCTGTTGGATCTTCTGTACCATCTAATGTGTCATCGCTCCAATCGTAGGTGATGGGTGCGGTGGCATTAGTCAGTTCTAAATCTATTGCTCCATCGCATACACTATTACAGGAGATGTTCTGTGTTTGTGTGATGGCTGCCGTTACTGCACAGCTAGGTTCGTTGATGGTAAATGAGCAGACTTCGGTACAGCCATTCGTGTCGGTGACAGTTACTGAATAGTTGCCTGCTTCTAAGCCTGCGATCGCATTATCGCCTGTTGTGCCGGCTTGTGTGCCTGTCATTTGCCCATCCCAGTCGATGCTGTAATCTGGCGTGCCGCCTGTGATGTTTACATTGGCTTCGCCGTCACTGCCGCCTATTGTTGTGGCTGCGCTTGTTTCTGCACAGACTAAGGCGACGACATCTGGTTCAGTTATTATAATGCTTGCTACAGCTTCACACCCATTGGCATCGGTTGCCGTTACATCGTAAGTGCCTGCACATAGTCCACTTGGATCTTCTGTACCATCTAAGCTGTCATCACTCCAGTCATAAGTGATCGGTGCTGTTGCGTTGGTTAGCTCTAAGTCTATTGCTGCATCGCAGGTGCTGTTACAAGAGATGTCCTGTGTTTGGGTAATCGCTGCTGTTACTGCACAGCCTGGTTCGTTGATCGTGAATGAGCAGACTTCGGTACAGCCGTTTGTATCTGTTACAGTTACTGAGTAGTTACCTGCTTCCAGTCCTGTGATCGCATTATCCCCTGCTATTCCGGCTTGTGTACCGGTCATTTGTCCATCCCAGTCGATGGTGTAATCTGCCGTGCCGCCTGTGATGTTTACATTGGCTTCGCCGTCGCTGCCGCCTATTGTTGTGGCTGCGCTTGTCTCTGCACAGACTAAGGCGATGGCACTTGGTTCTACTATAGTAATTGAAGTGATTGCTTGACAATTATTCGCATCGGTTACTGTTACATCATACGTTCCTGCACATAATCCGCTTGGATCTTCCGTGCCATCCAATGTGTCGTCGCTCCAGTCGTAGGTGATGGGTGCTGTTGCATTGGTTAGCTCTAGGTCTATTGCTGCATCGCATACGCTATTACAAGAGATGTCTTGTGTTTGTGTGATGGCTGCTGTTACGGCACAGCCTGGTTCATTGATGGTGAATGAACAGACTTCGGTACAGCCGTTTACATCTGTTACGGTAACTGAATAATTACCTGCTTCCAGTCCTGTGATGGCATTATCACCTGCTATTCCGGCTTGTGTGCTGGTCATTTGTCCATCCCAGTCTATTATGTAATCTGGCGTGCCGCCTGTGATGTTTACATTGGCTTCGCCGTCATTGCCGCCTATTGTGGTGGCTGCGCTTGTTTCTGTACAGGCTAAGGCGATGGCACTTGGCTCTGCTATTGTGACAGATGTGATTGCCTGGCAATTATTCGCATCAGTGACTGTTACATCATAAGTTCCTGCACATAATCCTGTTGGGTCTTCTGTACCATCTAATGTGTCATC
>CALFBH010000061.1 GCA_937951615.1 uncultured Saprospiraceae bacterium | reverse complement strand
TAATTTTAATCAAATCCTTCGTCTGCCGACTATTCCATACTTTGAACACCGCATTAAATTTAAATTTGGAAAATGAAGAAGAAAAGTCGGCTGACGATGGTTGCTTATCCACACGTATGATGATTTCCAGGACGATGAACTCCTGAATAAATTGAATCGTCAGACGACTCTGGTTGCTTTTTAATTTGATGCGTTTGCCCTACAATATCAGGTGTTCAATTGCTTCTTGCTTGATTTTTTGCTATCTTTGAAAAAAATCAGGATATGTCAGATAAAACAGAAAAAAACGACACCACAAATCCTATATCAAAATACATCACTATTCATCCGGGCATACGCTCTGGCAAGCCTTGTATCACTGGTACGCGCATTACGGTAGCAGATATACTGGGTTGGTTGGCTACAGGAATGTCTATGGAAGAAATTGAGGAGGATTTTCCTGAAATTAGACGAGCACACATACTGGCCGCACTTTCTTTTTCGGCAAATAGAGCACAAAGCATTAAAACGGTAGTTTATGCTTAGATTGCTTACAGCATTTTATTTGGTTCTCTCCCAAATAGTTTTTTGGATTCAAAATCTGTTAATGGATTGATATATCTTTCTTTTTGTTCGCTCATTTTATGGCTATTTAGTTTTTTCCGAAAATAGCTGTTTTTACGACTTTGGGATTTTTTCCTGATAACGTTTAGGATACACAACGTGCGACCAAAGGGAGTATGTTGTGTCATCCATCGTTACATGCTTTGTCTAATTCAACATCAAAAGGTCAATTCTCTCTTTAATAAACTCTGCTATTTCCCTTGGCGTATGAGTTTGACCGTCAATATATCCGTCAACCTTAAAAACTCCTTCAACTTTTCCATCATCCATTCTTACATACATAATTCTGTCATGCTGTTTCTCTTGAATAATTTCTCTTATTGCCTTGAATTCAATTCCACACCATTCTTTCTCTTGATATTTCGAACACAAGAAAACTACAATTAACTTTGATCTATTTCTATAGATGTTTTGTAGAAGTAAATCGAGGGACGGCCTTGCTAATTGGGCTCTATAATTATTGTCATAAAAATATGAATTTGGCCCTATTGACTGTTCAAGTTCTTCTGTTATTAGTTTAACGACATCTCTAACTTCTCCAGGAAACGAAAACGCCACTTGAAATTCATGTTCTGTAATGTCAACAGATAATTTTGACCGAATAGCCCAATCGGGAAGGACAATTCCTACACGATAAAGTTCTCGTGGTAAATCTACATTTTTAATTGCCCAATGAGTTCGATGTAATTCAAGTTTACCTATACCCAAATCAAATTTCTTTTCTACCATAAGATTCATAGTCAAGAATATATCAATCGGAAATATTTCATAGTATATTTTGATTTGATCTTTCCTCAATTGTATTTCCCGAATTAATCCAAAATGTGAATCTTTTTCACAATACAGTTCATATGCAAAAATACAGGGCATCCTAATTATCCGTTGGATATTCGATTCAGATAAATCTGAAAACTTATTCTGAAAATCAATTTCGGTATATTCTAGATACCGCTTTTTATCCAAAATAAATGGCTCCCCATCCCATGATTCAGAGTCCCCCGTTACTATTAGGTTGTACATAAATAGTTATTTCCCAGTTTTTCTTTTAAATCCATTCGTATCATTGTATATAATCTGTTTAACAACACCATACGGCATATATATTTCTTGAATTCTCCTAAAGAATTTATGAATATAACCCAACCTTTAAAGCCCTTAAAAAATCAAAAATACACCAAACACCCAACTTATCCAAAGAAAAAATCAAGCCCCCTCCCACTTCGACATTCAATATTCCCCTGTTCAATATTCGATATTCCCTCAATCCCTAACCTTCCCAAACTCATCCATATTATCCAAATAATAAGCCTCTTTCACTGGCTTCAGCGGACGCTTAAACCATAAAGGTCGGCGCAGCCCGTCGGGTCCAGGCGCAGGGCGGGTCATGGCGAGCCATTCCTTGTACATTTCGTGCGACTTATTCGTGTCCACAAAAATATCGCCGTACTTATCATCTGGGCCGGGGCGTTCTATGCGGACGCGCTGGTGCCAGCAATGCATACCGCTGATCGGGTCGGGATGTACAGCGTGGGTGATGTTCTGATGTACGCCGCCATCGAGCCAGAATACCCTTGAGCTATCTGGGTCTTCCGATTTGAATGGACGGACGCCTTGCATGGTATTCATTTTCCATTCGCCTTTTTTCGGGTTTTCTATTTTTACGGTATTGGTTGCCCAGCGATTGCCTTTATCTTGTTGTCTGCGCCAGCGACCGAGGTGGTGCGAGCAGGCGACAACACCGGGTTTCATCCCTTCTGTCACCCAGACTTTATCTACAAAATAACCAATGTCGGTATTCAGTTTTACAATATCGCCCGTCTGGAATCCCCAGCGTTTGGCATCTTTGGGATGCATCCAGATGGGGTTGCGGTTTGAGATTTCAGCTAGCCATTTGGCATTGCCCGAACGGGAGTGAATGAGCGTCGGCAGTCGGAAAGTGGGCAACAAGACATACTCTCCTTTTTCCTTGTCCAATTTTTCTTCGTGAATATGGCTTTTGATATAAGTCGGAATGGCATATTCTCCCCATTTCCAGTCCACCATCGTCTGAGAATAAAATTCATTCTTGCGGGAGGGCGTCGGAAAACCCACATAAGGCGTACCGTCAATCATCACGCCCAAATCTTTATCGTCCTTAGAAATGACACCCGTTTTCTCATCAATTTTTGCGTCTTTGAGTTGTTCTTCCGAAAGGGTAAATTCATTCTTCATGTAAGAATGTTTTTCCACTTCAAAAGCGCCATATTTCCGCATATAATCCAGTTCGGTCAGTCCTTCTTTTTTTGCCGCTTCGGGCAATCCTTTGGTATTTTCAAAAATATGTTGATAATATTCATCAATGCTAACTTTCTCGCCTTTCCGATAAGGAGATTCAAAATGCTTGCGAATACCCAGACTGCCATCAGGGTCGATGCGCCAACTCAGTTCTATCCAAAACTCGTCTTCTTCCCACACTTCACCTGGATTAGATTCGTAAGTAAACTTCACTTCTTTGCCTGCACGTCGCGCTGCTTCGCGCAAAACGGGCTGACGAAATGCAATCCACATGCCCGAATGTGTCGCGTAGCTGTTCAGGTCGTGCCGCTCGGCAGCATGTCCCATTGGCAAGACATAATCTGCGAAAAATGCGGTCTCGTTCCAAGTTGGTGTCATGGCAGCATGTAAGCCGAATAAGTCTTCATCCACAAAGGCTTCCATCCAAGTAAAACCATCAGGATAAGTCCAGACAGGATTGAATACTCTCGAAAAATAGACATCCATTTTGCCCCTGCCCTCTTTGAGTAAATGGGGCAGCAGGAAACTCATTTCAAACATGGACAATGGATATTCATTTGGAAAATGAAGGTCATTCCAAAATTTCTGTGCAGGTGGCGTATCGAAAAATTTAGGCTTAAATTTATTCCAGCTATTTGGCGAAGTTCCACCGACTGTCCCGACACTTCCGGTCAGTACATTCAGAAAATGCAAAGCACGCGACACGCACCAGCCACCCAGATTCCCAGCCGCTGCGCTGCGCCAGTTGTGGGTCGAAAATCGCTCACCGGCCTCCCCTATTTGTACCGCTACTTCTCTGACGATCTTTGCTTTTACACCACTTTCTTTTTCTGCAAATTCAGGCGTGTAGTCTTTATATTCTTCTTTTATTTTTTCAATGAAATTCTCAAATGTAACGGGTATGTCGGCATGTCTTTTTTCCAAATAGGTTTGCCAATTAACCCACTTTTCCATGTAAGCACGATTATACAAACCTTCCTCCAAAATGATCTTAGCCATTGCCAGCAAAACCGCAGCTTCAGAGCCAGGATAAGTCGGCATCCAGTAGTCAGACATAGAGGCTGTATTGGACAGACGTGGATCCATGCAAGCCAGTTTCGCGCCTTTCATTTTGGCTTCTATAATGCGCTGCGCATGTGGATTAAAATAATGCCCGCTTTCTAGGTGTGCAGAAATCAGCAGAATAAATCGAGCATTGGCATGGTCGGGCGATGGTCGGTCGTGACCGTACCAGATATTATAGCCAAACCTTGCCCCAGAAGAACAGATATTCGTGTGGCTATTATGCCCATCTACCCCCCAAGACTGAATGACTCGATTGGCATAACCTTCATGTCCTGGTCGTCCTACATGATAAGCAATTTCGTTGTGGCGGTTTTCCTGAATGGCTTTGCGCATCCGCGCAGCAATGGTATCTAAAATCTCATCCCAACTAACACGCTCCCATTTGCCTTCCCCCCTTTTGCCCACTCTTTTCAGCGGATACAAAATACGGTCAGGATCAGTAATTTGATTGATGGTTGCTGGCCCTTTTGCACAGTTGCGTCCCCTGCTGCCTGGATGATAGGGATTGCCTTCAAATTTTCGGATTTCTCCTTTTTCTTTATCAACATAAGCCGTCAGCCCACAAGCACTTTCGCAATTGAAACAAGTCGTCGGGACAATGGCATAATGTCGTTTCTCCTTTTTCGGCCAGGCTGTTGCTTCATATTCTACCCAATCGTCCCACTGTTCAGGCGGCGGAAATCTTGTCAGATCGCCTGGTTTGTCGGTCAGACTTTCCAGTGGCGTTGCTTCTTCTTTGTGTAAATTGGGGATTAGTCCGATGGATTCGGCGATGCGTTCTATTAGTGATGGTTTGTGTTTCATAATCTAAACAGTACTGACGACTTTAGCCGTCATGTGATTTCCGCGACAGCTAAAGTCGTCGTTACGGGTGCTGTACTGACGACTTTAGCCGTCAAGTTTCCCTACGACGGCTGAAGTCGTCGGTACGGGGATGCCGTCAGGCATATCTGTAATATGAATATTTCCAATCTAAAGATGTTTGTGCCAACTTAGCTTTGACAGGATTATTCAAAATATAATTAACGATATTGTCCCATTCTTTATCATTTCGAACATAGTGATCATAACTATCACGTTGCCAAAATTTCCCCTTCCGTCCAAGTGCCTGATTAGACAAATAACTCGTCGCGCCTTTAAAGTGTTTCATCGTTTTGTCAAGTTGGATATATCGGTCATCCAGATTCGATTCATCAATATCAGTTCCTAACAATTGAATAGAGGTATTTATCAGCAGATGCAAGTGATTAGGCATAATGCAATAGGCTTGCAACTCAAAATAATGTTCATCCATCTCCTTTAGTTTTTCCATAATAATATGCGCGACATCAGGATTCTTCAGGTAACATTCGCCGTAAGGCTTTTCGTCCAGTTGGTGGTCGTATTTTCCAAAATGACGCTTGCTTGCATCATACAAACGCTCTTCATAATCATTGGGATGACTTTGTATAATATCTGTTTTTTCTTTTTCAAATGCTTCTTTAAGCTCTCGAATAATGTGTCGCGGTAGAGCATCATCAAGTCTTGTAGTAATAAAGAATGTTGCACCAATAGGGCGAATGTGGGGTAGAATATTTCGATGGAATGTTTTGACTTTCATAAGTGATGAGTATTCTTCTTCTTCGACGGTTAAAACCGTCGATACCATAACAGTACTGACGACTTTAGCCGTCAAGTGTTTTCCTACGACGGCTGAAGTCGTCGGTACGGTGGTGTTTAACTCAAGGGTATCCGCTGCGGGGCTTCCACCCAAATATCTTCGACCAAATAAATTCCAATTAAAACAATGATTCCGGCTATGCCCAGCATCATGGCATTCGCTCCACCAAACAACAATAAAGCTCCTGGTAATATATTTCCGAAAAGGATAACGCCCAACCAGAATTTATTTTTGTACCTGCCTTTTATAATCATATCCACTGTGCGTTTTGCATCATCTGTGGAATGCGTGGTGGCGAGTTCTATCAGCATGGTAGCGAGGTTGATACCTATGCCGATGAGCAATATATTTTTCAATAAGAATAGCCAATTTTCATTACTTTGCGTAAATAAAGCGATGATACCAAAAACAGCCGCACCAGCCATAAAACTATGCACCAGCATGTGGATGGATAAGGTCGGACTTTGCCAGAAATCACGCCCTTTAGCTTGCGCAAATAAAAATGCCGTATAAACAGCCACCACAACCGCCACAAGAGCTGTCAGCCACATCAGCACAGTACCCAGCCCCGACCAGCCGAACCAGACCGACAAAGCCAACAAGGTCAGCAAGCCGCCATAAATCGTGATTGCATAGCCACCTCTCACTAGCCAGGAATCCCATTGCGGACGTAAGAGTACGCTCAAAAAACGGTCTGGTCTGTCTAAGTCTTTTATCAGCAATAAACCCGTTATCGCCAGAAATAATAACCCAAGTCCCAAACCTGACCAAATAATGACTTCATTCAATCCGATATCAAAAACATAAGCCATAAAAGTCACCAAAAATACGCCAGCAGAAATGGCTTTTGTCCAGACATAAGCAGAGACTTCTTTGCCCCATAAAATACCTTTGTCGGGCGTATCGTAAGTGCGGTGTCCTTTACCTAATAATACATCTACCGATTTAGCTTTACCATTTTTATTTACCTGCTCTGCGGTGGTGGATTGTCCATTGACCTCCATGAGTGCCTCCATAATATCGCCATTGGAGAAAGCCATTTTTTCAGCTTCTTTGGCAAAATGCCCCACGCCAAGTCCCTGACTGTTCCAGAAGTAATTATCCGATTTCTCCGTACTTGTTGGATTTAGGGATAGATCATCTGCATCAATATAGAAGAGGTTGGGCTTCGTTCCTTTTTCAGGTTTCCGCACCTTCACCTGCTGTCGTGATAGCAACTGGGCAATTTCTGTATTGGGATTTTCCATGTCGCCGGAGATGATGGCGTGTTCGGGACAAACATTGACACAGGCAGGCTCTAAACCAATTTCAGTCCGGTGTACACAATAATTGCATTTTGCTGCGGTGTGTGTTTCCGGGTCGATGTACAGCGCATCATAAGGGCAGGCTTGCATACAAGATTTGCAACCAATACAACGATCCTTGTCAAAATCCACAATGCCATCCTTACGGATAAATAAGGATTCTGTCGGACAGATTTCCACGCATGGCGCATCCGTACAATGATTGCAACGCATCACTGAAAACAAGCGACGTGTATCAGGAAAGACGCCTTTTTCTACCTGCTTGACCCAGGTTCTGTTTACGCCTACAGGCACCTGATGTTCAGATTTGCAGGCAGTTGTGCAGGCGTGGCAGCCGATGCACTTTCTGTTGTCTATGATAAAGCCGTATTTCATTTGGTCGTGTTGTCGTGTTGTCGTGTTGTCGTGTTGTCGTGTTGTCGTGTTGTCGTGTTGTCGTGTTGTCGTGTTTGTTTTGCGGATGTAGCGATAATTCATGAATTATCGCTACATCCGCAAAACAAACCACATCAACACACGCGCACATCAACACCTCAACACATTTTCCACTTCAACACATTTCACCCCTCCAAAGTAGAAGGACATACAAAATCAGTAATAGGAATAGATGACTCCGAAATATTGGCAAAAGTATCCTGTACATTCACCAGTTGTTCAAAACCTCTTGATTTCAAAATAGAAGCTGCGACTGTAGAGCGGTAACCACTGCGACAATGCATATAATACATTTTGTCTTTGCTGATTTCACTCATCTTTTCATTGATGTAATCCAGTGCAAAATTTTGTCCCCCATCAATATGTTCTCCGCTCCATTCGCTTGGTTTTCTGACATCGAGGATATGAATTTCTTGGTCTTCAGTATATATTTTTTCAAATTGTCCGCCATTAATCGTCTCAATTTCATCGACCTCCTGCCCTGCTGCTGTCCAGGCGTCAAAACCACCTTTTAGGTAACCAATGGCATTATCATAACCAACTCGTGCGAGGCGTTTGACGGTTTCCTCCTCTCTGCCTTCTGGAGCAACTAGCAGTATCGGCTGCATCAGGTCGGGCACCAGTGCGCCTACCCAGGGCGCAAAGCTTCCATCGAGTCCAATGAAAATAGAATTGGGAATGAAGCCTTTTACGAAAGTTGCCTTGTCTCTTACGTCCAGAATCAACGCGTCGGTTTCATTGGCAGCTACTTCAAATTCTCTTGGTGAAAGTGCTCTCGCGCCCCGTTCCATTACTACATCAATACTTTCATAACCTGTTTTATTGAGTTTGGCATTTTTGAAAAAGTATTGTGGTGGCGGAACTAAGCCATCTGTGACTTCTTTGATAAATTCATCTTTGGTCATATTGGCACGCAGTGCATAATTCGTTTCTTTCTGATGACCTAGCGTATCCCAGGTTTCACTACTCATATTTTTGCCACAAGCCGAACCTGCTCCATGTGCCGGATACACCATTACTTCATCTGGCAAAGGCATAATTTTATTCCGTAAACTATCGTACAGCCAACCTGCCAGGTCTTCTTTGGTCAGGTTGCCTTTCTTTTGTGCCAAATCAGGTCTGCCGACATCCCCAATAAACAAGGTATCTCCTGTAAAAATGGCATGTTCTTTTCCATTTTCATCCAAGAGCAAATAGGTCGTGCTTTCAGGCGTATGACCAGGCGTGTGTAAAACGCGGAAGGTGATATTCCCTAATTTAAATTCTTCTCCATCCTTTGAAAGGTGTTTTTCGTAAGCCGTTTCTGCATCGGGTCCATATATGATACTTGCACCTGTTTTCTTCGCCAAGTCCAAATGCCCGGAAACAAAGTCTGCATGAAAATGTGTTTCAAATATATATTTGATTTTTACGCCATTTTCTTTTGCTTTCGCAATGTAGGGAGCAGTTTCGCGAAGCGGATCAATAATCGCAGCTTCTCCATTGCTTTCAATATAATAAGCCCCTTGTGCGAGGCAGCCAGTATAAATTTGTTCTATTTTCATTGAAAATTTTTTTAAATCAGTTTAACAAAAAACTTATAACACAAAGAAACAAGTTTTCCTATTCTCATACAGTGATTTTAATCACATAAGAAAATATTTTTCATCCTTTTTCAACACTTAAATTTTATAGTTCCTAAGATATATAGGAATCTTCATCTGGACAAATGTTTTAAAGGAAAACAAGTTCAATTCGTTTGTAATACATATTCCCTGTAACGACCAATCACCTGATTGTCATATACATCTATAGCATGTTGTATTTTCAAATGGAAAGCATCTTTCCCAAGTTTATTAAAACTACCGTAACGATGCAGAATATCGCGAAGCGGCCCTTTAAGTCCGGCAATGGCACAGGCAATATCTCTTGATCGACAGTCCACAAATAAGTCTTCCAAAGTATGCACACCAGTGCTGTCTATTCCATTAATAGCATCTGCATCCAGAATCAATAGCTTCAAAGGTTTAGTTCTTTGTGCTATCATTTTTTCTACCTGCTCTCGAAAGTAATTCACATTTGCATAATGCAAACGGGCATCCAGGCGAATAATCAATATTTCTTCTCTGACTTCCAATTGTTCAAATCGAGCGATGTTTCTGTAATATGGTTTTCCGGGAATTTTACCCAACTCGGCTAGATGCGGCCGACTGATTTGATAAATCACCATAGCCAGTGAAAGCACTACGCCAATCAAAACGCCTTCTTCAATACCCAGCGTAAGTGTGCCGATAAATGTAGCTGCCATCATCCAGAAATCAGGGCGATAACATTTCCATAGCTGAAAGGCTTCTTTATAATCAAGCAAGCCAAAAACAGCGACCATAATAATGGATGCTAAGATGGCTTTGGGCAAATAATAAAACAAGGGCGTCAGTAATAACAGGGTCAGCACAATTAAGCTGGCACTGATGATAGCAGCCATGCCCGTTTTTGCTCCGGTTTGGTCATTGACAGCCGTTCTTGAAAAACCGCCTGTCGTTGGAAAAGCTTGTAAAAAAGAACCGCCAATATTGGCTATGCCCAAGCCTATCAATTCCTGATTAGGGACGATCTCATAGTCTTTATGTTTGCTTTGAATGGCTTTTGCTACTGCAATGCTTTCCATAAAACTGATGAACGAAATGGTCAGTGCGATGGGGAGCAAGGACTGAATACTGTCTAGACTAAAAGCTGGCAAAGATAAAGCGGGAAGCCCATTGGGAATTGCTCCAACTATTTTAACGCCTTCGTTGTATAAATCAAAGTACCAGACCGAAAGAATACCAAAAATGACAACTGCAAGCGGCCCAGGAATACGGAGTTTCATTTTTTTAATCGCCAATATCATTGCAATAGCTCCCAATCCGATAGCTAGTGTATAAAGATTGGTGTCAGCAATATTAGCGTAAGCGTATAAAATAATTTCATGGATATGACCAGAGCGAGGAATATCCACACCCAGCAAATGTTTGAGCTGGCTGAATCCGATAATCAATGCAGCAGCAGCAGTAAAACCACTCACCACAGGATGGGAAAGAAAATTCACCAGAAAGCCCAGTCTAAAAATTCCCATCAATAATTGTATCATGCCAACCATAAAAGCCAGCAAAATGGCCAATTGTATGTAAGCCTCGGTGCCGCCTTCTGCCAACATGCCCACACCAGCAGCAATAAGCAGCGAAACCATCGCTACTGGCCCAACTGCCAATTGACGGGATGTTCCAAATATTGCATACAGGATAAGTGGCAAAATAGAAGCATAAAGCCCATATACAGGAGGCAGTCCCGCCAGCATTGCATAAGCCATTCCCTGCGGAATCAGCATGACGCCAACCGTAAGTCCTGCAGCGAGGTCGCCTTTAAAATGTTCGGTCGTATAATGTGGTAGCCATTCCAGTATAGGTATCAAGCTTTTTAAATTCATGTTCTTATTTTTCACAAAAATCGAATATTCAAAAAACAATTTTGGTGATACTCATCACAGTAGCTCAATTTTATTTCTACCCAATTTGATATTTTTTGTCTTTTCCAGGTTTTTCAGCAAGCGGGATATGGCTTCTCTTGAAGCATTCAGGTCATCTGCAATATGCTGATGTGTGGTCAGGATGATTTTCGACTGGGTAGCGGCGGCTTTTTGTCGGAGATAGCCCAACAAACGCTCATCGAGTTTTTGAAAAGCGATGCTGTCGATGGTGTGTATCAATTCATGCATTCTTGAATCATAGGAACGCATCACAAAGTTTTTCCAACTGGGGTATTTCATCATCCACTGGTCGATATATTTTACAGGAACACCGATTAGCGTGGTATCATCTTCAGCGGTGGTTCTTATGTCGCTTTGCTTATCCATCATACAGCAGGAAAAAGACATGGAGCAGGTTTCTCCTGTTTTTAGGAAGTATAAGAATATTTCACCGTCTCTATCTTCGCTTTCCCGCACCACTTTGATACTGCCTTTGATGAGTAATGGAACCAACTTCACATAAGAACCAAAATCCATAATGACTTCTCCTGCTTTAAAGTGCATCATGTACCCTACTTTTGCTATTTCTTCCTGTAGAGCTTTTTCGTTTAATACTGCAAAATGACTTTGTAGTAGTTTAAGTATTTCTTCGTTTATTGTGTCCATGTTTTTTATTTACAAATGCAATGTATAAAGATGAATGTTGGTAAACAAATTTAGTCTTTTATTCCTTACTACATTGTGTTATTCTTTATCGTATCAATTACAGCAAATGAAAACACTTAACTGGGGCATTGTCGGATTAGGCAAAATTGCACATTCTTTTGTGCAAGATTTGCAATTGGTGGACAATAGTCAGCCTGTCGCTGCGGCGTCACGCAGTTTGGATAAAGCCAAAACCTTCTCTTCTTACTATAAGATTCCTAAGAGCTATGGCAGCTATACTGAGCTTTTTAATGATCCTGCTGTGGACATTGTTTACATTGCTACACCTCATGACTCTCATGCCGAACTCAGTATTGAAGCCATGCGGGCTGGCAAGCATGTTTTGTGCGAAAAACCATTAGCAGTCAATTCCAAGCAGGTGCAAAGCATACTCGAAACTTCCCGGAAAGAAGGCGTTTTTATGATGGAAGCTCTTTGGTCAAAATTCAATCCCGCCATCAAAGAATGTTTGCGATTAATCAGTACAGATACCATTGGTGAAGTCAATTATTTGCAGGCAGATTTTTCATTCAATATGAATCATGAACAAGAACATGACCGAATGCTGAACATGGAACTGGCTGGTGGTTCTTTGCTCGACATGGGCATTTATCCTGTTTTTCTGGCTTACAGTGTTTTTGGCAAACCAGCTGACATCTTAGCGACTTCCCGCTTCCATCGCACTGGTGCTGACATTCAGACTGCTATTATTTTCAAATATAAAAATGGTATTGCACAGCTCATGAGTGGCTTTGCTTCTCGGTCGGATATGGTCGCAAAAATATATGGTACTGCCGGACGTATTCACATCAACCCGGTATGGCATGAATCCGAAGGGCTGAGTATTTATGGCAATGAAGCCTCCTCTCCTCCCCAACAGATTGACCTTCCCAAAAAAGGAAAAGGTTATACTTATGAAATCGAGGAATGTATGCGCTGTATTTCCGAAGGCAAGATAGAAAGTCCACACTGGTCGCACCAAAACAGCCTGGATTTAATCGATATTTTAGATCAGGTGCGGCGGCAAATTGGGCTGCGCTATCCTTTTGAATAAGGTTAGTGCATGCTTTACAGGCTGACTGGAAACACTGTACTGACGACTTTAGCCGTCAAGTGTTTTTCTCTACGACAGCTAAAGTCGTCGGTACAATTTATGGGCAGCTAAAGCAACCTGCACGTTTTTTTCCAAACAAAAAACAACCATATCGTAGAGACAGGAAGAATGCATAAAATGATAATAGAGGCAATGCCAATAAGCGGTTGGTAAAACAAAGCAGCTATTGCAATTAGGATTAATCTAAAAAATTCAAGCCTGAATATAAATTTCGATGGTCCCATCAGAAGACAAACACTAATCGAAGATAAAACCAGTAATATCGTTGTTTGCAGTCTGAATACAGGAGGGATAAATTCTTCAAACATCAGGGTAAAAAATAGCAGTCCACTCAATATAATAATTTGCCCAATGATGTAATAAATCAGCGATTGGCTCATCTGAATAGTTGGTTTTTGCGGTTTGTTTGTAGCAATTTTATAAGTGCTGTAAAATTCAGTTGGTGTGCCGAGCCATATTTTGAATAAGTCTTTAAACTTCTTTACGCGCCAGCTTGCTTTCAGCATATCCTGCCATACATGTGTGTAGGCATGCAGGGGATTATTGGTCATAATAGGATTTTTTAATCCATAAACTGGCTTTTCGATTTCTTCCTGATAGGTACCAAATAACTTATCCCAGACAATAAGTATTCCACCAAAATTTTTATCCAGATACAAATCATTTGAGCCATGATGTACTCGGTGCGTAGAAGGTGTTGCCATAAATTTTTCCAGCAGGCCCATTTTATCAATCTTTGTCGTGTGAATAGCAAATTGCCAAATTCCATTGACAGTCAGGGCAAGAATAATCATCTCCCCACTAAAGCCAATTATAGCCAATAAGCTCAATACAACACCTCTGAAGATATGCGGAAAAATACTGTTTCGAAAGGCAACAGTCAGGTTATATTCTTCGCACTGATGATGTGTGACATGTGCACCCCAAAGGAGGTTGATGGTATGCCCGCCCCGATGAAACCAGTAAATCAAAAAATCGACACCAAGTATCACTCCGAGCCAGGCTATCGGACTAGTCGGACTTATATCTAATAGTCCGACATGACTCTGTAAGTAATTGAACCATAGAAATAAGCCGATGAATATGTACACATCCATCACACGCTCAATGAGTCCACAGCAGATGTTCATGATGGAACTTTGGAATTTATACTGTTGTTCTCCATGCGCTTTGTCGTGTTGCCATTCGAGCCATATCAGGAGAAACATGGCGGGGAGGAATAATGGTAGCAGATGTATGTTCATCGTTGTTTTATATTTATTTCTTATGCAAGATGTCAGAAAATTATTGGATTAACTAGCCAATAATAGTAAAAGAATGATTTTTAAAATGAATTTATACGACATTTAATGTGCTGATTTTTAAAATATTAAATAATAATTTTACGTACTTTTAGAAAGATTAAATTTAGGTTTTCTTTAACAGGGAGGCTTGATGGCATTTCCAAGCATTTTTCAGTATATTTGTTGAGGCTATATCAACCTTAAATTCGATATCTATGAAAAATTTCTTTTTTGCTTTTATCTGTTTGTTCTGCCTGACTCAATGTGCAGAAAAACAGATCGACACTGAAGTACCAATAACCAAAACGGCTGATCATGTCGCCATAGAAAAAGTCATTCAAAACTATTTTGATGGCTGGCTTACTGGCGATACCACATTGGTCGGTAGTGCCATGCACGCATCCTGCCATTTAAAATTTGTGAGAGATGGCAAAATTGATAGGCGAAATAGAACTCAATATCTGTCTGGTTTCAAACCACGCCCTCGGCTCGAAAATGCGGAAGGCAGAATTATCAGTATTAATATTACCCGAACAGCAGCAGAAGCAAAAATTGAACTTGAAACTGAAAAGCGTTTGTTTACAGATTATTTCAATCTGCTGAAAGAAGGTGAACGCTGGTATATTACGGATAAGGTTTCGACCAATATAGCTAAGGAATGAGGATTCACCTTAAAAAGATTAAATTTACAAAATGAATGAAGAGTCAAGGTTTATTTCCTTAATTTCAGATTACGGTTTTAAAGCAGCGTTCGCTGACGAATCAGATACACTTTTTTTGAGAAAAGCACTTCAAGCACTTATACAGTCGGATGTAAGTATCAACAAAGTTGAGTTTGTTCGCAATGATTTTATAGGCTTAACGGAGGAATCTAGAGGTGGAGTCTATGATTTGATTTGCGTAGATGAAAACCAAAGAACCTTTATCGTAGAAATGCAGTTAGGTCATTATAAGTATTTCATGCAGCGTGCCAAATTTTATGCTTTTCAAAAGTTTAATACGATGGTCGAAAAGGGGAAATACAGATTTTATAATCTAACCCCTATTTATTGCATAGGCTTTTTGGCAGAGTCAATTTTCCATAAATCAGAAGAATATTACCATTTTGGGACTTTGCAGAACCAAAATGGGGAGGAAATGGATACTCAAATCACGCATATTATTGTAGAAATCAGTAAATTTGTAAAGGGACCACAGGAAATTAAATCAGATTTGGACAAACTCATTTATCTTATGAAGAATTTAGAAACCATAAAAGGGGCAGACCAATTGCCAAAATTTCTGACAGAAGATTGGATAGAGCAAGCCATGGAAAAATTGGATAAGAGTCAAATGACTCCAGACCAAAGGATGCATTATGAAATGATGATGGCAAGAAATGCATCTATCATCCAAATGAGAGAAGACGAGAAACAACAAATGACTGAAGAAGTGACCAAAGAGGTCATTGAAGAAATCACTGCAGAAGTCACTAAGGAAATTACTGCAGAAATCACCAAGGAAATTACTGCAGAAGCGGAAAAACGAGGAGAACAAAAGAATGCATTAAAGACGGCAAAAAGCCTCAAAGAGTTGGGAATTGAAATAGAAATAATTGCCAAGTCAACAGGCTTAACAGTGAAACAAGTAGAAAAATTATAATCGAAATAGAATTAACAATAAAGTGTATCTTAGAAAAGGCTCTTTCCATTTTGAGCATTGACAAACATAAGCAGAAACGTATAAAAGGGGATGAATGAAAATTCACCCCTTTATAGTTTATATGAATTCCATACCAATACAACAAAAATGATACAAAAACTATTTATCTCCAGCTTGCTCACCCTACTCAGTATCTCGCTCTGGGCGATTGATGCCAATGTAACTTACTGCACCTTCAAGGGCATTGAGCAAGGCAATTACATAGAGGTCTATTTTCACATCAAAGGCAAGTCTATTGCTTTTCCCAAACTGGACGATGGCAATCACCAGGCAGTGGTAGAGGTCAATTTGAAATTTACGCAGGGAGAGGAAGTCGTGCATCAGTTGGAGCATACAGTGACGAGTCCGGTGATTCGTACAGCTTCGCCTTATGGTATTGTGCTGGTGGATCTGGTGCGGCTGAACCTGGATAATGGTGATTATACACTGGAAGTAACGATGACCGACCAAAGTGATGACAGCAATACTACGGTGCTAAAATCTTCGGTATCTATGGATTATAATGAGCAAGACATTCACATTTCTGATGTGCAATTATTAGGAGACTATACCGCTTCTGAAGAAGAGAGTCCCTATGTAAAACATGGTTATTTGCTCAAGCCATTTACCTTCAAGGTATATCCAAGTTTTGCAAAACGGCTGATTTTTTTTACTGAAATTTACAATACAGATGCGGAGTTGTCTGGCAGGTATTTAACGCGTTATTATTTGCGTAAAGCAGGCGAAAAAGATGCGCTTACTGGTTTTCTGGGGTTCAAAAAACAAATTCCTGCCCCAGTCAATATTTTGATGGGAGAATTTAATATCAGCGATTTGCCAGAAGGCAAATATGAGTTGGTGATAGAGGTGCGCAATGCACAGAATGAACCGCTTAAGAGCAAGGCACTGACTGTGCGTCGCAGCTATCCTTTCCCCGACTGGCAGTTGTCTGACTATGAGAATATTGATTATACGGGCACTTTCGTGGAATCGCTGGATAAGAAAATGCTCAATATCTCCGTGCGCTCACTCAGTCATTTATTGGTAAAAGATGAGCATTATACGCTGAATAAGGTGGTGAAAAGTAAGGACGATGCCAAGATGCGCCAATTGCTGTGTTATTATTGGATGAAACGGAATGAGATAGACCCAGAAGAGCCTTACGATTATTATATGAAGCTGGTGGAGTTTACAAATGATAAGTTCACGACGGCTATGGGCGCAGGTTATAAGACGGATCGCGGACGGATATATTTGCAGTATGGTTCGCCGAGTGATGTGGTGTCGCAACCAAGTGAGCCGAATGCGCCGCCTTATGAGGTTTGGTTTTATAATCGGACGCTGGACAATCAGGCGAATGTGAAATTTGTATTTTATAATCCGAGTTTAGCAAATGGTGATTTTGAGTTGCTACATTCTACTGCTCGTGGAGAGTTTAGTGATCCGCAGTGGAAGCGGAAATTGTACTGGAATACGCTTGGAACGGGTGCGCCTTCTACTTTTGGTCAACAGGCTGGGAGTATTTTTAGTGAATGGTAAGTTGAACAGGCATCCTGCCTGTTGAGTTGCTGCGCATCGAGGCGTTTTTTTGAACCCTATTATTATTTTTGCTTTTGGAATTTGGAATTTGGAATTTGTTTTTTGGAAATTTTACTTTTTAGAGCGAAAAGTCTCCTTCTTTGAAGTCTGGCGGGATGATGTTTTTGAAGTGTCCGTTCATTTGTACACGCTCGCGGAGTTGTTCTGTTTGCTGGACGATGGGGATGAGTTTTTCCAGGTGGTCTAGCATCATGAGTTGCCGTTCACGTTCTTCTGGGGTTTGTAGAAACTCTAACTCTTGTTCGACAGAAAAGCCTACGTGGTGTGCTAATTGATAAGTGGAAAATGTAGCTGGGTCTTCGGGGAGTTTCTTTTCTATGCCAAGTACACTGTATAATTCCTTAATGCGTTCTAGAATGCTTATATTGGTCAGGGTATCGGGTACTGTTGTGAATGCTATATCTGTTATATCAGCGGCGGCATAGAGTTTATCAGGGGCTGTGCGATAGAATTTTTCTATTTTAAAAATACCAATGCCTTTTGTTTTGATGTCCATCCGTCCATCTTCATAAGTTTTGGCAATCTTTAGTAATTCAATTTCTGTTCCATAGCCAGACAATCGTTTATTGATCGAAGGAGATAATCCAAAGGTCTTTTTTTCCGTATCACATTCGTGAATGAGCTGCCGATAGCGAGGTTCAAAGATATGCAGGTTGAGGGCTTCGCCTGGGAAAGCAATCAAGCCGAGTGGAAATAATGGGAGGAAGCGTGTCATAGGTTTTACGTTTAAACACCAACTTCTTTCAAGCGAAGTAGATAATCTGTGTCTAAGGGTTCTAACATAAAATCTGTATTATTGTTGATTTTTTGTCAAAACTATCTTTTTTTTCTTTCGGAATTGACCATTAATTGATTTGCACGCCTATTTCGCAAAAGCGGTGGGTTTAAACCCACCGCTTTTGCGAAATAGGCGGATGGAAAATTCATTTTTTAGCCCCTGAACCAATTAATGGTCAATTCCGTTTTCTTTGGTCAATACTATTTACTCGCAAACCACATAATAAAAATAAGCATCAAAGGAAGTCCAATCCATAAGATGAGTTGCCCATTTTTTCTGGTGGCGGCATCGAAGGTATAGTATTTATTGCCGTCTAGATCAGTACTTTTATCAAAGGCATAATAAAAGCCCATTCCAATACCGCCAACAGGAAACATCAGTCCTAAAAATGCACCAAAAACAATGCTCAAGAAACATATCGCTAAAACACCCTGGCTTGCGGTTTTGCCACTTCTAAGCGTTCTCAATCTTTCGTCTCGCAGGCTTTTAATTTCCGCTTCATCTATATGAATGCCGCGATTTTTCAAGATCAATTTGGCAATAATGACCGCTTCAACCGACGATTCATCTGGTTTCTCTAAGATTTCCCGCAGTTCTTCATTGTCCAATTGATTCAAATGATGCGCTTGCAAATCATCTGCCGATTGCTCAATTTGCTGTGCTATGATTGAATTGACCCGCATAAAGTCACCTGAATAGATTTTGAGTATCACCTTAGGCAATACACCTTCGCCAATAATCACCGAATCTAATAACTGCTCCGGCGATTCTGCTGAATAGGGAATGTTATGCTCCTTCAGCAAGTCGATGTATGCGGCTGCTTCTTCCCTACTCCCAAAACTTTTGTAGGTTTTGAGTTCACCTGCATCTTTTCCGAAGGCTTCGTAATCTAATATATCTTCCATTTTTCTGGTTTTTATAGGCTTGGCTTGAAGCCTTTTATTTAAAACAAATTCATTCATTATCTTCCAATATATTTACAAATCTTCTCTATACCTTCAATAATATTAGGACAATCGGTATTCAAGTCGAAGTCCTGTTCTTCACCTGGTTCCTGAAAATCTACATAAGCCAGTCTTGCTGCCAGATATTCATCTTCAAAACCAAAGGCTGAAGCTGGTAAGAGTGCTACGCCCGTTTCTTTTAGCAATAACTGACAAAGCTGAGCGGAGGTCTTAATACCACGATTATTCAATCTTTCTTTATGCTGAGAGAAATCGGGAAAAAGATAAAATCCACCTTGTGGTGAATGTACCCTAATGCCTGATGCACCTAAACGATCCGCACAGAAATTTCCAATTTGCTTTAAAATACGAATTTGATAATCAAGATAAGCTTTCGTCTCTTCGTAATCTTTATAAGCTGTTTTCGCTGCCATCTGAACGGGTGTTGGCGCACAGGAATAAGTTTCCGATCCAATTCCAATGAGTGCTTTTTTCAATGCTGGTTCAATATTTTTATACAAAAATGCTGCACCAAATCGCCAGCCGCCTGCACCACACCATTTTGACAGCCCTGTCGTCGTTATGGTTCTTTCTGGATAGTAATTGGCAAATGAAAGGTGGGAAAAATTATGATCGAGCAAGCCATAAATCTCATCGGCAATCACCAGCATGTCTAATGATTTTGTCGCTTTGGCAAGCTCAATAAGTTCCTGCTCCTCATAAGTCAGTCCATCAGGATTACCTGGATAGTTAAAAATTAATATAGACGCCTTGTGTTGCTTGGATTCGGCTGCCTTATTCAGCGTTTTCGCACTGACTCTCCATCGCTCCTCAAAAGAAGTCGGGACTTTGATAATATGATGCCCGGCAAGCTTTGCCTGCGGCCCATACGATACCCAGGCTGGAGCAGGAATAAATACATCTGCTTTTTCAAAAGCTAATAAAACATTATAAATCAATATTTTTGAACCTGGTGCGACCAATATATTATCTGGTTCAACCTCTAGCCCATTATGTCTTTTGTGAAATTTTGCCATCAATTCCCGAAGTTCTAGATCTCCTTGAACGGATGAATATTCCTTATGATGGACTGCTTTTTTAAGGGTTTCTAAAACAGCTTTAGGCGGCAAAAAAGGAGATTGACCAAAGCCCAATTTGATGACCTTTTTGTTTTGACCAGCTAAAATTTTAGACTGTGTATTAATCAGTAAGGTCTGTGATTCTTCAACTTCTCTATACATATTGATGCTTCTTTTTGACGTCCCGAAGACATGAAATGCTTTTTCTTTTATTGAATTTATAAATATTACCAATAATGTCATAATTTAAATCAATAAACATTTAAACTCAAGTCGAAGTCAAATTGTAAATTTAGCATTACATTTACAGAATAATTATTAATAGATTTTATTCTAATATTAAAATTTATAACACAATATGCTTTCACACAAAAAATAAATACATTATGGATAACAAAAAAAGTAATGGTACCTCAAGCTACAATGTGAACGACGCAAGTAAATGCCCGTTTTTAAGTGGCGTTCAAAACACAAGTGCCGGAGGTGGTGCTTCCAACCGCGACTGGTGGCCCAACCAGTTGAAATTAAACATCCTTCGTCAAAATTCTTCCCTCTCAGATCCAATGGATGAGGACTTTAATTATGCAGAAGAATTCAAGTCACTCGACCTTGCTGCTGTAAAAAAAGACCTCACTGAAATGATGACAGATTCCCAAGATTGGTGGCCTGCCGATTACGGTCATTATGGTCCATTCATCATTCGTTTGGCTTGGCACAGTGCAGGTACTTACCGTATCGCTGACGGTCGTGGCGGTGCAGGCTCAGGTACACAGCGTTTTGCTCCACTCAATAGCTGGCCCGATAATGCCAACCTGGACAAAGGACGTTTACTGCTATGGCCAATCAAGCAGAAATACGGCAGAAAAATATCCTGGGCGGACCTCATGATTCTTGCAGGCAACGTTGCTTTAGAATCTATGGGCTTTGAGACTTTTGGTTTTGCAGGTGGACGTGAAGATGTATGGCAGCCAGAAGAAGACATTTACTGGGGTCCTGAAAGTGAGTGGCTAGGTGACAAACGCTACACAGGTGACCGCCAACTCGAAAATCCGCTTGGCGCAGTTCAGATGGGTTTGATCTATGTCAATCCAGAAGGCCCAAACGGAAATCCTGACCCGATTGCAGCCGCTCGTGATATACGGGAGACTTTTGGTCGCATGGCGATGAATGATGAAGAAACTGTCGCATTGATTGCAGGTGGTCACAGCTTTGGTAAAACACATGGTGCTGCTGACCCAGACAAATATGTTGCCGCCGAGCCTGCTGCTGCGACGATTGCAGAGCAAAGTATGGGTTGGAAAAATACTTATGGTACTGGAAATGCAGGCGATACCATTACAAGTGGTCTTGAAGGCGCGTGGACAACAACACCCGCAAAGTGGAGCCACAACTTTTTTGAAAACTTATTCGGTTTTGAATGGGAATTGACAAAAAGCCCGGCTGGTGCGCAGCAATGGCAACCAAAGAATGGAGGAGGAGCTGGAACTGTGCCTGATGCACACGACCCATCGAAAACTCATGCACCATTTATGCTAACCACTGATTTGGCATTAAAAGAAGATCCGGCTTACGCAAAAATTTCAAAACGTTTCCACGAGAATCCTACTGAATTTGCAGATGCCTTTGCACGTGCATGGTACAAACTTACACATCGTGATATGGGACCGATTGTCCGTTATCTCGGATCAGAAGTGCCTAAAGAAGTATTGATTTGGCAAGACCCTGTTCCAGCAGTTACACACGAGCTGATTGGCGATGCAGAGATTGCTGATTTGAAAAGAAGATTGCTTGCTTCGGGTTTATCTATTGCTCAATTGGTCTCTACGGCATGGGCATCAGCCTCCACTTTCCGTGGTTCTGACAAACGTGGTGGTGCAAATGGCGCACGTATTCGCTTGGCTCCACAAAAATTCTGGGCAGCAAATAATCCTACACAGTTATCAAAAGTGTTGGACACGCTGGAAGGCATCCAAAAAGAATTTAACAGCACAGGCAAAACAGTTTCTCTAGCCGACCTGATTGTATTGGGCGGTTGTGCAGCTATCGAAGAAGCTGCTAAGAATGGTGGACATGCCATAAGTGTTCCTTTCACGCCTGGCCGTACAGATGCTACACAAGAGCAAACAGACGTACAATCATTTGAAGCGCTTGAGCCATCAGCAGATGGTTTCCGCAACTATATGAATCCTCGACATACTGCATCGGCAGAAGAAATGCTGGTTGATCGCGCTCAATTAATGACGCTTACTGCACCTGAAATGACAGTTCTGCTAGGTGGCATGCGTGTGTTGAATACCAATTTTGACGGCTCGCAACATGGTGTTTTCACCAAGCAAAAAGAGACATTGAGTAATGACTTCTTCACCAATCTGCTTGATTTAGGAACTACCTGGAAGGCCACTTCAGATGACCAAAATATATTTGAAGGACACAGTCGCACAGGCGGTGAGCTGAAATGGACAGCCACGAGAGCCGATCTTATTTTTGGTTCAAATTCAGAGCTTCGCGCTATCGCTGAGGTGTATGGATGTTCGGATGCAAAAGGGAAGTTTGTAAAAGACTTTGTGGCTGCATGGAACAAAGTTATGAATTTAGATCGTTTTGATTTGGCTTAATTGCAAGGTTTAAAATAGATTTTTTGAGAGGTGATTCGGTAACGGATCACCTCTTTTTTATTTTGATGTGTACATTTTAGCCACAAATGCACGAATCTTTCACGGATTATTATTCGTCCATAATTCATGTATTCGTGGCTAATTTTTTTTAAACCTGTCCTATTGCCATATCAACATAATTACTCAATCACTCCTCAATTGTTCCGGCGCGACAGCGTGTATCAATGCCCTGGCTAGTATACGATTTGGATCAATCACAGGAACTGGAAAATCAAGTTGCTCGACTACCCAGGGCAATTCGGTACAAGCTAATAAAATGGCATCTCCGCCCGACATACGCGCGACAGCCGCTGCGATGCGCTGCTTGTCCTCTTCCCTAAGACGTCCCGTTTTTTTAATCTCATAAATTGCTTCCTGTACTGCCTGCCGACCATTTTCATCAGGAAATTTCAAGGTGATATTGGACTTATTAAAGACATTTTGATAAATCTTCGTTTGGTAGGTGGCCAGTGTACAGAGTACATTTATGGTGGCATTCGGAAATTTCTTTTCTACTTCTTTTCCGACTTCATTTGGCAAATGCACAATTTGGGGCGGGCGGGTTCGTGTATTCAATTTGGCTTCAAATACATCAAAAATCTTGGGTGAATGAAAGGTATTGCAAGCCACTCCCACTACATCCAAAGGATAATGGCTGATCTTTTCTGCGACTGTAAGTCCGGGATTATCCGCAGATTTTCCCAATAAAAAACTTGTCCTGTCCGGGATGTCCTGACTTAAGGACAGATGTACTATATCCAAGTTCTCTTTGTCCGTTTCAGCCATCGTATTTTGGTAAATTTTTTTATTGACATCTATCCCGCCAAGTGGTCCCATTCCTCCGATGATTCCAAGTATTTTTTGTTTCATTTGTAAAGTTTGATTAAAAATCAATCAGGAAAACTCCGATTAACAAAGCTACTTTTTTGATTTTTAATCCAAAAACAAAATTCGACATTTTTAATACATCTCAAAATAAAATGATTCAAAATATGGGTATTCACACTATCATATTTTATTATTATGATAAATAAAAAAATCTTGATGCCGTAAGAATTTCAATCATTTATCTATCTTTAAGCCTATTTTCCAACTACCTATTAACTATAAATTTTAAATCACATTATGAAAAAATCAATTTTACGATTAAGATTATTCTCTTCTCTTCTATTTCTGATATGTGCCTACTCTCTGAGCGCGCAATCTGGAAAAATAACGGGAAATATCTCGGATAAAGACGGCCCACTTATCGGTGCGACTGTCGAAGTACTGGGAGAGGCTCGCGGGACTGTGACTGACCTCGATGGAAATTACAGCATGGATATACTTCCAGGCGAATATACCTTAGAGGCCAGTTATGCCGGCTATGAGGAAATGCAACAAACGGTTACGGTGAGTGCCGACGGGGCAAGCACAGTAAATTTCGCTATGGCAGCAGGTGTCCTTTTGGGCGATGTCGTGGTGACGGGTACGCGGGCAAGACCACGGACTGCCATCTCTTCTGCCGCGCCGATTGACAATTTTGTCGGGGCAGTACTGGAGAAGCAGGGCAATGGAGACTTGACGGAGAACTTAAAAAATGTCGTGCCTTCTTATACCGCTACGCCATTGACGGGTGATGGTGCAGCTTTTGTGCGCCCGACTTCCCTGAGAGGTTTGCCACCTGATCAGACTTTGGTGCTGGTTAACTCAAAAAGACGACACCGTTCTTCCTTGATTGCTCACTTTGGGGCAGCTATGAATGCAGGAGCTCATGCTGTTGATATTGGACATATCCCAAGTATAGCTATTAAAAATCTGGAAGTACTCCGCGACGGTGCAGCTGCACAATATGGTTCTGATGCCATTGCAGGTGTATTTAATTTTCTTTTGAAAGATGCTAATCATGGCGCAGAGGCGCAAGTGCAAATCGGACAGTGGTATGGTAAAAATTATGGTGCTGAGACTGATTATAAGGTTGCCATGAACTTCGGTATGCCATTGACTAAAAAAGGATTCTTCAATATTAGTGGAGAGTATTCTTTTAATGAAGAATTGAAAAGAGGAACACAACATGCTGCCGCTATCGACCTAGAAGGTGCGCCTGATCCTGTGATGAATTGGGGACGACCAGAAAGTAGCGGCTTCCGTTCTATATGGAATGCAGGTATTGAAATCGCACCTAATGTTGATTTCTATTCCTTTGGTAATTTTTCGGATACTTATGGTAATTATAGCTTCTTTTTCCGTTCTCCGAATCGTACTGGTGTCTTGACACCCGTTCCAAATAATCCGCAAAATCCAGCAGAGGGTAATTTTAGTTGGGGCGATGTTTTCCCATTGGGTTTCACCCCACGCTTAGAAGGATTTCAAACAGATTTTAGTTCTGTTACAGGAATTAAAGGCGACTTGGGTGCTGGTGTCAATTACGATGTAAGTGCTTCATTTGGACATAATAGAATCAATTATAAACTAAACGGAACACTTAATCCTTCCTGGGGACCGCTTTCACAGCAAGATTTCCGTCCAGGCGATCTACAGCAATTTGAACGCAATATAAATGTCGATTTATCCAAAGAGTTTATGGAAAAAGTCAATGTTGCGGTAGGTTTTCAAAAAAGAAATGAAGCCTATACTATGTATGAAGGAGACTACCAGTCTTATGCCGCTGGCCCTTGGGCAGGAGTGGGTAATCTGGTGAACCCTGAAGCGAGTAGCGACACGCTGGACGTATATTATAATGCACCTGCTATTGGTGCAAACGGACTTGCAGGTACAAGCAAGGACAACGCAGGTACATTTGAAGGCAGTAGCTGGGGATCTTATGTGGATATAGAATACGACATTACGGAAGCACTTTTGGTGCAGGCTGCATTTAGACACGAGGAGTTTAAAGACTTTGGCTCTGCCGACAACTTTAAAGTTGCTGCTCGTTATACAGTAGCTGATTGGTTGACTTTAAGAGGTGGGTATTCTACAGGTTTCCACGCACCTACGCCTGGACAGGCAAATGTTGTGACGATTACGACTTCTTTTGATGGGGTCACAGGAGAGCAGGTTCAGGAAGGGACTGTGAGTCCGACCAATCCGCTTGCGGTGAGTCTTGGGGGCAAAGAACTTGTGCCTGAGACCTCAGAGAATATCAGTATAGGTTTGGCTTCTCGCCTCACGGATGACCTCACGCTTACGGTTGATGTTTATAGTATAACTGTAGATGATCGTATCGTTAAGTCAAGAAGTTTACCAATTGATAATCCGCTTTTTTCTGAGTTGGCTTTTTATACCAATTCTTTGAATACCAGAACAAGCGGTCTGGATGCCGTCACATCGTGGAGAGGTAAGGATACCGATATCAGTCTTGCTTTCAATTATAATCAGACTGAAGTATTGGGACAAGATCAAGTCAATGGAGAAGATCCTGTATCAGAAGGCACTATTTTTAATCTGGAGAATAATCTACCAAAGGTTAGAATGAATGCTTCTGTTACGCATGATTTTGGTCCAATTAGTAGCTCTGTCCGCGCCAATTATTACGGTGGTACGATAGACGAAAGAGGCACGCAAGAAGTGGTCAGCCCAGCAGTTTTGCTTGACTTGGAGTTTGTTTATCCGGCAACAGATAAGCTGCGTTTGATCTTAGGTGCAAATAATTTGCTCAATACTTATCCTGACGAAATTGAAACAAGAGCATCACAGGGTATGCCTTATCCACGCCGTACACCGATTGGTTATCATGGTGGTATGGTTTACTTTAGAGCTGTTTATAAGTTATAAAATTCAAATTCAAACGTCAAATACAAATTCAAAATGATTCATCGTTAATCAGACTTGAAGATGGCGTGTATTGAGAAGCGTGAAGTGATTATTTGATTGCTTCACGCTTTTTATATTTTACCGTAAAGGTATTGAAGTACTGGGTTGCGTATCGGGATGTTTTTTGTCATTGAAAAACAATAAATTAAACCACTTTAAAAAACCATTACAACATCTACCAATTGTTAATATTTTATTAAAATAATAATAAAAATTGCGCAATTAAATCAATTTTTATACATTTGTACATATACAATACGTAAAAATTATCTTTTAAAAATTAAAAACTTAATAACAATGAAGAACTTATTTTTAATTTGTTTTGTTTTGATGTTGGGGGTAATAACTACAGCATATACCACTGTTGAAACAAATACTACCACAAATGAAGTTGTTGAAAACGCTGATTTTGCGAGTTGTACTGCTAAGTATAATTTGAGTGAGACTTGTCAATCTTTCATTTCAAGATGTTGTAAAGGAAGTATTCACTCAGAATTTCCTTCGGAGTTTTTAGACTCAAAAATTAATACCGTAAAAAAAGGAAGTTCAGCTAAGCATAAGAAAGCATGGAAGTTATTAAACGACAACAGATTCAAAAAGTAACTGATATTTATTGATTTCATGTTACTTTTTATATTGAAGTAATTATATAAACTGCGGAAGGTGCAATTATCACATAATTGCTAAAATTTCCGCAGTTTATTTTTTTATTTAACTGTAAAAAATATTAAAATGAAAAAACATAACTATGTAGCGATAGTGCTTTTAGAAAGCTCATCAGAGCATAAAGATTATACACCATTATATGATGAAACAACGATACTAATTTCGGCAAATTCATTAGAAGAAGCTAAGAAAAAAGCTGAGTCTTACGGTAAAGAAAACCATACTACATTTAAAAATAAATATGGAATGGATATAGAATGGAAGCTGAGAAAAGTAGTAGATGTCAATGATATACTCCGCGATAGCTTTGAAGATGATGTTGTAGAAATTTACTCTCGACATTTTAGCGATATTAGTTCATATGAGTGTGTTGAGGAAAGTGCGTCGGTGGATGCCTAAAGAAATCAGGTTATTCAGAAGCGTGAAGTAATTTTGATTGCTTCACGCTTTTACTTTCATACAAATTCAAATGATAAACATAGACTTCATTTTATTTGATCTCATTGGCACGACTATTAAAGACTCTAGCAGCGGGACTTCTCTTATTATTGATGCTTTTCAGCAATCGTTTTATAATAATGGACATGAGATAAATTATGAGCAACTTAACCAACAAAGAGGAAAGCGAAAGCGGGAAGCTATTCAGAACATATTGCAAAATGCAGGATTAAGTGAAAAATTGACGGATAAAATTTATGTTGATTTTATGGATTTGTTGCATCAGTCTGTTCATGCTTTTTCAGCAATAGAAGAAGCGGCTGAAGTATTTAATTATGCCAAAGAAAAGAATATAAAAATCGGATTAGGAAGCGGTTTGCCGATAGATTTTATGCGAAGCATTCTACAAGAAGTCGGCTGGATATGGGATGACTTTGATTATATCGGTAGTTCAGATGAATTGCCAGAAGGACGCCCTCATCCTGCTATGATTTTGGATGCTATGGAAAAATTGAACCTGACTGTCCCTTCTAAAATCCTGAAAATCGGTGATACTGTGGTGGATGTTCAAGAAGGTAAAAATGCTGGTGTGCTAACTGCTATGGTATTGACTGGCACACAAGGCAGACAGGACTTGGGTAATTTGATGCCTGATTATATTTTTGATAGTGTGAGGGATGTAATGAAGGAATTTTGAAGGAAGTGTTAGATTTAAAATGGCGTTTATTGGGAAGCGTGAAGTAAAATGATCTTACTTCACGCTCCTCTTTTGTACTTTCAACTTCTCTTATCTGTGCTAGTGCCTTCGGCACTAAGTTTTAAGACATATTAGCCTCGCAATTTATCAGAAAAAAGTGGAATATAGAATATCGAATAAGGATGCTTTTCGCAATTATTTCATCTCTGCTTTCCGTTTAATCTTCTCCAGTTCAGCATGTATCTTGTATCTACTACATTTTCATTTTTGGTATTGTCCACTTGACAACAAAAAACTGAACAAGCCCTCTCGCTGATAACTAGACTTTGGACAAAAAGGGAATTAGGGTATTGGGAAATTACAGCAATTTCTCATTTGGCTTTTTGTCCCCCTTTGGAGCAGGATAATTCAACATTTTAGCCATTATTTCTATGACGATTAGGGACTTTCGGTTTAAATGAAAAATTGCTGAGGAAATTAGGTTTAAAAATACAAAGTACTGATTACCATGTCTTTATCTTTTTATTAAATAAAAAAAGCACGTATTTTTTTTGTTAAAAATTAATAATCAAAATTTTGTCGAATACCCTAATTTCCTAATACCTCATTGTCCTAAGTCGGTTTTATCGTAATTCTACACCTACCATGATTAAATTTATCCCCATTTCAGAAATGTATTCTACATGACATTTCAGATTAAAAGGAGTACCAAAACCTGTACTCCATTCGACTTAAAGGCGTCTATAACAAATACCATTTAACACGAAATAATATTTCACAAAACACATATTTTTCAATAAAATATTTTAAATAAATATCACTATTGCAGTGTAGTTAATATTATGTTTTGTTGAATCAAATGTAATTTTTAGCTAAAAGGAATACATCAAACCAATTTAAAATGAAAAAAATAGCTATTATAGGCTCTGGTTATACTGGGCTATTATCTGCTCATGCACTTTTGCAAAAAGGCTACAAAGTATCTTTGCATACAGATAGAAGTGCAGAGGACTGGTTGAATAATTCACGCCCTACCGGTACTGCGGCACGGTTTGAAATGGCATTGAATTATGAGCGAGAGCTCGGACTAAATCACTGGGAAGATCTTGCGCCGAAAGGTAGAGGTGTGCATTTGATTTTTTCTCCGAAAGATAATAATACACTTATTACACTTGCCGGAAAATTATCCAGTACTTACTTTCAAGCTGTTGATTTGCGATTGCAGAGTCATCGTTGGATGAATGATTTTGAAGAGGAAGGGGGCGAGATCCATATTGAGAAAGTGGATATTGACCGATTAGATTCGATCAGTAAAGAAAACGACCTCACGCTTGTGGCCACCGGAAAGGGGCAATTATCGGAACTTTTTCCGCGAGATACAAAAAGGAGTGTATATCAAAAACCGCAGCGAAAATTAGTCATGCTAAACGTTGTTGGGGCTGAATTAGGATTCGACGGTGTTCCTTATTTGCCCGTCAAATTTAATCTTACGGCACAACATGGTGAAGCCTTTTGGGTGCCTTATTATCATCGGGATCATGGTGCTTGCTGGTCACTTGTTTTTGAGATTAAAGAAGGAGGCAAGCTGGATAGATTTGATGACTGTAGTACTGGTGAAGAATTGGTAGAAAGAGCTAAAGAGGTCATCAAGGAAGTGTATCCTTATGATTATGATTGGTGCAAAAACATGAAAATCGCTGATGAAATGTCGTGGCTGACAGGAAGTGTGCTACCTACCGTTAAAAGATCATTCGGCAAGCTGCCATCGGGACATGTTGTTATGCCTTTGGGAGATGCGCTAATATCTATGGACCCGATTGGTGGTCAGGGTGCAAATCTTTGTAGTAAGCAAGTGCAGCATACTGTAGCTTCTATCATAGCGCATGAGGGCAATTATGATGAAAACTGGATGGAAAAAACTTTTGAGGAGTTTTGGGAAGAACACGGAAAGGCGACCGTCAAATTCAATAATGCGTTTTTAGAACCCCTCACTACTGCGGGTAAACTCTTATTGGTTTCACAGTATGGCAGCAATGGTGATTCAGTCAAAGTCAATCAGAAAATTGCAGATGCTGTTGTCGAGAATTTTCGAGATCCCAGAGGTATTACAGATGCATTTCTGCATACCAACGAAGCCAAAAAATTAATTACAAATATTACCCAAAAGCCCTGGCTAAATACTTTTGTGCCAAGTCTTTTTCAAATTATCAAAGGGCAAGTTCGACAGCTTGTCGGCTTGGATCCTAAGCACCCACTTTGTGATTAGAAATTCATTTATTCAAAACTACTTCTCCTTTGCTCTTTGTTTAATATCCTCAAGTTCGGCATCAAGTATTCTTTGCCAAGTGCCGTCTTTTTGTCGGAGATTAAGCCACTGGTCGACATAGGCTTTGAACGTATGGTCTCTTGGTAAAAGATAGCCCATTTCAAAAAAATTAAAGGGCGCATCAGGATTGACCGCTTCTAGCTCTGGGTGGATTTGTTCTTGCACTAAAGTCTCAATCGCATCAGTCACCATGAGGTCTGCTTCGCCGTCTACGATTTTTTGAAAAATAGTCAGGTTATCCTCATTTTCGACAATCGTTGCCTTTGGGAAGTTGGCTCTTGCAAAGGCTTCATTGGTGCCGCCTGGATTTACAATCACTCGCACTCCTGCCTGATTAATATCGGCTAAGGTCTTGTATTTTGCTACATGTTCATCTCTGGTAATCGCCGCTTTTCCACTCGACAATAAGGGAATGCTGAACAAAGCCTGCCGTTGCCGAACCAGTTTTATTGTAATCCCGCTCATACCAATATCAAATTTATTCGCTGCTAGATCTGACAGGAGTGTCGACCAGGTTGTTTTGACAAATTGGACTTCTACATCAAGTGATTTTGCCAAATCTTTTGCCAGTTCGATATCTACTCCTTGATAGCTGTTGCTTTCTGTATTTAATTGATAGGTAAATGGTAGAAAATCTCCTGTAGTTCCTACTCTGATGGTGCCTTTTTTCTGTACTTTATCGAGCAAGGATACCTGATTGGGGGAAACTGTATCAGCTGTTCTATCCTGAACGACCAAGGCGGGTGTACAGCCGATTATCAGTACAGCGCATAAAATGCTGAATATTGTCTGTCTTGTGATTTGTAGCATGTTTTTAAACTTTAATCGCATCTATGATGATACTGGTATAGTTGGGCTGTCCATCGCTATTCCTTTTGTCATATTGAATGGATCTGTGGATATAGCCTTTTTCTTTGTTCCATTTGTTTGCAATGAACCGCTTCTTTTCATCAAAATATTCGAGCAATTCTACCTTAAAACCACTTTCTTCAAAAACAGCACTGAAGGTTTTATAATTGTACAATATTTTGTGATCATCTGCACCTGCGCCATGTCCGCCGGGTTTTACGTATTCAATATAATCCTGGCTTTTATGAAAACCATCTGGTACTGCCAGTCGCAAACGCCCTCCTTTTTTTAAAAACTTATAACAAAGGCTTGCCGCTTTTTTTCCATCTTCCAAGGTGATGTGTTCCCAAACATGTTCGGCAAGGAGGTAATCAATTTCGTTTTCAGCGAAATAGTTTCTCCAGCTTTTTTCATCCAGCAGGTTTAAGAAATGGGCTTCGCTTGGTATCCAGCCGTCTTCGTATATCCCGGAACTGCCGATTACAATTTTGATCTCCTCCCCTCTTTGGGCTGAAAGCCTTTTTTTAAATGTTCTCCTTTCGGTGTAGGCTTTGAACCGTTTATAATAAGGTCTTAAAATATTTTTTATAAAGGCTTTCATTTTTTTATCGTAACTTATTATCCGTGGACGTTATTTTCTTATATTTTTTTCATCATGATTTTAATATTCAAACACTTTTAATTCTTCGTCTTGAATAGGAACAAGCTTTAATGTTTCGGATTTCACATATTCTCCAAAGTCTTCCCTTTTGACCCCTAATTTTTGTTCCAACATATCAAAGTAGTTGTCTTCTGTTCGACCAGATTGTAAGGCTTCAAATATTCCCTGCATACCTTCTTTATCTATTATTCTCTGACAAATAAGCGCGCCTATTGCATATCGAAAATCTGTCATAAATTCTCCATTAGGAATTAATGTTTCAAGTTCAGATAAGTTATTCATCTTATAATCAGGATTTTCAATTAGAAATCTTCTAAGTTTTTCCCAATGCCATTCAATTTTATACCCTGTACTTCCTCCTAAAAGTGCTGCGATTCCTTCGTCAATCCATCGGTGAAATTGTTTGGGATATTTGGCATTCGTATATAAATGCACGACTTCATGTGGATAGTATCCCGAATTATTGCCTGCGTATATGACATTATTATAGTTGTCTGCCATTCCTCCTGATGCAATAGGCTGATAACTATATGAAAACAAATTCAGTCCAGTCATATCACTCAGGTCTCTTGTATTATTTGAAACAATATAGTCAAATTCTAGTGGCTCCAATTCAAATAAAGTAGCAATTTCAGTATTAAAGTTGTTCATTTTAATTGCATCTTCTTTTACAAAATTGTGTTCAGGATGAATAATATAATTGATGCCACCAATTTTCTGATTTTGACAAATCTCTCTATGATACGCTGTACTGCTATAAAATTCATATTTATCGTCCTTCTTTTTGGCATAAACCGATATAATAAATTTGATATCAACTAGCTCATCGTGTTCAGTATTGGATTCGGTAAATACGGTCTTTAAAAGATAAAAATCATTTTTGACCGGGACTATTGCAATTGTTGAACATTGAATTTTTCCACCATAATGCATCATTCTCCTTAAATGCATCAATAAAGAAACATAAGCAAAATCTGGATAGAGGTATACATCATGATTCCAATGTTCATTATCACTCCGGACATAATAATTTGAGTTTAAATAGTTTTCCCAGTTTTTTTGAATTTCAATGAAATACACCTCGCTACTATTTTTAACATTTTCATTTACATGATAAATAATTGTCGTGTCAGAATTCATAACATTTTGGCTAAGACATTCATTTGAAAGACTTAGCAATCCCAAAATTATTAATAGAAAGTTTTTCATTTTTTAAATTATCTGTAATCTATATTTTTTTCTACCTCCAAAGAAGTCTCAACGCTGAAAGCCTGACTTTGGGCTTATTATTCACCAAAAATACACCAATTGCTAAAATTATCACAAGGCTATTAATATTTAACAGCTCTTTATGAGTTATACACACGAGCTAGCAATATAATCTCTATTTCAGATAATATTGGCTATCTTAGAACGTGTTTAAAATTCCCTCAATTGGCTACAAATGGCAAATTTTCTCCTGCACTTCTCTAAAAAGCCTGTCAAGCAAAATTTTTCAAAAAAATATAAGAAAAGTTTTGGTTTTTGCGGGGGGGGGTATTATATTTACATCCACGATACTACTAATAACCGAATTTATATCTAAAACTCGCGACTTCGGAAAAACTAAGTAAGCCCGGGACATGATTCATATCGGTTAGATTCCACTCTATACAACATAACGAAATAAACACAAAGCATGGTAAATGCCTACTGTGCATGCCACAGTATTAATATTTGTGTACCTAAAATCTATTGTCTATGAAAAAATAGGGAATCGCCTTTTTATTCTCTGGCACTTTCTGTCAAACAGGTATGAACCTAATAAAAGAAAGCCGTGCCGCCTTCGAGATGAAAGCCACACGGCAGAGCTCCATAGTCCGGCTTAGTAGGACTACAGACACTTTATTACAAAACAAAATTAATAAAAACTAAGACCATGAAAAAATGTTTATTATTTATCTCGCTTACAGTACTCTTTTTTAGTTGTTCCAAAGATGAGTCACTAGTTTCAGTAGTCAATGAAGAGGTAATTACTACATCCGAAAACAAAACACCTTTGTTTCAATCTGAGGCAACCAGTTCAGGTGAAGAGATTAAAGCAAAAATTCAGCGATTCAGGGAGCGACTGCAAGCTATAAAGGACAAAGAAATAAATTTTCGAGAGGCAGATTTAACAACTGACGAAGCAAAATGGAATATTGAAGCCACCTTGAATGCCACCTACTGTAAGGCTGATACACCATTTTCTACTTACGATAAATCTGAAAGTCAGTTTACCGTCCCATTACAAAACGGAGTAATTAACAATGAAGACTTATTGGCAGCATATGAAACAGCACAGGGGGATATGGCAGCGCATTATAATTCGATTTCTTCTGATTACAAACATCCTATTGTAATGGATATCGCTTTGGAGAGTACAACATCAACAGAAGCAACTTTTCAATTGATTAGTTTTATCGCTACCGCTCCGTCGGGCAATCCACCTTCTACAAATTGCGATGTTTTTGGCCAACGGACTTTTGGTATTGGGGATATGGTGCTGGAAAATGTTGTGGACTTGTAGGAGGGGCTGGTCTTGACGCTGCGGATATATTGACGCAGGAACTTAACTATAGACGTCCACTTCCAGCCAACCATTTATATTTTGTGGATATTGAAAGTGTTTATTTAGGGGCTCTTGAATATATGCCTTTCGATTTAAGTAATCCTAATGATGTTGCTTATGATGGTATAAAAGATTATTTAGTTTATACCGCAACAAGTTATACTTTGCAACAAACAGAATGTATCAACCCTGCAGATATGAATTGGTATTATTGCAATATTTATGATATCGCATTACAAGCAGCACCGACAGGAAAGGATTTTTCATTTATTGATTTATTTGATGATTGGATTTATGGTGGATTTGGTTATGGATATGATTACGTACACCGAGGATACCTGTATTATGGTAGAAGTATTCAATGTCCCTGTCCGCCATGCCCCCCAAATGTTCCTCAAAGTGATTGTCCACAATGTTGTTAATTATAAGACTCAGGCAGTGTTATTTTGCATTGCCTGAGTATAATAAATTGTCCGCCATGAAAAAGACTATTTCAACCATACTGCTATCAGTTTTGTCTCTAACATTTGTTTTTACCCAAAACATAGGATTTGAGTTTTCTTCGGGCAATAATGATAGACAAACTGGCGTAAGCGGCATAGAAAATGAGACCGGTAATTACATTATCTCTGCATCGGTAAAAAATGGACTTGACAAGCAAATGGTTGAATTATGGGAACTCAATCAGCAGGGAGATATTGTCACATCTTCTATTATTAGCAAGCCTGACCAATCATTGCTTCTTTATAACTTGCTGGGTACACCTTATGGATATTTGGGCATTGGAGCAACATATAATATGGATGCAGACAGTAGTTTTTTCTGGTTGTCTAAAATAGACCAAAACCTCATACTAATCGAAGACACGCTGATTTATATTGGTAGTAATCCATTGACACTTTTACAATGTACTGCCTATCAGGATACTGTTTTTTGTGCAGGTTCTATGCGCGATTCCAATTTAGGACTCCCAGTAATTCCATTTGTTGCCAAACTATCCACATTAGGAGATTTACTTTTTTTGAAAAACGATTTTTCTTTTTCTAGTCTGCTTAATGACATAATTCTTCCGAAGGAAGATTCAGATTACTACGTTCTCAATGGTGAATATTTAAAGGTAGTTGATACTGAATTGAATCTTCTTCAAGTTATTTCACCAGCTCCTTTTGCAATGCTTCAACAAGGTGATATTGCGCCTCTAACTGACAGTACTTTTCTGATTTCCGGGAAGTATTTTGAATTTATGAATAGCAATAATCGGCAAATTGGTATTGGTGTTTCTAATTATCAATTTGAAGAAATAGAAATGGATACCTTTGGTAGAAAAGGAGACACTATTGATTATCCTGCTTATTATAAAAGTATAGACTACGTTAGTAAAGACAAAATATATTGTGGTGGCACATCTTATCTACAGCCTCCCATTTTTGACACGCTTCCTTCTGCCTTTGTTTTAGTGCAGTATGACAGCCTGTTGAATAAAAACTGGGAGCGTTATTATGGTAATGATGCAAATTATAACATGACAGGACTGTTTGCTACCCAAGACGGTGGATGTCTAATGTATGGATTCAGACATGATTATAACGATAATCCGGGCATAATCGAACTCTATATTTTAAAAGTGAATGAAAATGGAGAATTTGTGACTTCAACTACTCTGCCTGTAAGTCATGCCGATTTTTTAATCTATCCAAATCCTTTTTCTAATTGGATAAACATTGATATTTCGGACGAATTTGCAATCAAAAATAATTTACAATTAGAATTGTATGATATGCTTGGAAAGATGGTTTTACATCAAAAAATTGATAACAGTTCCATTTCTATTAATACTGGACATCTAATACCTGCTGTTTATTTTTGTGTACTTAAAAAAGCAAATGGAGTTATTATCGGCACAAAAAAAATTATAAAAAACAAATAGTAAATCCCATTCACTTGGATAACGGACTATATCCCAAAAATTCAACAATAACCCCTAAACACAGAAACGTGGCAGTTTGCAGACGTATATGCTGTCGCACCCACATTTCTTGTAACCGATGATGTGTATTACGACCTTCATATCTTTTGGATGCCTTGTGAATTGTGGTTAGACCCAACTATTCAGAATGATGATGGTATAGACATTTTCTTCGGACCTGATGAAGGAAATGCTATGGGAGGATATGCAATGGATGTTCCGAGTAGTGCATTCTGTATTACAGGTACACACACTTACGACGACACTCCTGCACGTCTTTCCTCAACCATTGCTCATGAAATGGGACATTGTCTTGGGCTTTTGCATACCCATCATGGTACAACTCCTACGCCTGGATTTAATTGTACTACATTTAGTTTTTACGATATTGACCCTGGCTCATGCTGCGAATTAGTAAACACAAATGATACAACTTGTGGCGACTATGTTGGAGATACAAATGCAGATTGTAGAAACTGGACACCTTCAGGTACGCTTCCTAATCCATGTGGAGACCTGACTATGTCTTATGGTACTTCCAATCAAACTTGCAGCCAGGAAACCAATACTGGTTTGATCGTTGACGCTAATGGAAACGTGTACGAGCCTCCCGTAGAAGTTATCATGAACCACGGTTTGGGTATTGTTCACCAGTGTGCAGCCAACTTTACAGAGGGACAAGTTGAACGTATGTATCAGATAATTTCTACTGAACCTGTATTACAAGCTTGCCTGATTGAAGCTGTTCCCTCTATTATAGATACGGACGATGTATGGATAACCCAACCGGCTATGTATGCTTATAATGATATCACTATCAATTCAGGAGTAACGCTGACAATAAGTACAACACTTCAAATGGCAGAAGGTAAAGCCATCATAGTAGAACCAGGCGGTGTCCTTGAAGTCATAGACGGAACCATCACAGCCCCTTGCGATCAAACCTGGAAGGGTATATATCTGGGAGGTAATCCTTTAATCTCGCAATCCTCCATTTCTGCTTATGATCAGGGGCGTATTTACCTGACTAATGCGACAATAGAACATGCGCATGATGCTGTTACCACCAGACAAACTGAAAGCGGTTGGCTACAATATGATGCAAATGGCAATATTGCAGGAGGAACAACCGGGGGTATTATAAAAGCGCACAATACTACTTTCAGAAATAATAAGCGGGCGATTGAATATTTGAAATATGAGAATGTATTCAATGGCATCGAAATGGATAATGCCGGAGAATTCAACCTTTGCACTTTCACCATTGACGATGAATACAGATTCAACTATAACCAGACCAGTGATGCAGGACTCAAGCCTTTTGTCAGCATGTGGGATGTCAGCGGTGTAGCTTTTAGAGGCTGTGTTTTTGAGGATGCACGTGAAATTATAGGCTCTGACTTTGCAAATAATGAACGTCCTTCTGGGAAAATAGGTATAAAAAGTATCTTAGCAGATTACAGTATCGACTGGTATTGTGAACCTCCGACTACACTACCTGCACCGTCATGCACTGTCGGAACACCGTCAAGTTTTATAGAGTTGGATTATGGTATTCGATCCTATGGTTCTGATGAGCAGGTATTTAATGTAGCTGTTAAAAACTCTAACTTTGAATGTTGGCATGGAATTTATCTGAATGCATCCTATGATTCAGAAATACACGCGAATACGTTTACTGTAAAGCAGAATTTACCCGAGCCAGCACCTCCTGTTCCTTCTTATGGAATATACCTGGATGCTAGTGAAGCGTATAGCGTAGAGAATAATAACTTGGAATCGGAGTTTCCTTTTGGTTCTCCATTTGCAGGGGATGAACATGCAGGCGTAGTTGTCAGAAACGCACACCCAAACCCAACAGTAATCTATCGAAATAACTTCAATGGTTTTTCTGTTGCTACGGAAGCGATTGGATATAATAGGCAGAGTGGTGATGAAACTAATCCAGCAGTACAAGGTTTAGAAATCCGATGTAATGATTTCTCTAATGACAGAATAGATATTTTTGTTTTCGATGATATAAATTCAAGCACACCAACAGGTACAGAAATAGGTATCAAGCCAATACAGGACTTGCCCGGCAACTTATTTAGTCTGCCTGATATTAATCTTAACCCAAATTATGTTTCCAATATCTATAATCAGAACCAAGCAAATATAGACCAATTGACTTATATTCATCATGATGATGCTACTACATCAAGAGTGATACCGGGATGCCCAGAACCACAAATGCCCTGTGTTGGATTTTGGGGTAATTTAGAGATACAGCCAACAACAGTACCACTAGAGACTTCTACCTGTCCAGACAACTTAGCAGAAAATGGTATTAGTGGTTTGACTTTAGGCGAACTCGAAAGTATTAAAGACGTTAAGGGAGAATTATATCAGCAAATAAAAACAGATTTAGAAACGCTAGTAGATGGTGGTGAAACAGAAGAGCTAAAAGAAGACGTAGAAAATGCAACATTTCAAAGTGCTTATTCCGTCTATCAGGACGTTTTACAAAAACAGTCCTTTGTATCCGATACGGTACTCAAACAGATCAGCAAGAAGGAAACCGGATTTACAACAGGTATGATACGGGATATGTTAGCCTCCAGTCCGCAGGCAGCAAAATCTGAGAAAATACAACAAAATCTGGATGAACGTACAGTACAGTTACCGGAGTATATGCGTCAGCAAATCAATATGGGTATGACGATTACCTCTTCTAAAGAACAGATGGAACTGGAAGCAGACAGGCAAAAAAGGGAACGCGACCGGGCTATACATCAGGCAGTTCGCCTCTTAGCCGCAGATACTATAGATCGTAGTGAGGAGATGATAGATTTTCTTTCCGGTACAAATGAGATTGGCTTTGACTATCGTGTTGCTGCCATACGTGATGCACGTGGAGAAACTGCACTTGCCGATGATATGCTGGATGCTATTGCACAACGGGATTTAAGCCAAAAAGAAGCAGATGACCATACTGATTATATCGGACTCCGGAGTCTTTTACAAAGCTGGAAGCAGACAGGTAAAAATCTGGCAGCACTTGATGCAACAGACATGTTGATACTGGAGGAATACGCTGAAAAGCATAATATTACTGCCGGTAAAGCAAGGACACTTTTGGCTTTAAACGGACGTTTTTATGAAGAACCGGTTTACTTCCCTGAACCTGCTGTAGAAGAACGCAGAATACAGGAAAATGAACCTGAAACATTGGAGATTAGTGAAAATGTTTTACTCGTTTATCCTAATCCGGCCCGAGAATATTTTACAGTTGAATATGCCATTGCTAAAGATATTGAAAATTTGTATCTTGTAATCATTAACACTCTTGGAGATGAGGTATATAAAAGACCTTTGAGTTATACACAGGACCAGATTATAGTTCCGACAGAGCAATTACCTACAGGACAATATTTTTGCAACATACAGGTCAATGATGTTGTACTTAAAACAGACAAGTTTGTTCTGGCAAAGTAATTATAGCCTATAATCCCGACCATTCATATATGCGTGGTCGGGACAATCTTATTGTTATGAAAAATATTATAAAAAAATGGTGCATGCTATTTGCGGTTGTAATAAGCTTAAATTCTTGCTATGGTCAAGTTCGTTTTTTTAATTTTTCAGAAGGTTGGCAAACACAAAAAGTGATTGAACGTGACTCTTCTTTTTTATCCATAGGACTTGGCTATACAGGGAGTTATCAAAATTATTTGCAATTTGAAAAAATTAACAAACAGGGAGCAGTACTTGAAGATTGGATTTTTAAATTAGATTCTACAAACACTACCGAATTTACTTCCGAACAGGCAGTAAGTACTGATGACTTTGGAAATAGTGTAATTGCTGGAACAATTACTTATGCGCCAGCGGCACTGACTTCCATCGCAGCAAGATTACAGTTTAGTGAAAATTTCACGACTTACTCTAACAGTTGGATATATACACCTTGCAATAACAGCCCTGCTCAATTCAGGATTTCTATATTTCTGAACAATGGGCAAATTATAAATTCGGCAGCCTGCAATTATTCTGGCTCAATTCGGTCAATGATTTTACAAACGGATTTATCAGGCAATTTGGAATGGGAAAAACAGTTCTCCTGTAGTGGTTACTGTGATATGGAACCTCGTCATATCATTCCTGCTCATGACAATGGCTACCTCTTCACCAACGAAGAAAAAAGAAGGGTTGTGCCAGGAGGCGGACCAGGAGACCATAATGTAGCCACTATTATAAAAGTTGATAGTTTTGGCAATCAGGAGTGGCGTATTTATCCCGGCGGTACAGGGTTTCCTTATACTTCGGACTATATATTAGTTACGCCTACTGATGACGGTAATTATCTGTGTGCCTGGGCAGATAATAATATGCGTGTAGGGAGTACCAATATTGCTTATTACACTAATCCTGATGTCACAATATGGTTTGCAAAAATCAATGAACAGGGGCAAAAACTCTGGGAGAAAAATATACAGCCGGACATAGAGATGTGGGGCATTGGAGAAATAAGATATCGTCTCACACAAATGAAAAAAATAGCTGACGGCAATATTGTTCTTGTTGGCTTAGACAAAATGATAAAAATTACTCAAGACGCGGATGTAATCTGGGCAAGAAACTTGAAGCCGGACTTTTTGCAAAATCCCAGTGACCCTGAATCTTATCTCTACATAAAGGGACTTACCCCTACTACCGATGACGGATTTATCTGTGCCGGGCAAGCCAATATATATCCGGGCAGTGTCTTTCCTCAATTCACACAAACAGGCTTTGTTATCAAGTTGGACGAGTACGGCTGCTTAGAACCCGACTGCCACCTAAACGATCCGGTGTCAACGACCACTACATCTGCAAATCATACAGCGTTAAAACTTTTCCCAAACCCTGCACAAGACTACATCAATATAGAATATAGTACAAACAAATCTCCTACATTCATAGCAGTAAATATTACTGACTTAGCAGGTAGAGTAATCTATGCGCAGGTATTAGAAAATCAAGAGCAATATCTGACCATTCCTACTAAAGACCTGCCGCCCGGTCAGTATTTTTGTCAGTTGTTTGTTGATGGATCAGTGGGAGCAAGTCGGAAATTTGTGGTGGCGAGATAATTTAGGGAACAAGAAAAAATAACCTACCCATCTAACTTGTTCTTTTCCCGTTATACTTCACCGCCCAAATAGTCACTATGCTAAGGCATAACTCCCATTTTGCCGGTTCGTCTAACGAAAAAATAACTACGCTATTTTGGGTAGCCTATTTTTTTCTTGTTCCCTTATCAAAACGGACTATACCCCAAAAACTCAACAATAGCCCCCACCAGCCAATGCTGAGGTACATGCCTCCCATATTCCCAATGAGATATAGCAGCATCAGTCACTCCAATAGCTTTAGCGACCTCCTGCTGAGATAACTTCCTTTCACGCCGTACTTTCCGAATATGTTTCCCTAACTTTACTCTATCTGCCCTCGAATAAATATAAGGTGCTGGTTTTAAGCATTTTAGCGAATATGGCAAAAAGGGTAAGTAACCTAATCAGGAAAATTTAAACACGTTCTTAAGGAAACAAGAAAAACCAAGCATCAATATGAAATTATTCATCAAATATATGGTCAGTTTGCGATGCAAAATGATGGTCAAAGAAGAATTAAAAAAATTAGGGCTTCATTATGTCATCGTGGATTTAGGGATGGTTGAAATTTTAGAAGATATTAGGCCCGAACAACGAGAACAGTTGGGCAAAAATCTTATGAAGTCGGGCTTAGAATTATTAGAGGATAAAAAGAGTATTCTAATTGAAAAAATTAAAACAGTCATCACAGAAATGATTCATTATTCGGATGAATTACCCAAAGTGAATTATTCTGACTACATCAGCCAAAAATTAGATTATGATTATACTTATCTGTCCAATATTTTTTCAGAAGTCAAAGGCATCACCATACAGCAGTACATTATTCTTCACAAAATAGAAAAGGTAAAAGAATTGATCTTATACGACGAACTTAGCCTGTCGGAAATTTCTTATAAACTGCATTATAGCAGCCCTGCCCATTTATCCAACCAATTTAAAAAAATAACGGGTCTCTCTCCTTCTTTTTACAAAAAAATGAAGCAAAAACGGAACAAAAACCTTGAAAACATGTGATATATGTAAGTATTTACTACAAATATGTAATGCTTTATGTGTTAAATAAGACCAACTTTGTCTTGAATCTAAGGGAACAAAAAAAACTACGCCATTATTGGGATAGCCTACTTTTTCTTGTTCCCTAACTATTCATTCACTTGACACAAGACAAATCCTGTCTTACTTTCTACTCATATTATTCACTTTTAAAATTAAATATCATGTCAAAAGACAAAGGAGGCAGAGCTGATAAGAAAGCTCCGGCAAAAACCAAGAAAGAGAAAAAAGCGGCTAAACTAGCTAAGCGGAATGGAAAAAACACCATAAGTGATGAGACATAGCCCATAAATCCATATGGCAAAACAAATTTATTTCGATGCTGAAGCAAGAGAAGCCTTAAAAAAAGGAGTCGATGCTTTAGCAAATGCTGTAAAAGTTACCTTAGGCCCCAAGGGGCGAAATGTGGTTTTAGACAGAACACCTAGCTCCCCCGTCATTACAAAAGACGGGGTGACCGTTGCTAAGGAAATTGAGCTGAGGCATCCTGCCGAAAACATGGGTGCTCAAATGATGAAAGTCGTCGCTACTCAAACTGCTGGCACAGCGGGCGATGGCACCACTACTGCTACCGTACTTGCACAAATTATCCTCCATTTAGGCTTGAAAAATGTAACGGCTGGTGTCAATCCAGTGGAATTGAAAAGAGGGATAGACAAAGCGGTGAAAGAAGTCATTGCTCATTTGGAAAAACAATCCAAACAAATTGGAGATGACATTCGCTTAATTGAGCAGGTCGCTACTATTTCAGCAAATGGTGATGCCACTATTGGTAAACTGATAGCTGAAGCCATGCAAAAAGTTGGGAAAGATGGCGTTATTACGGTGGAAGAAGCCAAAGGTATAGAAACGATGATGACCTTGGTGGAGGGCATGCAAATAGACCGTGGATATATGTCTCCTTATTTTATCAATAATGCGGCAAAAATGGAGGCTGAACTAGAACATCCTTACCTGCTGTTTTATGATGGGAAGATAACTGACATCAATGCCCTGGTGCCGATTCTGGAAAAAGCAGCTCAATCTGGTCATACCTTATTAATCATTGCAGACGACATTGACGAAGAAGTCTTGACGACCCTCGTCGTCAATAAAATTAGGGGTGCATTAAGCATTGCAACGATTAAAGCGCCTAGTTTTGGAACGCAAAGAAAGGAAAGATTAGAAGATATGGCAGCTTTAACAGGCGGAACGGTCATTTCTGAAGAAAGAGGATTTTTACTTAAAAATACGACCTTAGCAGATTTGGGGAGAGCAGAGAAAGTCATCATCAGTCAAAACGAAAGCATTATTATAAATGGGGAGGGAGAAAAAAATAAAATCGCTGCCCGTATCCATCAGATAAGAACGCAGATGCCAGGAGTTCATTCAGATTACGAACGGGAACATCTTCGTGAAAGACTGGCAAAACTTTCCAGCGGTGTAGCCATCCTTTGGATCGGTGCTGCCACCGAATTGGAGATGAAAGAAAAGAAAGATCGTGTTGATGATGCCTTGAATGCGACCCAAGCAGCCATTGAAGAAGGCATCGTTCCTGGCGGTGGTGTTGCTTTTATCAGAAGTATTTCAGCCCTTGAAAACCTAAGCGGTGTCAATAAAGATCAGGATACTGGTATTCATATCATCCGGCGAGCATTGGAGCAACCTTTAAGACAAATTGTTCAGAATACCGGAAAGGAAGGGGCTGCTATTCTGGAAAAGGTAAAAGCGGGCAAGGCGGATTATGGCTATAATGCACAAAAAGAGCAATTTGAACAACTGTATCAATCTGGCGTTATAGATCCAACAAAAGTAACCAGGATTGCTTTAAAAAATGCAGCTTCTATTGCAGGTTTCCTATTGATGACAGCATGCGTAATTTTTGAAAAGCCTCCGCCATAAATAAATGCATGAACGATAGTGATCTCGATAAGCAATTTTTAACACTGAAGATGACAACCTGGCAATTACTCAAAGACATTGCTTTCATTTCCATCGGTATTCTTTCAGCAGGTTTTGGCTTGAAAGGTTTTTTATTGCCCAACGGATTTATAGATGGTGGCGTAACGGGTATTTCGCTACTCATCAAAGAACTGACCGACTATTCATTATCCATCTTGATTGTTGTCATCAATATTCCCTTCATTATACTTGGATATTTTCAAATTAATAAGACTTTCGTCACAAAAAGTATATTTGCCATTATTGGGCTGGCGATCACCCTTATCCTCGTTGAATATCCGATCATTACTTCCGACAAGTTACTCGTAGCCGTATTTGGTGGTTTTTTTCTTGGGGCAGGCATTGGCTTCTCTGTACGAGGCGGTGGCGTGCTGGATGGTACTGAAGTACTGGCTATTTACCTCAGTAGAAAAACCGGACTCAGTATTGGTGACTTCGTCCTTATTTTCAATATTTTTATTTTTTCAACGGCTGCTTATTTCCTTTCTCTCGAAGTAGCACTCTATTCTATCCTTACTTACCTTTCAGCATCTAAAACAATGGATTTCATTATTGAAGGTGTAGAAGAATATATCGGCGTAACCATCATTTCTTCTCATCATGAAGAAATTCGACTGATGATTATCAAAGAACTAGGAAAAGGGGTCACCATTTATCAAGGAAAAGGCGGTTATGGAAAGGATGGAGAACACCCAGACACGACTAATATTGTCTATTCTGTGATTACCCGATTGGAAATCAGTAAATTTCAAAATGAAGTTTTAAAAATAGACCCAGCTGCATTTATTGTCATGAATAGTGTCAGACATTTGAGAGGGGGCATGATTAAAAAACGACAGTTTTAGCTGGACTTTGGACATTGGGGAATTGGGGAATTAGGGTATTGGGTATTGGGTATTGGTTTGATTTTTAACATTTAATAGAAGCAATTAAAATACATGTTTTTCTTGTTTTTATGAAATTCAAAAACCTGACAATCAAATATTTACAACTTTCATCGGCTACCCGTCTAACTTTGCCTAGGTGAATACTCGTCGGACGAATCCCTTTATTCAGCGCGAATCTTTTATACTATAAGTCGCTGCATTTCAAAACAACATTCGTCAGACGAGTATGCCCTAAAAAAATCAGCGTTTATATTTTGGGCAAAGTTAGGCGGATGCCCCTTTTATCCTAATATCCCAATACCCTAATTCCTTTTTGTCCAAAGTCCAAAATAACTTCCTTCTCTACTCTTGCTGAATATCGACTGTGAATTTTGGTACAAAATAATTCAGGTATACAATCATCCCTATGTAGGTGAAGACCAGGGTAGGTACATTTGAATTAAAACCTAAGTCAAAATCGGGGATATTAAACCACGCTCTAAAAGAAGTGGTCGCAATGACTAACATAAAGACAATACCAAATACAAATAAGCCTATGATGGAGGCTTTATTTTTGGAGGTACGCTCCACTCCGTTCTTAGCTTCCTGGCTGAAAAAATACCAAAGCGCAACAATAATAAAGACCGCCTCAATTCCTATGGCGAGATAAACATTTGAAGCATAAAGCCCAAGTGCTACATCTGCTGTTTCTGCTCCAAAAATGTGGTGCGGATGACCTGAAAAGAAGTCTAAAACAAAATGCCCAAGCACCAAAGCAGCACCCACCAAACCAATTTTATTGCTTTTAAATAAGACCTTTCCTATTAAGAAAATGATGGCCAGCCAAAATATTTGCGGGAGTAAATCATGGCTATACAGCATATCAACCGTCATATTACTCAAAGTTGTGCTAAGTACATCACTTGGACCAGTCGGCTCCAGCCCCAGGTAATGAAACGTAAACCACAGTAAATCCTGCAATTGCGAAGCAAGTATGAAGTATAATAAAGTTCCTTTTGGGAATTTTTGGTACGCCACTAAGGCGGTAGTATAGTGTCCTGCTAGCATAATTTATTCTTTTATTATTCCTGATTTAATTTTATTTCTTTACTTTTACTTTACAATATAAAGCAAAAGTACAAATTACTTTAAAATTTAAAGCAATATTCGGTAAGTTATGGTAAAAAAGTTTCGTTCTTCCTGTCTTATAGCTTCTGCCTTAGATTTAATAGGCGACAAATGGTCATTGCTCATTATCAGAGATATGCTGCTGCATAAAAAGAAAACATTTAAAGAGATGGTCGGGTCGGAGGAAGGAATAGCCACTAATCTACTATCGGGAAGATTAAAATTATTGGAATCTCTTGATGTGATTAGCAAAAGAAAACGACCCAAAAATAAAAAGGAAAATGTTTATTTGCTGACTGAAAAAGGAATTGATTTGGCGCCACTCATTTTGGAAATCGTGCTTTGGAGTGACAAATATGTAAGGGCCTATAATCTTGACATGAATAAATATGAAAGTGGCAATACGAACAAAATGTCAGTTATTGAAGATGTTCAAAAGAAATATAGGGAATTTGTCCAGCAAACTATATAGGTGCAATTGGGGTATTGGGGTATTGGGGTATTGGGGTATTGAGGTATTGGGATATTGGGGTATTGGGTTTAAAAGTATTGATTATTAGGTGTTTATTTTTTATTAAATAAAAAAAGCAGCAATTCTCAATTTGAAAAAATAAGCAATATTGATGATTAACATGTTTGTAGCAATAATGGCTAAAATGCTGAATTGTCCCCCTTTGGAGGGGGCGGAGGGGGTGGACAACTGAGCAAAATTGTCCAAAATCCATCCCCTTCACCCCCG
>CALFBH010000060.1 GCA_937951615.1 uncultured Saprospiraceae bacterium | reverse complement strand
CAGTTTATTTAAGGCCGAATTAAAACTTGATATAACTTCAGCTGCCAGATATATTTGCATAAGCATTTGATTTTAGCAACTGACAATATACGATTTATTTACATTTAAATGGGTAGGTTATTTTTTTCGCCTTCCCTAAATCCTCTTCTATGTAGTTGTGTTTGTCATAGTTTGGGAATGGACGAAAGGTGTAGCCCTCTTTTTTACTAATCATTTATCAGGTTCATTTTTATTTCTTTGATTCCACATTGCTTTCATGGCTTTAGCGTGTTGTTCGGGTCTAATTTTCACATACTCTAAAAATTGCCGTTCTGTCGTGTGTCCTATAATAGACATAATTGCTAAAGTATCTAATTTTCCATAATGAATTGTGGCGAATGTACGCCTACAAATATGAGAAGAAATTAATTCATATAAGTGGTATTTAGCCGTTATTTTCCTTTGAGCGGTTTCATCTTCATTTAACTTGACAGCTACTTTTCGACTGCCGTTTACCATTTGGGTTAATCCCGCTTTTTTAGCCACTTCTTTAATGTAGTCATTAAATTTTTGAGTGCTGATTTTTCGGGGGAACTTCATGTCATTCTTATCCAATATCGCCAAGACATCATCGTGGATCGGAATAACAACGGGATAATCAGTCTTACGGTTTATAACCCTGATAAATTCCCCGTCTAAATTGTCCTCATTCAATTTAAGTAAATCACCTACTCGTAAGCCCGTCCAAATACCAATAATAAACCAATCTCGCGCATTACTTAGTCTGTCGCTGTTTCTTAGGTCTGCATTGCGGATAGCTCTTATTTGTTCTTCGGTTAAAGCAAAATCATCTGTTTTGTTATTTGGTGAATAAAAACCATTGTCCTTATAATCAGTACCAACGTTGTATTTTAATTTTTCAGCTTCCCTGCAAAAATGTTTGATGTTATCAATTTGCTTGCCCGTTGTATTCTTTTTGTGTTGTAAATCAACTTGACAATAGGATAAGAATCTTTCGTGAAAGTCATGGTTAATATCTGTCAATTTTAGTGGCTTTGATTTGTTTTTTTTCTTCTCAAAGTCTTTGATTTTATTGAGTGTTGTTTGATACTCTCGTATAGTGCGAGGGCTTACGGGGTTTCCTGTACGTCTCACAATTCTTGTTTTTGATTTCTCAATAAAAAAATCAATGAACTGGACAAAGAAAGTTTCGTGAGCAAGTTCGTCGTCTTTTGATTCTTGATTGAAACAACGCTTTGGAATTTCTTTTAACCATTCTTTTGTAATCGGTTCACCTTTACTTACTGCCTTATTAACTTCGGTTATAAAAAATTCCTCTAATGTTCTTATTGATTGACTGATACTATCATATTGTTGGGAACTTGTTTTTGCGTTATTCTTCGCCTTACTCCAATCATTTTTTTTGATGGTAAGACCTGTTTTTACTTCGGGTCTTATTCCATTAAAATTCATAATCGCATAGATAGAAGTCGGGTTATTTTTTGTGTTTTTGATTCTGAACGAAATAGATGTTGCCATGATTTTATTTTTATGTTCCACAAATATTCCACAAATATAACGTAAAACGATGAAACAATCCACAACAATATGAAATACTATTCGTTTAAATTACTGTAAAACAGGCAATAATGAACAGATATGAAACGGTAAGAAGCATGGGTTATAGTCCTGTCATCACTTCATCGCGTTCTACACCGGCAGCAAATTTTGGATTTTTGAATTTCTTTTTGACGGATTTGGGCGTCAGCCCTTCTAATTTGGTGGGACGAATTTGTGCAGCAGCAACGATAAAGCCAGTTAGCTCATCACAAGCCAGTAAAGCTTTATCCAGCAAGGTTTCGTAAGGAACATTCCACTTGGTATAATGTGCAGAAACAGCGTGAGCGATTTTTTCTTCGCCCATTTTCCGAAGCTGAGCTACAATAATAGCTGGATGTTTGTCTGGGTACTTTTCGTAATCGGCATCATGTAAAATTCCAGTGACGTACCATTCTTCAGGATCTTTGCCCAGTTTTTTGGCGTAAGCCTCCATCACCATACCAACGGTAAGACAGTGGCGGTGCAGGCTGGGATTTTGAATCATTTCATCGAGAATCTCGCGGGCTTGTTGTCTGGTGAGCATAGTTGTGAATTTATCTTTTAATGTTTTTTAGTTTCAGTGGTAGTGGCAGTCACTCAATCACTCGGTTTGCCTCACCTAGCCTCTCCTTCCTTCGGTGGAGAGGGACTTCGCCTGCGCTTGTCCTGCTTCGCGGACTTGCTGGATTTTTCTTTTCAATTTCAATGGCCGTTTCCGTTTCAGTAACTTAATCAACCAATCACTCAATACACTTAATCAACCAATACCCAATACCCCAAAATCACCCATACTTCTTAATTCGACTCAATTCCCGCTTATTATCCCGTTCTTTGATAGACTGGCGTTTATCGTAAGATTTTTTACCTTTTGCCATCGCAACTTCCATTTTAGCAAAACCTCGTTCGCTGATGTAAAGTCGGGTAGGGACAATGGTGAAGCCTTTTTCCCTTATTTTTTTACCAATTTTTTTCAACTCTAGTTTAGTCAGCAATAATTTTCGCACACGAATAGGGTCATGGTTATTTACAGAGCCATGTTTGTATTCCGAAATGTGCATATTACGGATAAACAGTTCTCCATTTTTTAGAAAACAATAAGCCTCTTTCAGGTTGGCATTGCCGTCTCGGATAGATTTAATCTCCGTGCCGCGTAGCACAATACCCGCATCATACCGCTCGACAAAAAAGTATTCAAATTCTGCTTTGCGGTTTTGTATATTGATCTGCTTCATAACTTCCGTGAAATGATAAACTATAAATGATGAACTATTAAAACACATATTTGCCATTCATCGTTCACTGAGTACAAAAGTACGATAATAATTATTACTATGCTTTGTTTGATTTTGAGAGTGTGTATGATAGAATGTTGGTAATATTTGTTTTTATTTTTAAAAGTACGTTTTATTGTCTATATAAATTTGATAAACAGATTTTTAATTAAAAATTATTGATAATTAAAAATACGCTTTTTATGAAAACTGGTTTGTTAAACTACCTAAAATATTTGCACCTTTGCATCGTCAAAAGAAATGAACGCACCAAGTAATTTTACTTATTGAAATCATTTCACAAAAACATTTTTAACCAAACGTCTGATTATGAATTTTAGTAAAAAAGGAATCCTAGTAATTGTATTTCTGCTACTTGTCGGAACAGTCGCAAAAGCCCAAAATAATAATTTTTCAAGCACCCTAACATTGGGAGTCGGCGCACCGATACTGGATGGTGGAGTCGGGGGACATATCGGATATAATCCTGCTTACTCGGTGTCTGAATACTTCGCTGTCGAAGGTCAGCTTTCTTATGCCTATATGCGTATCAACTCGTCATTTCTTTCTGGTGAAACAGGCAAAGCTCAATCCGCCAATATACTCACGGGAGCTAGAGTCTACTTTACTGGGGAAGACAAAAAAGTACGCCCTTATGCCAATTTGCTGATAGGCGGTATGTATAATCATGAAGTGCAGGATTCCGGCGGCTTTAAAACCACTGAATTTGGTTTTGGGCTTTCTGCGGGTGCTTTTGTCAATATCAATCAATTTATCCTCGGACTGTCTCTTGATACACCGCAGAATATCATTTTTAAGCTAGGTTATACTTTTTAAAGGAACAATTTATTACAAAAGACTGATATAGAGTCCTTTCGGATAGGTGTCTGGGAGGACTTTTTTATTTTTTATTTTTTTCTATCAATTTGATTTCGTCTTCCAGATGCTCCAAACTTTGATTGTTTTCTGTGAGCAGTCTTTGTTTGTGATATTTGGTGTATTCTTCGGCAGCTATTTCATCAGCTATTTTTTTACGTATTTTTCCTGCATGTTCAAGAATTTCTCGTTCGTTGATAGTTAAAATGTCATTCAGTTTTTTTATCCAATCCTTCATATACATTGGTTTTTTAGCTTGTGCCTGCGCCTGTGCAAATGCCAAATATTGTTCTACCAGTAAATTCAACTGTTTTAGCTCGTCTTCGGATAAGTAATTTTTGGCAACCGTAACATCTGATTTTCTTATTTTTTCGCTTTTCCATGTTGTCAGCCCCATGTTTTGCTTTTCTGCATCTGCACGTTTTGCTATCAATTCCGCAGCTGTATGCTGATGAACTCCCCAATGTAATTTGTTTTGAACGGTTGCGTAAAATTTTTGGCTCAGGTTCACACTTTTATCATAGTCAATACTTGTAGTATAAATGTCCTTGACTTTTTGGTAAAATATCTTTTCCGAACTTCGGATATCACGAATTCGCTCCAATAATTCATCGAAGTAATTCATCTGATGACCCGATTTTAGTCTTTTATCATCTAAAACAAATCCTTTGATTAAGTATTCTTTAAGTTGTTGTGTTGCCCATATTCTAAACTGTGTACCTCGATGAGATTTTACGCGATAGCCTACTGAAATTATCACATCTAAATTATAGTATTTTGTCTTGTAATTCTTTCCATCATTGGCAGTTGTCAAGTATTCCTTGACAACTGAATTTTCACTTAATTCCTCTTCTTTGAAAATGTTTTTTATGTGTAAACTGACATTTTGTTTTGTCGTTTGAAAAAGTTCGAGTATTTGGTTTTGATTCAGCCATACGGTCTCGTTTTCAAGAAGTACTTCTATTTTAGTGTTGCCTCCTTCCGTTTGATATATGATGATTTCACCATTCATTAGCCCATAGATTTATATTGATGAAAAAATTGTTTAAATCTTCATGTGCTAGCTCAAACCATTCTCCTCTTATCCTCTTGCTACTGAATAATTTGTGTAACTTTCGTTCTATTGAAAAAGCCTTTTTCTTTTTATACTGACGATGATACAACATATTGATGTCAGGCTTTTGAGATTGCAAAGTGCGTTCTCTTACATTTGGTTTTTTTGAAACCCCAATTTTATAAAAACCAGTTGTTGCCTCATGCATAAGGTACAAATATGCTTTTTCAGGATTACTTTTTGAGTAGGCAAACATTTCATCAAAAAGTGAGAGGTAATCTTTTTTGTTTGAGATAAGATTCTTAAAACGAGAATTAACGCTTTTTCTAAAAACGATACCCCTGTCAGAATTGATTTTAAACCCCAATGATATCAATACATCAAAATTATAATGTAGTATATTACGTGTGACTTTTCTGCCACCTTCGAGCTGAGTCATCGAAACATATTTTGATGTATCATGTTCTTTTAATTCGCCTGTTTTATAAATGTTTTTGATATGACGAAGTATGGAAGTTCTATCGGTTTGAAATAATTCTTCCATTTGATATTGGTTCAGCCAAACTGTTTCATTGTCTAAAACAACTTCTATTTTGGTCTGCCCATTCTCGGTTTGATACAGTATTTTTTCCGCTTTCATATCAAAAAGTTGTTTTTATAACTCAACTACACAAATGTACATTAATTTGTTTTGATTAGCAATTTTTTTGTTTTATCTAGTCGATTCGAACAGCTCATTTATTTAATTGTAAAACTTCCATCCTCCATTACTTCAAATGGCATTTTCTTATGCAAAGTCTCTTCTTCAACTATGGACGAGACTAATTCATTTATTAAATCACTCGTTAGTCCTGTTCCAAATCCTAACTCGTCTCTTAGCACAGGATTTTTGATATCACTTGCATACTCTATTATAATGCCTACTACTGAACCCGTTGAATTAATGATAGGACTGCCACTACTTCCTCCTTTTACATTAGCATTTACATAAATAAGATCATGTTTGTGGAAATATGTGTTTCCTTTTGCAGTAATTTCTCCTTTAGATGCCACTAAAATGGCGTCATCAGCTCCAGGAATAGGAGGAAATCCTACTACTAAAATATCGTCCAGCATTTCTGGTCTCTCTAACCGAAAGAATTTGTTACTTAATAATACTGTATCTGAAAATTCAAGAATCGCTATATCTACAGTATCGTCTTCATGAATATATATGTAGTTAGGATGTGAGTAGTTATTTCCAAACCCTAAAAATATTTTTAACTTTATGTTATTGTTTGCTGGTAAGCAGTGTTTTGCGGTTATTAAGAATTGGCGCTCTCGACCATGTAAAATTGCAAATGAAGTCCCAACACTTATGTCTTGGGTCTTTAAATCCTTAACTTCAAGCACTCTGAATGCACCATTAAAATATTGAAGTATCTCGGAGAAGCCATAAATTAAAAAATCATAATATCCGCTTTCTTCTTTATGTGGGTCGAATCCGTTTCCCCTATATTTTTGATAAATACCATGATTATCACCGACTGGACTTAACAAGCCTTCGTTCACTAATTTTGAAGCTATCATAAGTGCCGTATTGTGATATTTGTCTATGTATTTAGAGGCATACAGATATTTATCAGGTATAGTTGATAAATACTCCCATAAGGAGAGATCTTCAAGTTTATTAGACTTGCCAGTTTTTAACTTACCTTTTTTTTGAAGCCTATTTATAGGCTCAAGATTGAAAAATTTAAGAAGTTGTGTAGGACTTAGAAAAGGCAGAATATTTTTTATTGTTGATTTCAATTTTTCGCGTATTAAGTTTTAAAACAAAAAAACACCAATTTTTCCCAAAATAATCCATTTTATCCAATTACCCAATCAACTCAATCACTTAATCAACCCAATTCCTAAAGAAAACCCTATCTTTATACCCGTTTTACGAAAGTAAAAAAACATTCATCATTTATCGTTCATCATTCATCATTAAGAAATGACTTCCAGCGAAATCCGCCAGCAATTTTTAGACTATTTCAAAAGCAAAGACCACAAAATTGTGCCTTCTGCTCCGATCGTCAATAAAAACGACCCGACCCTGATGTTTACCAACTCTGGGATGGTGCAGTTTAAAGATTATTTTCTCGGCAATAAAGTAGCCACCGACAAACGGGTGGCCGATACGCAAAAATGCCTTCGCGCTTCCGGTAAGCATAATGACCTGGAAGAAGTAGGCGTGGATAGCTATCACCACACCATGTTTGAGATGCTGGGCAACTGGTCTTTCGGGGATTATTTCAAAAAAGAAGCCATCGAGTGGGCCTGGGATTTGCTGACCAATGTATATGGTTTGCCCAAAGACCGCCTCTATGCTTCCGTGTTTGAAGGCGATGCCAAAAATGGTTTGGAACGCGATAATGAAGCCGCAGGATATTGGGAAAAATATTTGCCCAAAGACAGAATTTTAGACTTTGACGGCAAAGATAATTTTTGGGAAATGGGCGAGACAGGGCCTTGTGGTCCCTGCTCGGAAATTCATGTTGATTTGCGCCCTGATTCGGAAAGAGCAAAAATAAATGGACGCGATTTGGTCAATGCCGACCACCCGCAGGTCGTTGAGATTTGGAACCTTGTTTTTATTCAATACCTGCGCAAAGCAGACCGTTCTCTTGAGCCGCTGCCCGATAAACATGTGGATACGGGAATGGGTTTTGAACGCTTGTGTATGGCGATGCAGGGCAAAATATCCAACTACGATACCGATGTTTTTACGCCACTCATTGCAGAAATTGAAAAAGCATCTGGCAAGAAATATACTTTCTCTTATGAATTAGACGCCAAGTCGGATATTGCTATGCGCGTGGTGGCTGACCACCTTCGTGCAACTTCCTTTACGATAGCAGACGGGCAATTGCCGAGCAATAATGGTGCAGGTTATGTCGTGCGTCGGATATTGCGTCGAGGCGTGCGGTATTATTATAGTTTTCTGGGCATCAAAGAACCTTTTTTGCATAAACTATTGCCTTTATTGGCTTCGCAATTTAAAGATGTATTCCCGGAACTAGAGGCACAAAAAGATTTTATCGGCAAGGTAATTCTGGAAGAAGAAAAATCGTTTTTACGGACACTAGAATCTGGTTTGAAACGCTTTGAATCGGTGAAAGCGACGGATGGCGTGGTGGACGGACGGACTGCATTTGAGTTATACGATACCTTTGGTTTTCCAATAGATTTGACCCGCCTGATTGCTTCTGAGAAAGGCTGGAAAGTAGATGAGCCTGGCTTTGAAAAAGCACTTGGAGCGCAAAGAAAACGTGGACAGGATGACGCAGCAAAAGAGGTGGGGGACTGGATGAGTTTATCCGATGAACTGGAGGTGAATTTTGTCGGTTATGATGCACTCGAAGCCGAAGCCAAGGTCTTGAAATATCGCACCGTAAAAGTGAAAGATAAAAATCAGTACCAAGTCGTATTGAACAAGACGCCTTTTTATGCAGAAGGTGGCGGACAGGTTGGCGACGCAGGATTTCTGTTTTTCGGTGAAGAAAGAATTGATGTCTTAGATACGCAGCGCGAGAATGATTTGATTATTCATTTTATCAAAAAAATGCCTGCTGATATTAGTGCGCCAGTCCGTGCTCAGGTACATGCGAAGAAACGTCACCTTACGGAAAATAACCACAGCGCAACACACCTACTTCATGCGGCTTTGCGACAAGTGCTCGGAGATCACGTCGCACAAAAAGGCTCATTGGTCAATGAAAAATATCTGCGTTTTGATTTTTCTCATTTTCAAAAAGTAACAGACGAAGAGCTAGCAGAAATCGAAAAAATAACGAATCAAAAAATACGCGAAAACATTCAGTTGGGCGAAGATCGCAGTATCCCCATCGCAGAAGCACAAGCGGCCGGTGCGATGATGTTGTTTGGTGAAAAATACGGTGAGACAGTACGCATGATTACCTTCGGTCCCGAATATTCCAGAGAATTATGCGGAGGTTGCCATGTCCCGCAAACAGGAAAAATTGGTGCGCTGAAAATCACTACAGAAACTTCAGTCGCAGCAGGCGTCCGCCGTATAGAAGCCGTCACTGCCGATGCTGCCGAACAGTATATCAATAAAGAAATCGGCGAACTGAACGGCATCAGAGGCTTGTTCAAAAATCCAAAACAATTGGTGAAAACAGTCTCCGATTTACAGGAAGAAAACAAAGCCCTCAAAAAGCAAGTCGATAAGCTAGGACAACTACAAGCCCGCATCGCCAAAGCCGACCTCCTCGCCAATGCAGAGGACATCAACGGCATAAAATTCATCGGCGGTAAAGTAGATATTGATTCTGCCGATGCCGTCAAACAACTGGCTTTCGAGCTAGGACGCGATTCAAAAAATCTATTCTTTGTCGCTGGCGCAAATATTGGCGGCAAGCCAAACCTGACGCTCTACATCAGCAAAGAACTAGTCGCTAGTCATGACCTGAATGCCGGGCAGATTATCCGCGAAATCGCTAAGGAAATTAAAGGTGGCGGCGGTGGTCAGCCGTTTTTTGCTACTGCTGGTGGGAAGGATTTGAGTGGATTGGAGCGGGCAATTGTACAAGCGAAGACTATAATTAGCTAATTTGATTATTTTATTGAAAAAGTGTAAATTGCATGTATGACTAATGGGGAAGACATATTACCAGAACATACTTTAGAAGGTTTTGTATTTAAGAATTCGGACAGAATAAAATATGCTTCAATTCATGGACTTCCGAAGGAAGCAAAATGGATATTTTTGACAGGGGAAAATGGTTTTGGAAAGACTTCTGTACTAAGGAGTTTAGCTGAGAATATTTATGAAGGCTACTTACCAGAAGATATTTCAGAGCATCCCTTCCTTAATGTTACGGACGAGGAGTTAGGGAATGTGGAATGGGGAAAGTTATCGGCAAAGGAAATACAGCAAATCTATAGAAAATATGATTTAGTACTCAATGTAAGACTATGGAAAGGCGGACAATCTGAACCTTATTATTCTCGAATGAGATTTACAAAAATTTGTGCTTACGGTTCCTCTCGCTTGGATATGGCTTCCGAAAATTCAAAACAAGAAAAAAGCCCCATCAAAAGTCTTTTTGACACGCAAATCTTATTGAGAAATATTGAATATCAACTTTCCCGCTGGGCAATAAAAAAAGATAGTAGGCGAGATAGAGAAGGGGAATTTACAACGAAATACGAAAAGGTTACCACCATTCTAAAAAAATTACTAAACCTCAAAGACATCACTGTAGATTTTAAAACGGACAAAGTACTTTATCACGAAAAAGATAGTTCAGATGGGCAGTACGAATCTGTTTCTTTCCATGAATTAGCTGCAGGCTACAGAAACATCATCAGCATGGTCGGCGATATGATTTTGCGACTATTTGAAACACAGCCCGATGTATATGACCCTGCCGAGTTATCCGGCATCGTGATTATTGATGAACTGGATTTACACTTACATCCCAAATGGCAAAAACGACTGCCCGGCTTACTCTCTGAAATATTTCCCAGAGTACAATTTATTGCTTCTACACATAGTCCGATTCCTTTACTCGGTGCGCCTGAACATTCTGTTTTTCTCAAAGTGAATAGAGATGCAGAAAATGGCATTACGGTAGAACGACTGGAAGATATGGAACAGCAAATTTCCAATTTGCTGCCTAATACGATTTTGACTTCGCCTATCTTTGGCATGCGTGAAATTTTCCCTGTTACACACGATTCAAATAGCCGAATAAGAACAGAAGACACTTATGAGGAAATAGAAAGTAATCAGCGAGTAGCAGAAGAATTGAAAGAGTATCTGGGAACAGATAAAGCTAAAGAACTGGAAAAGTTATTTAAACCCAAATAACAAGCTTCGATGATTTTTAACGATAGAAAATCACAGTTATATCCAACGACACCGCAGTCGTTACTTGACGCTAAGAGTGATTTACAAAAAATAGCAGAAGACTGCGATAAAGAACTGATAAAAGATGCTGTTTATAAAAGTGTCAGAGAGACCATTTGTACAATTTATCATGATAAATGCGCTTATTGCGAAACCAAAGAATTTAAGCCCGATATAGAGCATTACCGCCCCAAGAAAGGGGTTAGAGGCATAACACATCCTGGCTATTATTGGCTATGCTATGAATGGTCAAATTTAATTCCTTCATGCCCTAACTGCAACAGACCGCCGGGCAAATCAAATCAATTTCCAATTATAGGTAATCGTGTAGATAAACCAGCTTTCCTGCCTTCCGGTGAATTAGATGCCAATGCCTGCAAAGCTGAAAACGCTCCATTGATAGATGAACAGCCTTATCTCCTGCATCCTGAAATTGACGATTGTAAGCAGTTTTTTAAATTCTACTCTAATGGAAAAATAGAAGGTGCAGATGCAAAAGGTAGAGGTGAAAAAACCAAAGAAATCTGTGATTTAAACCGCGATAATCTTTGCTACCGGAGACAGAAATTATTGGATGACCAAGTAGAAGCAATAGAACGTGTTTTGAAGCTTTTCTTAGATGATTGAAACTTCTAATTCAACAGCATTGATAAATAAATACATTCATAATGACTAAATACGAGAAAATATTCGAAGAACTCAAAGGGAAATACACCCTTGAAGAAATCGCAGAGTCCCATGTTTTTCCATCCGAATTAAGCCCAGAAGAACGAGTGGAGGCAGAAAAAGAATTTGTCAAATATCGCATGGAACAAAGAGCGAATAGAACACCAGAGCAAATCAGACACGCTGCTTTAATGGTATTGAAGTATCATATCAAAATAAACATTGACGATAGTAGTGCTTCCAATAAAACCTCTGCTCAGTTTATCCAACAATACATCAAAATCACCAACAAAAAACAAAAAGAAGTCGCAGATGATCTAAGCATCAACCCTTCGACATTAAGCCGTATTTTGAATGGGAAAGAAAGTATCGGGAAAGCATTAGCTTATCGTTTAGAACGACATTCCGGCAACCTTATCCCCGCTATTTATTGGTGGAAACTTGCCCAAAAAGAAATTGAGCAGGACATTCGAACTAATGTTGTAGAACGAGAAAAAGAAGCAAAAAAAGTGAAGAATATAATCTATAAAGAATCCGCATAGAAGTACAGATTGTCAATATGCCCCATTCTAAACCAGTCACTAATTACGAATCACCAGTTACCAATCACTAATCCCCAACCACCACTTCACTATCCTTAATCCCCATCAACAAATTCTGCGCCTGTTGTAGAGTTTTCACATCTTCCCGAATCAGCATAAAATAGCTGCTCGTCTTTTTGAAAGTCATTTTGCGGTCGCCCTGTCGGGGAACGTACTGCAAAATATGATGAAAAATAGCGGACTCAAAATAAGGCGATTGCTCATTGGATACAAAATAACAACGCAGTTTTCGGCTCTTCAAAATCAAGCGTTCAAAACCCAATTCCTTGCAGAGCCAGCGCAGGCGGAGGGCTTCAAATAAAGCGCGTAGTTCCTTCGGCAATTTGCCAAAACGGTCTTCGGTGCGCTTTGCAAACTGAGCCAGTTCGTCTTCATTATTGATCTTGTCCAACTCCGTGTAGAGGTTGAGGCGTTCCTGGATATTATTGACATAATTATCTGGAATCAACATTTCAATATCTGTTTCCAGATGTACATCGCGGACAAATTTTCTTTCTTTCAGCAAGTCCTCTTTGAACAGCTCTTTAAAATCTGTTTCCTTCAATTCCTGAATGGCTTCATCCAATATTTTCTGGTAAGTTTCGTAGCCAATGTCGGTGATAAAACCGCTTTGCTCGCCACCCAGAATATTTCCTGCACCGCGAATATCGAGGTCGCGCATGGCGATACTGAAACCACTGCCCAGGTCGGAAAATTCTTCAATAGTAGTCAGTCGTTTTCGAGCTTCGGAAGTCAGCACTGATAAAGGCGGACAAAACAGATAACAAAAAGCCTTCTTATTCGAGCGTCCGACCCTGCCGCGCAGCTGATGCAAATCGCTCAAGCCGAAATGATGGGCATTATTGATGATAATCGTATTGGCATTGGCAATGTCCAGTCCGGTTTCGATGATATTGGTGCAGCAGAGCAGGTCGTATTTTCCTTTTATAAAATCTAGTAAAGTAGTTTCTAATTGATTGGATTCCATCTGTCCGTGCGCCATGGCAATATCAATATCCGGGCATAATTTGCGCAGCATTTCTACCATACCTGGCAGTTCTTTTACTCGATTATGCAGAAAAAAGACCTGTCCGCCCCGATAAATTTCATAATAAATGGACTCCTGAATCAGCTTATCATTAAACACCCGAACTTCGGTGTGAATAGGCTGCCGATTGGGTGGTGGCGTATTGATGACCGACAAATCGCGGGCAGCCATGAGCGAGAATTGCAAGGTACGTGGGATGGGCGTGGCAGTGAGGGTCAGCGTGTCCACATTGACCTTCATGCTGCGGAGTTTTTCTTTTGCGGCTACGCCGAATTTCTGCTCCTCATCAATGACCAGCAAACCGAGGTCTTTGAATTTGACTTTTTTGCCCAATAAACCATGTGTGCCGATTACAATGTCCACTTTACCACTTTCCAGGTTTTCCAATAAAATCCGTTTTTCTTTTGCTGTGCGAAAGCGATTGAGATAATCAACCGTTGCACCAAATTGGTCGAGTCGATCCTTAAAAGTATGATAATGTTGCAAAGCTAAAATCGTCGTCGGCACCAAAATCGCCACCTGTTTTCCGCCATCTATCGCCTTGAATGCTGCTCGTATGGCAATCTCTGTTTTACCAAAACCCACATCACCGCAAATCAGTCGATCCATCGGATAAGGTTTGATCATATCGGCTTTTACATCATTGGTCGCTTTGTACTGGTCGGGTGTATCTTCATAAATAAAAGAGGCTTCCAGTTCGTTCTGTCCATGTCCATCTTCTGGGAAAGCAAAGCCTTTTGCAGCGCGGCGTTGGGCGTATAATTTTATCAATTCTGCTGCAATATCCTTGACCTTTTTCTTGGTTTTTCGCTTGAGTCTTGCCCAGGTATCTGTGCCGAGTTTGGTCAGCTTGGGCGGCTTCCCATCCTTGCCGACATACTTGGCAATTTTATGCAGTGAATTGATACTGACGTATAAAATATCATTGTCTCGATACACCAGTCGCACGGCTTCTTGAATATGTCCTTTCAGGTTGATTTTTTCTAGTCCAGAATACCTGCCTACGCCGTGGTCGATATGCGTTACCCAGTCGCCCGGCTGCAACTCGCGCAGTAGCTTGACATTCAGGGCTTCACTTTTGTTATAGCCTTTTTTGATTTGGTATTTATGATACCGTTCAAAAATCTGGTGGTCGGTATAGCAGGCAACTTTTAAATCTAAATCCACAAAACCAAGATGAATCGCTTCGGGGATCGGATGAAATTGCAATTCAACATTCTGGTCTTCAAAAATGCTGTAAAAACGTTTTATCTGACGCGGATTATCCGTAAAAATATAATTCTCAATTTGTTGAACCGTATTGCCTTGAAAATGATCAATCAGCAATTCAAAGTTTTTATTAAAACTAGGTTGCGGCTTCGCCGAATAGCTGATTTCAATATTCTCATTTTTGAAAAAAGCATTTTTATTGACTTCTACAATTGGAAAATTCAATAAACCCTGCATGACTTCTTTTGGAAAAATAAAAGCCCTGTCCTGTAGAAAAGCCGCCTCATCACTTTCATCTTTTGCAGTAATGTCTTCCGCCAATTCGGTCGCTTTTTGAAAGCACATATCCAACTTGTCAATCAGCATCTGCGTATCGGATATCCAAACACTTGTATTGGGCGGCAGGATATTCAGCAGAGAAGTTTTTTGTTCCTTTGTAAATTGCGACTGCACATTCGGCACAATCCGCACCCTTGCAATTTTGCGGGTTGAGAGTTGGTCGGCAGGATTAAATGTACGAATACTTTCTACCTCATCATCAAACAATTCTACCCGATAAGGCTCATTATTTCCATAAGAAAAAATATCCACGATGCCACCCCGAATAGAAAACTGCCCTGGCTCATACACAAATTCAGCATGTTCAAAACCATACTCCACCAGCACAGACACAATGGTATCGGTATCCAGACTTTCGCCGACTGCCACATCAATGCGATGCTCCTCCAAAACCGCTGGCGAGACTACTTTTTCAAACAAAGCCTCTGGGTAAGTTACAATAATCACCGCTGTATCTTTTCTGCCCACAAATTTGCCCATCGCCTCCACCCGCATCAGTACGTTGTGCTTGTTGATCTCCGCAAAATGTAAAGGCTTTTTAAAAGAATCGGGAAAGAAGAGAACAGGTTTGCGCTCAAAAAAACCATTGATGTTATTCTGCAAATAAGCGGCTTGTTCTTTATCGGACGCGATTAACAGCATATTGTGCTGATGGGCCAGATACGTTCCGGTAAAGACAAAGGAAGCCTGCGCACCCACTGTTCCGGTCAATTGTAGCCGAGCAGGTGTCTTAGCTTGAAGCGCATCCGTAATTTGTTTGGTGCGTCCATCATCGCGGTATCGTTCTAATAATCGGAGTAGGTTGCTCACAGCGGCAAAGGTAAGAACAAATTCAAACTCAAACTCAAATTCAAAAAACAAATTCAAAAGTATTTCAGGCTTCCAGCCTGACTAGAAAAACTCCAAATTCCAAAACTGAACCGCTTTGGTAAACTTGTGGGTGGCTTTGTGAGGTGGGAGTTTGCTAAAGCTGCTTTATATAGGGTATTAGGAAGGTTTAGGAAACGCTCATGCACGAGATTTTTATTTATGTAAAAAAAACAAAAAAGTTTATTTTGAAACAAAAAAGTGTTTATATTTGCAAATATGCATAAGAAACCACCAAAACAGGAAGCCAATAAATACGACAAGATTCTGAAAGAGAACATTGAGTCTTTACTGATGCCCTTATTGGGCAAATACCTGAATATTCATATTGTAGAATCAGAAAAATTAGATCCGAAACTTCAAACTACCGTAGAAAGAGAAACGGATATTATACGGATTGTCAAAACGAGAGAAGGTGAACGATTTGTACTACACATAGAATTTCAGACTCAGAACGAAAGCGATATGATTTATCGCGTTAAGGAATACGACGCCATCATTCAGCGCAAATACCAGCTGGAAATCAGGCATTATGTTATCTACCTCGGCAGTCAGCGCATGACCATGCGCACCCAACTCAAAGACTGGGAAATTTTCAAAGGCTTTGAAGTCCTGAACATCAGTAAGTTGAAATTTGACGAGTTGATTCAGTCGCAGATACCGGAAGAAATCATACTTGCCATCCTCAGCGATTTTGAAGGCGAACAACCGGAGCGGGTGATACGTTCTATTATTGAGCAACTCAAAAATGTGAGTTCGGATAAAGCAGCATTGAAAAAATACATCAGCCAATTGCAAATCTTCTCACTATTGCGTAACTTGGATGAGGAAACGACTAAAATTTATAGAAATATGCCATTAACAATAAATTGGGAGGAACATACGCTTTTTAAACAGGGAGTCGAGAAAGGTCTTCAGAAAGGAATCCAAGTTAAAAACAGACCTTCTATTATCAGGATGTTGAAAGATGGCATTCCCATAGAAAAGATTGCTGAATACTTTGATGTCAGTATTGATTATATCCATGAAATTCGGGAAAGCATGAATAGCGAAGAGTAGAGCGATTAAATCCTGATGAAATCTCTATAAATATGCCATCAAAAACAAATTCAAAAGTATTTCAGGCTTCCAGCCTGACTAGAAAAACTTCAAAATGAAAATTCCAAATTCCAAAACTGCACCGCTTTCGTAAACTTGCGGGTGGCTTTGTGAGGAGGGGAGTTTGCTAAAACTGCTTTATTCGGATATTAGGAAAAGGTTGAAAAACTTATAAAACCTTTAATTCTTCAAGAAAATCATCAATGCTTATGATTTCAACTTTTGGGAAAGGAATATCTTTAAGGATAGAAAAGTGTTTGTCTTTCGTCACTACGTATTTGACTCTTCCAGCAATAGCGCAATCAACAAATTTATTGTCATCTGGTTTTCCGTGATTAAATTCCATTTAAAACTAACCTCTATCTTCTCAACATTCGCCAACTGGACGAGAAGGTCAGCTAGATGTTTTTCTAGCTAGTCACAATTAAAAATCAGTAATATAAAATCCATTTTGCCCTGCAAAATGCGTAAAAAAAGCCATCGACCGACTGCTCCAAGATAGTTATCGGGAATCGACACGAATGATTTCATTCGCATTAAAGATAAGAATTTTTTGGATGCTGGTATATTTTGTATATTTGCTGTCATATCTATATATCTATATGAAAAGCCGTTTTGATATTGACTTATTGGAAGATGCTACGGAGACGCTGCGGGCTATCGCGCACCCCATTCGCATTGCGATTATTGACTTGTTGAGTAAAGAGGAGCAGCTTTCTGTCACGCAGATACATGAGGCTTTGGATATTGAGCAGGCGATTGCTTCGCATCACTTGCGGATATTGAAAGGCAAGAAGGTGGTGCGGGTGAGCAGGGAAGGCAAAAATTCTTTTTACTCGCTGGCTGATGGGGCGTATTTTTCTATTATAAAGACTTTATTGGATAAGATTTGATGCTTGGCGACTGTTTTTTTTGTACGACTTTTGTCTGTTTTGTCGATGGTCGATAGTCCATGGTCGATGGGCAATCATGACATATTTTTGTTTTGCTTTGCAAAATTCTTAAAAACAGCCGAAGGCTGAAGCACTCGCATCCTTGAAAAGGGAAGGGAGTTGAAAACCAGTATTTAGTCTTTTGATTTATCAAAAGAAAAGCCCATCTCTTTGCAAGAGCGGTCATTGAGCGAAGCCGAAATGAGGGGTTGGGGTGAGTTGAACTGATGACTATAAAACATGAACAAATTAAAAAACATACTTGAAAGTATCAGTGAACGAATAGGCAGATTATTTGCCTGGTCGGTTGCTTTGTTGGTGCTGGTGATTTGTGTGGATGTGTTTATGCGCTATGTATTGGACATTTCTTTTATCTGGCTGGTGGAGTTGGAAATTTATCTGTTCGCGCTGTCTTTTTTGTTTGCTTCTGGTTATGCTTTTAAGCATGACAACCATGTGCGGGTCGATTTATTTTATGCCAAATGGGGTGATAAAGGCAAGGCCTGGACGAACCTGCTTGGCGGCTTATTTTTTCTGTTGCCTTGGTGTTTGGTGTCGATTATGGCTTGCTGGAAATATGCGATGACTTCTTTCAGAATGGGCGAAAGCTCTGCTCAGCCGGGTGGTTTGCCGGGCTTATATATGCTTAAGTTTTGTCTCCTACTGGGCTTTATATTTTTGTTGATACAAGGTATCGCTTCTATGCTACAGGCGGTGCTGGTTTTGAGGGGCAAGGCGGAGGAAAAATAAAATATTTTTTTGGTCCATAGTCGATGGTCTATAGACGATAGCTGTTTTTTAGTATTCAGGTCATTTCTGTATTTCATTTTGCTTTGCAAAATGCATGTAAAAGCTGGAAAACAGGGACATTGTAAAATTCCAGCCATGGACTATCGACCATCGACTATGGACAAAAACTAAGTGAAATTGCTTTTCTGACTTACTAGAACAACGGAACAAAAACAATGGGCTTCCTAGCACTCCTACTATTTCTAATTATTTTCATCCTCATCCTGCGGGGCTATCCGGTGGCATTTACGCTGGCTGGTGTGTCGATTTTATTTTCCTTGATCTTGATGGTGGTCGTGCCGGGTGCGATAGAGATGCGGCATTTTAATCTGTTGCCTTCCCGCTTCATGGGAACAATCAATAACACGATGTTGATGGCTGTGCCGCTGTTTATTTTTATGGGCATCATGTTGGAAAAATCGGGACTGGCAGAGAGTCTATTGGAAACAATGGCTAATTTATTTGGTAGTGTGCGGGGTGGACTGGCGGTTTCGGTGGTCATTGTTGGGGCTTTGCTTGCGGCTTCTACGGGGATAGTCGGGGCTACTGTGGTGACGATGGGTGTGCTGAGTTTGCCAGTGATGCTGAAGCGTGGCTATAAGCCCGAACTGGCTACTGGGGTCATTGCTTCATCGGGGACTTTGGGGCAGATCATTCCGCCTTCTATTGTGTTGATTTTGCTGGCAGATCAGATTGGTGCGAGTTCGCGTGGTGTTTCGCAAGTGGATGTGGGGGCGATGTTTCGGGCAGCTTTTTTACCGGGCTTTTTGTTGGTGCTGGCTTATATTGCTTACATTCTTATTGTCAGCAATGTCAAGCGCGACTGGGCGCCGCCTATTCCACAGGAAGAAATCAAAGCCATGCGTGGGAAGGGTTTTTGGGGAAGAGTCTTCAAAGCATTTTTCTTACCTTTTTTGCTGATTTTGACTGTACTGGGTTCTATTTTTAAAGGCATTGCTTCGCCTACAGAAGCGGCGGCAGTAGGGGCGATGGGGGCTACTTTGCTGACTATTCTACAAGGTAAATTTAACCTCAATATTCTACAACAAGTCATGCGGCAAACCATGAAACTGACGGCGATGGTCTTCTGGATATTGCTAGGCGCGACGACCTTTACGCTGGTGTTCAGAACATTGGGCGGCGATGATTATCTGATAGAATTGATTCAGCAGGCTAATCTTTCTCCTATGATGTTCCTGTTGATCGTGATGGTCATTATTTTTATTGCTGGCTTTTTCATTGACTTTATTGAAATCATTTTCATTTTTGTTCCAGTCATCACGCCTATTTTTGATGTCTATGAGGTAGATATGTTGTGGGTCGGTATTTTGATGGCGATGAATTTGCAAACCTCTTTCCTCACACCGCCTTTTGGCTTTTCTCTTTTTTATTTGAAAGGCGTTGCTCCGCCCGAAATCACTACGCAGCATTTGTATCGAGGAATCATTCCTTTTATTCTCATCCAGGTTTTCTTTATTGCCCTGATTATTCTGTTTCCTGAGCTTATTTATATTTTTTGAACGTTCTAAGCTCTGAAAGAGCGAAATATGTCAGCAAAGGACATCGTCCTTCGTAAATAAATTAGCTTTTTTTAGTCCTACAGGGACGACATTCTCATTTGGTACTCTGTTTTATTTCGCCCATTCAGGGCTTTTAAATCCTAAGCCAATGTTTTAAAGCTGTGCAATTTGTTATACAGACCAAAAGAGGCATTTTCAGCTTAATGTGCCTCTTTTGGTGTAGATTGAGCTGATAACTAAGTATCAAGTCAGCTTAAAGTGTGTTTTAAGTATAGATTAAGCTGGAAAATATTTTATTTCCAGCTTAATCTACGTATATTTATATACATTAAGCTGGAAATAAATTGCAATCAATGAATAACACTATATTAATTGGACGGGAAAAGGAGCAGGAAATTCTGAAAAAGGCCTTGACTTCTCGTGAAGCAGAGATGGTAGCAGTCATAGGCAGAAGGCGGGTAGGAAAGACATTTTTGATTGAATCTGTTTATGAAAAAAATATCACATTTAAATTATCGGGTATTCAGGATGCACCTACTGATGAACAGCTTAAAAATTTCGTCTATCAATTAGATAAGGCAGCAAATAATTCTCAAGCCTCCCAAACGCCTTCCAATTGGTTGGAGGTGTTTTTTATGCTGATTAAATATTTGGAAACTAAGAAAGGCGAGCAGCGGCAGGTTGTTTTTTTTGATGAATTGCCCTGGCTGGCCGCCAATAAATCTGCCGGCTTTTTACGTGGTTTAAGTTTTTTTTGGAACAGTTGGGCGGTTCGAGAGAATGTCGTGGTGGTGATCTGCGGGTCGGCAGCTTCGTGGATGGTGCAAAAGGTGGTCAATCACACAGGCGGACTGCACAACCGGATTACAAAACGGATTCACCTCAAGCCTTTCACACTTTACGAAACAGAACATTTTTTCAAGAGTAGAAATATTCCGCTTACCCGCTATCAGATTGTTCAAATTTATATGGCACTTGGCGGGGTTCCACATTATTTGAAAGAAGTGGAGTCGGGTAAAAGTGCAGTTCAAAATATCAATGATATTTGCTTTTCTGAAACGGGTTTATTAAAGGATGAATTTTCAAATTTATATCCTGCCTTGTTTAATAATGCGGAGCATCACATCGCTGTTGTTCGTGCATTAGCAACTAAGCGACAGGGCATGACGCGCGAGGAAGTTATTAAAATATCCAAAATCAAAAACGGTGGTACATTGACTAAGATTCTGGAAGAACTGGAGCTGTCTAATTTCATTTCGGTTTACCGTTCTTATCACAAAAAAAAGAAAGACAAGTTATATCGACTGACGGATGAATACTCGCTTTTTTATCTTCATTTTATAGAAAATAATGCTTACGAAGGCAATGATACCTGGCAACATCTGAGTCAGACATCAGCCTACAAATCGTGGAGCGGTTATACTTTTGAAAGTATTTGTATCAAACATTTGCCACAGATAAAAAAGGCACTGAGTATCGCTGGGGTATATGCTGTTTCTTCTTCTTTTTTCAAAAAAGGAACAAGTACTGAAAAAGGTGTTCAGATAGACTTGCTCTTAGACCGGAAAGATCAGGTGATTAACCTCTTTGAGATTAAGTTTTATCAGCAGGAATTTGTGATGACCAAAGCTTACGCAGATACCCTGAAGCAGAAAGCACTTGTTTTTCAACAAACCACCAAAACAAAAAAACTACTCCTCTGGATTTTTATTTCCCCTTATGGGCTCAAGCATAATCAACACAGCCTTGATCTAGTGTATAATTTACTAGACCTGACAGCTTTGTTTGAGCATTAGCCGCTCCATTCGCCCATGGTTAAAACCATTGGCTACCAAATAGACCGTGTCTACGACACTCTGTAAAGTTATCATTTGAAGGCTATTCAAGTCGCATCGCGACGAATAATTAATTTATTCATGGGGACTTAATTCAATCGCACAAGTTGGCTAAAACTGTAGACTACCAAAATAGATCATGTCTATAACCTTTTTCAAAGGTATCAAGCTGAAGGGTTTCCTCCGGTAGAATTTTAATTCGCCCACCAACCACTTTCCCGCAATTATATTTTAGAAAAATACAAGAAAAAAATCAAAACGCTTGTAAATATCTAAATATCTATATACATTTGATTGAAACAAACATTATGATATAGCACTGCTGGCTTTCAAGTTGGCAAAATTTTCAAACTCAGTAATGGTAAAAAAATAAGTTCCCTATTTCAGGTAATTAATTTTGGTGCTGAACGAGGCGCAAAGAAGGAGCTATGCCTAAGCATAGTGACTGATGCAGCAACGAAGTGCAGCGGCAAAATTAATACATCAAATGCGGAAGTTATTTTTTTACCATTACTAAAATCAACGAGCCTATGAAAACTCGAACTATTCTAAAAACAATGGCACTGTCGCTCGTCTATTTCTTTGCAGTCTGCACGATGACTGCGCAGGAAAAAGAAAAGCCGGAGATAGACCATTCCTACAAACCCATGACGCTCAAACTGAGTGAGGATGGCAAAAAATACGTCCGTTTTATTATGTGGCATCAACTCTGGGCAACGACCAGCAATCTGGAAGCAGAGGATGCGAAACTTCAGCTTACGCCAAGTATCAGGCGTTCTCGTTTTCTGGCATTTGCTCAGATTTCACCAAAATTTTTGATTCTTACTCATTTTGGATTGAATGGACTTTCACCAGGTAATCTTACTTCTCTTGGAAGTAATGGAGATTCACCACAGCTATTTCTCCATGATGCCTGGGGAGAATTTAAGGTACACGATGCAGTGTATGTAGGAGCTGGTTTGCATTACTGGAAAGGCTTAACTCGTCTATCCAACCAGAGTACCCTCAACTTAATGACACTCGATCAGTCACGTCCCTTCGTCGCATGGCATTCCTTGGGTATTACCGACCAATTTGCTCGCCATCTGGGTGTTTATGCGAAAGGCCAAATTGATCAATTTGACTATCGCGTAGCTATTAATTCCCCACTTCGTAATACGATTGGTGGTGGTATTGACTTCGGCACAAAAGGAAGCGACTTGAGCTACACTGGTGTTTCTAATCTAACAGAAGACGAAAAGCCTACTGGAAATACGGTATTGGAAGGTTACTTTCGTTATAACATTTTTGACAAAGAATCCACTAAATTGCCTTATGCTGTAGGTACTTATCTGGGTAAGAAAAAAGTGCTGGCAATTGGAGCAGGTTTTTATGCTCATCCAAATGGCATGTATAATGAATCTACTGGAAAGCATAGTAGCGTTGGCCATTTTGCATTAGATGCCTTTTTAGATATGCCGCTGGGCAGCAATGGCGATGCCATAAATGCTTATGCAGCTTTCATGAATTTCAATTATGGCGAAAACTATGTAAGTCGCTGGGCTGGAACGGGAAGTGCTATATATTCACAATTAGGCTATTTCGTGAAATCTGCTAAAATAATGCCTTATGCTGCGTTCAATTTTGGTAGTTATCAAGGCTATGAGGATCCTGTTACTGCCATAGATGTTGGTGTTAACTACTATATCAATGGGCATAATGCAAAAGTGACTTTGGAGTATCACAGAATAGCTGGTGACGTGAGAGAAGGTGCCATCGCAACACAGGACGACGGACTCTCTCAAATTCGTCTTCAAATGCATATTTTCTTGTAGATCAGTTAATTAAATGAAATTGTTCATCAAAGTTTAGTTTGGGTTAAATTTAAATTTGAGCCCTTGATGGTCAGATGTATAAAATTTCTGAAAACCATGCAAAGCCTTTGATTTGAACTTGAACTTTCCTGATAAAATCGGGATAAACTTAAATTTAAAAAATTATGTCTGATAACAGAATGAAAGAATATTGGAACAAAAACCTACGCTATCTGGCTATCCTGCTGTCTGTATGGTTTATTGTTTCTTATGGCTGTGGTATTTTATTTGCCGATGCCCTCAATACCATCCAAATCGGTGGTTTCAAACTCGGATTTTGGTTTGCACAACAAGGCGCAATCTATGTGTTTGTCATCCTCATTTTTGTCTATATAAATTGGATGAATAAACTGGACAAGGAATATGGTGTGGACGAGGAATAAGGTCGCCGCTTGGGCATCCTGCCTGGGCAAATTTTCAAAATATTAAAATAAAAAATCATGACTATATTAGGAGATATTATATTAGGTCTTGGTGTGCAGACGTGGACGGCAATCATTGTGGGTTTGACCTTTTTACTGTACATCGGCGTTGCAATATGGGCGCGTGCTGGTTCGACCAGTGATTTTTATGTAGCAGGTGGCGGTGTGCCACCGATACTCAACGGGATGGCGACGGCTGCCGACTGGATGTCTGCCGCTTCCTTTATTTCTATGGCGGGTTTGATCTCGTTTATGGGCTATCAGGGCGCACAGTATCTGATGGGCTGGACGGGTGGCTATGTGCTGCTTGCCTTACTACTTGCCCCTTATCTGCGGAAATTTGGTAAGTTTACTGTACCAGATTTTATTGGAGATAGGTATTATTCTCAAACAGCCCGTATGGTGGCTATTGTTTGTGCACTCTTTGTATCCTTTACCTACATTGTAGGACAGATGAAAGGAGTTGGAATTGCCTTCTCTCGATTTTTGGAAGTTGAGTTTGAGACAGGGATAATCATTGGTACGCTCATCGTATTTTTCTATGCGGTACTCGGTGGTATGAAAGGGATTACTTACACGCAGGTAGCGCAGTATTGCGTATTGATTTTTGCTTACCTCGTACCAGCCATTTTTATTTCTATCCAAATGGTAGGCAATCCTATCCCACAAATTGGTTTTGGTGGAGACTTGGTAGATGGTAGTGGTGCGCTACTTGCCAAACTCGATTTGCTACACACCGATCTTGGATTTAAAGAATACACTATTTCGCATACAGGCAAAGTTAATCTGTTCTTCGTTACGGCTGCCCTCATGCTGGGAACAGCGGGTCTGCCTCACGTTATTGTCCGTTTCTTCACCGTACCAAAAGTAAGCGATGCACGTAAATCAGCAGGTTGGGCATTGATATTTATTGCTTTGCTCTACACCACTGCACCTGCAGTAGCTGCTTTTGCAAGAACCAACTTATTGAATACCGTAAACAATCAGCCTTATGCTGAAATGCCTTCTTGGTTTGGTAATTGGGAAAAAACAGGCTTACTCAAATTTGAAGACAAAAACGGCGATGGAAACATTCAGTATTATAATGATAAAAATGAAAGCTTTGCGGCTGCCGCAGCTGCAAAAGGCTGGAAAGGCAGCGAGTTGACAGTAGATAGAGACATCATGGTACTCGCGAATCCTGAGATTGCTGGACTTCCTGCTTGGGTCATCGCACTCGTGGTGGCAGGTGGGCTTGCGGCTGCGCTTTCTACGGCAGCAGGTTTGTTGCTGGTGATTTCTTCGTCGATCTCTCACGATTTGTTGAAAAACTTCCTGATGCCTAAGATTACAGAGAAACAGGAATTGACTTATGCACGTATCACAATTGGTGTTGCGGTCATGGTTGCAGCTTATTTTGGTATCAATCCGCCTGGCTTCGTGGCGCAGGTGGTCGCCTGGGCATTCGGACTGGCAGCAGCCTCCTTCTTCCCGGCTATCCTGCTCGGTATTTTCTACAAGCGGATGAATATGCAGGGCGCAGTAGCAGGTATGCTTGTTGGTTTGATATTCACTGGTGCATACATTATTTACTTCAAGTATGGCGGAGGCGCAGGCAAACCCGAACAGTGGTGGTTTGGTATTTCTCCGGAAGGTATTGGTACACTGGGTATGATATTTAACTTTATCGTAGCCATGATAGTGTCGAGATTTACACCTCCACCTCCAACACATATACAGGAATTGGTTGAGAATATTCGTATTCCTCGCGGTGCAGCTGCACCAGCCGATCATGATTGAGCAGTTTCAGTTTCAGTTTCAGTGCCAGTATCAGTAGCAGTAATAATGTGAATGGCAATTGAAAATAGTGTTAATTAAGTATTGATATTGCAACTGCAACTGATACTGAAAACTGAGATAGAAAATTGGTTAGACGTCCTCGCGTTGTCCTTTGGTCGGCGCGGGGGCTTTTTTATGGAGAATTTGTTTTACATTTTTAATAAATGTACTTTTGTTGGGTAACAAATTTATTGTAAAATGCGATTGGATAAGGTACATATTAAAAATTTTAGGTGTTTTGAAGATTATCAAGTTACGCTTGGTAAAGAGACGACTATACTCATTGGCAAAAATGGTTCGGGGAAAACAAATTTAATTGCGGCAATAAAAAATGGACTAAGTTTTATTTTTTCAAAAAGTAAGCGATTTGAAAAATCACTAAGTGATATTAATGGTTGTAAAATCAGACAATTTGAACTTTGGGATACAAGGTTTGACGCCCTTGAAAAAGGCTTTAGTTTTCCTACTGAGATCACCTACTCGGGAGAATTTAATGAAGCGTATATAGAATGGATTTTTTTTAAAAAACAGAATCCAGGCAGATTATTTCCTACAGCATATGACGATGCACTCAATAGTATTCTTGACTATTATAATAATGCCGAAAACTCAATACTCCCGCTCATTTCTTTCTTTTCTGATGCTTATCCTCATATACGAAATGTGAATGAAAGAGCCATGGATATTATTAAAAGAGATATTATACCAAGAGAATTTGGCTATTATAGCTGGGATGAGGAAACAAATTGTGCCGAACTTTGGCAAGCACGATATGTGAAAATTTATAATGCAATCCAGGATGTTCAAAATGAAGTCGAATATATTAAGAAAGAACTTGCAATATTAGGGAATGATGACGAAGGAAACGGAACAGCAAAAGGCATGGCACTACATGGGAAGTTAAACCGATTAATACAAAAAAAAGAAGCTGATGGATTTTTGAAACAAATAGAATTTATAAATAATAAGATATTAACTTTTACAGCATCCGGAGAGGAAAGGTATTCATTTATTAATGAAGACTTTGCAATTAGTAGTATTCTTGTAAACAGACCTGACCGAAGAAATGCACACATTAATTTCCTGTTTAATAATGGACAGACTATGTTCTTCGACATCCTGCCACAGGGGTACAAACGTCTTCTGTCTATTGTTTTGGACATTGCATTTAGAAGCCTGATTTTAAATGGCACAAAAGAACCAAAAGGCATTGTATTTATTGATGAAGTAGAACTGCACTTGCATCCGACTTTACAGCAGGAGGTCGTCAATAGATTTAAACGAACATTTCCAGCTATTCAATTCATTTTTAGCACACATTCTCCATTAGTCATTAGCAATTTAAAAGCAGATGGAGAACGGAATAAAATTATCAAACTTGAGCATCGTGGTACGGAATTTACTCATTCTACTGTAGAAAATATTTATGGGGTGAGTTATACAACGACCCTCACAGAAATCATGGAGTCGGGGTACAGGACTTCTACAATTGACAAACTAATTCATGCATATCTGGTCATGAAAGGAAAAGGTAGGGAGGATACTGCCGAAACATATTATAATGAATTGAAGCGTTATCTTGATGGTAATATCCCAAGACAACTTGAAGATGAAATAGAAGAACAATTAAAAGCCTATCAATAATCCATGAAATATATTGATAAATCAACTAACCGAAAGGCAGGCAATCAAATTATAGATGAACTTCTAAATGATGCGTGGAGTGATGAAGAAGGCAGATATTTGGGGGCTGATTATTATAGTGGCTTAAGTGAAAAAAAATACAAAGAACGGCTCATTGATGTTATAATGTCAGAACAGTCTAATTTGTGTTGTTACTGTTTGCAAATAATCTTCGAAAGAAATACAACCTTAGAACACATCATCCCAAATAATACTGATGCCTCACATCCTGACCTAAGTCGTTATTTTGAAGTTTCTGAATTGGCAAATTATGTCATTCATAAAGAAGATTTTGCTAGAACAGCCAAGCAAATTCTACTGGAAAAATATCCCCATGATATTGCCTATGCCAATCTGATTGGTTCATGTGATAGCAATACACACTGTAATCATTATCGAGGGGATAAATTTGTTTTTCCATTTGTGTATGATGCTGAAATCAACGATAAAGTCAGCTATGATGAGGCAGGAAGAATTGCTTGTGAAGAATACAAAGATGACTTTTATGAATTAGGTTTATCCAAAGAATATCTTACGCTTGTCAGGCGGGTTTGGAAACTGTTAGGTGAAAAAATCACGAGTATCAAAAGTATTACTAAAGAAGAATTTGAGTATGAAGTATATGGCTTAATTGATGACTACGAACCAAAATCGAAGTTTATAAAAATCCTGACAGACCTTTCCTTTGAGAAAACCCTGCCTTACAATTGGTTTTACCATTACTACAAACAGGGAGAAGATGACAACGAATAAATCCTCCAAACTCATCGGCATCTTCCTGCTTTTCTTTGCTTTGCTCAATTTTCCTATCATCGGATTTTTTAATAAAAAGAGCATGATAGCAGGGATTCCACTCTTATATTTCTATCTCTTTTTTGTATGGCTGGTTTTTATTATCTTAATGTTTTTAATTGTAAGAAAGAAGGGGTGAAGTAATGATGAATGAGAAATGATGAACGATGAATGCCTGCTCAATCCTAAAAAATTGGGTGCAGTTCACTTTTTCGTAATGCGGGCTGATTTTCCTTTAGGAGTCAGAGGCGGCGTGTGGGGAAAGCGAAAAATGAACTGCACCCAAAAATTCAAAGACGTTCTAAATTTGTATAAAAACTAGATGAATGGATAATTTAATGCCCGCATTTGTTCTATTGCTTGTAGTGGTGCTTATTGCACGTGTCATTAACCAAAGAGCATATAAAAAACTGGAACAGGAGAAGAAACTTGAGTTGATTGATTTATTTTCAAATAAAAGTATCTACACCTTTGCCATTTTGATTGCGATTATATCTTTGTTTTTCATTGCCACCAAATATGATTTAGTGTCTCCTTTTGTATTGTATTCTATTTATACAATTGCGATATTTGCACTCATCTTTATATCTGGATATTTTTCGTATAAAAAACTTAAAGAACACAATTTTCCGAATGACTACATTCGGTCGTATTTAGCATCAATGTTTTTGAGGGTGCTGGGCTTACTTGTGTTTTTTGTAATGATTATGGGGATTTAAAAACGCTCTAACGTATTTTGCACTATGAACATAGATCCAACCAGAGAACAATTGTCTGCGCTGAAATCTTATCCCAAAGATCAGCCGGTAGCGATGGTCAATATCATCAAATTCAGAGACAAGACGCCTGATGGCAAAGAGGAGGGCAAGGAAGCCTACAAACGCTACATCACACAAGCGATGCCTTTTGTGCAGGCGGTTGGTGGTGAGTTGATCTGGCGAGGAAAGCCGGTGGGCGTAATTATTGGTAATGATGACAGCAAGCCCGACGTTATTTTCATTGTCAAATATCCATCCATTGATGCTTTTTTTGAAATGATTAAAAATCCTGAATACCAGAAAATTACGCATCATCGCACCATGGCATTGGAGATTGGCGATCTGATTGCCTGTGAGTTATAATTTTGAATGCTGTTACTGTCATATCATTTTCTATCGCTTATCTGCTCTTGCTTTTTGGCATTGCCTGGTTTATCGACCGACAATCGGCAAAGGGACGAAACCTGACTGCTAATCCTTATATCTATGCACTTTCGCTGGCTGTTTTTTGTACGGCTTGGACTTTCTATGGCAGCGTTGGCCGCGCGGCTACTGGTGGATTGAGTTTTCTTACGGTCTATCTCGGACCTACGCTCACTGCGCCTTTGTGGGTGGTTATCCTGCGGAAAATTATTGTCATTAGTAAATTTCAAAAAATCACTTCTGTTGCGGATTTTATCTCTTCACGCTATGGCAAAAGTTCGACTTTGGGGATGCTGGCAACGCTAGTGGCTTTGCTTGGTGTTGTGCCTTACATATCTATCCAATTGAAAGCCGTCACCTTTAGTTTTAATATTTTGCTGGCGCAGGAAAGCGAGGCATTTACCCATGCTTTGGACGGGACTTCTATGCTGCGTGATTTGGCATTTTATGTCGCGCTGGTGCTGGCATTTTTCACTATATTTTTTGGTACACGCCACTTAGATCCGAATGAAAAACATGAAGGACTGATTGGTGCGATTGCTTTTGAGTCCATTATAAAAATGATTGCTTTTCTAGCAGTTGGTATTTTTGTGACTTATGGTATTTATGATGGTTTTGGCGACCTGTTTAGTCAGGCAATCGAGCATCCTGAAATTGCGGAACTGATGACCTTCAATACGGCAAATTCGGGCGGTGGTTCCTGGTTGGCTTTGTTATTATTATCTATGCTGGCTATCTTTTTATTGCCGCGCCAATTTCATGTTGCAGTAGTCGAGAACAATCAAGCAAATCACGTTTATAAAGCCCTGTGGTTATTTCCGTTGTATCTTTTTGTTATCAATATATTCGTTCTGCCCATTGCTTTAGGCGGCTTGATGCAGTTTCCAAATGGTGGCGTTGAAGCCGACACCTTTGTCCTTAATTTACCTTTATTATACGAAAAAAATATCCTCGCGCTTTTTGTCTTTCTGGGTGGTTTATCCGCAGCGACGAGTATGGTGATTGTGTCCACGATTGCCCTGAGTATTATGTTGAGCAATAACCTGATTGTTCCGATTTTGCTCCGTACACATGTTATCGGCAAGCAGGACAATCAAGATATTTCCAGTCAATTATTAGCGACACGACGTTTGTGTATTGTCCTTGTTTTGTTGTTGGCTTATGCTTATTTCAATGCAATAGGGACAGGCTACACATTAGTTTCCATTGGCTTGATTTCTTTTACGGCTGTCGCCCAATTTGCTCCGGCTTTGCTGGGTGGCATGTACTGGAAGGGCGGCACAAAAGCAGGCGCAATTTTTGGCTTAATGCTCGGTTTTTTCATCTGGGCATTTTTATTACCATTTCCTACTATGGGAAGCGTGAACTGGGTAGCAAATGTTTTGGAGAATGGTTTGTTCGGACTAAGCTGGCTGCGCCCTGAAGCATTTCTGGGTGTGGGCAATTCTGACCCAATACCATTGGCTTTGTTCTGGAGTTTGTTTTTTAATCTGCTGGCTTATATAGGCATTTCTTTGTTCACCAATCCATCGGCTATCGAGCGTACTCAGGCGGCTTTGTTTGTTGATATTTACAAATATACAGATAGTGGAGGAGATATTGATATTGCCAAACGAGAAGCGCCTTTACATGATATAAAAATTGTTTTAAGTCGTTTTTTAGGTAAAGAAAGAGCCGAACAATTACTAAGTGCCTACGCGACATCTGCCAATCTCAACCTTGCAAAACTCAATACTGCTAATGCGGATTTGGTGGCTTACGCCGAAAAAAATCTGGCAGGAGCTATTGGTGCCGCCTCTGCGCGAGTCATCATCACTTCGATAGCAAAAGAGCAGCCCGTCAGCCTGGAAGAACTGATGCGTGTACTCGACCAAACACAGGAAATTGTACAATATAGTCATCAATTGGAACAGAAATCACAGGAACTCGAAGAAACAACCCGACAATTAAAAGTAGCCAATGATGCCCTGAAAGAACTGGATAGCCTGAAAAATAATTTTATCACCAATGTAACCCATGAACTGAGAACACCTATTACTTCGATTAAATCCTTTTCAGGAATTTTGTTTAAAAATAAAGACCTAGACAATGAGCAGCGCGAAGAATTTCTTGGTATTATCGTCAGCGAAAGTAATCGCATTGCCCGCTTGATTAATCAAGTCTTAGATATTGAAAAACTGCAAACCAACCAAGTCAAATGGGAATTTGAAACATTGGATTTACGTCATGTACTGAACGATTCTATCAGCAGTGCAAAATCGCTTTGTAAGGAAAAAAACATTCGCCTCAATTATTCGCCACCCAATGGTGATTGCCTCATTATCGGCGACCGCGACCATCTGGTACAAGCCACCCTCAACCTTCTTTCCAATGCCATCAAATTCTGTCCAGATAAAAATGGACTCATCGAAGTGAAATTGGCACAAAAAAATGGCAAAATCCAACTGTCCATTTGGGATAATGGTACAGGTATTTCGCCAGAATTTCTGCCACATCTTTTCGACCGCTTTACACAAGATGCCTCGTTTACCAAACCGGAAGGTAGCGGACTGGGTTTGTATATTACCAAAGAAATTGTTGAACGACATAAAGGACAGATTACTGTGAAAAGTGAAGTAGGTAAAGGAACGACTTTTTTAGTGGTTTTGGAAGCTGCATAAAAGCAATAATATTTATTGATTTCGTAAATAATATTTCTTATATTTGCAATAGAATTGATTACTTTTATGAATTTAATAAACCTAGAAACGGGAGAGAAATTTGAAGGTATAATTGAAAAAATAAGTGCGGTTCAGGTGAAAAAGTTGAAAGGAAATAAAAACTTCATTTTTGACTGGTCATTAGAGGAAGGAAATGAAGTCTATCGGATTAGAAGAGCAGAACAAGAAGAATTTCTTGGCTTGATTTCACTGATTGATGTTCACAAGGAATTAAGAATACACATCAATCTCGTTGAATCTTCAAAGACGCATCAGGGGAAATCAAAGGAAATTGCTGGCATATCTGGTTGTCTAATTGGGTTTGCCTGCCAAATGTCTTTTGAAAGAGGTTATGATGGTTTCGTTTCGCTCATACCTAAAACAAATTTAATTAATCATTATCAAAATAAATTTGGTTTTCGACAAATGGGGCTTACTATGGTCGTATTTTTAGAAATTGCTCAATCTATTATCACTAAATATTTGAAGGATGGGGAAGTATGAAAAAATTTATCAAAAACTCCGTAAGAAATACACAGATGAGGAAATTGCTGATTCTATGTTGATTCCTGCTGACTTAACGGAAGCAGAAAAGAAAAAGGCAGATGAAGAGCTAAGGGTTTTCCGTTTCAAATTATTACAGGAAATGACCGAAGAGCAGCGTATTTATTCTGATTTATTACGACTTAGATACCAGATAGAAACTTATATCACTAAAGAAGAATATGTGCCAGAGAAAAGCTTTGGAAAACAATTAGAAGAATACACCAGAATTTTAAAACGAACAAAGAAAAAATTATCAGAAGATTTAAATATCCATTATACCAGATTAAGTCGGATTATTAATGACAGAGAAGATCCAAATATTGAGTTGATTTACAGGTTAGAAAAACATTCGGGGATGTTGATTCCTGCTCTAATCTGGTGGAGGCTTCTTACCAAAAAACAGGAATTTTCCATTAAAAAAGATAAAGTAACCAGAAAAAAAGAAGCTGCTATGGTGAAAAATGCGGTCAAATTTAGAGCATAATAAGTGCCTATACTCAACTAAACCCCACTTTCAATTTATATAATTGGCTTATTGTCAATACTTTTTTGAATTTGAATTTGACGTTTGGATTTGTATTTCCACTTATCAAACAAAATAAATGCTACAAATACCAGGTCTATTCATTGCAGAATCAGCAGCACGCGGACGTGGTGTTTTTGTGGCAGCCGCTATCAAAAAAGGCAGCCTAATCGAGATTTGTCCGATATTGGTCATTCCTTCAGAACAGGTCGGAGCTATTCATAAAACCATTTTTCACGATTATTATTTCCTGCTGCCCGACACCGATGGAGCAGCCTGTATTCCGCTAGGCAATGGCTGTTTGTACAACCATAGCAAAGTCCCAAATGCAAATGTCGTTCTGGATGCTGTATTCGACCAACTGGAAATTCATTGCATCAAAGACATCCCCGCAGGTACAGAAATTTTTATTGATTATAATGGAAATGATAGAGTAGGAGATGCGCTTTGGTTTGAAGTTGTTTAGCTAAGAAGCGAGAAGCGAGACCATTTCATTGCGAGAAGCGAGATTTTTGCTTGCTCCCTTACTTCGTAATAGTCTCGCGTCTATATTAAGTGCTGCCGATTTTGATATATAAACAAGAAACCCCATCTTAGCTCTATGAAAATTCAACTCAACATCAACAATACAAGCTACGAAGCTGACCTAAATGCTCCGCTCGATATTTCCATTCCACTGCGAGAAGGCATAGAGAATCCCAACTGCTTTTATGCACCAGCAATGGAGACTTCTCCCGTCATAGCGGGTGATTTTATTGGCTCCACACGGGAGGGCGGTTTATTGAATTTTCTGAATGTCAAATTCAATCCACATGGCAATGGGACGCATACTGAATGTGTAGGGCATATTGCCAAAGAAATTTATACCATCAATCAATCTTTGCAGCAATTTTTCTTTTTGGCAAAACTGGTGACCTTATATCCACAAAAACAGGAAAACGGAGATCGAATTATTCTAAAAGAACAATTTGAAAACATTTATAAAAAAGGAGATGCTGACGCGCTCCTCCTCCGTACCATGCCGAATGAGGATACGAAACTAAGCCGCCAATATTCTGGCACTAATCCGCCTTATTTGCATCATGAAGGCGTGACTTATCTGGTAGAAAATGGGGTAAAACACTTACTCTTAGATTTGCCCTCAGTGGATAGGGAAGAGGATGAAGGAAAGCTACTGGCACATAAAGCCTTTTGGCAATATCCAGCCGCGCCAAGAACAGATTGCACGATTACAGAAATGATTTATGTCCCCGACACGATTCCTGATGGTTTGTATTTACTGAATATCCAGATTGCCAGTTTTGAAATTGATGTGAGTCCGAGTAAGCCGGTTTTGTATGCTTTAAGCTAACTCAAGTTTTGTACGGCAGGTTGATTGATTTTTATTAAAAAACCGCTGAAAAAATAAGGCATAAAAGGATTAAAAGCGCAGCTTTCGTTTTCCACGGCGGGTTGAAACCCGCCGCTTTTGCGAACAATTACGTGTGTTTCACAGAAGCGTAGGACTTCAGTCCTACGTATAAAAATCGCAGTTAATATTTATACCTACCCTGCCACCATTTCTTCAGTTTTTCGCGCAAACTTCTCTCTTGTGGATTATTTTGCGGCTCATACCATTTCTGCCCTTTCAACTCGTCTGGCAAAAAATCTTGTGCAATAAAATTGCCTTCAAAATCATGCGAATACTGATAATCTTTGCCATAGCCCAAATCCTTCATCAGTCGGGTAGGTGCATTGCGGAGCGAGAGCGGGATGGGCAGATTGCCGGTTTGTTTTACGACTTGCTGGGCTTGCTTGATAGCTGCATAAGCAGAATTGCTTTTAGGCGAACAAGCCAGATAAATCGTCGTTTCCGAAAGGATAATTCGCGCTTCAGGAAAACCGATGATATGCACCGACTGGAAACAACTATTTGCCAATAAAAGCGCATTAGGATTGGCTAGTCCAATATCCTCTGCAGCAGAAATAATGAGTCGACGGGCAATGAATTTGACATCCTCACCACCTTCCACCATTCTCGCCAGCCAATAGACGGCCGCATTGGGATCACTGCCTCGTATAGACTTGATAAAAGCGGAAATAATGTCGTAGTGCATCTCTCCATTTTTATCGTAGAGCGCGATGTTTTGTTGCAGGCGTTCATTCACCGTTTCATCATCAATGATAATCACTTCATCGGTGTCTGCATTGACGACAATTTCCAAAATATTCAGCAATTTTCGAGCATCTCCATTGGCATGTTTCAGCAGGGCTTCATGTTCTTTGAGCTGAATATTTTGGGTTTTTAAAACTTCATCATTTTCAAGTGCGTGTTGTAATAAGTGCAATAATTCCTCTTTGCTCAGCGGATTCAGCACATACACCTGCGCCCGCGATAATAAAGCTGAAATGACTTCAAAGGATGGATTTTCAGTGGTTGCCCCAATAAGCGTAATAATCCCCGACTCGACTGCACCCAACAAAGCATCCTGCTGAGATTTGCTAAAGCGATGAATTTCGTCAATAAATAAAATAGGATTCGGCTGACTGAAAAATCGTTGCTTCTTGGCTTTTTCTATGGTTTCCCGAATGTCTTTGACGCCAGAATTAATGGCACTCAAACTAAAAAACTGACGTTCTAGTTGATTGGAAATAATACGTGCCAGCGTGGTTTTCCCAACGCCAGGCGGTCCCCATAAAATAAACGAAGGCACTTTTCCATTTTCTATCGCTTTACGCAAAACAGCTTTCTCCCCAACAAGATGCTGCTGACCGATGTACTGGTCAAGCGTTTGAGGGCGTAGTCGTTCTGCTAATGGTATGTTGGACATTGTGGTGACTGGTTATTGGTAACTGGTGATTGGGGCGTTTGTCTTATTTCGTTATTCGACATTCCTGTCTGAAAATTGAGTGATTGTGAAATTGTATGATTGTGTTGTTCTCCTTCCTTCATTATTCGACATTCCTTGTTCGATATTCGATATTCCGTTTTATGTGTTGTCGTGTTGTTGTGTTAATGTGTTGTCGTATTTTTTTTCGTTATTCAGTTGGTATTATCGGCTTTCATCCAGCCTTCTATTTCTTTTAAAACGGGGCGGATGAGGCTGTCGCGGATTTGGATAATTTCTTGTTCTGTGAGGTCTTCATGGTAAGGTTTTTCTATAATTGGAGTGTCTTTGTAATACACAACATAATTCAGAACATGAAATTTTATTAAAAAAACAAAGTATGCATTATGTATTTTTTTCGTTTTTTTAAAATTCTCCCACCAAAATCCAAAACGTGTTTGACGTACAGAGTCATAATCGTAGTCCATTGCTTCCTCTATATACGACTGCATATCTTCATAGACTTGTTCCATTTCAATGTCTAGTTCTCCGATATAATCAACTTGTATTGTGTAAGATGAATCAATGAATAACTCACCAATCAATTCTGCCTTTCCTAAAATAGAATAAAATAAAGGTAAAATTGAATTATTGAGAGTTCGCCAAAGACTTTCATCATTTCTCTTAGTTTTCCAAACATCCTCCCGATTCGCCATAGCCTTCACCAAAGCAATCTCCTTATCCAAATCCGTCTCCTCCATAATCACCTCGCCCTTCGCGCCACGCAACTGAATACTCAAAGAATGTTTCAAACCTTCCCCAATATACTCCACAATCGGTGTCATTTCTCTGGCATCTGCCTGACTCAAAGCAGCAAAATACAAGTCGCGTTCCTTTATCGGAATCACCACAGGCGGATAATGATTTTTCATCAAAATGAAATTCATCAGGATTCTGCCGAGTCTGCCATTGCCATCATCGAAAGGATGAATGGCAACAAATTTATGATGAAAAACAGCAGCAAGGACTAAGGGGTGAATGGCAGTGTTTTGAGAAGCCGTTCTATACCATTCTACCAGTTCCGCCATTTTTATCGGCGTTTCTTCTGGCGTGGCGTAGTAGTGCATTTTTCCGGTAATGGTTTTTACATGATTAGGGCTATCTTTGTATTGTCCGATTTTTATCAGCTTTCTGGTTTCTTTTTCGTCAGGCGTAATCGCAGGGCTGTGATAAGGTTTTTGTAAAACAATTTTATGCAGTTCCCGAATATCATTTTCACTAAATTCCCGGTCACCTCTAATCATACTCATCATTAAATCAATCGCTTCATTATGTCCCTGAATATCGAGATGGTCTTTCAGTCTTTTGCCTTTTGCTGTGATGCCATGTAAGATAAAAGCAACCGTTTCACCATAGGTATAAGGATTGCCCTCAATAGCATTAGAATGATAATTCCAGTCTAATCTGAATTTCTGAAAAATGCGTTGCTCAACTTCTTTTGTAAATGGACGCAAATCATCTACTTGTTTTTTGAGCTGGTCTATCTCGCCAATCAACGCTATCTTGCTCAATTGTTCCAATAACTTCATGCGCTAAAAATACAAAAAAAATATTTGAACAATTTCTAACTTTTTCCATAGAACAACGTTTACAATGCTGTAATTCCCGTTTTGGAATTTGTATTTTCATTTTTTGGAATTTTCTTAAGTTGTCAGGTATTTATAAATCGAGGCAAAATGCACCACATAGAACCACACTACCTTTGGCGCGACCGCTACATTGCATCGGAAGACGACCGATCGCCATTCCACGGGCGAGTGTATAGCGAATTTGAATTTTCCAATAAAATGTATAATTACTTCATTCATCCGCAATGGGATGAATTTGGTTCGCCGACCTTATACCTCAAAGTCATTTATGCTGATTATGAGATGGGCTTTGTCATGATAGAAATGCTGGGCGAGTGGAATGACTGTATTCAAAATGACGTCATGTTTTTGAAGCGGGAAATCATCGATTTGATGACCGACGCTGGTATTCATAAATTTATTTTAATCGGAGAAAATCTCCTCAACTTTCATGGCGGCGATGATGATTATTATCAGGAATGGTCAGAAGAAGTACGGGAGGAAGGTGGCTGGATTTGTTTTCTGAATCTCCGCGAACACATCATAGAAGAAATGGTGGAAGCTCGGCTACAGTTTTATCTCAGTTTTGATGCACCTTTCAATCAGGTGGACTGGCGACCGTATAAACCTCAACTCTTATTCAAAAAAATAGAACTGCTGATGCATAATCCTATACAGCGTATCCTGCCTGGCTGATTTATCATTTGTCATTTATCAAGGAACATTTATCATTACTAGCACAAGATGTTCCTTATACCTACGTTTGCGAAAAATGATAAATGATAAATGACAAATGTTCAATGAAAATAATTGTAACTTTGCTCACATGCACAAATCTGGTTTTGTAAATATCATTGGCAGACCTAATGTTGGTAAATCTACCCTAATGAATGCCCTCGTTGGCGAGCGCATGTCTATTATTACCAATAAGCCACAGACGACGCGGCACCGCATTATAGGAATCGTGAGTGGAGAAGACCATCAGGTCGTGTTTTCGGATACGCCGGGGATTATTCGCGATCCAGCCTATAAGATGCATGAAGCGATGAATCGCTTTGTAGATGGGACCTTTCGCGATGCGGATGTCATGCTCTTTGTGACCGATACACTGGAACGTTATGACGACGACGACCCCGTTTTTGCCAAACTAAAAAGTGCAAAAGTACCCGTTTTTTTGCTCATCAATAAAATAGATTTGGTGACCGACCTTCAGGTTGCACAATTGATTCAAACCTGGGCGAAGCGGTTCAAATTTGATGAATTTTTCCCTATTTCTGCCTTGAAAAAACTAAATACAAAAGACTTATTCAAACACATTTTAAAAAATATGCCAGAAGGCCCGGTCTATTATCCTAAAGACCAACTGACCGATAAGCCGGAACGTTTTTTTGTGTCTGAAATTATTCGAGAAAAAATATTAATGCATTACCAACAGGAAATTCCTTATTCCTGTGAAGTGGTGGTGGATACGTTTAAAGAGGACGAAAAGCAAAGATTAATGCGCATTCATGCGACCATATACGTGATGCGCAAAACACAAAAGTCAATTTTAATTGGTAAAAATGGGGCATCTATCAAACGAGTCGGCATAGACGCTAGAAAGGATATAGAGGCATTTGTAGAAAAAAAGGTCTTTTTACAACTCTTCGTCAAAGTGCGGGAGAACTGGCGCGATAATGAGCAATCTTTGAAAAGATTTGGCTATTGAGAATGTGTTGGGGTGTTGATGTGCGCATGTGTTGATGTGAATTGTTTTGCAGAGCAAAACACGACAACACGACAACACGACAACACGACAACACGACAACACGACAACGGAAATGAAAAAAAGCAGCAGGATTGCGGAATGGGTGCGGTTGAGCAGAATGATTCACCGGAAGATTGCCTTGCCTGCACTGTTTTTCTTTTTCATTATTGCCCTGACGGGCTTAATGCTGGGCTGGAAAAAAAATACGGCTGGCATTTTACTACCCAAAACTCAATCGGGTATTTCTACTGATCCCAAAGCTTGGTTGCCCATAGACCAACTGCATCAAAAAGCTATTCTGACAATTCGGGATTCTATTTCATCCGACTTGTCGGCGGAGATTGGGCGCATTGATATTCGTCCGCAAAAAGGCGTGGCAAAATTTGTATTCAAAGACCATTATTGGGAAGTACAACTGGATTGCCAAAATGGTGAAGTGCTGCAAATAGCTAAACGTAACTCCGACCTCATTGAGCGTATTCACGACGGGTCTATTTTGGATCATTGGTTGGGTACAAGCGGTAGTCCAATCAAACTGGTTTATACCACACTTGCAGGACTGGCTTTGCTGGGCTTTCTGATTTCTGGAATTTGGTTGTACTTCGGAGCGAAATGGATTAAAAAAGCCAAGTAATAACGTATCGCAGGCATCCTGCCTGCTTCGTGTACAGTGTACAGGCAGGATGCCTGTACTACTTTAAAAATATTCTCATGAAAAAAACATCTATCTGTCTGGCATTATTCCTGTTGGCAACGTGCTGCACTTATGCAATGTGTAAAACATTTGCTTACGAAAAATATATTGACGAAAGTCGGCTTATTCTCAAATTCAAAGCAGAGCTGACCAAGGCAGAACAAGAAGCAACTATACTTGAAATCCATCCATCTGCTCAGTATTTTAGTTTGCCGGACTTGGACATTATAATTATAAAAACAGGGCTTTCGCCTAATGCGTACAAAGCATTTAACAACCTTAGGAACCAATATCTTCGACAAGCCAATGTGAAATTTGTTGGCTTTTATCTGAAAAATGACAAGGGACATGAAGTTGGAATTTTGGACGAAGTATTTTTCAAACTAAAAGAAGGTGCTTCTCTCTCAGCGTTGGGAGATTTGCCCGTCAGTCCAGTAGAGATTCGAAAGCATCCTACATTAAAAAATATTTTTAGCATAAATCTTCCCGCTGCTCAATTATGTATCCCAGTAGCCGAATGGCTGACGGAGCAGTCCTGCATTGAATTTGCTCAACCGAACTACCTCGTCAATCCACTCGTACATACCAATGACCCATTTCTGGACAATCAATGGGCATTAGAAAATATTGGAACTTCTACGATTCCTAATGGTGTCGCCGGATCAGATATGTTGGTCACAAGTGCCTGGAACATTACGATGGGTGATCCTGATGTAAAAGTCTCCATCATGGACTCTGGTGTGGATACTTTACATCCTGATTTGATCAATAATTTATTGCCCGGCTACGATGCTTTTGGAACAGGCACAAATGGTTATCCAACCCCTAATTATCCCGAAGATGCGCATGGAACACACTGTGCGGGCATTATTGCGGCGGAAGCGGATAATGGAATTGGAATAGCAGGTATTGCACCTGATTGTAGCCTGATTCCGATACGGATGTTTTTTTATGCAGATACTATTTTGGGCGTCATTCCATTCTCGACCAGTGAAGTGCTGGCTGAGGGGATTCGTTGGGCTTGGGAGGATGCTGGGGCAGATATACAAAGTCATTCCTGGAGTTTGCCAGACATTTATCTGGAACTGGGTTTGCCTAGTGGTGATCCGGCATTGGTGGATGCAGCGATTCAGGATGCGACGACGCTGGGGCGCAATGGAAAGGGCTGTTTGCTGTTTTTTTCCAGTGGAAATGAAGACGCCACTGCTGCCAACTGGCCAGGACGATTGCCGAATGTAATGAGTGTCACCGCAACCTCAATGTGTGATGAGCGCAAATCCATGACCTCCTGCGATGGCGAACCCTGGGGCGGGAATTATGGCGAACATGTAGATTTTGGCGCACCTGGAGTGGCCGTTTATACCACAGATATGCGAGGACCGCTGGGCGTTTATATAACAGATTATCGACCTGATTTTAATGGTACTTCTGCGGCTTGCCCCAATGCTGCGGGTGTAGCTGCGCTGATGTTATCTGTTGATCCGACTTTGAATTTGAACGACTATCGACAGTTCTTGAGTGCGGGCTGCAATCAGGTGGGCGGCTATGCTTATGATTCAATGGCGGTGTATGGCGATTGGTCGCAAGAGCTGGGCTATGGACGTATCAATGCCTGGCGTGCTGTTGCACCACTGGCTGGAATTACGGATGTACAGGAACCTGGTTTGCAGGACTTATTTGCGGTATATCCCAATCCTGCTGATGAAGTTTTAACCATTCAGTCTAATCAACTTAAAGGCAGTTTCTTTTTGTATAATGCCATCGGGCAATTGGTCGAACAAGTTCAATTACCGGAAAATATACAGACCTTCCAGCTTCCGACAAATCAATTGCCGGATGGCGTATATTTCATTAGTCTGGAAACAGATGGACAATCATGGACAGAAAAAGTACTTATTGCACATTAAAAAATACAAATACAAACGTCAAATTCAAATACAAAGAGCCATTGAAGATAAACTAGTTGTCCAAATTATAAGAGATGCTTAGCTCTGTAATACGGGATACATCTTGAAAAAAAGTGCTTTTAAATACAAAAACAGCCCATTTATTAATACTTTTGCTGTCCATCAAACACTAAAATAAATACTTATGAAATATTCTGTTGATAAGCAGGAAATTTATACCCTGCTGAAATTAGACGAAACCAATCTGAATACCTTGATTGCACCAGATTTGAAATCGCAATTATTTATTATTCAAAACGAAGGGGTAAAAAATGTCATCTTTGATTTGAGTGCTGTAGAATATGTAGATTCTTCGGGACTGAGTGCCATTCTTACCGGACATCGTTTGTGGAAAGATAGTGGTGTTTTTGTCGTGACAGGTGTGAAAAGTGATAGCGTGAAACAACTCATCGAAATTTCTCAACTGACATCGATTCTGAATATCGTACCTACGGTGGAAGAGTCGGTTGATTTTATCAAAATGGACATGCTGGGAAGAACAATGGAACCGGAAGATAGCGAAGAGTGAGAATAATGAGTTGTTAGACTTGGAAAAGCTAAAAACAAACTATATGGACGGGATGTGCTGAAAAGTGTATCCCGTTTTTCTTTTCACGTTCCTTAAGTACTAAAAAACCGCCTTCCCAATTTTTACAAAAGTACTCACATCGCCCATCGTGTAATAGTGCAAGCAAGGCACATTCGCAGCTTTCAGTTCTTTGGATTGGGCAATACACCATTCAATACCAACTTCTTTGACGGCTTCTTTCGTCTTGGCAGCCATCACTGTATCTACGAGATCATCGGGCATGTTGGTGAAAAATATGCGGGGCAGTGTTCCAATTTGACTGGCACGGGTGATGGGTTTTAAGCCAGGAATAATCGGTACAGTAATGCCATGTTCCCGACACAAGTTCACAAAATCGAAGTATTTTTGATTGTCGAAAAACATCTGCGTGACAATATAATCTGCGCCAGCATCTACTTTTGCTTTGAGGAATTTCATGTCCGACTTCATATTGGGGGCTTCAAAGTGCTTTTCTGGGTAACCAGCTACGCCAATACAAAACTCTGTTGCCAGTCCATTGTCTATATTATCATCAAGATAAATGCCTTTGTTCATATTGTCGACCTGCTTGACCATGTCGATGGCATAAGCATGACCGCCGGGTTCGGGAATAAATCTGCCTTCAAATTTTCGGGCATCGCCGCGTAATGCGAGTACATTATTGATGCCTAAAAAACTGAGATCAATCAGCGCGTTTTCTGTTTCTTCTACCGTGAAGCCGCCACAAATCAAATGCGGCACAGCATCTACGCCATATTTATTCATAATGGCTGCACAAATCCCAACTGTACCAGGGCGTTTGCGGATAAATGTTTTTTCATAATAGCCGCTCGGACGCTGTTTATAAATGTATTCTTCTCGGTGGTAGGTCACATCAATGAATGGGGGCTTGAACTCCATTAGCGGATCAAGCGTGTCAAAAATAGACTGAATCCGCCCGCCTTTGAGAGGAGGAAGAATTTCAAAAGAAATCAGGGTTTTATTTTTCGCTTTCGCTAAGTAGTCAGTGATTTTCATATTTCATGTCGTATTTCAGCCGCAAAGGTAACATTTGCCGGAACATTTTAAAACCTAGTTGCTTATAAAATAAACAGCAGCACTCAAAGAGTGCTGCGTTTCGAAAACCAGATGTTCTCTAACCTGAGAAATGTCTATTTCTTCTTGCCGCCTTTTCTTAACTCTTCTTTGTCGACAATATTGATTTTTTCGCCTTTTTCTAAATCAGATGATACCGCAGAATAAGGGCCTGTAACTACTTTTTCACCAGCTTCCAGCCCATTCAAAATTTGAATATAAGTGTCATCCTGCACACCAGTTTCGATTTGGCGTTGCTCTATGGTGTCGGCGGCACAGACAAATACGACTTCAAATAATTCGGGATCATCTCCTGCGTCTTCGCTATCGTCCTCGCGAGTGGTTACGGCAAGTAAAGGTACGCTCAACACGCCCTCTGCCTTTGTCGTACGAATCTCTACAGAAGCTGACATCCCTGGTCGGAAAGCATGCCGACCGCTCTTTCTCAAATCTTTGTACGAAGTGGGCTGTAAACGAATGTTCACCCGGAAATTGGTTACATCATCTGTACTTAGGGACATGCCGCCTACGGTGGAAGCAGAATTGGCAATCTCTGTTACGACACCCATGAAATCGCGGTCTAGATAGGCATCGACTTCTATTTCTGCAGTATCACCTACGCTAACGCGCAATACATCGTTCTCACTAACATCTACCTGCACCTCCATAACATCCATATTGGCAATGCGCATGATCTCTGTACCTGCCATTTGTAAGGTGCCTACCACGCGCTCTCCTTTTTCTACATTGAGTTGTGATACTACGCCTGAAGTTGGGGCATAAATGGTGGTTTTGCGTAGATTTTCGCGAGCTTCACGTACAGTAGCATTGGCACTTTGTACATTATACTCAGCTGCACGGACAGTTTCGGCAGCAGAAACAATATTGGCATCGGCTGATTCAATCGCTGCATTGGCTGATGCTAAATTGGCTTCAAATCCACGAAGCGCAGATAAGCTTCCTTCCAACTCGGCATCAGAAATGACCCCTTCTTTGTGTAACATTTCATTCCGTGCATGTACAGAGCGACTATTTTCTATTTGTGCCAGAATTTGGTCACGCTGAGCGAAAGCCTGCTTTTTTGCTGCTTGTAATTGGGAAGTCTGAGAACGGGTATTTGCCAAGTTAGCCTCCGTAGATTTGGCAGCAGCCACAGTACGTTCTACCACAGATTCATATTCATCAGGCGTCACTTTAGCCAATAACTGACCAGCTCTTACAGTATCGCCTTCCAGAATGTAAAGCTCTACAATCTCGCCAGATACATCAGAACTGATTTTGACTTCAGACTCCGGATATATTTTACCACTTGCAGAAACGGTTTCTGTAATGGTGCGTTTGCTTACTTCTTCGGCGGTGACTTTAGTGCCTTTGTCTTCAGAATTTCTTGCTTTCCATGCTGCAAAGCCACCAAGTGATAATATTGCGACTCCTAATAGGATAAGTGGCCAGCTACTTCTTTTTCTTCTACGTGTCATGGATGAAATTTACAAATTATAAATTCCAAATTCCAAAGAAATAGCCAGTTTTACACCGGTTTTTGGAATTTGTATTTTTCAATTTTGGATTTTACAAGTTATTCACAACTTGTATTATTCTAATATAATTTCTTTGCCCAGATAATAATCAAGTACTTTCAGTTTGAACACATAATCGTATTGAGAACTGATTGCATTGACTTTGGCAATATCAAGGGCATCTTTTGCGGAAGCGTACTCAAAAGTATTAATTGCGCCTAGTTCGAAGCGTTTTTCAGCACTGCTGAAAGCCACTGTTCTTGCTGCCTGTGTTTTTTCGGCGGCGCGCATCTGATTATAAGCAGCACGGGCATCTGTGAGGGCGCGTTGAATATCCGATTTTAGACTTTGTTTGAGTTGCTCAGTATTCAATTCTGCGCTGACTACTGCGAGTTGCGCTCTTTCTATATTGATACGATTTTGTCCTTTATTATAAATAGGTACGTTTAGACTTAATCCTACATTTTGACTAAAATTATCGCCTAGTTGATTCACAAAAGGATTGTCTTCAAAAACTGGAATTTCATTACTTACTCTTAGTGGAACTGTTATTGGTGTAGGAACTAGGGGAGGAGATACTTCTAAATCTCCGAAATCTTGTTCGACTGTGATGAAATCGTCGGTAGCTCGTTGTGCCAGGTTGGAATAATTGCTAGAAAGTCCGCCAAAATAAGTGAGGGAAGGCTGCAAAGTACCTTTGGCGACATCAATGCCTGTTTCGGCACTCCGCTGGCGGTACTCACTTGCTACAATCTGCGGCTGATTTTTTACAGCTTCCTGATAGAGCATATCTACCGTCATGATGTTTAGGTCTATATCTGCTGGTACACTGAAACTTGGGCGAGAAAGGGCCATTTTGTAATCGGGGTCAAGATTGAGTTGTGTTTTCAGGTTGAGAAAAGCTAGTACGAGTGCGTTTTCTGCTGAGACAATACTTTGTTCGTCGGTGGCAATTTGTGCTTCAAGATCGAGTAGGGCAACGCGGGCTACTGAGCCTGCTTTGACGAGTGTTTCCGTTCTGGCTAATTGGTCTTCGCTTTGTTTCAGGCGATTTTTGGTGATGCTCAACTGGTCTTGTGCCAATAGTACCTGCAAATAAGCTTGTGCAATGCTCAAGCCGAGGTCATTATTGATACGATCTACATCAGCCTGAGCAGCTTTGAGATCGTATTCGCTTTGTTTAATGCTATTGCGAATTTGTCCTCCAGCGTATAAAATTCCATTACCATTTAATGAAAAATTATTAGCCTGAATAGTTTGTGATTCAAAACTATTGGATGTGGGATCAATAGAGCGACCAAAATTATAAGCGTGAGATGCACTCCCAGATAGGGCGGGCATTTTTGATAATTTATTTTGCTTTTGTGTCAGCTCTGCCTGGCGAATATTTAACCCCGTTTGCCGTACCTGTATATTATGATCGCGGGCATATTCGATGCAGCGAGACAAATTCCATACATTATCTTCCTGTGCTTCCATTTTGGCGAAGACCAGTAAAAATAGACTAAGCCCTATTATCTTTTTTATTGACATTATCATTGATTTGACTTTGAAATCTTTATGAATGCAATAGTATCGTTTGTATGGCGATTTTTCTAATTATTTATATCAAATCAAATGAATTATGGATTAATTTTAGTTATTTGGGGACAATAAGTAGAAATACAAATTCAAACGTCAAATTCAAATTGAACAAGTTATTCAAATTGGAAGTGTCGATTATGTATCCTCAATTGCTTAAAGTCTGATTATGAATCATAAAAACAGTTATTACGAAGATGTGTATGATCTGGTGCGAGAAGTACCTTACGGGAAAGTGACGACTTATGGGATTGTAGCTGACGCCCTGGCATTGGGTTCGGCGCGGATGGTGGGTTGGGCTTTGAAGCAGTGTTTTGGTGCTGAGCCACCTGTACCCGCACACCGTGTGGTAAACCGCAAAGGAGAACTAAGCGGTCGCATCCATTTTTCCACGCCTACTATTATGCAGGAGTTATTGGAAAGTGAAGGGCTGAAAGTTGTAGATCATAAAATTCTGAATTTTGAAGCTGCGTTATGGCGTCCAGAGTAGGGTAAATTCATGAATTTACCCTACTCTGGACGGTGTTGTTTTTCTTTTACAGGCAGAATGCCTGCTTTACTTGGGTACTCTGGAGGATATTCCGTTATTGACATCCCAGAGGACTTTATCTGCTCCATTGACGTCTCCGTTCAAGTCATAATCTGGAATGAGGTATTGTTGAAAAACGCCATTATCATTAAGCCATAATGCTTTATCTGTTCCTTGTATGTCGTAACTTGGAAAATCAGATTGGTCGCCGTCTCCTGCAAACATTGCCCATTCGCCAGTAGATAACTGTTTTTGCCCGTAGCTGGTGGCGTCTTTATAACTGTCTCCTGTTCTGAAGTCATAGATTAAGACGTGATTGACCATACTGACTGGTGTAGGGGACATAATACCAAGGTGGTTTCGGTGTTCTATTACGATATACAATGGACCAGAAACATCGCCTGTGAGTACACAGCGGTCGGGGAAATAAATACTCCCGTCTTTGTTGAGTAAAGCAGCCGTTTGAGCAATTTCTGTATTTTTTTCAATACCTGTACGGAAAGAAACCAATAACCAATCGACTTCATCGCCAGTATAATTAGCATCTGTCCATCCTGCTCCTTCTGTACCTGTATAATCCCAAGGTGCTGCATTATATGGTTGTCCGGCTGGTGTGGGTGCTGCGAGATAACTGAAAGGTGTTTGTCCGGGTAGAATACCACGTAGGCTATTCAACTCATTATCCATTTCAAAAATACTTTCATTATAAGGACCTTCCAGCCATGCAGAGAGTTGGATGTCAATACAACCAGGTTCTATAATGACCGTTACTGTTGTTGTGCTGCATAATCCACTTGGGTCGCAGACTTCATAATCAAAAGCATCGATGCCACTATAACCAGAATTGGACTGATAAGTGATATCGCCATTGGCTTGTATACTGACTGTTCCATTTACAGGGTTGCTGACGATAGTCGTATTTGCGCTAAGCATATCCCCGTCTATATCAGAGTCATTGGTTAATACATTAGCTATTAGAATAGAATCTGTTGTTGTGTACAGTGCATCTGCGACTGCTGTGGGAGCGTCATTGACTGGATTTATAGTAATGTTTACGGTTGCAATAGCGCATAAAACAGGGTTGCCATCGTCACATATTTCATACTCAAAACTATCTGTTCCATTAAAATCGGGATTTGGAGTGTAGGCATAAAAACCGCTGGATAGAATGAAAAGACTACCATTAGCAGGCTGAGTGATAGGAGTTGATGTTAGCACAAAATTGTCACCATCAGGATCCGTGTCATTATTTTTTAAATTGCCCGAAATGGAAGCATCTTCTTGGACTACGCCAGTGTCATCTACAGGTGTTGGTTCATCATTGACAGGTGTCACTGTGATATAAACCATTTCTGTATTGCATGCCATTGGAAATCCATCATCACATACTTCATATTCAAAAGTATCACCACCATTAAAATTTTGATTAGGTGTGTAGGAGAATGTACCATCAGGATTGAGCGTGACGCTACCATTAGCAGGAGGGCTTATAGGTGTTGAGCTGACCGTTATATTGTCACCTTCAGGGTCAGAAGCGTCATTGCTCAAAAGGCTAAAACCATTGTCCAGCACATTATCTTCTGCAACTGTGTAATTATCGCTTGTAAGAATAGGGGCTGTATTACAACTAATAATGACAATTTGCCGAGTATAAATTTTGGTGCATTCGTAATATTGTGCAACTAACTGGATATTGTATGTACCCAATCCTGACCAGGAAACGGTAACAGATTCAGTATTTGCAGCAGGAGTGGATGCGCCAGATAAAAACCAGCTATATTGAACTTCATTGTTTAGGATATTAGGGGCAAGTGTTATTGGATCACCGATACATAGTGTGTCAGGAGCTACAATTTCCTGCACAAGGCAAGGTTCATTTGGTCGTCCGGGGGTGCCATTAACGGAACTGATATTGGAAGAACTTTCCCAGGATGCAGGGTCTGCATTATCAGAATTTGGTGTAATTAATGATAAGCTCGGTCCATTGCCATCAGGGATAGTATCCCAGGGCATATCATCATCATATACGACATAGTCGGACAGGCATTTATTTTCATCAAACAAAGAGATACGCTCTCCTCCACCTGACAGATTGAACTCAAAATTGCTGACATAATCTGTGACGTGTGGAAATACTGCGGTAAACAAGGTATCATTTTGTACCAATATCAAAAAGTCGTCGGGCTGCATGACTGTTCCTTGCGGAATGATGTATTGATTACCATTATCATAAAACTCCCAGTCTGAAATGTCTATTGCATTTGGAGTTGTATTATGGAGTTCTACCCAGTCTCCTGCATCAGGTGAATTGGGTGCGTTATAATTGATCTCATTGATGACTATAGGTGCTGCACCGGCACTGCAAATCCGGCTGTTTTCACTACCTGGTGTGCCACATTCGTCATCTGAACGGAACCAATTTAAGGGGGCAGCATTGTCAAAGGTCGTACTCAGCAACTCCAGAGAACGATTTCCGCCATCAGGCATTTCATCCCAAGGGTTTTTGCTGTTATAGGTCAGGGAGTCAATCAATCTGTTGTACAATCCACGAAGCTCTATTTTTTCCCCGTTATTATTTAAAGAACCCGAATAGTCACCGAAAGGGTAGAAGCCATATTTCTGATAAAAAGCAATACTATCTTTTGCAATGACTATAAAACCGCCTGGCGCGATGGTCGTTCCTGCTGGGAAATTATATTTTATTCCATTTGTAAAAACAAGTCCATCTAATGGAACTGTGCCAGCGTCTGTATTTTTTATTTCGACAAATTCACTTCCGCATTTTTCTCCCGGATTGTACATGATTTCATTGATGACGAGTGCAGGTGCGGTATTGTTATTGGCGGGTGTAGGAACAATCTGAATAGCGTCTGACCAATGACTCCATTTGTTTGTATTATCTTTATACCTAACCCTTACTTTATAAGTTCGCCCTGGCTCTAATTGCGCTGTACCTGGAATGGTAAAGTTGTTTGAGAACGAAGTGATTTCGCCACTTTTCCAAACGGTTTGTATTTCGTATTTAGGTTCACAAATACTTTGATAAACAGGGTTTGCGGGGTCGCTCCATTCGCCTACGCGCCATTCTAAAGCAGTAAAAGTTCCGGTGGTCTGTGGATCAGTAAAAGCAGAATTGCTAAAAGTTAAATCATCTAATGCACTTGTTCCAGTGAAACTGATGACTGGCTTATCAGGAATACCAATGTTTTTAAATCCAGAGCTTGCATTATTTAATAAAAAAATTCCTCTATCCTGAAACCAGGTTTTATACCAATTGATGTGCGCATCTACATTCCCCAGATCGTAGGTCTGGTTCCACCGGTAGTTGTCTAAGGTTGTCCAGTCGTAAGCAGCAGTGGGATTGTATGTTTTAGCCGATTCCATATCTACAAGGAAGTCTGCTTGCTCCTGATTGAAAAGGAGGTCGTAAGCAGAACGCATAGTGTTTTCGTATTCTCTTTCCATGCTGGAAATGTCCTGGACCATTTTTGTGATCTGAATAGGATTAGAGTTACTTCTAGGATGGTAGGTGCCATCATCGTAAGACATACCGAAGGTAGTGTCATAATCCCCGTACCATATATGCCAGTTTCCAGTCTCGGGGTTATAATAGTTGCGTTGGCTGTGCTTTCCTTCGTAGTTGTTGGCTCCATTGCCCAAAAATTGGTTGGCAATTTTATCCGCCAATAACAAATCCCAATCGACTTTTGTCATATCGCTTGCCCATTGCGCAATGTTACCTGAATTTGGAAAATCCCCCTGATGGCTCAGTCGATAATCTTTATATCGCCATATATTCCCATCTACATAATCATGTTCTTTGAGGTAGTCACCGTCATAAGCCTCAACGATTAAAAATACACCCCAAAAATCCTGTGCTTCTGCGCTTTCATCTACAATTCTCAGTTGGGTATAATCTGTTCCTCTCTCCATTCCGCCCGTCAATTGCAGTACTTTATGAATTAGAGACTCTGTAAGTCCATGTGTGGTTACATCATTAACGTAAGTACCAGATAACACTAGTTTTCCCCGTTTTTCTTTATATTCATTTCCGCAGTCATCGAGTGGAGCAAACGTGTGTTCAGCGTTCATGTCAAACTTAATCCCAGGCTTATGTCTTGCAGCCCGTCCACCTGTTCTTCCACGAGGGCGAAAACGGACATGGTCATATACCTTACCATTATAGACTAATGTACCTTCGCCGAGATAATCATAGCCTGTATATTGTCCAGTATTGTCTATACCTGTACCAGGACCAATGTATTTATTAGCTGTCGTATCTCCGGTGATAACTGTAATTTCCTGCATGGGAGTCAATGTGTTTATATCATAACTGCCGACCAGTGGATAGCCATCATATACATAATAAGCATAATTACTTTCTCTGTGATTTTGGTCGGGATAGATACTGTTATAACCTGTCGAAGTAGATACTTTTACCCGATACCGAATCAGCCTTCTGTGTACTTGTACGTTAGCAGGAATAGCGGCAGTATAAATGTCATTATTGGCAGTAGAATCCGCTCCAATGCCATCGTCCAACATGGGAATAAGAGTCCAATTATTGGCATAAGCAACATCTGCTTTGTGTATATAGCTGCCTGGATCAACGATCTGATATTCCAGATCAACTGATAAAGTACCGCTTAAAGCATCAATATTAGTCAAATCTGCTTTTATCCGTACATCTTGTCCTGACACTGGGTTATCAGGTGTTTTCGAAATACTTTTTATAATGGGGATGTCATTCATATTTGCAAGATATACTCCAGTATTTGCAGCTTTTGGGCTAGGTATATCAGCACTCCAACTTCCACCATGCTGACTGGGTAAATCAGGGTTTATTTTTTGAATGGAAGTAGATACTTTTGTACGAATATCATCATACAAACCCGTCGTTGAGTTATAAACCTGTGTAGTATAGTCATTAAATCTTACTCCGGGCCATTCCTGCCAGCCATCATAATCTACTTTGTCAATCTCGCAGAAAGTCTGGTCCCTTAGTTGTATGTCTTCTCCATCGCCACTTAAATTTCCAGTATAAGGGCCTAAAGCACCGCTAAAGCCAAACATGGATTGACAGGTGTCGGGGTCGGCAGCAATGACAAGGTAATCGCCAGCGTTTATTATCGTACCTGCCGGGAGTTGATAGCTAATTCCACCTGTAAGTTGCCAGCCAGTCAAATCAACAGATACAACATCAGCATTATACAATTCGATGAAATCTATGTTTTGCTGTAGAGCAATCGAGCGATAATTAATCTCATTTATAATGATTTTTCCGGACTGACTGTATGCAAAATTTATCCCTGTTAATATAAACAGGAGTATAACAAGCAGGTGTTTCCGATTTATTAGATTATAAGCCTTTTTCATTAGTTTATCCTTTTACTATGGTGTCAATTGATCACTTTTCAAAATCTTTACTTTTCAATACTTTATAATGATTTTCTTAACATACAATATATGCTAAAATAGGTTAATATAATTAGCCTGAAAAATCAAAAAATGTGACAGGATAAAATACTGTTAATGGTGTCGATTTATAAAAACAATTGGTTGCATCAGAGGTGAATATAGATGCTTACAGCAGGAGAATTTTGGTTTGTTGCCTTTATGACGTTAAATGTAAGGAATAGGTGCAAAAAAGTACATCTGAAAGGGGGAGCTGTCGGCTCTTAACAGAATTATAAGTTATTTGTGTGCAACATGCAGAATATTTTCTCGTTTAAATATTAAAACCAAGGAGTATCAGTTGAAAAAGACTCTACTTGCCAAATGACTCGCCTAAACGCAGTATTGCGTATATTATCTATATAGTGAAGTGATAATTACTTTATTATAAAAAAGAAGAAATATGAAGGCCAAATATGTTCCCAGTCTCATTGCATTATTTTCGGTGATGTTATTTACCAATTCAATGTATCATACAGATGAAATCATTTTGTGGAATAAAAATGATAAATTAGATTTAGCTGATTTTAGAGGTCAGCCAGACTATGCTAATCCTCACATTGTTGCGCTGACAGCTTCCGGCATTATGCAGCACACAGAATGTCATGAAGGTATATTATCGCATGATGTAAAGGCTTATTTTGATAAAAGTGCTTCCTGGGTGAAAAAGGAAGCTCGTACAGCACACCATTTGCAACATGAGCAAATACATTTTGACATTACTGAGTTGTATGCGAGGAAACTTTCGGAGGCTTTGAGCCAGGAAATTTTCTTGTGTGGAGAAGAAAAAAGATTCAATGAATTTGTGGACAATTTATTGGCAGGCTGGGAAAAAGAACAAATTGATTATGACGTTTCTACGAAGTATAGTAATAAGAAAGATGAACAGAAAGCCTGGGAATATCGAATTGCTTTGGAATTGACTTTACATCATCATTAGTCTTGAAACAATTCAGTGTTTGTGATGTTAATACCGGCATACAAACAACATAAATATTGAATAATGACAACATTGAAGCCGGGTGATAAAGCCCCTGATTTTATAAGTACCGACCAGAATGGAAATACTGTCAGTCTTGCTGATTTTAAAGGCAAAAAACTGGTCTTATATTTTTATCCGAGAGACAATACGCCTACCTGTACGAATGAAGCTTGTAATTTTCGAGATAATTACACTTTGCTGAAAAAGAAGGGTTTTGAAGTCGTCGGTGTCAGTCCTGATACAGAAAAAAAGCACCAGAATTTTATTGGTAAATTTGAATTGCCTTTCATGTTGTTGGCAGACACAGAACGTGAAGTCCTGAATGCTTATGAGGTTTGGGGACCAAAGAAATTTATGGGCAAAATTTCAGACGGTGTACACCGCACTACTTTTGTGATTGATGAAAATGGCGTGATTGAACGTGTGTTTACTAAAGTAAAATCAAAAATACACAGCGAGCAGATATTGGAAAGTTATTAGTGGAGTGATTGCTATTCTGCTCTAGGCAGAAAGTTGATTTCGGCTTCGCTCAACCAACTGCAATATAGTTGTCTGAGCGGAGTCGAGGACAAAGACTAAAAAAACGGCTCGAAACCATAGTTTCGAGCCGTTTGTATTTGTGAAATTGACTGAGTCAATTATTCTTCGTTCGATTTTTCCGGCTTGGCTTTTTTGCGTTTTGGCAAAACAATATCCAATGCCAGCCCGTCTTTTGCCAAATCGGCTTTCATCGTATCCCCTTCTTTGATTTCGTCATTCAGAATAATTTCTGCAAGTGGATCTTCCAGATATTTCTGAATAGCCCGATGAAGTGGTCTTGCGCCGTATTGAGGATCATATCCTTTTTCTGACAGGAATCCTTTTGCTTTTTCTGTCAGTTTTAGTGCGTAGCCCATTTCCTCTATTCGCTTATACAGGTCGCTGAGTGCAATGTCAATAATTTTGAAAATATGTTCTTTTTCTAAGCTATTGAAAATAACAACATCATCAATTCTGTTCAAAAATTCTGGAGAAAAAGTACGTTTCAATGCAGTTTGAATGACACTTTTTGAATGATCATTCGCAGCATCTTGGCGGGCTTTAGTCTGGAAGCCGACACCTTGTCCAAAATCTTTCAAATCACGGACACCAATATTCGACGTCATGATAATCAGTGTGTTTTTGAAATCCACCTTGCGTCCAAGTCCATCTGTCAGTTGCCCATCATCAAGTACCTGAAGCAGAATGTTGAAAACATCTGGGTGTGCTTTTTCGATTTCATCCAATAGAATGACAGAATAAGGCTTGCGACGTACTCGCTCGGTCAGCTGACCACCTTCTTCATAACCTACATAGCCTGGAGGTGCACCAATGAGGCGACTCACAGAAAATTTCTCCATGTACTCACTCATATCAATTCGCACCAGAGCATCTTCTGTATCGAAGAGATAACGCGCCAGCACTTTTGCCAGCTCTGTTTTACCAACTCCTGTAGGTCCAAGGAAAATAAACGAACCAATGGGTTTGCTCGGATCTTTTAAGCCCACACGGTTACGCTGAATCGCTTTAGTTATTTTGGTCACTGGGTCGTCTTGTCCAATCACTGATTTTTTCAGGTCATCTACCATATTGAGTAGGCGTTTGCTTTCGCTCTGTGCTACTCGTTTCATAGGAATCCCTGTCATCATTGCAACGACTTCCGCAATATCTTCTTCATTTACTGGGTATCTTTTGACCTTTGCTTCTTCTTCCCACTGCACTTTGGCAAATTCAAGTTGGCGAACCAACTTGGATTCGTCGTCTCGCAGATCAGCTGCTTTTTCATACTGCTGATTTTTGACGGCCTGATTTTTTTGCTCTTTCAGTGCCTCAATCTTTGTCTCCAAGTCCAGAATATGCTTTGGCACATGAATGTTTTTGAGGTGAACTCTTGCACCTACTTCATCCAATACATCAATAGCTTTGTCTGGCAGAAAACGGTCAGTGATATAACGTGTACTGAGTTTTACACAAGCCTCAATAGAGCCTTCTCCGTAGGTGACATTATGGAACTCTTCATATTTGTTTTTGATATTTTCCAGAATGTGAACGGCTTCTTCAGGCGAAGGCGGATCCACAACAACTTTTTGGAAACGACGATCCAGTGCGCCATCTTTTTCAATATGCTGACGATATTCATCTAAGGTAGAAGCACCGATACATTGCAGTTCGCCTCTTGCAAGAGCGGGTTTGAATATATTGGATGCATCCAGTGAACCCGTCGCGCCACCTGCACCTACAATCGTATGAATTTCATCAATAAAAAGAATGACATCCCGCGATTTCTCGAGTTCGTTCATGATCGCTTTCATGCGTTCCTCAAACTGTCCGCGATATTTTGTGCCAGCAACCAGTGCAGCCAAATCCAGCATAACAATTCGTTTGCCGAATAAAGCACGGGAGACTTTGCGCTGCGTAATACGTAGTGCCAGTCCTTCCACAATTGCTGTTTTACCTACACCAGGTTCTCCAATAAGAATTGGATTGTTTTTCTTCCGGCGGCTGAGTATCTGAGATACCCGCTCAATTTCGTTTTCCCGACCGATAATCGGATCTAAACGTCCTTCTTCGGATAATTTAGTAATATCACGACCGAAATTATCTAATACCGGTGTGCGTGATTTGGAATTGCCTTTGCGCTGTTGTTGCTGTCCGCTACCGCCGCCAAAACCTCCTGCTCTTCCTTCATCATCATCATCAAAATCGTCGTCCTGACCAGGTGCTTCGCCGCTGATTTCATCACGGACAAATTCCATTTCTGTTTTGTAGTGTTCGTAATCCACGTCTAATCTGTTTAATACTTTAGCTGCTGTACTCTCAGGATGTCTGAGAATAGATAATAAAAGGTGTTCGGGGCATACTTCTTCATGTTTGTGTAGTCGGGCTTCAAGCGTCATGGTCTTCAATGCCTTTTCAGCATGTCTGTTGAGTGGAAGTTGTCCCAACTCAATACCAGCCTTTGCCATCTGACCTCGACTAGAGCCTTCGTCGATTTCTTCTCTCAGTTCGCTCAGGTCGATGCCGAGTGAAGTGAGTACCCTTACTGCCAGTTCATGCGGAGAATTAATCATGCCGAGCAGTAGGTGTTCTGTTCCAATGTAATCATGCCCTAACCGCAACGCCTCCTTCTTGCTCTGCGAGATGATTTCCTTTACCTGTGGAGATACTTTCTTCTTCATGGTTATAGCTTTTACGAAACCGGTTGTACCTAAATATTTCTCCAGGGAATCAACCCTGTTTGTTGTGCTTTCTTAAATTCGTTCCAGTTCATAACGAATTTAAGGAGTATTCACTGTAAAAAAAAGTTTTACGTGATTTTAACGTCCTAATTAATCTCGACTTTTTATAAAGTCACTTATTTTCTTTTGGAACTGCTTTATAATAAACGAGCATTAAGCTGTTTAGGTTGCGTCAGTTTGCTTGTACTTTTCTACAATCCCGAAATAATGATGCCACTTTACATTTTAAGAAAAGGATAACACGGTTTCGGCAGACGAGTATAGTCTTTTATGCCATATCTGGTTGTTGGGCTGTAATATTGGCATGTTTAATTGCGAGTGGGGTCATTGGAAATACAAATCCAAACGTCAAATTCAAATTCAAAAAAATATTGCCAATGGTGCAATTATATAAATTGAAAGTGGCGTTGAGTTGAGTCCAGGCATTTAATTGTGAATTTATTGTTTCATAGGTGGCTGGGGCTATTATTTGAGTAGCAAAAAAGATAAAAATTGACTTTACGGTATTTTTATTTGTATATTTGTGAATAAATCACAAATAATAATTAAATGCTGATAGAATTTAGTGTTCAAAACTTTAGGTCGATTAAAGACATGCAGACTTTGAGTATGGTGGCTGCTCCAATCAAGTCTAAAAAATCGCAATTGGATAAGGATAATATTATTCCGGTAACGGATAAAATGTCTTTGCTGAAAAGTGCTGCGATTTATGGAGCAAATGGGAGTGGGAAGAGTAATTTGATAACTGCAATGGCTGGGATGCTTGGGGTCATAAAAGTATCTATGATAAATGAAAATGCCTTAAATCTATTTGGACAACCTTTTATATTTAGTCGTCAATCAGCTACATCGCCAATATACTTTCAAATCCAATTCATTTTAGATCAAAAAAAATATCGTTATGGTTTTGAGTTTAATAAGGATCGTATTTTAAGTGAATGGTTATTTGGAACGGCAGAAAAAAACGAGGTTTATTATTTCAAAAGAGAATTAGACGAGATTGAAATAAACGAAAATCAATTTAATGAGGGAAAAGGATTAATAGATAAGACAAGTGCCAAGAATCTTTTTTTAAATGTTGTAAATGCTTTTAATGGGGCAATATCTCAAGGCATAAAAAAATATTTAACTCATAATGTGTTCGTTGGGCAGGAACTTGAAAATGAAGAGGGAATAATGAAGAAACGTAGTCTTACTTTTAAGTGGATGGATATAAAAAATGGGAAAAAGCAAATACTTTCTTTATTGAACTTCGCTGATATGGGAATAGAACGTATTTGGAAAGAATCTATTAACGGGCAAGACCGAATCTTTTTAGAGAAGGCTATTTATAATGAAGAAGGGAAGAAAAGTGGACAACAGATGATTCCATTGATTAGTGAGTCAAAAGGTACTCAAAAATTCTTCAATGAAATTGGATTGATAATGTTTGCTTTTAGTGCAGGTTTAGTTTTGTTTTTAGATGAATTTGAATCAAATATTCACCCCTTATTAGCCAAAAAAATAGTCCAAATGTTCAACTCTCCAAAAATTAACAAAAAAGGTGCACAACTCATTTTTGCTACACACGATACGAATCTACTTGATGCCGACTTATTGCGCCGTGATCAGATTTATTTCACCGAAAAAAACAAAAAAAATGAGACGGAACTTTATTCTCTGTACGATATAAAAGGCGTGAGAAATGATGCGTCTTACGAAAAAGATTATATCAAAGGCAAGTATGGGGCAATTCCATTTTTGGGTGATTTTGAAACGCTTTTCGAAGAATCCGTATGAGTAAAGTCAAAAAAACAGATGAAGGTAAAGCTTGGGCAAAACGTAAATTGACGTCAAGGCGGGAACGTAGAGAAAGAAATATCCGTAACCTCTTTCGCATTTACTGTGAAGGCGAAAATACGGAACCAGAATACTTCAAAAGTTTTCCAATTAATACTGAAACGGAAGTCTTTGCAATTGGTCTTGGGCGTAGTAAGACTGCACTGGTAGAAAAAGTCATCGAGTTGTTGCAGGAAGATGGGTTTTTAGAGAATCAAGCCAATTATGATAAAGATCGTCAATTATGGTGTGTGTTTGATTTTGATACAAACGGAGAAAAAGGAGAACGGGAAGATTTTGACAATGCGATAGAACTAGCTCATAAAAATGGACTTAAAGTGGCCTATTCCAATGATGCTTTTGAACTGTGGTTTATACTCCATTTTCAATACCATGAAAGCGCATTGACGAGGCACGAGTATTATAAAATGCTTAATAGGTATTTGGAGTGCAATTATGAAAAGGACGGGAAAACTAAAGCCTTTTCGAGAAGCCTTTATTGGCTGTTATTGGCCAATCAAGAAAAAGGCATACAAAATGCAAAACGTCTGCACGAATCAAAAATGACTGAATCTTATTGCGACCAAAATCCTTGTACAACTGTATATCAATTGGTAGAAGCCCTAAATGAATGTACCAAAAAGTAAAATTGCAACGCAATTCCTCTTCTTTCCCTTCGACATTCAATATTCATCTGTTCGATATTCGATTCCAACAATAGCCCTCTCGCGCCTCGATTCTAAAGGAAATCCCTCCCGCATACGATTCACAATCGCCGATTCGTAATTCGTAATTCCCCAATTCGTAATTAACCCATTCGTAATTAAACCCTCAAAATCCCTTCCGCTTCATCTCTCCCCAGCCCATATTTTTTTTATGGAAAAAATCCCAATTGCCTTTCAGCGCCCAATAAATCACGCGAGGGTGATAAACGATGGGTTCAACGAGGGCGGTTAGGATAAGCTGTGTCAGATCTCGGTGCTTGCGGTAGCGGTGATAGGAAATTTCCTGTATTAGAATGGCGAATAAGGACAGAAAAACCACAAAAGCATATACGAAAAATAACAAAGCCCAGAAATAAGCCCAGTTGGCACGGCCGAGGATAATCATGATAATAAAAAACAGAATCCCGCCTGCTTCTACAAATGGACTCAGCCATTCTGCGAATAGCCAATACGGATAGCTCACCATGCCGAGGATACCATATTTCGGATTGAAAAACATTTTTTTGTGTAACAACAGGCATTCGATAGTGCCGCGTGTCCAGCGGTGGCGTTGCCTGCCGAGGATGTTGAAATCGGAAGGAGCTTCTGTCCAGCAGAGCGGTTCGGGGAGGTAGCCGATTTTGTAGGGCAGTTGGCGTTCGCGCATGTAGCGGTGCATTCGCATGACGAGTTCCATATCTTCGCCGACGGTCTTGTGATAATAGCCGCCGGCCGCAACAGCAATTTCCCGATCAAATAAACCAAATGCGCCGGAAATGAGCAGCATACCATTCACTTTTGCCCAGGCGGTGCGTCCTAGCAGAAATGCCCTGAAATACTCGATGACCTGTATGCGTGGCACAAAGGTTTCTGGTGTCCTGACTTCCAGTAATCTGCCTTTGCGGATGTGCGAATCATTGGTCAGCCATACAATTCCACCGACTGCAATAATCCGCTCGTTTTCTGCTTGCATAATCGGTTTTGCCATTTTCAAAAAGGCATCGGGTTCTATAATGCAATCTACATCAATACAGGCAAAATAATCTGCATTGGACACATTGATGCCGACATTGATGGCATCCGCTTTTCCGCCGTTTTTTTTATCTACAAAAATAAGTTTGCTGAAGCCAGAATTGCGCGACTTATAGATACCACGAACAGGCTGCGCCGCTATTTTTTCATCATAATAAAAATCTATCAGCTCCAAGTCATAAGTCGCTACTGCCTTGTCGAAGGTGTCGTCCTTACTCCCATCATTCACCACAATAACAGTCAGATTGGTATAATGCAAAGACAATAAAGACCGGATATTATCGACAATGGTTGGAGATTCATTATAGGCTGGTGCAATGATCGCAATAGAAGGCATCAGTGGCGTGGCCAACAAGTTTTGGTAATCAGTAAGGTCTCGCTCTTTTCGATAACGCAGGACTTCATAAGCAGAGATCATTGCCAGGAATAGATAAGACATCAGCACCACAGAACTGTAGAAAAAAATCCCATATTCAAAGAAGCGGATTAGCGTGTTCACTTAGTTTTGTTAGATTGTTTCATTGTTTTTTTGCGTAGCAAAAAAACTAACCACATAGCAATACAACAATGTAGCAATTCAGCAATCGAACAATGAAACAATTCGAGCAATCTTAGCTATTTGACTTTACTTTTAATGCGTGCGTAATCACCTGTTTCAAATCCTTATCAGCATCATCGAATAAGAATTTGAGTCTTTGTCGGCTGGCAGTACCGAGGCGTGCCATCGACTGTGCCGCAGCGAGGCGGATGTCATTATCTTTATGTTGTAATTGTATTTCAAAAAATGGAATTTCTGTATCTTTAGAAAGCAATTGTAAAGCAGTTAGGATATCTGGTTTTAAGAGGTCGGAAGATGCCGAATAAGCCTCTATCAATGCTGGAATTTCTGTGGTGGTACCGATGAGCGATAAGGTTTTTATAGCCGCTTTTTTTATGTGAATATTGGGATGAATCAGCAAGGTCGTAGTGGACTTTGCTGCTTTTCCCTGATTGAATAGTCCACACATTTTTATGGCGAAAGCCAATACCGTTTCATTCTGATGGTCGTACCATCGAGTAAAGTCGGGCATGTCCGTTCGTTGAATACGAAGTAGGGCATAAGCGATATTGGATTGCTGCCAGTCGGTGAGGGCTGCTGTGTAATCGTCGAGAAAAGAAAGTGGGCTAGTATCTAAGTGAACTTTAGCGCGGATAGCGGCTGTTTTGACGGTTTTGTTTCTATGGTTGATTAATTGAAAAATAGGTTCATGTGCTTCACGAATCCCCATTTGTTCGAGTTCTTTGATGGCTTCTATAATAATTTTCCAACGGGAAGATGTCAGTTTTTTGAGTGCTTCGTCTTTGAAGCCGAGTGATAGATATAATTCACGAATACGCCCAGCATCTTGCCCAAATAGATTTTGATGCAATAAAAGGATTTGCCTGCGCAATATATTTCTGTTGAAAGGCTGTGTAATATCCTGGATTCCCAAAGCAAGGGTGCTTTTTTGCTGTTGATTTATAGTGTGTAAAAGAGGATCATCGTAAGTGCCACTCACGAGTTCGGCGAGGTAATTTTCGTATTTATGTTGCAATTTTTGGGTTTTTAAAAAACGAATATTCCAGACGCCGCGATGAATGAGTGTAATCACAACTAGGACGATTGCTGCAAATGCAAAAAACATTGCCATACTGATAATCACAGGCAATAGCAATTCCCCATTCGTCAGGAAATCCTCACTCCAAAAGCGATATATTGGTAATTGTTTCAAGCGTGATTAAAATCTGCGTTTCAGTTCTAGTTGTGTTGTTAATCTGATTCTTTCTGTATCTTTTTTCCAGTCTGTCAACTCAAAAGCCATGGAAGGTTCAATGATCCAGTTGCGTTTGAGTCGCTGTTTTCGGCCTATTTGTAGCCATTGTACCTGACTGTTGAAATTTTCGACATCACCACTATTGACAATCAGTTCTTCTGAAATGGTATTGCTCCAGCCAGTGCGCCAAAACCAGTAACTCTGCCCGTTGCCTGAATATCGACGTCCTGAAAATATCAGCGATTGTCCGGTTTTATTGGTGGTGAAAATTTGGGTAAACCTAAAATTCAACCAGTAATTGCCCATATAATTGCCCAGCGAAGTATGCAACATAGTAACACCTTCGGTCTGCTGGAAATCAATCCATTTTCCACCTATTTCTATTTCGAAATTCTTTTTCAAACTATGATAATACGCACCCGAAAAGTAAGCCGAAGGAAGAATCCGCTGATTGCCAAAACCAGCTCCGAGATAAGCATAACTTTTATCGGATAGGGTAGGATATGCTTCTATTTCTGCTAGTCCACCTCTTCGTCCAAATCGCTGTTCCAAACTGTACCTGCCCAATAAGATAGTCTTTCCAATTTTGCGTTGATACTCTGCTCGAGTTTGCTGCCATTCGCCTGTGTTCAGGTAGCTATAAGCGTAAGTCAGGGCAATTTGATTCTTCAGGCTGTCCTGCTGGGCATGGGCAGAAAAGCAAATCATTATGCAACAAAACAGGCTAATGCCGCTAAATATTTTGTAATTGGACACCATTGTTTTTAGTTGAAAGCTCGGTGAGGTGAAAGTAGTGTCCTTGTTATACGGGAGTTTGTGCGAATTGTTGAGTAATTATGTTGATTGAGTTGATTAAGTTGATTGAGAAATTGAGTTGATTGTGTAATTGTGTGAGCAGTAGAAGTTGATTTTGCTTCGCAAAATCAACTCAATAATCGTTTTGTTCTTGCCACGATTTCATTTGGGCGAAAAGGCTTGGTGACATAATCATTTGCACCGAGGTTGAAAACCTCAAGAATGGTGGCGTCAATAGCGATTTTGGAAAGGACAATAATAGGTGTGGATTGCTGCTTTTTTTCGCGAATATGCGCAATGAGTTCCAGTCCGGTCACATAAGGAATCAGCAGGTCGGTGAGCACAAGATCGGGTTTTATTTCATCATAAAACTCAATGGCTTGTTCGCCATCTACAGCGGCAAGGGTATCGAAACCAGCTTTTTGCAGTTTAAAGCATAAAGCCTTGAGTAACATAGGTTGTTCATCTACGACAAGTATCGTTTTCATATTATTACGTGTTTTGTTAAATGGAAATTCCATTTGGATACCTTCAATATGAACACATTTGACTATGTATTAATGTTGGGAAGGGGTTGTGTTGTGACATGATAATTGTTTTTAATAATAAAATGGAACTTAAGTGTAAATAATTGATGTTTAGTAGATAGTCCATGGTCGATGGTCAATAGTCCATGGCTAAGGCTTTATAAATTTTACACTCATTTTGCAAAGCAAAACGAACACTAGAATGACTTGAATATTTAAAGACACCCATCGACCATGGACTATCGTCTATCGACCATTACCCCAAATGTCACAATAAACCAGCCCTCTAATGACGCATAATTTTTATATCCCGTTGATAGTCGTATTTTTGCAATCAAAATTAAAATCTATGTTAGATAAACTAGAAGCAATTAAAGAACGATATGAGTATGTCAGCGAACAACTGGGTGATCCGGACGTGGTGAGTGACATGAAACGATATACTAAGATCAGCAAAGAATATAAAAACCTCGGGGAGATTGTAACAGCTTACGATGCCTATAAAAATGTGCTGGACAATATAGCGACCAATAAAGAAATTTTGGCAACAGAAGAAGATGAAGAGTTTCGGGAAATGGCTAAAATGGAATTGGACGAATTGCTGCCAAAAGTTGCCGAAATGGAGGAGGAGATTAAATTTCTCCTGATTCCCAAAGATCCAGAAGATGAGAAAAATGCCGTCATGGAAATTCGTGCAGGAACGGGTGGTGATGAAGCCAGTATTTTTGCAGGTGATCTTTACCGCATGTACACAAGGTTTTTTGATAATAAAAAATGGACACATGAAACGATTGCCACAACAGAAGGTTCGTCGGGAGGCTATAGCAAAATAGCGATACAAATCAATGGCAATAATGTGTATGGAACACTCAAGTTTGAGTCGGGTGGGCATCGGGTGCAGCGGGTGCCTAGGACGGAATCGCAAGGGCGTGTGCATACCTCCGCAGCTACAGTGGTGGTGATGCCCCGACTGGAAATGGAAGATGTAAATGTGAATAAAGCTGATCTCAAATGGGATACTTTCCGAGCAAGTGGAGCGGGTGGTCAGCACGTCAATAAAACAGAATCGGCAGTGCGGGTCACCCATTTACCGACTGGTGTAGTCGTAGAATGTCAAGACGGACGTTCTCAGATTAGAAACCGAGAAATTGCAGAGGAGCGGCTTTACGCCAAACTGTATGACAAACAACGCGAAGAACATGAATCCAAAGTAGCTGGAGCGCGTAAAAGCCTAGTCGGAACAGGTGATCGTTCGGGCAAAGTCCGCACCTATAATTATCCTCAAAATCGGGTTACGGATCACCGAATCAACTTGACCTTATATAATTTGTCAGCTATTATAGATGGAGATGTTGCTGGTATTATAGAAGCCTTACAAGTTGCGGACAATGCAGAGAAGTTGAAAGCAGGACTGGAAAATTAAGTGCCTGCTATAATTGTGAAATTGTTTGATTGAGTAATTGTTATTATGTTTTTTGCTACGCAAAAAAAATATTTTAAAACCATGAAACAATCTTGATTGTCGAGCGTAGCTTTTCTCCTTAATTTGTTCCAGGTGCTTTTCGTTTTTTGAAAGTAATCATAAATCCTGAAGTGACGGGAGATCCAGGAACACCGTGTATAGGTGAGATGCTCACCAAGTCATATCCTTTCCCGTCGTATTCTATCATAAGGGCTTCTAATTCATTGGCAGTCGTCAGACCATCGACTTGACCGTAATTTTTTAGTTGTTTTAGGATCTGACTTTCATGGAAAACGACTTTGTACTTGTGCATGGTGCTGTGTTCTTATTGAATTTTTAATTGCCCAAAACCTCCCGCAAAACCAAATGCGCATTCAGTTCCCGCATATTTTCAACATGATAGCGATAAAACAGGATGAGTTTATCCAGTAGATTTTGACGTAGCGGGCCAGACATCTTTATATCCTGAATATCGTGAAGTGGAGTTGTAATGAGTTGATGCAGCATAGCTGCACAATCGTTTTCCACGCAGTATAATAACTCTGGCTCTATAGCCGTAAAAGTACCTTCCCGCAAGTCAAAAAATGGCGTTGCTTCATCGCAAATACCGCCTGGCATAAAACCAAGAAACCGAGACAGGTGAACCATGAAATGTAGGTGCATGTTGGGAACATACGCTTTGTCCATCGTGTCCAATTGTATGAAAGACTGGTATAAAAAAAGAAACAATTCAGGATTATGTTCTGCTTCGCTGACGGTTTTGCGAAGTAGCTCTGTCATAAAGACGCCAACTGCCCGCCTATGCACATCAAAAGGCACCGCCTGATACAGATAAGCTGGTTTGATTTCTTTGGTGCGGTTGAGGTCTTTATGGTCTTGATGATACACGACCAAATCGAGCAGGGTCATGATTTGGAGTAGGCTGGCACTGATTTTCGCTTTGGGTTTTCTAACACCAGAAATGATATAGGTACGCAGCCCCAGTTCTTCTGTATATATGTCGCAGATAAGACTGGTTTCGGAGTATTTGATGCTCCTGAGTACGATGCCACGTGTTTTTACTAGCAAATATTGAGTTGATTAAGTGTATTGAGTTATTGAGGGTATTGAGTTGAGAACATTCATGAATTTTCTCAACTCAATACCCTCAGTCCTCCAGTTGTTCAAATAATTCATCGAGTTCATCATAGGATTTGAAGCCGGTTTTTTCTTCTGCTCCGCCAAACACATTTAAGCCTACGAGCTTTAGATTTTCCATAACTTCTACAACTTCCTTGTCTTTCAAATTCATGCTTAATATAATCGGATACTTATCGCAAAGTTGTTGAAGTGTGTCTATGTTCCAGCCGTTTTTATTTTCTTTAATAGATGCCCAATTGATATTATTTGTACCACATTCCAATAAAAAATAGGCTACGTGCGGTGCTAAGTTTTCGCAGGTTTGTAATGTCTCTTTAGCAGAATTATGGTCAATAATAACTTCTCGAATAACTGAAATGTCTTTCAATTCCTCCAAGCGTTTTTTGTCATAAAAACTGCCGACTTGTACCGCATCCAAATTTAAAAAACGAACAGCTTCCTGAATATAGCTGGCTTCTTGTTCTCCAAATTCTCCTACAATAATCGGTCCTGCTACCCAGTCGCGGATAGCGTGTAGAAGCTCAGGTGTTACGCGGTGTTCAGCGGCTTCGTCAAGGCAGAAGCCCATCCAGTCTATCATCCAGGCTGCAAAATATCGGGCATCCGTGAGGTTGCTGATTTGACTGGCTTTTATTTTTGTGTTTAGCATTTGGCTGTGTTGTGGTGTTGTCGTGTTGTGGTGTTGTCGTGTTGTGGTGTTGTCGTGTTTTGCTTCGCAAAACAAACTACTACAACACCGCAACACATCAACACCGCAACACAATGATCATTTAGCAAAATTTTGTACCCAATAATGCGGAAAGCCCTGCACCTCACCAACCTCATAGCAGGAGACATACTTCCAGGTTGGGTTGAGCAGTGTTTTGCGATGTCCGTAGCCGGGGATGCCTGAATCTACGAGCAATAACATGACAGACTTGCGGACTTCGTCTGGACCACCGACAAGGTTTTCATTGCCATCTTCGAGGCTTGGATCATCGCGAGTGATGCGATCCCATGGGTAAGAATTATCATTACCAACATGGCCGGTTTTGTTGCGGGCTTTCATTTCATTGCCATGTGCTTTGGCGGTATTGTGCAAAGTCTCGCGAGGCTGAAGAATGGCGATAGGACTCATCAATTGCAATTCACGAATCAAATCTTCTATGGCACGAAGTTCTTCTTTTGCAAAATTCGCATCCGTAAATGTTGTTCGTTTGACTTGTTCTCGATATTCATTGACGAGTGGAATATAACCTGTTGGGTCAGAGCGCACCAGATTAATTTCCTTTATCATGTTCTTCTCTCTTTCCGTCATATAATTGGCCTCCCGAGCGGTGTCGATACCACTGGCAGCAGTCGGAGCTGGTGGTGTTTCGACTGTCGTGTCTGGAGTCGTTATAGTAGGTGTTTCTACTGCAACAGCGGGAGGGGCTGGCACCTCTACGACAGGCGTATCTGGTACTTTTACAGTTGGTGGTGTTGGGATACTTTCTTCAATTGCAGTTAGTGTGCCATCTGGATTACGGGTGTATTTTTTTCCTTGTATTTCCACAATATTGTCGGCTTGTAGAACAGGCGTATCTGGTACTTTTACAGTTGGTGGCGTTGGTATATTTCCTTCAATTGCAGTTAGTGTGCCATCTGGATTTCGGGTGTATTTTTTTCCTTGTATTTCTACAATATTGTCGGCTTGTACGATAGGCGTATCTGGTACTTTTACAGTTGGTGGTGTTGGGATATTTCCTTCAATTGCAGTTAGTGTGCCATCTGGATTTCGGGTATATTTTTTTCCTTGTATTTCTACAATATTGTCGGCTTGTACGATAGGTGTTTCTGGTACTTTTACAGTTGGTGTAGTCACTGTGGGTGTGGTCGTTTCTGCTGGTTCATTCTCACTTTGTTTGGGCGGGCTGACTGGGGCTTCTTTGATATTAATCGCCGTTGTTTTTTTGCCGTCTGCATCGGTATAGATTATTTTTTCTGTGACGACAACTGTACCGTCGGGCCGTGTTTCGGTCATTGTGGTACTTTCCATAACGGTTTTGCGTTCGGAAGGTGCCTGATTGGTTGTGGACACAATTTTGGAACTGCCAACGCAGCCTGTTACTAGGATAAAGGAGACAAAATATAAAAGGTAGCTTAGTTTGTTCATATCAATTTCAATTTCAATGTCAGTTTCAATTTTAATGGCAATTAGCGCGAAGCGCAGCGTACACACCTAGAACTTTCCGGCATGAGCATAACGCGCTTAGGCTGAATTGGTTTTTTGCAAACAGCGCAAATCCCAAAATCATCGCTATCTATTTTTGACAAAGCGTGTTGCAATTTACCGAGTTTACGACGAGTCGCACGCAGGGCAGCTTCTGCTACGCTTTTGTTATTGATGGCGTCCATACGGGTGATGCGTCCCAGTGAATTTTCTGGCGAAATGGGTTTACTCAATTCTTCGAGGTCTTCTATTTTTACTTTAGTTGATGTTATTTGTTCTTCTATTTTCTCTTTTAGTTCTGCTCTTTCTGCTGTTGTCATTTATTGTTTTTTTTATGGACTGATTATAACATTCGTATAAAAATACGGAATATTTGGGAATTATAATCCCACACCACGTATAAGCTGTCCCAATATCCAGACAGGCGCAGCCACAATGATAAATAATATTTCTGTGAGAGGTTTTATAATTGAAAAAATAAGTGTGACCAATATAGCCAGTAATAAGAATGGGAAGCTGTGTTCGGCTTGGTAGCCGCAATGCATTTTGATAAATTGTTCGGGAATATTGGCAGGCTGTAACTGTGTTTGCTGTGACACACAAAAACTACAAAAATCATCATCCTGTTTGTAAGCAGGTATTTCCATCGGGTGTTGTCGATAGGCTATATCATTGGCTACAGCCCAACCTTTTTTAAAACCATTTTTGAATAATAATTCAAAATAATCAGCCAGATAATAAAGAATAAATCCACGGAATAAACCTAATCCGCGTCCCATGTCCTGATATTGCAATACATGAAAAGACTCATGCGCGATAGTAGAAAGCCCCCGTGTTGTGTTGGGTTGATAAGAGGAGAAATAAGCATGAATACGACCATAATGCCAAGTGCCAGGCAATACAATGGCATGTGCAAAACTATTGTCCATAAACCAAGGCATACCTTTATAAAACCGGACATTTTTCCAATTCACGGTTGGGTAGAGTTTTTGGAGTAGCCTTTCCATTTCCGATGTACGGATAATGACCTCAGGGAAGATCTTGCGATATAAGCGATGAGCAAATTGAAGTAGACGCGATGATAAAAGCATGGTTGCAAATATCGCATTTTTGTGCGGTACTTAGCGGGGAACGAGACCAATAATTGATTTGAGTTGTTCGGGTTCTAATGGTTTTTCCAGACAGTCCTGAATGACTTTAAGGTTGTTGGCTCTCTGTAAGTCCTTACGTGTAATGGATGTGGAGAGAATATAAATGTTCACTACCTTATACTGGTCAGGAAATTCTATGATGAAATCTTCGATAAATTCAAAGCCGTTTTTGCAGGGCATGTTAATATCTACAAAAATAAAACGAGGAAACTCTGCTATGTTTTGTAGGCGTTTGAGGTATTCTATTGCACGGATGGCATCTATTTCAAAATGAGGAATAACGGGAATATTGTCCAGTTTGATGATTGTTTCTACTAAAAAATTATTAGCACGATTATCATCTATGAACAAAATATTCGGCGGATGGGATAGTATATTTTCCTGCTGCCCTATCATAGAGTGTTGGGTTTGAGTTTTCTAATTGCACGTGGGATACATAACATTCACTAAATGTATAGCTATATTTAATCAATATGCAGCCTTTTATACTTTTAGCTACTATAATATAGGGTTTAGAATGATAAATTCCTATTTTATGGGTGAATTTGGTCTAAATTTAGTGACGTCAAAAAAAAGAAAATGTGTAATTAAATTTGGAAGTGCTTTTTGGGTTTATTTATTTAAGATACTTGTTATAAGAAAGTTAAAAGTCTAAATTCATTCTAATGTAGAATGAACTTAGACTTTTAATGTGTTGGATTTGTGATATAAAAAAGAATATTTTGTTTATTTTTTGAGTTCACAAAAATGCGATGTCTTAGCAGAGTATTTACTCCGCAATTTTTTGAAGAAATTTGATGTCAAGGGGTTTTTCGATATAACCTTTAATGACCGAGAAATCATGGATACGTTTTTTATCAGAGGGATGAATGGATGAACTGAGGATGTATATTTGTGTTTGTTGGCACTGAATAGGGAATGTCGTCATGAATGCCTGAACAAATTCAAAGCCATTCATGAGAGGCATATTGATATCAACAAAAATATATTGTGGAAAATCAGCCGAGGGCAATTGTTTGAAATACTCTAAAGCACGAATGGCACTGCGCTCAAAGCTTGGAGCAACAGGTATATTATCCAGTTCAATATAGGACTGAATCAAAAAGTTATTGGCTTTATTATCATCAATAAAAAATACTCTAGGAATATTTGTTGATTGAGATACTGTTTGTTTGGGCGGGTGTGGGATAACTGTAATCATCGTAATTGTGTTGAGTTTGAAAAAAACATTTAGTGTCTATGCAGATTATCGTTTCTGCTTCTACACTGATTTACCAATTACCTTTGTTTTTGTTTTTCACTATTACTGATTCCCTCTGAATGAAAAGTATGTTATTGTTCACTCATGAGCTAATTCGTTTGTTGGGACAATTATGGCAAAATAACATGTTTAAAAAAGTGAATTTATTTTGCGTATTGTGACATGCTAAGATGGGTTGTTTTACGCGAATAAATTAGAGATGTTACATTTGAAATGATTTTTTCTTATTTTTTAACTCAAATATTTGCCAACAATCGGCATCCTTCTACCCATTCCGAAAGCTTTATTAGATACGCGCAGCATAGGAGACGTCTGATAACGTTTGAACTCACTGATATTCACCAATCGAAGTACTCGGGCGACCAGTTTTTTATCAAAGCCCATTTTTATAATCTCCTTTGGTCCTTGTTGTTTTTCGATGTATTGAAACAAAACCTCATCCAATTCTTCATAAGAAGGCAAGCTGTCAGAATCTTTCTGGTCGGGGCGCAGTTCAGCCGAAGGTGGCTTAGTAATCGTGTTTTGAGGAATAACTTCTCCGTCTTTATTGATGTATTCTGCGAGCGCATAGACCTCCATTTTATACAAATCACCAATGACAGACAAGCCGCCCGCCATGTCGCCATACAGCGTACCATAACCTACTGCGGCTTCACTTTTATTCGAAGTGTTGAGTACAATATTGCCAAACTTATTGGACATCGCCATCAACAACATTCCACGTATCCGGGCCTGTATGTTTTCTTCGGTAATATTGAAACTAGTTCCTGCAAAATGAGGCTTGAGCGTACTCATATACTGCTCATAAATGTCTTCAATGTAAATGATGTCGTATTGCACATTGATGTTTTGTGCCAGTTGGCGGGCATCATTGATAGAATGGTCGGATGAAAACTGTGAAGGCATCAGAATAACCCGCACATTTTCAGCACCCAGCGCGCGTTGCGCCAGCACAGCCGTCACAGCGGAATCTATCCCACCAGACAAACCCAAAATAGCTTTTTTTAAACCCAGCTTACCAAAATAATCCCGCAAACCCGTCAACAAAGCATCGTGTATGAGCGTCATTTTATCTTTGGACTGCACAGCGGTCGTTTTACCTTTTACCACTTCATCGAGTTCATAGGTTTTTACCACTTCCTCAAAATAAGGCAACTCATCATGTACCTTTCCATTGGGCGACATCACGATGGAACCGCCATCAAAAATCACTTCCGTTTGTGCGCCACAATGATTGACATAAAACATCGGCAAACCATAGCGTTTTACATTGGCTTTGAGCGTGTGTATCCGGTCGGCAGCATGGTCATAACTAAAGGGCGAAGCAGATAGGTTCAGGATGAAATCTGGCTTCTGCGGCATCAGTTCATCTAATGGACAAACCGTGTACATCGGGTTCTCATTGCCTACATTCCAAATATCTTCACAGACTGTAAGTGCAATACGCTTGCCTTTATATTCTACAACTTTAAACTCACTCGCAGGTTCAAAATATCGGTATTCATCAAAAATATCGTAAGTTGGCAATAAGGCTTTATGCGACACATGCTTCACCTTACCATCTGCCAGAAAATAAGCCGAATTGAATAAATCTTTGCCCTCAATCACCGGATTACGACTTGGTGAACCGACGACAATCGCAATACCTTTTGCGGCTTTCGCCAATCGCCGAATAGCTTTTTCGCCCAATTTTATAAAGTCGTCAAACTCTAAAAAATCGCGGGGCGGGTAGCCACAGGTACACAGTTCGCTAAATACAATGATGTCAGATTTTTCCGCTTTAGCTTGTTTCACAGCGTTCAGCATTTTAGCAACATTTCCATCAAAATTGCCAATGTGATAATTGAGTTGCGCTATAGATATTTTCATGTCTTACAATATAATTTTTATAAACTTTGCGCCTCTGCGTCTTTGCGAGAAAATAATTGAATTGCAAATCTACACTGCACGTTGCAAAAATACATTTTTTATCAATAGAGTGAACGTTTCTTAAAATTTGACATTTGAATTGTTCTATTTTTTTTATATATTTGCATCATAACACAAAAGACGCCGTAAGGCAACTTCTAAGAGCGGTCTCCAGACTTGCTCTAAATCATAGTTGAGGAATTATTCAATTCGTCGGTACTCTCTACAAACGAAATAGATTTGTTTATACATCATAATTGTTAAGGTTTGATCGCCTAACATTTATGCGCATTACACTTATTTTATAAAAAACAATATAATTAAAAACACTATGAAAGCAATTAAATATGCTTTGATCTTCCTGCTTATAGCAGGCTTTACACAAACGATTTCTGCAAGAGAATCAATTCCTAATCCAGATGCTCGACCAGACGACAGTCCAACGACGACTAACGAACTCCGCAGCGACTGCCTAGCTTCAGTCAGCCAAATCGACCTGAATGTGAATAATGTACGGGCAAGGCTATTGGGCGGTGGCGATCTTTGGTGGGATTTAAGTGAAGGGAGTTATATTATTCCCAATGTAGATCCAGGGCAACCAGAAGTGTCCGCTATGTTTGCGGCAGCATTATGGCTCGGCGGCTACGATGCTGCGGGAAACCTTAAATTAGCCGCACAAACTTATCGGCAAACAGGCAACGATTTTTGGCCAGGACCAATAGACAACACAACTGGAGAAACTGAATTGACGACCTGCCTCAACTGGGATCGGCATTTCAAGGTGAACGCTTCTGCAATACAAGATTTGCAAAGCGATTATCTCAATGATGATAATGGAGATGGTCAGCCAGACTATACCGTAGATGATACGCCAGATGTCTCGCTATTACAATGGCCGGCACGCGGGAATCCGTACTTTACCGACTATTTCAACTTTTCTCTGCTCAATCAGGATTTAGCTCCTTTCTATGATGAAAACGGAGATGGTATTTATAATCCTTATGATGGCGATATTCCGACTATAGGATTGAGTGGCTGCGGAGTGAGCTATGCCGACCAGATGATTTGGTGGGTATATAATGATGTTGGAAATACACACGGTGAAACCGGCGGCGACCAGATTGGAATGGAAATTCAGGCATTGGCTTTTGCTTATTCGACCAATAACGAAATCAATGACATGAGTTTTTATAAATACAAGCTGCTCAATAAAGCGACGGGTGTCTTATTCGACACTTATATTGGTCAGTGGGCTGATGCGGATCTTGGTTGTTGGGATAATGACTATGTTGGCTGTCAGCCAGACAAAGCATTAGGGATTATCTATAATGGAGAAGCTACTGACCCAGATTGTACCTCTGGCGGTGGCATTGTAAATGGCTATGGAACAGAAGTTCCGATGCTGGGCATAGATTTTTTCCGTGGACCTAAAGACGAAAATGGCAATGAATTGGGGATGAGTGCCTTTGTTTATTATAATAATAATTTTTCAGTAACAGGTAACCCAGATACAGCCGAAGATTATTATGGTTATTTATCTGGTTTCTGGAAAGATGACAGCCCAATCGAATATGGAGGCAATGGCTATCAGCAAGGCACTTTTCCGACACCTTATATGTTCCCAACTGACCCGTCCAATACCGCTTCCGGTGCATGGTCGGAGTGTAGTGAAAACAATCTGCCTGCCGACCGTCGTTTTATACAATCTTCTGGTCCATTTACAATGAATCCAGGTGCTATAAATGAAGTTGTTATCGGAGTCGTCTGGGTGCCGGATGTACAGTATCCCTGCCCTACATTCGACAAACTATTAGAAGCAGATTCGACAGCACAGAATTTATTTGACGATTGCTTTGGGGTGGCCGTAGCCATAGATGAGGTAAATCTGGCAAGTCCTGCATTGGATGATATTCAGGTTTTTCCAAGTCCTTGCTATGCTGCTTGTCAGGAAGTGAGCATCACCAATCTGCCACCAAAATCTATTGTCTCGATTTATGGAGTAGACGGTCGCCTCATTCGCACAATGCAAGGTAGGACGATCCATGAATCGTCCTACTACTGGGACAAAAAAGGCCATAATGGACAAACTGTGCCGACAGGCGTGTATGTGATTCATGTTGACGCAACTGCCGCAGGTCTTGGCACAAAAGCCATTAAGTGGATGGGTGGTAGTTGAGGTTAATTATGAATCAGGTAATTACGAATGGGATAATGCCTCATTCTTAATGTTGCTTTTCAGTACATTATAATAAAAAATCTTAGTACCCCTTCGTCCCTTAGTGCTTCAAAAAATACCCCGATGCGCAACCCAGAATCGTAGTACATTATTATAATGTATTCAGTTTTTAATTTTAAAAAATAACAATGAAAACAATACAATACTTAAGTCTACTTGTATGCTTTGCCAGTATTATACAGCCTATAATGCTCCACGCACAAAACAATAATTTAGTTCCCATAACTCGCTTAGATGGAGAAGGAGCAGGCGGGTATTTCTTAGATTTGATTCCAGCTTCTGCCAATGCAATTTTGATAAATAACGTACAAAATGAAATTACCTATAAGCCGGGTGCAGGACCTTTTGAAGTAAAAGTCATTGACCCTTCAGCTTTGCAACAGGGAACTTATACCGTCAAATTGGTAGATAGCGATTTGACAGATAATATACTTGATAATATATTTTTCTGGACATTAGAAGGTAATGGGTTTTCCACAATGAGCCAGATAGGTATTACTAACACGCCTTATGAACAGCAAATTCCCAGCCTTGGCATTTCTATTAAATTTCAACAAACCCCAGATGTTTTTGAAGACCCGTATATGACCAATGGCTTTATAGGCGCAACCATGGAATACGCCGACCCAACTGGTGTAGAATGGTATGGCGCAATGTCAGATGATGAGCCAGGTACCTACTGGATGACTAATTTTGTGAAAACAGGACTTGGAGATGTCGATGAAGATGATGACCCACTTCAAATCTATAACGATGTATTGGATGGTTTGTGGTATCCGTTTTTTATGACGACTTCCACACCCAACCCCAATGTATCCACAATTACAGGAGATGATTATTACCTGACACCATTTCCTACTGGCTCAGCAGCAACATTTATTGGGACTCTTCAAAATCAAAACAATCAGACAAGAGCTAAACGAGTAGGGAATGTAGATGTTGTTTTGACCTCCGATAAAACAAAGTGGAGTCGTTGTGTAGTTCTCAATACTTTTTCCGCATATTATGAAAATGAACTTGGATTTAACCCAGACGCTGTTGCCGGGCAATATGGAATTCGCAGTGCAGCTTCTGTCGACCAGAATGGAGAACCCGATGGCACAGGTACAGGAATGTCTTGGTTTCCAGGCTATGCAATAGATGTAGAAACAGGCAGGCGATTGAATGTTTTTTTTGGCGAAAATACTTTTTTTAACGGTGATTCTACGAATATTCCTGATGTGACAGGAGCAGATATGATTTGGAATCCTTCCACCTATGAGGCTGTTGAAAATCCACTTTCATTATTCTTGACAGGACTGTCTTTTGGTGCCCAGCATTACACTTACGTTTCCAATACAACTTATGACGAATGTGCAGCGATTAAAACAGCATTGGAAAACCCAATCCCATTTATAAAAGCGGGACCATGGGCTGACCTTTCCTGGGTTACTGCACCTGTACCCACTGTTCCGCTCAATTCCATTCAAGATGGCTTGATTCCCAATGACCTGACCTTCAAATTGCGGGTCAATAATCCATTTCAAACGACAAATCCCATTTCTATGAATAGTGGCTACGGAGAATACGAGTTTACCATCGACACTGCTATGTATGTGGCGGTAGAAGAAATCAACGTAGAAACACCTGCATTAGAACAGGTTCGGGTTAGCCCAAATCCCTGCTATTCATTGGGCAATAGCCAACAAGTGAACATCGCAAACCTGCCACCTAAATCGCAAATTTCTATTTATAATCTGAATGGTCACCTGATACGGAATATGAGCAGCCATACAAAAACAGAAACATGGGATATGAAAGATGAGGAGGGGCGAATTGTTCCTAAAGGAATATACATCATCTATATTGATGCAACTGAAATTGGTCTCGGTACAAAAGCCATCAAGTGGATGGGCGGCAACTGAGTAGTCTTTCGAGTTAATAGTGGCGACCAAATTTCGCCAAATTACCGGACAGTATTAACAGGAAAGACTACTGAGAGGTAATGATAAATAAGGTAACTGTTTAGTCCATAGTCGATGGTCGATAGTCCATGGCTGAAATTTAACAATATTTCTATTTTTATAAGCCTTGTGCGCATTTTGCAAAGCAAAATGAAATATTGAGATGACCTGAATACTAAAAAGAGCCATCGACCATGGACTATTGACCATCGACTAAATTGTTTCTAACAAGATAAGTGTTAAAAATATACCCAAATTATAGCTTATGAGCGTTTTTTTATACATTTGATACACCAAAACAAGTAACAGGTGCATCTAAAAGGTAAAGTTCTCATCACAGACGATGTTCATCCGGTGCTTTCTCAACGGCTCAATGCCGCCGGATATCAATGTGAGTATCGTTCCCAAATTCACACACACGAAGTAAATCAAATCATCGCGGATTACTCAGGTATTATTATCAATAGTAAAATACTGGTCGATAAAAATATGCTGGATAAAGCTGTCCAACTCAAATTTGTTGGACGGGTAGGTTCGGGTCTGGAAATTATAGACTTGGACTATGCCAAAGCAAAAGGCGTAGCCGTGTATAATTCGCCGGAAGGCAACCGAAATGCAGTCGCCGAACACGCGCTGGGCATGTTATTGGCATTGAGCAATAATTTCCTGCGGGCAGATGCGGAAGTACGCCAGAAAATCTGGCAACGGGAGTCGATGAGAGGACTTGAAATTATGGGCAGAACAATGGGGCTGATTGGCTTTGGTCATACAGGCAGTACATTGGCGACCAAACTGAGCGGAATGGGCATGCGCATATTGGCTTATGATAAATATAAAACGCATTACACCAATAATCATCCGCAGGTAGAAGAAACGGACATGGCGACTATTTTTCAGGAAGCCGATATAGTGAGTTTCCACCTGCCATTGACGCCCGAAACGCAGCACTTGGTGAATACTGAATTTTTAAATCAATTCAGAAAGCCGATTATAGTCATAAATACTTCAAGAGGCAAGGTGGTGAAGACTGCCGATCTACTGGAAGCATTAAAAACGGGACAGGTACAAGGAGCTTGTCTGGATGTATTTGAGAATGAAAAACCAGATACTTTTAGCGAAGCAGAAAAAAAACTATACGAAGCATTATATAGTTTTGACAATGTAATACTTACGCCCCATGTAGCAGGCTGGACGGTAGAGTCGAAAAAACGCCTGGCAGAAGTGCTGACGGATAAGATTTTGGGAAGAGTTTAGGTCGATAGTCGATAGTCCATGGTCGATGGAAAAAACGAATTCATTTTGCTTTGCAAAATGCGTAAAATCTGAATGGATTATTTGAGTTAAAACAGCCATGGACTATCGACTATGGACTATCGACCGCTGAACAATAATTGTAAAGATTGAAGAATAGCAATTTAGCAATTTCAGCAATCCAACAATTGTAACAATTTTTAACCAACATCAAATCTTTGTCATAAACGAGACATCAAGGCTCAAAATGTCAAAGAATTATTTTTATATTGATTAACATTTCATTAACATTGTGGATTGATTAGGAAGCTGGTCTTCCAATAGGGCGTCATTTTATATGAAGTCCATTTACTTAAAAACATAATGGGTAGCCGGGAGATGCTGTACAATACTATGAAAAACATCTTTTCCCGACTACTATTTGATATTCAAAAACCTATTCAAGCTTATGGCACGTTACATTTATCTATTATTAGCTTGTATGTTGATGAGCGCAGTCGCTTTCGGGCAGTCGCAGTCCATACAGGGAAAAATTTATGATGCAAAAACCAAAGAAGGACTTCCCTTTGCGAATGTCGTTTTATTGAAAGACGGGATTCAAAAATCAGGAACAACAACCGATTTGGACGGAAACTATTCCTTCACAGGATTTGATCCAGGTACTTACGAGATTATGGCAATCTATGTGGGGTATACCGACAAAAAGATTACTGGTGTTCAGGTAAGTGCCAGTCAGACTGTTCCGCTGGATATTGAAATGGGAGAAGGTATTACCATGGCAGAAGTCGAGGTAGTAGGCTATCGTATCCCATTGATTAAGCAGGATGAAACCGCTTCCGGTAATACACTGGGAGAGGAAGAAATTAAAAAATTACCAACAAGAGATGTGACGTCACTGATTGCCACAACAGGTGGTGTTTCGCAGGACAAAGAGGGCGAAGAGGTCAGTTTCCGTGGAGCGCGGGAGGGCGACCAGATTGTCTATGTAGATGGTGTGCGGGTGCGTGGAAGTTCTGTTCCTGCACAAGACATTGAGCAGATTCAAGTCATCACAGGTGGTATTCCAGCGGCTTATGGTGATGTAACAGGTGGGGTAACCAATATCATTACCAAAGGAGCAGCCAGTACGTACAGTGGCGCAGTTGATGTAGAGACGTCTGAACTTTTGGATGGCTTTGGCTATAATTTCGTAACAGGAAGTGTATCTGGTCCTATCTTGAAAAAGACGACAACTACTGCTTCAGGTGGAGAGCAAGAAGAAACCATATTAGGCTTCCGTTTGTCTGGGCAGTTTACTACAGTAGAAGAACCAAGACCTTCTTATCTGGGATCTTTTAGAGCATCAGATGATTTTGTCAATACACTCTTGACTGATCCAGGATCTGGTGGAAGTTTCTCTATTTACGATATATCTGATGCCAATGTAGTCAGACAGGATGTTCGCCCTAATGCTCGTGATACAGATTATACCATTAATGGTAAATTTGACTTTCAGCCAGTAAGTGGAATCAATTTGACTTTTGGAGGTCAATATGCTAGTTCTAAAGCTAAGCAGGCTTACGAGTTTTATCGTTTATTGAATTATGATAGAAACCCTACCTATGGAGAAACAGATTGGAGAGCCTTTGCGCGTTTTCGTCACAAAATTGGTGGAAGTTCTTTGAATCTTTCTGATGAAGAAAAAGAAGCACGTACGAGTGCATTGATTCAGAATATCAATTATTCATTGCAATTTGATTATACACAAAACAATGACTTATTGCAGGATAATGAACATAAGGATAATCTGTTTGATTATGGTTATGTAGGGCGTCTGGATAAGATGTTAGATTTAACTTCGGGAAATTTATTTACCCAATTTGGTGATGGTGTCTATAGACTAACGAATTTTAATGAACCTGTTACAGCGTTCGTGCCAGGTAATGTTAATCCAGCATTAGCTGCTTACTACCAGTATGATAATTTTGGTACGGTTCAGGATTTAAATGGTGGATTTAGTACAACTAATTACTATCCATTCCAGTTGTTTGCGAGTGCGGGATTTCCATTCAATGAGTACTTTGAAAGACAAAACAATCAAATAGGCGTTACTGCAAGTGGTGGATTTGATATTGTTACACCTAATTCTGAAAACCAGAGTAAACACTCTATACAATTTGGTCTGTACTATGAGCAACGTGTTGATAGAGGCTATGATATTGGTAATGGATTTAGTGTTGGTCCTTATGGGCTGTGGTTTCAAGCGAATCAACTGGTCAATAGAGGTTTAGCTGTAAATACGATGAGTGATTCAAGCCTAGTAGAAATCGTGCTGCCTGATGGCACTGTAGTTGGGGATGCTGTGTCTTACAGTGAATTTACCAATGTGAACTCTACTTTTGGGCAAAAATTGAGAGATCGATTAGGACTTTCTCATAATGAGTATGTCAATCTTGATGCTTTATCACCAGATCAATTATCGCTTGATTTATTCTCTGCTGATGAATTGATTAATGGTACTTATGGCCGTATTCGTATGGATTACTGGGGATATAATCACATTGGAGATCCAGTGGGAACGGATGTAACTTTTGACGATTTCTTTACTGCTCGAAATGCTGATGGAGAATTGACACGTGAAGTGGCACCATTGCAGCCAATTTATGCTGCAGGATATATTCAAGATAAATTCTCACTGAAGAATGAAATCTATTTCAATCTCGGACTGCGTGTAGATCGCTATGATGCCAATCAGAAAGTATTGGCTGATCCATATTCGCTTTATGCTACAAGTACAGTGGCTGAAACTCAAGGACTGAACCATCCATCTAGTGTAGGACCAAATTTTGTAGTATATGGAGATCAGCTTGCTGGTACAATCATAGGATACCGTGATGGTGATCAATGGTATAATGCGGATGGTAATGTATTAAATAATCCAACGGCTGAGTTTGGCAGTAATGTTATTATTCCTTACTTTGATGATGAGAGTAACAATGAAATAAAATCAGAGAATTTTGATCCCACAGGAGCATTCATTGATTATGAACCACAAATCACATTGATGCCAAGAATTTCCTTTTCTTTTCCGTTATCTGAAGATGCAGGTTTTTTCGCACACTATGATATTCTTTCTAGAAGACCTAGTAACTCACAAGCGACTGCACTAGATTATTACTACTTCACAGATAGGACAAACTCGGGAAGTGTGATTGATAATCCAAACCTGAAACCATCAAAAACAATTGATTATCAGGTGGGGTTTCAGCAAAGACTTTCACAGTCTTCTGCGGTAAAGATTTCAGCTTATTATCGTGAACAAAGAGATGAAATCAATACCAGACAGTACATATACGCTTTCCCAAACAATTATACTAGTTATGGCAATCGTGACTTTGGTACCGTAAAAGGTTTTACCTTCCAATATGATTTGAGAAGAACCAACAACTTATTGCTGAAAGCTAATTATACTTTACAGTTTGCGGATGGGACAGGTTCTAATGCTAACTCATCAAGGGGATCTACAACAGTGGGTGATGTACGGATTATCTACCCCTATGATTTTGATCAACGGCACAACCTTGTTTTGAGTGCGGATTATCGTTATGGAGAAGGAGATAAATATAATGGACCAGTTTGGTTTGGAAAAGACGTCTTATCCAATACAGGATTGAATGTTTTACTTAGTGTTGGTTCAGGTCGTCCATTCACAGCTAAACAGGAAATCACAGCAGGCGCAACAGCTGGTACAGATGGAAATGCACGTGGTGGACGTGGAGCATTGGGCGGCAGCTTCAATGGTGCTCGCTTACCCTGGACTTCTCGTGTTGATGTAAGACTGGACAAAGACATCCGTATTGGTAGCAGTGATGCTAAGAAACCGCTATACTTGAATGTATATGTGAGAAGTCAGAACGTATTGAATACCAAAAATGTCGTCCAAGTGTTTGGATATACGCAATCTGCTACAGATGACGGCTGGTTGGCCTCACCGGATGCAGAAATAGATATTAATTCTATAAATCCTGAAGCTTATACCTATTTATATCGCTTACGTTTGGAAAAAAGTGCGCACTTCGGACTACCTAGAAGAATTCGCTTGGGGGCAGTGCTTACTTTCTAATCATAAAAAAAATAATTGTCATGAATAAAATTAAGTTCTTAATTGCTTTGTTTTTGATAGCAGGAATCGCACAGCTTGCTATCGCCAAAGAGAATATAGAAAATCCAGAAGGCAGACCGGATGATACAGATACTGGTAGCGTTACACTTCGAAATGACTGTACCGCCTCAGTTGCTCAAACTGACCTGAACATCAATAATGTGCGTGCAAGATTGTTAGGCGGTGGTGATCTCTGGTGGGATTTGAGTGATGGACGTTATATCATTCCTAATGTAGAACCAGGGCAAAAAGAAATCTCTTCCATCTTTGCTGCGGCTTTATGGGTGGGTGGTTTTGATGCAGCAGGTAACCTTAAACTGGCAGCACAAACCTATCGGCAGACAGGTAATGACTTTTGGCCAGGACCAATCGACAATGCGACAGGAGAAACAGAACAGTCTGTCTGTCAGAACTGGGACAGACACTTTACCGTAGAGGGCAAAGATATTGATGCTTTAGTAGCAGATTACCTTTCAGATGATAATGGTGATGGTGTGCCTGATAATGAAGTTTCTGGACAACCAGCACCTTCTTTACTACAATGGCCAGCCCGAGGAAATCCATTCTTTGCTGAGCAATTTGGTTTCGCATTGCCCAACCAAGACCTTGCCCCCTTCTACGATGAAGATGGTGATGGTATCTATGACCCAACCAAAGGTGATATTCCTAAAATTGGAGTCATTGGTTGTGAGGCAGGTTCACTCGCAGACGTTTCTTATGCCGACCAGATGATCTGGTGGGTGTATAATGATAAAGGAAATATTCACTCTGAAACAGGTGGTGAGCAAATTGGTATGGAAATTCAGGCATTGGCTTTTGCTTATACTACCAATAATGCGATTAACAATATGAGTTTCTACAAATACACCATGTTGAATAAAGCAACAGATGTATTGAATGATACTTATATTGGACAATGGGTGGATCCAGATTTAGGATGTTGGAATAATGATTATGTGGGTTGTCAAGTAGATGAAGCACTGGGTATTGTTTATAATGGTGAAGCAACTGATCCAGATTGTCCGTCATTTGATGGTTTCGTAAATGGTTATGGTACGCAAGTACCAATGCTAGGTGTGGATTATTTCCGTGGACCAAAAGATGAGAATGGCAATGAATTGGGCATGGGGGCTTTTGTTTATTATAATAATGATTTCTCTGTGCAAGGTAACCCAGAAGAAGCAGAGGATTTCTACGGCTATTTATCCGGTTTCTGGAAAGATGATTCTCCAATTGAATTTGGAGGTAATGGTTATCAGCAAGGGACAGGACCAACGGCGTATATGTTCCCCAGTGAACCGTCTGACAACTCTTCTTCTGCATGGTCGGAATGTACAGAAAGTAACCCACCGGATGATCGTCGTTTTGTACAGTCTTCAGGACCATTTACACTTGATCCAGGTACAACTAATGAAGTTATCGTTGGTGCGGTTTGGGTGTCTAACGTAGCTTACCCTTGTCCTTCATTCAGTAAATTATTGAATGCTGACCGTGTAGCACAGGGTTTATTTGATAGTTGTTTTGATATTGTTGATGGACCAGATGCACCAGATGTTTCTGTTATCGAACTGGATCGTGAATTGATTCTTACTATTTCGAATGCGCCAGGTTCTAATAATGCAAACGAAGATTATTTTGAGTTTGATCCATTAATTCCTCCTGGATATCAAGATTCTGTTTATGCTTTCCAGGGCTATGTGATTTATCAATTAGCTGCACCAACAGTGCCTTGTGATAATTTTAATGATTGTGATGAAGCGAAGGTGGTAGCAAATGTTGATATTCGTGATGGTGTTGCTAAAATCGTCAATTATGAGCCTTTTGATGAAGAAGGTGTGAATGATGTTTTTGTGCCCGTCATTAAAGTAGATGGAGAAGATGCGGGTATTCGCCACTCTTTCCGTATCCTTGATGATAAATTTGCGGTAGGTGATGCCCGTCTGGTCAATCACAAGAAATACTACTTTACAGCAATTGCTTATGCTTATAATAATTATGACGAATTTGATCCAGGTGATCCATTAAATACACAGCAACAAGCTTATTTGCAGGGACGTCGAAATATTGAAACTTACACAGGTATTCCACACTTGAATAATCCTGAATTTGGCGGTACAGTTGTCAATGCTAATTATGGCGATGTGGCTCAAATCACTCGTTTTGACGGAGAAGGTATGGGCGGCAACTTCCTTGATTTGACACAGGAATCTATTGATGCTATTATAGCCAATACTACACAGGATGAAATTACGTACAAAGAAAATGCAGGACCATTTATAGTAAAAGTATATGATCCGCTCGCGCTAAAAGGAGGTACATATACCGTCAGTCTTGAAGATGGTGATTTGACAGACAGCGAATTGACAAATCCCATATCCTGGGTACTGGAAGGCAATGGTGTTTCTGTGACCAGCGAAAAAGCTGTGGGTACGCCTTATGAGCAATTGATCCCAGAATTAGGTATCTCTATTACCTTTGAACAAACGGATGAAGTTTTTGAGAATGAATTCTTTACCAATGGTTATGTAGGTGCAAGAGCAGAATATGCCAACCCAGACGCTCCGTGGTACGGTGCAATGTCTGATAATGAGATTAATACTGCCTGGATGACCAACTTCGTCAAAACAGGTACAGGTGAGCCAGATGAAGCAAAAGACCCGAATAACGTATATGGCAATGTTTTGGAAAGTTCTTGGTATCCATTTTTCCTAACGACTTCTGCGGCAGATCCTGATAATGTAGCTACAGTGACTGGAACAGATTATTACCTGACACCATTCCCTACAGGTTCATTCTCTTCTACTATTGGGACTTTACAAAATCAAAATGATCGTGCCCGCATCAAGCAGATGGCCAATGTCGATGTGGTGCTGACTTCCGATAAATCTAAGTGGAGCCGTTGTGTAGTGGTGAATACTTTCTCCAGCTACTACGAAGCTGAGTTAGGTTTCAACCCCGATGCGGCTGCTGGACAGTATGGTGTACGTAGTGCAGCATCAGTTGGTAAAGATGGACAAGATGATGGTACAGGTACAGGTATGTCCTGGTTTCCTGGTTATGCTGTTAATGTAGAGACTGGCGAACGCCTGAATATTTTCTTTGGGGAAAATACTTTTTTCAATGGCGATTTCCCGACCATTCCCGACGTAACAGGAGGCGATATGATTTGGAATCCTTCTACTTACGAAGCCATAGTTGATCAACTTACAGGTTCATTGATTGAGTTATCTTATGGAGCACAGCATTATATCTACGTTTCCAATACACCTTATGATGAGTGTGCGGCTATTAGAACAGACTTGGACAATCCTGTGCCATTTCTTAAAGCTCGCCCGTGGGCCGATCTTTCCTGGGTATCTGCACCAGTACCGACCGAGCCGTTATTGTCTATCGAAGATGGTTTGATTCCAAATGATGTTAGCTTTAAATTGCGTGTCGATAATCCGTTTCAGGTGACTGATTCTATTACGACAAATAATGGTTATCCAAAATACCAGTTTACTATTGATAATGCTTTGGATGCGACTATTGAAGATGCAGAAGTAGCAGAGAAAGCCTTAGACCTGATTCGTGCAGTACCGAATCCATATTATGGTTTCTCTCCGTATGAGATTTCTGAATTTGATCAGCGAGTAAAAATCACGAATTTGCCACCTAAGGCGACTATTTCTATCTACTCTCTGGATGGTCATCTGATTCGTCGTTATAATCGCGATGCACAGGCGTCTCCTGGAAGAGGCTCTAGCCAGTTGATTACTTCTCAAGAATGGGATTTGAAAAACGCCAGCGGAATTACAGTGTCGAGTGGGGTGTATATCATCCATATTGATGCTAGTGCTTCCGGGCTTGGAGAAAAAGTGATTAAGTGGTTTGGTGGTGTCCGCGAATTTGATGCGACTGGATTATAGAAAATTATTAAGACCATTGAACGGTAACATACCGTTCAATGGTCATTAAAAAATATATAGACTTTGTCAAAAGTCCAATTATAAAACCATTGACATGAAAAAATATTTAGTTTTATCTTTTATATTATTAACCGTCTTTGCTTTCGATATGGAAGCAGGCAACCCCGACAGACAGGGACAGGCAGGGGCTTATGAACTGCTGCTGAATCCCTGGGCAAGAAGTTCGGGCTTATATGGTCTGGGCATTGGACATGTGAAAGGACTTGATGCACTGCGAATCAATCCGGCAGGACTTACTGGTATCAATAAAACAGAATTGAGCATTGCCAATACATTCTATATGCAGGGGTCTGATATTCGCCTGAACGGACTGGGTGTAGGACAACGCATTGGTGAAAATGGCGTTTTAGGGCTTTCTATCATGGCTGTTGATTTTGGTGAAATACCTGTGACAACTGTGAATCAGCCTGAAGGTAACGGAGTTAGTTTTGAACCTTTATTTTTCAATCTGGGTATCGGTTATGCACATGCTTTCTCTGAGCGCATCAGCGTAGGATTTACAACACGCTTAATCTCTGAACAGGGAACAAGTGATGTAAGTGCTACAGGACTTGCTTTTGATGCAGGACTACAATACAATACTGGCGGATTGAATATTGGTATCAGCTTACGTAATATTGGCGTACCGATGAAATATAAAGGAACGGGTTTCGCTTATACAACGACTTCGCCTTCCAGTACACTCAATCCCGTAAACGGAAATGAGTCTTATACTGCGGAATCACGTATTCGTACTTTCGACCTTCCTTCAGTCTTTAATATAGGTGTCGGTTACGACATGAAATTTTCTGAAGACAAGCAACGCGTGAGCATTATGGCAGCCTTCACCTCTAATTCATACAGCAAAGATCAATTTGGTCTCGGATTAGAGTATGCTTTCAATGAAATGTTCATGATTCGCGCAGGTTTTCGCTATGAAGATGGGATTACAGATGATGCAAAACGCACCAATGTACACACTGGCTTAGCGGCAGGTGCAACGCTTCAGGTACCCTTCAAGAAAGACAGTGAGTCTAAGTTTGGTATAGACTATTCTTATAAATCAACCAACCCATTCAATGGCACACATGCAATAGGTATTCGCCTTGCAATATAACTGGATAGATTTACAAAACCTGTCAGGTCTTAGCATAAAACTTGACAGGTTATAATTATTTTTGTAAATTTGCTACATAAGAAGAACGTTTCTAAGTAAAAAGGAACGTTCTTCTCGTTTTATTAGAATGATCAGACGGTCAGATTTCGTTGGAATCTGACCGTTTGGTATCTAAAAGTACCACATTAAAGTCAGGTACTTTTTATTTTAGAATTTTACGTTTTCAACAAAAAATCATGGCATATAACTATTTAACTCAGGAAGGGTATGATAAGATAATCAAGGAATTGGAATATTTGAAAAGTGAGGGTAGAGCAGAGGTCTCAAAAGCAATTGCGGAAGCGAGAGAAAAAGGCGACCTGTCGGAAAATGCAGAATACGATGCTGCCAAAGACGCACAGGGTTTACTCGAACTCAAGATCAATAATATGAGTATGGTGCTCGTGAATGCGCGTATCCTAAAACCAGAAGATGTCGATACTTCGCAAGTTCGTGTGCTGGCTACGGTGAAAATCAAGAATACCAAAAGCGGCAAAGAATTTAGCTATATGCTGGTATCAGAAGCAGAAGCCAATATTGCGACCAAAAGAATATCCGTGACTTCTCCGATAGGCAGCAGCTTGTTGGGTAAGAAGATTGGAGATATTGCCGAAGTTGTCACGCCACGGACTACGATGAGTTTCGAGATTCTTGATATTTCAATGAACCTGTAAGCAACAGCCTATGCCCACTATATTTACCCGAATTATAAATGGTGAAATACCTTGTTATAAGGTAGCAGAGTCCGATAAATATCTGGCTTTTCTGGATATTAATCCAGTAGCGAAAGGGCATACATTGGTCATTTCAAAACAGGAAACAGATTATATTTTTGATTTGGATGATGACACATTATCTGGCTTACATATTTTTGCAAAAAAAGTTGCCAAAGCAATAAAAATCGTCATTCCTTGTCAACGTATTTCGGTGGCAGTTGTCGGGTTGGAAGTACCTCATGCGCATGTTCATCTGATTCCACTTAACTCCATGCAGGATTTCTCCTTTGCACATCCTAAGCTAAAATTTACACCCGAAGAATTTAAAGATATTGTGGAGCAGATTAGTGGACAAATCGCTGAGTGAATAGTTGGTCGATAGTCCATAGTCGATAGTCCATAGGCAGGACATAAAGTGCATGTAGTCGAGTGCCGAAAGGTACTCGACCATCGACCATCGACCATCGACCATCGACCTCAATCGTACCGAATCAATAAATCAGGGCTGGCTATATACCACTGCGCCCGTTCATCAGTATAACCAAAAGTGGCGTGTGGAAGCGCGGGATTGAGTGCGCTGGAAAATTCGTGTAGATATTTAGCAGGAACACTCAAAGTGATTTGTTCACCATTAATGAGTTTGAAAAATAGGAGTCCGCTATTGGTAATCTTAAAACCATAGGGCGAAGTTTCTGTTAATTCTGAATAGACCCAGACAATTTCCTGCGGACGATTTTCGAGCAGTTGCCAGATAGCGGTCTGTTCTGCTCGCCAGAAGGTCATTGTTTCGTACAGAAATTTAAAACCCAAACTGAGCAAAGTCATACTGGTCACAGCACATATAATTGCCAGTCGGGTATTGGCCGCGCAAAACATCAGCCATATAAAAATAGCTCCACTGCCCAGCATAATGACCGTAGCCAACAAACGCAGCCTGCGCTCTCTGTTGAGTAACATACGAAGTAACTGAAAATGCCTGTTGGTCAATTACGAATTATTTAATTACGAATTACGAATCGCTCAATTACGAATACACACACACACACACATTCATTCATTCATTCACTCAATTCAATTCACTCAAATGTGGACATCAAAAATAACATATACCGAGGATAAAGAAAAATGCCTTATTGAGTTATTTCAGCACGAAAAGATACTGCTTTATTCTGAGGTGGTCAACTTATGGCAAACCCGCCCTCGATTTTGTACCTTTTTCAACCGACTGCTGTCAGATCTGCCTTTTGAGGCGATGTATTGGGAGACGCCGCCTGTGACGAGAGCAACTTTTAGTCGCCCCTTTGAATGTGTAATCGGCAATCACTCATACTTGGCAGGGGCTTCACCACAGCGAAATGTTTTTTCGCAATACTTTAAGAATAGCCAGGGGAGTCGTGTAGTCACTTTTCTCAATCTCGGAAGAGATGCTACACTGGTCGCTCCATGCCCATTAGTGGCAGATGGAGCCTATGCACATCTGATGTCATTTGTACGCAAAGCACCTAAATTGCAGCAGGATGATTTCTGGAAAGAAGTCGGTCGGGCAGTACTACAGCGATTGGGCAATCATCCTTTGTGGCTGAATACGGAAGGCTCAGGCGTGCATTGGCTGCATGTGCGTTTGGATAGCCAGCCTAAGTATTACCATCACAAGGCTTATAAGGAAGAGTGAATGAATGAATTATAGAATGAGTAAATTCATTCATTCTCTCATTTTGCCAAAAATTGACGACTAAGTTGAATCCTATAAACTTAACCCAAGTTGAAATAGTAGCCCCCAATTTTACATTTTCAAATTGCACAATTTTGCCGTTCGATTCGCCCACGGTTGAAACCGTAGGCTACCAGATAGGTCGTGTCTATGACACTTTGTAAAGCTGTCATTTCAATGGGCTGTTCAAGTCAAGATAGCGACGAATGGTTTGGTAGCCAATGGTTTTAACCATGGGCGATAGAGAAAGTGCAATTTGTAATACACAGGTTTGATAAAAACGTATTTTGCTTCGCAAAATAATCACCATTGTATAAACACTATAAACTCCTTTGACCAGCGTTGATAAAATTTGGGGGCTACATATTCAACTTGGGTTAAGCACCTACGATTGAATTTGACGATTACTGATCATTCTCATTGGTCAGCAGAACATTACAGCCGCCTATTTTACCTTCAAAAACTGCCCCCGATTGTCCTTCAAAACCGGGAATCAATTCAATATGTGTTCCAGCGTCATATACTGCACTATTTCCAGCAGCCACACCACCGGATGATATAATGTAATCGCCGACCAGAATGGTTCCTGTCGAATTAGTGGTGATGGTTTGATTAGCGGGGCAGGAAGTTCCATTCAGGCAATCGTCCAGCATGCCCATCCAGGTCGTCCAGGGTATAGTGCCTGCACATTGTGTACTTGTTCCTGGCATTTCATTATGTTCTCTGATGCCAGGCAGACTTCTGGTCTCTGGTATATTATAAATTCCCAAAAAATAACAAGCCATATCTGTAGAGGCTGTCAGCATGGGGACAGAGTTCCAGAGTCCGGGATTAGAGGCTGTTGCTTCATGTTCTATTCCAATAGAGGGGCCATTATTATTATAGCCTGATGCACCTGCATGGTAAGCAGTATTGGCGACAGCTACGGTTTGGGTGATTTCTCCATTATTAGCAATAACAAAATGTGCCGACGAAGGGCAGTTGCATGGGTTCGCTGCACAAGAACTTCCTGGAGTAAAAAATCTATCACATGGGCAGGTGTGAAAATAGCTTATTGCCCCGGCATAAGTTCCTACTCCAATCCAGTGATTGACCCAGGTGTTAATAGCGGAATTTCTTCCAGATCCGAAATTGTCATTACCAGGACAGGTACTAATAATGTTGTCTATTGCAGGTGGATAATCTGCGGAATTTATCGCTTTTTCTATTGATGTTTCAGGAATGTATAAGTCTGACTTGGCGTTAATTATAATGGTTTCGTTCCAGACGGTTGTGCTACTGATACCGCTTTTCAGCGTATTAAAATACCGCTTTGCCTGTTGTATTCGCAAGCGTTCATTAATCAGCCCAGAGAATCTTTTGGCTGCATCAAACCATTTTTCCCATTCCGTTTTGCCTTTGCCTGTTTCGTCGTAATATTTAGCTAATAATGCCGCTGCGCCTCTGATGTTTTGTTTGGCATCATCTTTTAAAACATCTTTTGATACCTCAATTAATGTCGCAGCTTCATCCAGCGTGTTGCAGTACGAATTGTCCACGAGGTGCATAATGCCCCAGCCTCTATCAATGGATGGACCTATCTGTGTCCAGTTGTTTTCGATCTGACCAATGACTTTTAGCAAATCTGCCGGAATACCAAATTCAGCCGCAGCTTCTTCAAAGTAAGTATTAATAGTCGCAACATTTGGATGCGGACGATTGAGGTAATCATGCCATAACTCATGGTCATGCTCATCGAAATAATCCTGATTGGTTTGTGTGGCAATATAGCTGGCATAATCCGTCAAATCTTTCTGGTTATATTCTTCCTGTGCGAGTACATAAAGACTGGTAAGGAATATAAGACCGATGGAAATAATTATTGTTTTAGTATTCATCATCAATGTGTTTTTTCTAATTTAGACAAACGTTTCAAAATGTCCTGCTGGGTAGCTTTCAGCGATTTGTTTTCTGCGTCCAGTTTTTTATTCGTGGCTTCTATCTGCTGTTTTTCCTCGTTGAGCTGAATCGTCAGCAAATACAATTCTTCTATCTTTTCCAGCAATTTGGCATCCATTTGTTGGAGTTCGTAGCCACTTTTTTCTATTTCCTGTGCGGAAGGAATATTGGGGAGGTGTTTGTTTTGTTGTACAAATTGCTTGATTTCGTGAAGTGATTTGAGTTCATAATCTTCTTCAAATACATAATCCGACCATTCTGCTGAACCCATGGTGGCAATCTTGACCCGTTCCGTAAGGATGCCTTCCGCTACATATAATTTATACCCACCCACAGCATTTGCCGGTCCGATAGCGACATGACCGTTGGGCTGCATAAACATGGTGACCTGACCGTTTTGAAAAAATCGCAGGGTGCCATCAAAATTGTCTATGCGGTATTCATTATTGAGTCCAGAACCCAGCAAAACGAGTTCGCCGCCTTCTGATGTACTATTTTGTGGTTTGACCACCACGGTACCCGTAGCACTATAAAAAGAATTATTAACATCCAGAATAGAAACAGGAGCGGTTGTACCTATACCCAATCTTCCATCATTGGTCAAAACCATACGGGTAGCGGGAGCAGCAGTTGATAGATGTGTGGCAAAATGTAAACCATCGACTGTCCGTCTGATATCTGCTCTAAACAAGTCATCATTGGATAGAAAAATCAGCCCGGGTGTACCCAAAGGACTACTAATGCCAATCTGTCCGGTCGAACTTCCTGGTTCATTGACAAGAAGTGGCCCATTCACATGGAGTTTCGAACCTGTTGAAAGTCCGCCAATACCCACATTGCCAGTTCCATCATAATAGATGTTAGTCCCACTAACTGTCCAGGGGCTTGCAGTATTTGTACCTGTGAATGGCAGCCAGTTTCCGAGATGCAGCCCCTCAAAACCAGTTGCATTATTGTATCTAATTGTTCCGTCAAGGGTTTCATTGCTGTCGCCAATAGTGATGCCTTCGTTTTGGGCAAATAAGCTGACAACAAAAATTGGGATACAAATTGTACTTAGAATTAAACGTTTCATGACGTATAGTTTTTTTATAATAAATAAAATCTATTGTGCCTCCAGTTTCTCAATGCGTTTGATTAATTGATCTACTGTGTTTTCAAGCTTTTTATTGTTCGTTTCTATCTGTTGTTTTTCTTCATTCAGCCGAATCGTCAGCAGATATAGTTCTTCTATTTTTTCCAGTAGTTTAGCATCCATTTGCTGAAGTTCGTAGCCGCTTTTTTCTATTTCCTGTGCGGAAGGAATATTGGGCAGGTGTTTGTTTTGTTGTACAAACTGCTTGATTTCGTTAAGTGATTTCAAGTCATAATCTTCCTCAAATACATAATCCGCCCATTCTGCTGTACCCATAGTCGCAATCTTGACTCGTTCTGTGAGGATACCTTCATCTACATACAATTTATAAGCACCAACAACATCTACATTTCCAATGGCAACGTTTGCATTGGCGTCTATAGTCATAGCCACCTGAAAAGGTTGAAAAAATCTGAGGTTACCATCATAATTGTCTATGCGATAATCATTATTTGTACCCGCACCTCTTAAGATAATTTCTCCACCTTCTATGGTGCTGTCCTCTGGGTCAATATTAACGGTATTAGAGCGCAAAGCACCATTGACGTGAAGTTTTGCAGTTGGAGCAGTTGTACCGATACCTACTTTCCCATTATTTTCAATATGTATTCGATCAACGTTATTAGTCTCGAAAGTCATATCTCCAAAACCTTGGTTCTCAATACGGAAATCACCTGTTCCTTTATTGGAGATTGTAAAACTACCGTTTGCGCCCCCAACTCTGAAAATCCTGCTGGTTCAGTCAGTCTCCGCATCGCTGGCATGAAAATCAATGTATGAATTTCTGTCACCGCTTCCATCCTTCCCGATTTCTACCCTGCCTTCAGTAGTGAATATTGCCCCTGTACCTATATCACCATTTACATCCAACGTGTAAGCAGGACTATTTGTACCTATACCGACTTTACCGCCACCATTAGCAAGTAATACCGAGTTGTTATTATTATTATTTAAATACAGTCCAATTGCATCGTCAGTATCTATTTCATTACCATCAATTAGCATGTTCTGTGCTCCTGAAGTAACTTTCAGGCTTGCCACTGTACCATTATTTTCAAGACCTGTGACTTGCAATTTGACTTCGGGGTTTTGAGTACCAACACCTACATTCCCATCGCTAAGAATAGTCATAGTAGTGAGTGCTATGTCGCTGTAAAATTTTATAGCACCAGCACCTTTATTCGTGATGACCAAACCGCCGTCTTCTCCCAAAAGTCTGGCAATTCTTGCACTATGGTCAGGCTCATTATCAGTTGCATGAAAATCAAGGTAAGAACTTCTGTCGCCAGTACCATTTGCATTGAGTTCCAGCCTTCCAATGCTTGTAAATATAGCCCCTGTACCTACGTTACCATTAATGTCCAGTTTGTATGCAGGAGTATTTGTGCCTATACCGACACTGCCGGCATTATAATATAAAGAAGTACCATTGGTCAGCCAGGGACTTGTGGAAGTATTTGTGCCTGCAAAGGGCAACCAATTCCCGAGGTGGAGCCCCTCAAAACCAGTCGCATTATTATACCTGATTGTTCCATCAAGGGTTTCATTGCTGTCGCCAATCGTGATGCCTTCGTTTTGGGCAAATAAGCTGACAACAAAAAGTGAGGTGTAAATTGTAATTAGAATTAAACGTTTCATAACACGAAGTTTTAAGTAATGATAAAAAATGTCTTATGGAGCCAAGTCAAAAGCATATTCTCATTCATTCATTCATTCATTCATTCACCCACTCACTGACAAGTCCCATACTTAGCATCTAGCACAGAACCTGATGCGCCTTCAAAGCCAGGCAAGAGTTCTATGGACGGACTTTCAAAAATTGCATTGACACCCGAATTGAGCGTACCTGTACTAATGATGCTTTGGGAGGAAATTTGTCCGCCTGCGGAAATAATACCTGCGATATTGAGGGTAGCAGGGCAACTTGTTCCACAATTAAATAAAGAATGTGAAGGATAATAATGATCAACTATCCATTGCCAGGTCTTGCTGCCATAGCCGTGCGAGCTGCCCACATTATTGCTGTAATTCTGCGCGAGGTCTAAGCCGCTTGCCCATCTTGCCGAACCCCATTGCCCCATATTCCAGGGATGTCCGAATTGTGGATAACCAGCTGTAACGGCATCCGCAATACATTGATTCGAGCCAACTGAATTTTGGACAAAACCATTCCCGCAAGGGCCTGTTGGCCAGTTATTTGTTTCTGCTGCATAATTTGTGCTGATAAAATTTCCAGTACTGGAAGATTTGATGACCGCTCCTTCTGTAGCCATCTGTGCAGCGACAGACCAGGTCGTGGTGCCAGGGACATAAGCCTGGTCATTGGTGTTATTGGTAATGTCATAATTGGATGTTCTTGGCGCGACTACTGCTCGCCAGCCCGCAAAAGAACGAATCGCAACAGCACCTGCTCTGTAAGCATTTTCAATACCGCTCAAGGGATTCCATAAATTCAGCCATTCATTATCGAGGCTTTCGCTGACGTAAGTTTCAAAATCAACCGTTATCCAGGAAGGACAGCCTGTAACACAAGAAGTTCCCGGATTATTGATATTGGAATACCCTACGGTGATGGAATTGGGAATGTCGTTGCAATTGAGTGCTTGTTTGTTGGCGTTTTTGGACTCTACAGGCTCAAAATACGGCTGATTCTGGTCTTTCGCCCTGCCCATGATGATGCCATTTTCTACAATAATATCAGACATAGCAGTGGTGTTTGTTCCAGTCCCGTTTTCCAATATTATTTTATAAATATAATCGCCATAAGGATAGACCACGACTTTTTCCCTGCTGTCTTTTTTGAAACCCGACTTAGTGATATCCAGCGTTTTTATAGCAAAGCCCTTTTGGAGGTCTGTGATCGTTAGAAAGATATTGAAATAACCTTCCTTATTGCTTGTCGTCTGTTCGCCATCATTGGATACAATATTAGCATTGGCGACAGCCAGCCCATTTTCATCCACAATATAGCCAACGACGACTGTGCCATCCTGTCGATGCAGGGAACGGACATAATTTACACTAATGTTTTCTGGAGGATTTAAATTGCGCAGATAGAAAGAGCGATGGTGCAAGTCGCTTTTTGCCAAGCTCAGATCGTTTATAATCGTCTTGTATCCAGGTGCAGTGATAGCAACAGTATAAAATCCTTCATTAATATTTTTATTCCATGCTTTTCCAATGGGGATTTCGTTCTTATCAAAAACATAGGTCTTCGTGTCGTTTTGGAGTACGATGTTTTCAGCTTGAATAGCTTTTCCTGTCTGAGCATCAAAAAAACTGAAAGAAATGTCCTGTGCTTTTGCATGAAATGCAAATAGGAGCATGAGCATTAAGAAATAGATATTTTTCATAATCATTTTTTAAAATATTCTATAATAAAGTCTATTGACAACCGCCATCTTTGCCGTCAAAGACGGAACCAGTTTTTGCCTCAAAACCGGGAAGCAGGTCTATTGAAGAACACTCAAAACTGGCAGATACGCCACTGTTTAACACCCCCGTGGAAGTAATGGAAGTACCAGCTTGTTGCGTACCCGCAGGTATAGTTCCAGTGATATTTAAAGTGCTTGCACAACAGGATGCTTCCACATTGCCAGAAGTCACATAGTCACTTTGGCGCGGTGTTTCGCCATATTCCGCAAAAGGAACCCATATTTGTGTACCCGATGCTGTAGAAGTTCGCACTTCAAAATGTGCGTGTTCGGCATAAGTGCAATTGCCGCAACCTGCGCCAGTTAAACCTTCTGTGCCGACCAACTCACCTTGCCCGACACAATCGCCAACGGATACCGCAATGGTGGTGAGATGAGCATAATAACTATAATTGCCATCGTCGTGCAAAATTTTAACTAAGTTGCCATAATTGCAAGCACAGCCGCTGTCCTGTGCATAAACTACTGTGCCAGATGCCACTGCCTTGATGTCTTCCTGATAATATCCGCCCGATACATTCAGATTACTGAAATCAAGTGCCTCATAGGTGTGCTGATTAAAACTGTAAAAACAAATCCCACCATTATTTAAGCTCGAGGCAGGTGGTCGTGGCGTACCATCTCTGGTGACACACCAATTTGAATTCAGCTCAAAAGGCAGATAGTAGGGAACAAGAAACTGTTTAGCCAAATTTTTATAATGAAGACTCAATGTTGTCGTTTCCAGCTTGTCGCCCGTCGTATGGAAACCCAATAAACGGACTTGATTTTCATCTGAATTATACAAAATTGTTTCCGCTTCGGTATTCAGGTCATAGGCAATAACCAGGTCAGCTAATCCATGAATAACATCCCTTTCTTTGTTGGTAGAAGCTGTGTAATACAGTTGCGTTCTATCAGGAGCAATCAAAGGCGTTATCATGTAATTCTGCTGAAGATCAAGCTGGGTGAATTGTCGGGTTTTTAGGTTAAATTCCCATACACCAAGATGCTCTTCCTGCGTGTTAAAATTCATGGCTTCGAGATAGATGGTATTGGGATTAGCTCCGTAGGCAATTGGAATGAACACCCATTCGGATTCCGGACCTTCGCCTGCATTCAAAATTAAGTCGGTTTTTTGACTAACTGTATTGTATTGGAATAATTGAGTAGTCGTGCCGAATAGCGGTCCTGCTGCATACAGCCAAACATTGGAATCGTAAGGCGACTGAAGCCCACTGACAAATTGCTGTTCAAACTCAAAGTCTAAACCCAAGTCGGCATCTTTGTAAACAATGTTATCTGTTTTGAGCAGTTGCTCTTCTTTGGGCCATACATTTGCGCCAAGCGTCTGTTGTACTCCTTTTTCAACATCAAGTGTAATCAGCTCGTTATTTTCATAAAATACAAACAGGTCAGTAGATTGACCGCTCAGGTAGTATGAACATAAAAGACAAAACAATAAGCTTTGATATTTTTTCATCATCATTGTTTTTCTAATTTGGATAATCTGTTTAGAATCGCTGTCTGATTTTTCTTCAATTGCTCATTCTCTTTTTTAAGCTCTTTTTTCTCTTCATTCAATTGAATAGTCAGCAAGTATAATTCTTCAATTTTTTCCAATAATTTGGCATCCATCTGCTGGAGTTCGTAGCCATTCTTTTCTATATCCTGTGCAGAAGGCACATTGGGAAGGTGTTTATTGGTTTGGACAAAGGCTTTAACCTCATCAAGAGAAAGCAGTTTATAATCTTCCGCAAAAACATAGTCTGCCCAGTCTGCCGAACCCATCGTTGCTATCTTGACCCTTTCTGTCAGAATACCAGTCTTTACGTATAAATTATAGGCTCCCGGAGTACTTGTGATATTGCCGACTCTAACTTTTCCATCATTTTGAATACGCATTCGTTCGGTGTCGGCAGTACTGAAAGCCAGATGACCAGTACCTTGGTTGGTGATTAAAAAATTACTATTCCCTCTATTGCGGATTAAAAAATTACCACCTTCTCCAGGCCATCTGACCATCCTGGTCGTATAATCAGGTTCCACATCATTGGAGTGAAAATCAATGTATGAAATTCTGTCACCTGTTCCGTTATCACCTAGTTCCAGCCTGCCTTCACTAGTGAATATTGCACCTGTAGCAACATCTCCATTGACATCAAGTTTGGATGTGGGTGTCATAGTTCCTATACCGACATTGCCGGTCATAAATAAAGAGTTTCCATTGCCGGGGTTGAAAACAATATCCCTATTGCCATAAGTGAAAATGGTGAAATCGTCTCCATTGCCAAAAGTAGGCGAGCTATTATTCCACATAAAACCAGCATAGAATGCCGTATCTGTTCCAAAGCGAAGAAACTTGTAATCTGAAGTAACCAAGCCCGGGTTTAGATATTTCACGGTCGTTGTTCCGTCAAAAAGAGCATTGCCCAATAGGTGGAAATTTTCGGTGGGTACAGTTCCTATGCCCACATTACCTCCGGTGTAGTAAACGTCGCTACCACTAATAGTCCAAGGGCTTGCGGTTGTATTTGTTCCAGTAAAAGGCAACCATTGCCCAAGATGCAGCCCTTCAAAACCAGCTGCATTATAACGAACAGTACCATCAGTAGCTTCATTGCTGTCGCCGATGGTAATGCCTGCATTTTGAGCAAAAGCAGTCGCTGCCAGTAAAAAGAAGAAAATAGTAGTTAGAATTAGTTTGTTCATGTTGATTTTTTTTATTTAAAACCAATTAGCCTTTTTCTACCTTCATATATTAAATATAAAGGCATTAAAAATGCGTTGAATGATAAAAATGTTAGGTTGAAATATAGAGTAAGTGCAGTCAGGCAAGGCTGATGCACATACGATTTGATATTGGGAAGAATATTTAGGATTTATTAGGATTATGTCCAAAGACTTATTCTAATAAATATAATTTGATATTAGATGTGAAGTTATGAAATATATCTCGCATAAAGCAAAATATTTCAGAATAATTTCCTGTGAAAATGTGTTTGTGCTGAATATAAAAAGTGAAGGAGCTATTTGGGCAGGATATTATTTCGCTAAATGCCCTGTTGTTAAAATGTCTCGCAAAAAATCACCAGGTAAAACACGGTAAATTGGAATGTTTACGCCATATTGCTGGCTGAGTTCATGTATTTTAGCATCAATTTCGGCATTGGAATAACGAGAAGAAAAATGTCCAAGAATGAGTCGTTCTACATCAGATGCAGCCACCATTTCCATCACTTCGCCCAGTGAACTGTGTTTGTTTTCCCGAATTTCGTAGCCTGAATTTTCTCCTTTATCCAGAAATGTGGCTTCGTGAATTAGTGTTCCCGCATCTTTCCAACGCTCGTGATCTTCTACTGGCGTGTCGCCCGAATAACTGAGGATCTTTTCCCGAACTTCATAAGTAATAGCGGCTATGCCCTGTGTCTCGCGGAGTTGTTGAATTTCTTTGCCTGGAAGATTTAGATACTCAGGTTTTAATTTGCGCTTGACGTGAATCAATTGAAAACTCAGGCTTTTTATCACGCCATTCGGCTGTGGTAAATGACCATTTTTGATGGCTTTAACAATATAACCTGGCTTAATTTCGATTTCCTGACCGTCATCAATACCAATCCATCTGCTGCCAGCGACATGCGGGTCAAATCGTTTGGAAAACTGTTCTAAAGCAGGAAAAGAACCACTGTCTTTTGGATAATATATAGTTGGAGGATTCTCGTAAGCATTGAGTTGGTTGAGTTGCAACAAACCTGTCAGGTGGTCACGGTCGGGGTGCGAAATAAAGATGTGCTTGATTTTTCTCGACTTTTGCAACAGATGTGATACGACGCCATCGCCTGCATCAAACAGCAGTCCGAACTCGTGAACGAAATACCAGGTAGAGAAAAGTGCAGTTGAATAACCAGAAATTGTAAGCTTCATTATTGATAATTGTTATGAGAATGGTATTGGGATATTTCCGAATTCCCCAGTATCCCAAACCCAATGAATAACAGCAAAAAAGGAAAAATAATTCATCGTTCCAAATTATCTTGTTTTAAACTGCTGAATTATCCCCCTTTGGAGGCAGGGCTGTTAAGTTCTTTTTCACAAATTTTAAAGTGTTAAAATTATGTTAAAAAATGAGCAAAAATGGATAAAAATGAGACAAAAATCGAATAAACGATGTCTTATATTTTTATTTTAATACTTTCTCTTTTTTCAACGGTCGTTCAGAAAGTAATTGCAAAATTAAATTCTGAAAACGAGGTGAATTTTAACAAAAAACGAAATAACATTTTTGTTAAAAAATTTGGACACTTAGC
>CALFBH010000059.1 GCA_937951615.1 uncultured Saprospiraceae bacterium | reverse complement strand
CGCTTCATTTAATGGTGTCTTTTTGCTTTCATACTGCGTTATGAAATGAATCATTTATCCCGATAAAATCTACATTTCATGCCTTGTCTGAAACCAAAAATCCTACCCTAAATTTGTAGCCTTTATTTTTGCGCAAGCCCTTAGTGATGTCTACTAAATTAGGGTGTAGTCGTAAGGCAACATCCTACCAGGCACGTTTCAACTCATATAATTGACTATCCATCATATGTAGCTGACCTCCATTGGCATAAATATTCATCGTACTAAAATCCTCATTGGGGAAAAAGATGTCCGTAATCAAGGTTAATCCATCATCAGCAAATAACTCGGCAGAACTGACATCAAAAAACAGGTGCAATTTCATCATATTCTCCCGGCTGTCACGTGGAGCATAATGAGTAGCTCCTGTAAATCCGGAGACTAGATTTTGGTTGGCAATTTTTCCTTTTGCCGGCCGAGTACCAAAAGCTGTTCCCTCTGCTTTCCAATTCCCATAGCCCTTTTCAAAATCAGCAAAGACTTCACCTTTGGGTACATAAGCGGCTTTTTCGGCATAAGTGGCTTTCATGTCTGGGCTGACCTTATAGCTTTTGCCATCAAATTCACCAATAAAGTACTGCGTACCTGAGCCACCGTTTGGATTCCCGCCTCCCATACTTTGAATCAGTATCCAGCGTGTTTCACCGGTTGTTTTATCTGTTAAAGGGAACAGATCAGGACATTCCCATACGCCTCCATGACTTCCTTCATCCTTACCAAAATCGCTCAGATGTTCCCAAACAATCAAATTAGGTGAACCATAGAATTTGACATGATCGTACGCAGCAAATACCATAATCCATCGCTTGCTGTCTTCGTGCCAGATTACTTTGGGATCACGGAAATCCCGGATGCCTGGATTGGGTACAACAGGGTTATCTTTATACTTAGTCCAGCTGCGTCCTCGGTCATTGCTGTAGGCAATGCCTTGTGATTGAAAATCATCTCTGCCCGACTGTTCTCCCTCCATATTGTGATAAGAAAAAATAGCGATCATGGGCGGCTTTCCGTCTTTGCCTAATCCACTAGTGTTCTTCCAGTCAATCACTGCACTACCTGAGAAAATGTAACCCAGCGAATCGGGATATAAGGCGATAGGTAGATGTTCCCAATACACCAAATCTTTACTCACAGCATGTCCCCAATGCATCGGCCCCCAAACAATATCCTCTGGATAATATTGATAAAATAAATGGTATTCTCCGTCATAATAGACCATACCATTGGGGTCATTCATCCATTGTTCGGCTGGTGAAAAGTGAAATTGCGGACGATGTGGCTCTGTGTAATAATCCGATTTAATAGTCTTATTTTCTGTTTTACACGAAGGCAGGATGACACAGATAAACAGTAAAATACAGCTTAGGAATCTCATAATGGTTTTATAAATTTGAATGATTTGTTGTTTTGCTCTTGCGTGACATTCAGAATATAAGTGCCTTTCGGCAAATTTTTAATCTTAATCTTTTCTGAATGACTCCCTAATTTACCAGTATTTATAATTTGTCCTTTTACATTTATAATTTCGTAACTAAGTTTTCCTGCTTCTGGTAAATTTTGGAGATACAGCCAATCCTGGGCAGGATTTGGATGAACTTTTAATTGATGAAGTGGATTATAAACTTCTGAAACATCTACAAGAGTATCTGGTAGATTTATTGGGATACAAACATCATTGTTGATAGTTGGATCGCCAATACTTTTCATTTCCCAGAAATCTAACTGCACTAATTCTGCTTGCCCCTGAGCCACAAACATATCCACGTTTTGACTGGCTTGTGCGGGATATACTCTTGCAGAAAACACTACTAGTTGATTGACAAAAACTTCAACAATACTGTGATCTAAAAATATATTTACCGTAAGGGTATCATTTATATTAAAATTAAAATCTGCAAAGCGGTTGTCTTCCAATGTATTATAGGGTGAGGAAAACCGGCGATCCAGGGAAATCTGGTTCTGAGCAATCAAAAAACCAATCCGGGTATATTCTGTTCCTGTATCATTTTTGTATACATCAAGAAAGAAATTGGTATTGGGCTCTACTTTTATCTTGTATAATAATTCAATCTGATTACCTTCAATTCCGGACAGATTATCCATCATACCTGGCGTCAGGGTCAGATTTTGAATATTACTATTTTGACTTCTTAAACGGCACAGATTGGGGTGTGGGATATGTCCTAAATTTTGTTCATCATTTAATATACGTGCCTGCCGGGGAAGGCTAAACACCTGTCGCCAGCCCGCAGCCACCTGATCACTGATTGACCGGTCTTCAGGTATAATGCCAATATAGGCATGTTCATTATATTCATCAATGCCCCAGGCAGGTGCCAGGAAATTCCTGCCCATCAATTCAATGGTTTTGGGTTCATTGATATGCGGAATGAATTCTTCATTTACAAAATCACCAATGTAATAATAAGCTTCTGCCGGAATACCCGCATTGGGTACTGGCCCGATCCCCAGCAAGTAATTGCCACCATCAAAAGGAAAGCAATAAGGCATTTCCCAGAAAATACCGGTTTGACTGACATCGGGATTCTGAAAAATCGCTGGGATATTGAACCAGGCGTCTAAATCCGGCGAGCGATAAGTGAAAAGAATCCCACCACCACTGCTGGCTAAGCCAGAGCCTACGATCATATACCACATATTGCCTTCCTGCCAAATGTAAGGGTCGCGGAAGTCGAGGTTGGGAATAGCTGGTGGTTGCTGTAATTGGGGGTTATTCAACCATTTTTCCCAATTAATCAGGTCATTATCTGTTGTAGAAGCAGAGGCGATAGTGGCTTTAAAACCGTCAACACCTGTATAGAAGATGACAGGAACACCATTGTCATCTTTAATAGTTGTACCCGACCATACACCAAAATTGTCATAGCTTTCGGAGGGTGCCAATACGATTTTTTCTTCTGTCCAATTGACCAGGTCGGGACTACTTAGATGTCCCCAATGCATAAAATAGAGATAAGGGCCATTGGGGTTTTTCTGGAAAAAGAGATGGTATTTTCCATCATAATAAGTTAACCCATAGGGTTCATTTGTCCATGCTGTATTGGGCATGGGATGATATTTTGGGCGTAGATAATCGTCACCATGTCTGATTTCGGAGTCAATAGTCAAATCGGGAGACAAATTGCTGAAAGCACTATAATTTGTCTGTATTTGACTGGCGGAGAGTACATCCTGATAAATGGTCAATTCGTCTATTGCACCATTGGAAACCACTAGTGGAAAGCCGTCAAAATTAAGGTTTTCACTTCTTCTACCGATATACAGTGGAGATGATGTAAGGGTAAGTGAATTTAAATTAGGCAAGGTCAGTGAACTCGCTTCTGTACCATTTAAATAAATTTTAGCCTTATTAGCAGTCAAATCAACTGTAATTGCAATATGATTCCATGCATACTTTTCAACCTTAGCACTTCCTGAAGCGACAGTAAAATTAGTATTATCTGCCCGAAAAGAGAAGAAGATCTCTCCGAAAGAACTTACTTCCAGCGAGAAACCATCAAAAGCCCCTCTATACTGTATTAATCCTGCATGCTCGGCAGTAAAAGCCTCTGTGGTATACCAGACTTCAATGCTCATCTTGTCTGTAAGTCCTTGTAAGTTGTAGGAAGGCTCGTATATCCAGGTAGAAAAGCCATCAAAGCGTAGTGCATTTCCCATGACTCCGGCTATTCTTTCTGGGTTGTCGAAATGATTAATAATATCAAACTCCTGATTGTTAACCGATTCTAATGTGGTTTCATCTCCTGTTTGTCCATCAAAGTGGAATTGTAAAACAGGTTGTGCTGATACTATATTTAGCCAGGTTATGAAGACAATTATAAAGTATATTCTTTGGTAAAAGAAGGAATAATTCATCATAAGGATAAGTAATAAAGGCATCCTGTAAAAACAGGATGCCCCCACATAAAATATCTATAAAACGTATGATCTTAGAACAGTTTTACTGAACTCCAAAGTAACTAAAAATATTTTCTGTAAACTTCTCCTGATTGCTTCTGAAGGTGTTACCCATACCATCATCGTCATGCCATTCGTAGGCACCCGCAGAAACACTGATAGCTCGACCTTGGAAATTACCATCAGGATTGAACTCAACTACTGTGAAAAATTCAACTCCACCAAATACAGGATCCCATTCAAAAGAACCACGCACTACGGAATTGGTATTTGTTTCAAAATAATTTTTTAGCGCCAGAACATCATCATCATTATTGAATACGCCATCTCCATTAGTATCCAAGTCATGGCTATCATTTACACCGTCACCATCAGCATCATAATCACCGATGAGACCATCGCCATTTACATCAAAATTGCTATTTTTGATAGCTTCTATATTGTTAGCAAACCAGAAATTGCCTGCATCACGCCTTGAACCTGCGTCAATTAGCATCATTACATCATAAGTATTTCCGTCAAAAGTTACGGAACTTGTCGTAATTCCGTCATAAATAGGATGAGTGGCATTATTACCACCATCGTAAAGATTGTTGTACTGATAGCCCACGCCCCAGTTGTCAGGATTACTAAACATGGCTGTACCGTCACCGCCATCAGTAGGTCCCCAATCAGCAGTCAAACGTCCTAGATCAACCAGATACTGATTTGCGAAGGTCGTGAGTAAAAGATCTCCTCCACCTTGATAAAAATTACTAATAACATTGGATGCAGTAGTTGCAGAAGCAGGAAGTGCTTTGCCTACCAGGGTATCCGCATAATGAAACCAGACCACTTCCGCCAGGTCTAAGTCACCTGCACTAAGTGTGTTGAGATCAAAATAGCGTGCCTGTTCTCCATATTTGCTCAAAGCCCAGTTGTAAGCTTCCGAAATTTCGTCGTATAAACCATTGACATCAGCACCATCACCTACTAATGCAATCCGCATAGGATCATCGCCTGGTACTACCGTCACTTCATAGGTGCTGGAAGCACCGCCATTAGTCACGGTAAAATCCACAGGACCTCCACTAAAGTCTACACCGGCACTAATATTAGGCGTAACAGTAGCACCTGTTGATGCAGTAATTGATCCAGTCATATTAGAAAGATCGGTGCCGAAGGGTACATCTACTTTGATCGTCTTGGCTGTTTGGTCGATAACACCTACACCGACTACTGGTGCAGAAATCGTAAATGCTGTGATTTCGACTCTATCGTCATTACCTCCACCTGTTTCATCATCCTTTTTACAAGAAGAAACTGTGAGCGCTAAACTTGTCAGAGCGAGTAAGCTTATCCAAAATAGTTTTTTCATAATTGTTATTATTTTTTGTTTATTAAATTATGTTGATTTATAGCATATTTTTTTTTACGATCATCTAATACCCATCGTTTTGTCTATACAAATCTGGTGCAAGGTCAATTTCACCTTGAGGGATAGGCAGATACTCGTGTTTGTTTGTCACGAAGTTCGAACCGGAATAATATTCTTTTTTTAATGCTTCTGTCGTAAAGTATTCGTTCATCACCTGAGGTGCAATGCCCCAGCGAACGAGATCGTACATGCGGTGTCCTTCCATCGCCAATTCGAGTCTGCGCTCAAAACGTAGTGCCTGACGGGCATATACCACATCCCAGTTATCAGCCGGGTATGGATTGATGAGATAATTAGCCGCATCAAAATTAGTTCCCAATTGTTTGACGTAAGTGCTGTTTTTAGCACGGTCGCGGACTTGGTTTATAAGATCACGGGCAAGACCGGGATCGCCGGATTCTATTAGTGCTTCCGCCTTCCACAATAATACTTCTGCATAGCGGATCAAGTTGAAATTCAAACCTGAAGCTGCCCAGGGCCAAGAGTTGTGGACATTCGGGTCATCTGGTGCGACAACATGTTTTTTCGATGAAAATCCAGGATAATAATCCGTACTACGTATCCAGGAAGCATCATAGACTGCGGTGCCTTTCCAAGGAATTCCGATTCGTCCAAAAGTAAAATCTACACGCGGGTCTAAAGTGCCTGAGTAACTGCCGGTTTCTACATCTGTATCGTTAAAAGTATTGAATAGTGGCAGTCCGTCGGGACTTGTTCGGAAAGTATTGATCAGGTTTTGGCTGCCATGATAAAAATCATCTCCACTGGCATAAGCGCCCGCATCTATTCCAGGTCCCGCTGTGCTGTTGAGCAGATTGCTCCAGTTGTGATTGGCAAAAATATTTGCAGTAGAATACTGTACGGTGAAGACAGATTCAGAACCACTTTCAAATTCCAGTGTAGCGAGGTCTTCAAATTCAGGTAAAAGAGCATAAGGACCAGCAATGACAAAATCGGCACTAGCAATGGCTTTTTGCCATTGCTGGGTTTCTATTTGTACTTTACACAAAAATGCTGCTGCTACATATTTATTGACGCGTCCAGTCTCAGTTTGACTAGTCGGTAAGGCATCAAAAGCTGCCTGAAAATCTGCTTCTATTTTCGTCCATAATTCTTCAGAACTAAATTCTATATTGCTGGTCGTAGTAGGTTCGCTGTTTTCAGTCAGATAGGGGATCTGATTGAAATTTCTTTTCAAATCCATATGAAAAACGCCTCGTAGTAATTGCATTTCAGCGATTCTGACTACTTTAGGATAAGTAGCATCCTCCAAAGCAAGAATTTCTCTAATCGCCAGGTTGCAACGTTCGATACCAAACATATTGTTCCGCCATTTCTGGAATACGGCATAATTCGTAGGGTCAAAAGTAGCTGTTTCCAACTGATGAATATCCGAACGGTCGGCAATACTGCCGCCGCCTTTATAGGAATCATCAGCCCGTACATCCATAATCCAGTTGGTAGATGGACCAGCAAAGGATTCATCATTTCCAAAAAAGTGAGCAGCCAGCCCGGAATAGGCAGCAGTGACCAGCTTATCCACAAAATCAGCATTTAGTGTGCCTTCGGCAACGGCTCCCTGCGGGGCTACGTCCAGTACTTTTTCACAGCTTTGTAAAGCCAGTATAGCAAAAAGTGCAATGAATATTTTTACTTTCATAATTGAAATGTTGTATTAATCAACGGTTGAAATTAAGAGTCAAGCCCAACAAATAAGTACGTGGCAAAGGATAAACACCTCTGTCGATACCCGGAAAATTACTATTTCCGGCATAAGTTACCTCTGGGTCAATACCTGAATAGCCAGACCATACAAAGGCATTTTCAATCTGACCATAAATGTTGACACCAAGTCCGCCTGTCCACTTTTTAGGTACATTATAGCCGAGTTTCAAAGTTCTCATCTTCAGAAAAGAAGCCTTCTCGACGTAATAACTGGAAGGTCTATTTTCATTATTATCATTTTCTAAGGTCGGTGCAGGTATAGTCGCACTTGTATTTTCAGGACTCCAGGCATCCAGAATGGCTGTGCTGCTGTTAAAATTACCAAACTGCGTAAAATCAGTGTATAATTTGATTTCATTATACACATCCTGTCCAATGGAAGCAGCCAGGAAAGTAGATAATGTAATGTTCTTATACTCTGCCCCAAGATTTAATCCCAAAGTAAAATCCGGGTAGGGATTTCCGATATAGGTCCGATCTTCAGGTCCTATGATACCATCACCATTCAGGTCTGAATAACGAATACGTCCGGGAGCTGCGCCTTCCTGTTCAGCATGTGCATCTACTTCGGCAGCACTATTAAAGAGTCCGTCAGCTTCATGACCATAAAAGGTGCCTATTGGATAGCCTATTGCAATGCGGGTAGGTCCGTCACCTCCGTCTATATACAGCTCACCGTCGTTGCCTTCTTGCCCAATATTATTCCCCAGATTGACAACTTTATTGGTAAAATGATTGAAAATAAATTCTCCGTTCAAGCGAAGCCCTAGAGCCGAGAAATAATGTTTATATCCTAGTTCCACATCTACACCAGTATTCCGGACAGTGGCAGAATTAACCACAGGAAAACCACCTTCTCCGACCGCCGCCAATTGTGGTGCAGGTAGTAGAATGTCTTCAGTGTTTTTGATATAAAAGTCTGCTGATAATGTCAATTTATAATCTAACAAAGCAGCGTCAAACCCCACATTGGTCTGTTTGGTAGTTTCCCAGCGAAGGTTAGGATTGCCACGATTAGTAACGATGATTCCCTGACTCACATCATTGTTGGTACCTTCAATGTCATAGTCAGCATGATTTACATCGGGTCCGAAAGTAGAAATGGTGGCAAAATTGCCGGTATTTTGGTTGCCTTGTTCGCCATAGCTTGCACGTAATTTTAGATCTGAGAGCATATCATTTTCTGTAAGGCTAGTCATAAAGGGCTCATCACTGATTCTCCATCCTACTGATACGGCAGGAAAAATCCCACCATCACTGAAACGAGAAGTACGATCGTATCTCAATACTCCGGAGACTAAATATCTATCCATGAAAGAATAGTCTACCTGACTAAAGTAGGACAATAGACCATAGCTAGTTCCACTGCCGAAATTGGTTTGTTCACCTGAACCGGCAGACAAAACCACAAAATCATTAGATTCAATATCAAATCCTGTGCGGCTACCACCAATATCTTCAAAATCATAACGAACGGTCTCCATTCCTCCAATCATCTTTACACTTTGTTGCTTGAGATTCAATCCATATTCCAATGTATTGGTGAAGGTCTTCGTCAGTCCGCGCCCATAAGCTCTGGATAGGGTATTATTTTGTACATCGTAATCGCCTTCAGAGAATTTAGCATCAAAACGTTTGTTCAAAAAGTCTGAGTAATCTATTGCAAAGCTAGACTTGGCAATCAAATCATGTTTTTCACTTAAGCTACCTATTGCGTCCAACAAATTAGCCTGTGCATAACCGTTTCCAAATATGCGGTAACTATGTGATGTATTATTCTGGTTCTTATCCAATACACTTACCATATTTCTAACATCGGGCATACCTTCTATCCTGCCTGCATAAGCCCCCAGGAAATCATAAACCGGATGTATGGGATGTTGGCGGATGACGTCCAAGGGAATACCATCCTGTCCCTGTTGTGTACCAATATTCACTGAATTGGAATATCCTACTGAAAGGTTCTCCCCAATTTCAATCCAGTCCAGTACCTTATAACTGGAATTCAGGCGCCCTGTAATACGCTCATAATTGGTCCGTTTGATAAGTCCGTCCTGATCATAATAAGAAGCTCCAAATGCAACGCGTCCTCTGTCATTTCCATTGGATAAATTGAGGTAATATTGTTGCTGGAAAGCATTGTGATATACTTCATCGTACCAGTTTGTACCGGCTTCTGTCAATTGATAGATTTGTCTTTGATTAGGAATCAGAAAAGGATCGGGGTTGATGACCGGCACTGTGCCGGAACCGTATAGTGGATGGTTGGGGGTGATACCGGCATTTTGTGAGGCTGTCCAGTAAACTTCTCCCCATTGGCTAGCATCCAACAGGTCTATTTTATTGGCTAAAGTCTGTACTCCGGTGAGTACGCCAGCTTCTACATTGAGCTGGTCTTTTTTACCTTTTTTAGTGGTAATAATAATCACCCCGCCTGCCGACCGCGAACCGTATATAGAAGCAGAAGCAGCGTCTTTTAATACCTGTATAGACTCGATGTCATTCGTGTTGATATTTGTCGGAGGTTCTACTGAAGCTACTCCATCAATAACGTAAAGTGGTGCATTCTCGTTGAGTGTAGTGATTCCACGTATGCGAAGTTGATTACGTCCAGAACCCGGTTGTCCATCTTGTGTTCCGATAACACCGGACACTCTGCTTTGTAGTGCCTGAACGACATTTGAATATGGGGATTTCTGTACATCTTCCACCGTTATAACTGTTACTGCTCCAGTAAGGTCTCTGCGTTTTTTAGTTGTATAACCCACAACAACAGTTTCTTCCAGCAATTGTACCGATTCAGCAAGTACTGGGCTATAGGTACTAGCTTCTCTTACCTGTATTTCCAAAGTTTCCATACCTATGAAATCGAAGACCAGTACTGCCCCCTCACCAACTTTCAGATTATATTTACCACTAATATCCGTCGAGGTGCCATTAGTCGTACCTTTCTCAACTACTGTAACGCCAATTATCGGATTACCATCGGTATCATTTACTATACCGGATACTGTTTTTTGGGCAAGCACTGTAAACGAGGAAAGACATAAAATTACAATTGTTAGTATTCTATTCATTGGATTTGATTATTTGGTCAAAGGAATATATTTATCCATTAATGTGATTACCATTTTTTCGGTAATGTGGGGGCTCCGCTGTATGCAGCCACTAGGGCACCACAGACTATTTTTTTATTGGATTTCATACTTTAGTTACCACTTTATCTGACCGGACTAATTCTCTCTCTAATTGTTCTAATGACTTACCTTTCGTTTCAGGCATATAGAAAATCACCCATAGTAATTGTAGCACCATCATACCTGCAAAAAAGGCGAAGACCATCCATTCTCTACCCGAAAATGCTTCTAATACCACTGCCCCTAAAAGAGTAATGAGTGCTGCAAATACCCAATGTGTACCAGAGCCCCATGCCTGGCCAAAAGCACGCACCCTATTGGGAAATATTTCTGAGATGAATACCCATATAACTGCGCCTTGTCCTACAGCGTGTCCTGCAATGAAGATCAACAGAAATACCAGCAGGAACATTGAAGAAGCGCTGGTATTGAAGGCATAAGCGACACCAAGCAGCCCGATAATGTATGCAATAGAACCAATAAGCATCAGTTGTTTGCGCCCCACACGGTCGATTAAATACATACCCAGCATTGTGAATACAAGGTTTACACCACCGATAGAGATGGAGTTGAGCAGTGATTCTTTAGCTGCTAAACCTGCCTGCTCAAGTATTTGAGGGGCATAATATAGGATGAAATTGATACCTGAGAGTTGGTTGAAAAAGGCAAGGATAAAAGCCAAAGTGAGTGGAATAGAATATTTGCCAGAAAATAAGCCCCTATGCTTAGTGCTTGCTATCTGTTTATCTGCCTTAATATCAGTCAATACGGACTGTGCTTCTCCTTTTGAATATAAACCTTCTAATACCGACAAAGCACCTGCATCGTCTCCTTTTTTGACAACCAGCCAACGAGGGCTATTGGGAACTCTTAACACCATTATACAGTAAATAAACGCAGGTATAGCTTCTATACCGAGCATCCAACGCCAATCATCAACTCCACCCAAACCTTTCAGCAAATAATTGGAGAAAAAGGCGATAAAAATACCAAATACGATCATAAACTGATACAAAGCCACCATTCTTCCGCGCTTCGTAGCCGGAGCAATTTCTGAAATATATGCCGGTGCTGCGATGGAGGATGCTCCTACACCTAATCCACCAATAAAACGGAAAAACGAAAAAGAGTAAGGGTCAGGAGCGAGTGCAGAACCTAATGCAGAAATCAGAAAGAGTACACCGATCCAGAATAAAGTTTTCTTTCGACCAATTCCATCAGTTGGAATTCCACCCAGTAAGGCTCCAATCACTGTTCCCCACAATGCCATAGACATAATGAAAGTCCCGTGAAAAAACGGCGTAGTATTCCAGAGTTCTTTTATGGGCAAATTGGCACCAGAAATGACCACTGTATCAAAACCAAATAAAAAACCAGCTACTGCAACAGTTGTTGCCCAGTACCCTAATTTACCTCCACTATTCTCTGTCATAATGTGTTTTGTTGATTATAAAACTATACACAAAGGTATTCAGACAAAGTCACTGCGGCGTTCACATATGTTTCAAATGTTTTTGATTTTATGTCAATATGTTTTGTCAAAAGGCAACAAAGGGAAATTTTATTCTGAACTTAAAGAAATAGAGTGCATGATTTTTGATCTTGTATCAATGTTTTTTGATTTTGTATCAAAAAATAGATGAGATTAAGCCTTGTTTTGGACTTCCGAAGGAGAAATTTTGTATTTGGCTTTAAAAGTAGTAGAAAAATAAGCAGGAGAGGAGAAGCCGGTCTGATAAGCAATTTCAGAAATGGATAAATTATTTTTTTCCGATAATAAAGTTTTGGCTTTATCCAGTCTCACAGTTTTGATATAATCATTGACACCGCAATCCAGAAGTGATTTTACTTTGCGATAAACTTGTATTCTGGACATTCCTAAAGCTTTGCATATCATGGCTACATTGAGCGTAGAGTCAGATAAATTTTCATGAATAATGTCATTCAGTTTTTTCAAAAATATATTATCTGGATTTTCTTGTACAACTTTGGGCGTCTCTGCGGCATTATTGTATTGCTTCTTTTCTTTGACGGAATAATTATAATTTTCAACCGTTTCTTTTTTTCGTATTTCAGCCTCATATTTGGTTCTCAAACGGGAGAGTATATAGGTGCCCAAAAATACAATTCCAACCAAAACAGCTAAAATTCCCCACAATACAAAACGCTGTATGCGATACAGGCGGGTTTGTTCATCAAGCATGGCTTGTTGGCGTTGAATACTCTTTTGTTGGTTAATAATCTTGCTGGTTTGCAATTGCATGACACGTACATTACTGGAATCTATTACAATTGTTTCTAACATGTCTTCTTTGTCTACCACTTTGCCCTCTAGTATATTAATAGCAGTTCTGATGGCTTCTTCGCCTCCTGTTGGATATAAAAACGTTGCATCCACCATGTTGTCGGCAACAAACTGAATACCTCCATTTGGACCAGGCAGGGCATCTACTCCAATGAACTTAAGATTTGAATTTACGGAGGGCATATTTTCAGCCACTTGATAAGCGGCTAATGCCATCATATCGTTATGTGCATACACAAGGTCGGTATCGGTATGTTGTTTTAATACTTTTAGCAAACCTGACTTTGCTGTTTCTATTTCCCATTCACCCTCTACTTCTGCAATGACCTCAATGTCAGGATACTTATTCATAATATTTTTAAATCCTGCATGGCGATTTTGGGCAGGAGTAGAACCTCTCAGTCCCCAAACTTCGATTACCTTACCTTTGCCCTTCAGCAATTTGGCAATATATTCACCGGCAGCTTTACCAATTTCAAAATTATCTGCCCCAATGTAGGTAGTGTAAGACTTTGAGTCTGTTCGTCTATCTACAATAATTACAGGAATCCCTCTGTTAAATGCATCATTGACTTCTGGTGTGACTGGTTTGGCTTCATTGGGTGAAACAATAAGAACATCTACACCTGCCGCTATAAATTCCTGAATGTGCTTTTTTTGAGTTTTATTATCACCTTGTGCATCTTTTATAAGCAACTCGACATCAGGATGAAATGATAACTCGCGTCTCATTTCTTCGTGCATAGTTTGCCGCCACTTATCTCCACCAGTACACTGAGAAAAGCCAATAAGGTAGCGTGTTTTCCCTTCATCTTTGCACGAAATAAAGCAGGAAAATAAAAAATATATTAAGCAAATTAGTTTAAGTCTGCTTGTCATCAGTTAATATTTTACACCGAATATCTTTATCAGCATGTGAGTTTGTTTTCTCATAATTTACGAAATGTAACTCATTCGCAAGAAAAATTTTGTTTGAAATTAGTAATATTTTGTGATTGGAGGTAGCTACCTGAAAAATTAGGGACATAAGTTAAGACAAAAGAAGTATTGTAGGACTTATAGTTCAAGATATTGTTATTGGTTCAGATGAGATTGAGATTAATCTCCTCCCCTCATTTTTGTAAGAGCATGTTTAAGTAATGGTAAAAAAATAACTTCCCGATTTGATGCGATTAATTTTTCGTTATACTTCGTTGCTCATTCATTGCGTAGCTTGGCTATGCGCTTCATTCGCGCCTCGTCTAACAAAAAATTAATTCACCTGAAATGAGGAACTTATTTTTTTACCATTACTAAAGGCACGAATTATTTTGTATTCAGCCTGGACTTTGGACAATGGGGTATTAGGAAATTGGGATATTCGACAAAGTTCTGATTATTAGTCTTTAACAAAAACAAATAAAGTACATTATTTTTTTATTTAATAAAAAATAAACGCCTAATAATCAACACTTTGTATTTTAAAACCTAATTTCCCAATACCCTAATTCCCTTTTTGTCCAAAGTCCAAAATTCAGCACATGTTCAAAATAATTTATAAGTCGCTGTATGAATTGTCATAATTACGTATCTTTATCCTGTAAAATTATACGGAATCATGAGAAATACTTTCCTTTTCACCATCCTCTTTTTTAGCGCATTAAGTGTTCAAGCACAAACGGAACACGCCAGATGGGGACTTGGTGTTTATCCCAGTGGCATCAGTTTTTATGCCCTAGACAATAAAGCACTCACGGAGCTTACAGAGTACGAGCCAGGAGTTCGTTTTTCCATTTCCCGCTACCTGAATCGTTCTTTTGATATGGGGCTGGATGGAACATTAGCGATTCTTCGTCATCCATCTGGTGAACCCAATAATGCAAATAATCAGCTTTGGCGGGATAATTTTTATGATGCTGATTTCTTTTTAAGGTATAAACTGTATAATGGATACCTCCTTGGCAAAAAAGCTTTTATTGCGCCTTACCTCAAGGCTGGCGCAGGAGCCAACTGGTATGCAGGTGGCGATAGTACTGGTGTTTTTGTCCCGCTAGGAGCAGGCTTAGGTATTCGCCTGAATCCTTCAGCTTATCTCACCGTTGAGTCTATGTATAAAATGGGCCTGTCGGGTTCCGAAACTTACCTGCACCATTCTATCGGACTGAACATCAATCTCGGAACTGCTGGTAAAGACCTCAAATTGCGCAAAGCAAAAATAAAAGACAAAGATGGCGATGGTGTACCCGACCTGACCGATCGTTGCCCGAAAATCAAAGGCGATCCGCTTACAGGAGGTTGCCCAGATGCGGATAATGATGGTGTACTGGACAGTGTTGATAAATGTCCAAACACAAAAGGCTATGCCAACCTCGGTGGCTGCCTCGATAAAGATAATGACGGACTTTCAGATATAGATGATAACTGCCCCGACAGCTTCGGACCAGAAGACAATAACGGTTGCCCTACAGGTGGTTCTGAACCTACAGCAACAGATAGCGATGGAGACAATATACCTGATGAACTCGATAAATGCCCGAATGAAAAAGGTTTGTTTACTGCGGGTGGTTGTCCTGATGCAGATGGCGATGGTATTGAAAACAGCAAAGACGCTTGTCCTGAAAATTATGGAAAAGTCGCTTATAATGGTTGTCCTTATGATGCTGTGGGCATGGAACGCCTGAGTAAAGGATATGACCCGACCAAAGAACCTTCAACAACGCCTTTAATCATCAGCAAACCAAAGCCTGAAAAATCCTCCACTGGCATGGGACTCAGTGTATCCAGCGTAGGTAGAGATGATCTCACTACAACGGATTTTGATTATTGTGCTTATTTTGATGAGTTTAGGAATGAATTTAGCGAAGGCATCAATTTCTCAACGAGCAGTGCGAATTTGAATTTTACGTCTAAAAAAGTATTAAATCGTCTCGCCAAATTTATGCAAAAATGCGGCACACGGAGTGTAATCATCAATGCACATACTGATAATGTAGGAACGCCAGAAGCCAATCAAAAACTTTCTGAACGTAGAGCAGAGGCTGTTAAGAATTTTCTGGTTAGAAAAGGCGTGGATGCTGGATTATTACAAACAGCAGGTTACGGTTCGACTCAACCTGTCGCGCCTAATGATTCACCTGCCGACCGCGCCAAAAATCGCCGGGTAGAGTTGGTGATTCAGTAAAGAAATATCAAATCTTGAAGTATTAATTAGGCATTAAAATCACAACTATATAAGCAAAGTGTACGTATAACCAAGTACCCCCATCCCATTTTGTCGTCATAAAGTTTTGTCGGAAGTTTGTTTTTAGAACAAATGCCGAGCAAGCTATAAGTTTGGAGGAAACCAATGCGAACCATCTGTATCACAATACTGCTATTGCTGTGTCTGCACGGCTATGCCCAACAACGTATGTACCTTGTTGCAGGGCAGAGTAATGCGCAAGGTAAAGGGGATGCGAGTCTTTCTCCTCTAGTCGACACCCTCACCGCTTTTGAATATAATCCCGGACTAAATCAACTGATTCATTTACAAGATCCCGTAGGACAGAATGCTGCTGGTTTTCTGGCTGCAAACGACGGATCACCCTGGCCTGCATTTGGCAAAAAATACTTCGACCTGACCGCAGACACGCTTGTTTTGGTACAGGCAGCGCGAGCAGGTAGTGGCTTACATCCACTTTCAAGTTCTCCTGGTATAAGCTGGTCACAAAGCGGCATACTATATACACTTTGTTCCTTTAAGATGAACCAGGCACGGTCAGGAACAGGAATGGACTTCGACGGCATTGTCTGGCTACAGGGCGAAACGGATGGAAAGGCTGTTAATGATAGTCTTATTACTCAAAATGACTATCGTGATGAATTAATTGTCATGATTGATAATTTTCGATCAACTTATGGCTGCCATTTGCCTTTTTATATTGTTTTGGTTGGAACATTTACCGGAGAACCACCAGCAGGTTTTGATGCCATTCGCGCAGCGCAAGAAGAAGTGGCCGCTATGCAGCCCAACACCCACATCATTCATGAAACAACAGTAGATTTTCCTGTCTTAGGCTGGATGTCAGATAATGTCCATTATAATCAAACAGGGTATAATAATGTAGGTACAGTCGGTGCAACAAATTTGGTTGATATTGAAAACACCTATTATTCTATCAATATCAACGGTACTGACACAATATGTCCAGGAGATAGCACGGAACTTTCTGCGCCCGATATTTATGCTGCATACAACTGGTCTTCTGGTCAGACAAGTGCAGATATATTTGTTGGCAATGCTGGGACGTATAATGTCACCGTGACAGATGATAATGGCTGTTCTTTTCCTTTACGGGAAATTGTTATTACAGCAGCTCCTTTACAAATTGCACCAGTTATTAACATGGCAGGAAATAACCCGCTTTGTATAGGAGACGATATGACTTTGAGCGTGCCGCCTGCATTGGCTTACCTTTGGTCAAATGGCGCGACTTCACAAAGCATTACCATATCCGCTGCGGGCAATTATTCTGTTCAAACTTTAAATAGCAATGGCTGTCTGAGCGAATCTTCCGACACCATTTCGGTTTTAATAGATGGTGAAACACCACCGCTTGTTCTCGCAACTGGCTCTACTAATTTTTGCGATGGCGAAAGTGTTGTTTTAAATGCTCCAGTAGGATTTAATGCTTATCAATGGTCAAATGGAGATACCACACAAACAACGACCATCACGACTGCAGGAACATTTACCTGCGTAGTTACCAATGCCAATGGCTGTAGCAGTGTCCCTTCTGCATCCATCACGACACAGGTGCAAGCAGCTCCTCCTGCACCTTCGATTACTTCAAGTGGTTCTACGCTTATTTGTGAAAACGATAGCTTAACACTAAGTGCCCCGCCTGGCTACACTGCTTATTTGTGGTCCGACGGTTCTACTTCCCAAAATATTACGGTCAGCAATACAGGAACTTATACTTGTGCAGTGACCAATGCCAATGGTTGCAATAGCACCAACTCTGACCCTATTACCATTTTAGCATTTCCCAATCCACAGATGCCTTTTATTACGGCAAATAGTGCAACGACTTTTTGTGCAGGGGATAGCGTGGTGCTTGTTGCCCCGATGGGCTACGATACTTATCAATGGTCAAATGGTGGAACTGGTCCTGAAATTACGGTTTATTCTTCTGGATTTTATACTTGCATAGTCACCAATTCACGAGGCTGTGTGAGTGAAGTTTCATTACCCGTAGAGGTGAATACTTACTTGACACAAGCTACGCCCGGTATTGCAGCAAATGGACCAACGACTTTTTGTGAAGGAGAAAGTGTTGTCTTAAGTGCGCCTTTGGGCTTTGTTGCTTACCTCTGGTCGAATGGAGAAACGACGCAAAGTATTACTGTGGAAGATTCGGGACAGTATTCATGTCAGATTATCAATAGCTTTGGCTGCGAAAGCCCTACTTCTATTCCCATTGCAGTGACGGTAAACCCAACTCCTGCTACCCCAAATATTACCTCAAATAATCCATTGGTATTTTGCGAAGGTGATAGCACAGAACTGAATGCCCCGCCCGGCTATGCCGATTATAACTGGTCAAATGGAGAGACCACACAAAATATTACGGTGTATGATTCTGGGACATTTACTTGTATGATTACTGATTTTAATGGCTGTAGTAGCCCAATTTCTACCAGCCTTACAACGATTATGAATCTAATGCCGGAAGCGCCTTCTATAGGCATGAATGGGCCAACAACATTGTGCAATGGAGAAAGTGTCTTATTGACCATGCCTGTTGGTTTTGAAGAATATTTATGGTCAAATGGAGAGACTACTCCCAATACACTCATCTCCACTTCCGGCTTGTATGATTGTACCCTCACAGATATAAACGGTTGTACGACGACGGCTTTTATGCCCGTTTCTATAACGGTGAATCCAGCCCCCGCAACACCTCTTATACAAACCAATGGCGCGACAACTTTTTGCGAAGGCGATAGCGTGGTGCTAAACGTTACCGCAGGTTATAATTATCAATGGTCAAATGGTGATACCAGTCAGTTGATTACCGTATATGAATCGGGCAATTATATCTGTACGGTCACGAATGGCTTTGGCTGTAGCAGCGTTTCCAATACGCTTACGACCGTGATGAATCCACTCCCGCCACAGCCGATGCTCACTTTTTCTGGCAGCACTGAATTTTGTGAAGGCGATAGCGTAATTGTCTTTGCGCCTGCTGGCTATAATTATCAATGGTCGAGTGGTGAAACGACTCAAAATATTACGATAGATGAAACCGCTGGTCCGATTGTTTGTAAAATAACGGATACCAATGGCTGTGCCGGCCCGATTTCTGAGCCTGTTTTTGTCATAGAAAATCCATTGCCCTCCACACCGATTATTGATACCATTGGCAACACATCATTTTGTGTCGGGCAAAATGTGGTGCTGAATGCCCCTGTGGGCTTTGCTGCTTATTATTGGAATAATGGCGAAACCACTCAAAGCATAGAAGTGAGCAATAGTGGCATATTTGCAGTATCGGTTGTTGATGCAAATGGCTGTGAAAGTGATCTATCTGCCACAATGGAAATTTCGGCAAATCCACTTCCTTCCGCGCCTGTTATTACGACAAGCAGCGCGACAAGTTTTTGTGAAGGCGGCAATGTCATCCTAACGGCTCCAGGTGCTTATGTTTCTTATCAATGGAGTACTGGTGCAACGACACAAAGTATCATGGTAGAAGAAACGGGAATATTTAGCTGCGTGGTCACTGATAATAATGGCTGCCAAAGTCAGCCTTCCAATGTAATAAATACTTATGTCAATCCCAATCCACCAGCTCCGTCTATTGATATAGTTGGTGACACGATTTTATGCCCGGGCGATTCCACAATTTTGCAAGGCATCCTCGGCTTTGCTGCTTATTATTGGTCAAATGGTGGACAAACACAAAACCTCATTGTCAATCAAAGCGGCGAATATTCTTATTACGTGATTGATGAGGCAGGCTGTCAGAGTCCGCCTTCTGAGCCTGTATTTATAGAAATTCGCCCTGCTCCGCCTGTGCCAAATATCGTTTCTTCCGACAATCTTTCTTTCTGTGAAGGTGATAGCATTACCTTATTTGCCGATCCTGGTTATCAGAGCTATCTCTGGTCTACGGGCGATACCACGGAAAGTATTGTGGTGAATACCGCAGACGATTTTTTCTATACCGCAACAGATGGTGTGAGTTGTACCGATCCTGTTTCTGACATTATCAGCACAAGCGTCCGCCTTGTGCCAGCTGATCCAGAAGTTTATCTGGTCGGAACAGATAGCCTCTGTTCGGATGTCATGGGAAGCAACTACTTATGGTTATTGAATGACACCTTAGTTTCTGGTCTGAATACCCCTTGTATTGTGCCTGAGACAAGTGGATATTGGCGAGTAATTATAGTAGAAAATGGCTGTCCTTCAGAAGTGTCAGATACTTTGTATTTTGAAAAACCACCACCGCCACCCGACCCTAATGATCCAAAAAATTTACTGATTTATCCCAACCCCAATAATGGTTTTCTGACCATAGAAACGACCAATATTTTTGAAGAAACGGCTATTTTACAACTCTACGATATTCTTGGGCAAGTGGTTTACGAAGAATTGCTGGACATACAGGCAGAACCGCAGTTTATGTACACCATAGATATTCGCCGACTACCTGATGCTGCTTATTTTGTCGTCTTGCGTGGTGGTGCTTCTGGTCAGTATGTACAGAAGTTGATTGTGGATAGATAAGCACTTATCTCGCTTCACTTTAAGCTCAATTTTTGGATTCAATTCTAATTTACATCATCCCGATGTAATATTTGCATGCTTTATACCGTCATTCTATTTATACGGCACTTTTTTTGTTGTAGCTTCGCAACTTGCTTTTCCATTATGAAAAAAAATAAGATGAAAATTCGCTATACTCTTCTTGCATCGCTGTGCATACTCACCGCCATAGCCTGCAATAAAATAGAAAAACTAGGTAATATAAATACCGATGAGTGGCGACCTGATGTCGCTATTTCTTTGGTGAATACGACAGTGACTACGCAGGACTTATTGGAAAATTATGGCGAAGACACAGAGATAATAGTAGATCAAAATCAGCAATTGACGCTTGTATATCGTAGCGAAGGCTACTCGCAGGAAGGTGAGGAATTGTTTCAATTGATTCCAGATGTCAATTTTCCGATGAATACTTCGCCCTTCAAGCTACCTTATCCACTGCCTGCTGGCGTGAGAATTGATTACATCGTAGCAAAAAGTGGGGATATTAAAATCACTTCGATTAATCCACATTTGGAAAGTATTGGCATTACCTTCAGTATTCCTGAATCTACGCTGAATGGCGATATTTTTGAAAAATACTGGGAATTGCCAGGAGCATTTCCTGCCCCATTTGAAAATATTTACCCCTTAGCAGACTACATACTCCGCCCCGAAGACGACTCTATCACCTTTCAATATGATGCGCGCATTTTATCCAATGACTCTATGGTTGCTGCGGCTTTCGTGATAGATTTTGTCGAACCACAATTCTCCTATGCAGAAGGCTTCTTGGGCAATGGCTCATTCAGCATTCCACGTGATACCATTGAAGTTGATTTCTTCCGTTATTTCAATAATGATGGCTCCGTTTTCTTTGAAGAACCTCGCATGATCCTGACCGTTAGAAATTCATTCGGCTTTCCTGTACGGGCACAATTTGATGTTTTAAATGCAGTGACCAAAGACGGCACAGTCATCCCATTCAGCAGCACACAATTGGACGATGGAGTAGATTTTAATTATCCTTCACTGACGCAGGTCGGAGAGGAAAAAACAACCATCTTCACAATCGACAAAGACAATTCCAATATAGCAAATATCATTGGGCAGCCTATCGTCATGTTTGATTATGAAGCGGATATTAACATCAATCCTGATAATGACACAACGCTTGTGGGCTTTGTGACCGATTCCAGCGATTTTTATCTTGATGCAGAAATAGAACTCCCTTTATATGGTCGGGTAAATGGCTTTGTAGTCAATGACACCCTTGCTCTTGAACTAGGCGAGTATAAAAAAGTAGAAGACGTTGAATTTAAACTGGTGGTCGAAAACGGCTTCCCAACGGATGCAGAAATACAAGTCTATTTTGTAGATGATGACTTCGCTGTCATTGATCAACTTTTAGATCCAGTTGAAAATGCACTAGTTGCTGCACCAGTTGGCCCTGATGGACGAGTGACGATGAAAGAACGCAAAGAAACTTTTGCGCCCATCAATAAAGACCGTTTTACCAATATTAAAAATAATGCCACGCAGATGATTATTTCTGTTGGTATGACGACGATTAACGATGGCACGACTTCCGTGCGTATTTACGAAGATTATAATATGGACGTAAAGCTCGGCGTCATCGCAGGACTTGATCCTGATGCGGAGTAAGAAAAAATGTCGATAGTCGATGGTCGATAGTCCATAGACTGTTTTTAGGATTAAGTTACCCAACATTCATATTGCAAAGCAAAAGGTGTATAAAACATATAAAAATTGCAATACTTTTAATTTCAACTATCGACCACCGTCCATCGACTATGGACAAAATTAGGAACAAATATTAATTAATCATCCATCCTCTTAGAATTGAGAGTGAGTTGAACCGATAACAATGCCGCGTATTTCCCATTATATCATTGCCCTATTTTTATTTGCAGGTTTATCTGCACAAGCCCAGCAGGAGTTGGGACTTCATTTTATGGACGATATTTATCAGTCGAATCAAACCAATCCGGCTTTGATGAACAAGCAGAAAATTGTCGTAAGCCTGCCTAGCCTTTATGGCAATTTATACCATACAGGTTTTTCTTTTAATGACGTTTTCACAGAAACCAGTGATGGTTTTTCGCTGGATTTGAACAAAGCAATTCCCGACCTGAAAGACGACAATTATTTGCAAACCAATTTCAACTTGGACATACTTGGAGTAGCCGTTCGGCTCAATGATTTGCAATTTGGGCTGACATTGGGCACAAGAACCAATGGCTTTCTCAATTATAAAAAAGAAATGATTGACCTGTATTGGAATGGCAATGCTGGATATATCGGTGAAACCATCAACCTCGCACCCGATTTTCAATTTACTGGATACAGCGAACTGGGCATCTCTGGCGCGTACAACTGGCAGGACAAAATCACTGTAGGACTCAAGCTAAAATACTTGGTTGGTATTTCCGATTTTTCGGCGGCCGACCGCGACAATAAACTGGATATTTATACCAGTGATGATGCTTACCAAACCACTTTCACCACAGATTATGAAGTCAATTACAGTGGTTTTGCAGCTTTGGATTCTTCCATCACTGAGTTTGTAGATGGCGGAATTGATGTGTATAGCTATGATAATTTATTCCCTGGAAATAGTGGTATTGCAGTTGATTTTGGGGTGACGGCAAACATAACAGATAAAATCACCGTAGCAGCATCTATAGTAGATTTGGGTAGCCTGAATTGGAAAGCGAATGTAGGCAGCTACGCTTCACAAGGCACTTACACGTATGAAGGTTTGGATTTATTTACTTTCGTAGATGGCGATACCTTGAACACAACAGGATTACAAAATGAACTTGAAGCCATTGTCGATACTTTTACGCAAGTCATTGATGTACAGCCCACCTCTACGACAAGTTATAGCACCAAATTGCCGACCAAAATTTACCTGAGTGGGCAGTATGATTTGTTGGACGACCTGACCGTCGGTGCTTTATTATATAATGAAAGTTATCATGGTAAAAATGTCCCTGGACTTGCTTTGAGTGCAAGAAAATCTTTTGGTAAAATTTTCACGCTTGGTGGCGTATATTCAATCAGAAACCAGCGATTTAATAATTTTGGAATCAATGCTGTCGCAAAATTAGGACCTGTACAACTATACATGGCTTCTGATAATGTGCTGCCTATATTCCGTCCATTTAACAGCCAGAACGTCAATTTTCGAGCAGGAATTAACGTAGCAATTTTGGGTAAAAAAGAAAATCAAGAAGGTATTATTGGGCTGAGATAAAGCCTGATAATCTACTTTGTGCCTTAGCGTCTTTGCGATAAAACATCCGATTTATAGCTTTTCAAGCTCAAAATTTGAAGCTGAATTGTTTTATTTGTGTTAAAATATCTGCCCATTATCGTTTATTTCCTGTACACTTAAGGGCTAAGTTCTACGTTTTTTTATTTTTAAAAGTACTTCTTTCTCCTTTATACCTGCCTGAAAAAGAGCGTGTTTGCTGTTTTTTTGTTAAGAAAAACATAACGAAAAATTAAAAAGTAACCTCAAACCCTTATCATTCGTCCTAATACGGACAAAAACTATTCGGCAGAATTGTCTGCCCCGATTTTGATAATTAAGTTTTAATCGTTTATTTTTGTAGGCTAACGATAAGTGTTTTATCGTTGTTCTTATACCTAAACAAGTACAAAATCATTCTGACGTCTTCACCATTATTCGACATATTAGAATGAACCTTACGAAAATGCAAAGTTTACGATCATGAAAAAAATATTCCTGTTATTGGTGTTCTGTCTGTCTATATTATTTGTAGATGCACAACCAACGGCTAAAGAGTTGAAAAAAATTGCGAAGAAAGAGGCAAAAGAAAGAGCCGCGCGCAAGAAAGAGCGAGAAAAAGCTGAAGTTGCTGCTCAGAAACTAGAGCTCGAAAGAATATTAGAGGACGTAAGAAGAGAGAAAGCAGGATTGCCGCCACTGGGAGATGAAGAAGAAGAAACGGCAGAAGGAGATATAGTAGGCGAAAAAAGAACACTGGAACAAGGCACGGCAGAAGAATTGGAAGAAGCCGAAAAAGAACGCAAAGAATTGGCAAAAGCCAAAGAAAAAGAACGCAAAGATGCCGTAAAACGTAGAAAGCAGGCCGATAAATATCGTGCAGGACGCAGTACAGATCCAGTCGTCTCTGACGAAGGTTTTGGAAGAGACACAGAAGACAAACCTGTAGGTACAGAGCCAGAAACAGAATCAGCCATCATCAGAGCAGAAAGAATAGCAGAGAAAAAACGTATTGCTGACGCAAAAGCAGCTGAAGACAAAAAAGTAGCCGACAAGCTGGCAGTAGAACAAGCGAAAAAAGATAAAGCAGCAGAACTAGAACGCAAACGCACAGAATACGAAGCAAGACAGGCAGAAAAGAAACGAGCCGAAGAAATAGCCGCAGCAGAAGCAAAACAGGCAGAACGCGATGCTATAAAAGCAAAGAAGGACGCAGAAAAAGAAGCCAAAAGACTTGCCAAACAAGCAGAAGCCGACCGCATAGCTGCTGAAAAAGAAGCCGCAGCAAAAGAAAAAACTGATCGTATTGCTGCTGCAAAAGCCGCAAAAGCAGAAGCTGATCGCATAGCTACCCAGGAAAAAACTGCTGAAGCAGAAAAAATCGCACAGGAGAAAGCAGCCAAAGAGGAAGCCGACCGTATAGCAGCCCAGGAAAAAGCCGCTAAAGAAGCTGAGCTTGTAGCTCCAATCGAAGCACCTGTTGAAACAAACACAGAAGTTGCTGTATCAGGAGCAGACAACGATGACTTGATTGCACAGGTTAATGAAATTGAAGCGAGTTTACCAAAAGTAAAAGTGTATGATGGCATTCCTTCCGCAGCCGTTGAACAAGCAGAACGCGAAGCCCTTCGCTGGCGCAAAGTTGCTGAAAACAAAATCAAACTAGCCCGTAAAGCTGCACAGAAAGCTAAAAAATCTGGGAGCGACCAAAATGTATCGACTGCACTAAGTGCTATTATTTCAGCAAGAAAAAGTGTTGATCGCGTAGAAGAAAAAATTGCTGTGCTGAGTGCTGCAAGAGGAGAAGACCTCATTGTGTCGGGTGAGGAGATAACAACTGAACCTATAGCCATGACAGCGGGAGTCGAAACACCAAGCGAAGTTTCACCACCGCCAATAGATCCAATCGAAGAGCCAATTGGTGATCCTCCAATAGCAATAGACAAGCCTGAAGGAGAATTGGTAACGGGTGATACAAAAGAAATGGTAATTACTGATGCAGTTGAAGGAAGCGCAAGTGAATCTGCTGAACCGACTATAACTACAGTAACAGATACAGTCATAGAAGACGCAGAGCCTGTTGCAACAGCCAGCAAGTCATCAAAACCAACACCTGCGGAAAGAAAAGCCCGCAAAGCCCGCAAGCGCGCAGATAAAGAAAAAGCGAGATTCGAGAAAGAGCAAACTCGTATTGCTGCAGCTAAACAAAGAGCTGAGGCTAAAGAACAAGCCCGATTAGAGGAATTAGCACTAAAACAAAAAGAAACAGCAACCGACGAGGGAGATATTGCAGCAGTTCCTATGGGTGAAGCAAAGCCAATGAGTTCTATACTCAAAGCCGACCAACTTGCCAGAGCAAAAGCCCAAGCCGAGCGTCAGATGAAGGAAGATTTAGCAATGGTAGAAACGTCGCCTGTGGAAACAGAATCAGAAATTCCAATACCCGAAGTGACTACAGAAATCGACGAACCAGTTGTTATAGAAACAACTGTCGAGAATGCAGAACCAGTCATCAGCGACAGAGACCGCAGACGTGCAGAGCGTGAAACTAAACGCTTGGCAAAACTACAAGCAGAAGCAGAAGCTAGAGAAATTGCTCGCAGAGAAGCATTGGTACAAACATCGGAAACGCTACCTACAGAAGTAGCTCCGCCAGAGGAAGAAATGAGTATGCAAGAACTTCTGGAACAAGCTGAACAGGACTCAAGAGAAGCACCAGAAGAAATCAGTGACAGAAAACGCAGGCAGATGGAGCGTGAAGCAGCAAAAATTGCTAAAGCCGAGCGTCTTGAAAAAGAGAAAGAAGAAGCAGAACGTCAGGCTAAGATAGCGGCAGCAACACCAGAAGAAACGGTAACACCTACAGATATAGAAGTGATTCCCACAGAGGAAGAAATGACGCTGGAAGAACAAATGGCAAAAGCATTAGCAGAACGTGAAGGAACAGCAGATGAAATCCCAACACCGGCAGTTACAGAAATTGTAGAAGAAGGCCCAACACCAGAAGAAATCAGAGCAAAAGCCGAGCGTGTTGCAGAAGCCGCAGCAGAAGATGCACGTATAGCTGCCACTAAAAAAGTAGAAGCCGATAAATTAGCGCAGGAGCAAGCAGAAAAAGAAAGAATAGCCGCAGACGATGCAATTAAGAAAAAACTAGCAGAGGAAACTGCAAAAGCCGAGCGTGATGCGGAAGAAGCGAAGCAAGCAGCAGCGGATAAATTAGCCGCAAAAGCACAAAAGAAGGCAGATAAGGAAGCTGCAAAAGCAGCGAAAGAAGCCGAGCGTCTAGCAAAAGCGGAAGCCGATGCAATAGCCGCAGAAACAGAACGCCAGGCAAAAATAGCGAAAGCCGAAGCTGCAACACAAGAAGCCGAGCGCAAAGCACAGGCAGCAGCTCAACTCAAATTGGAAGAAGCCGAAAGGCAAGCAGCCGCAGAAGCCCTCGCAGCTGAACAGGCAGAACTTCAACGCCAACTGGAAGAAGCACAAAAAATAGCAGCGCAAGAAGAACAGGCAAGACTCGAACTGGAAGAAACCAAACGCCAGCTAGAAGCAGCGAAAGCGAAAGCCGAAGAAGAAAGACTTGCCAGAATCGAATTGGAAAGACAACTAGCAGCCGAACGCGCAGCTCAAGCAGCAGAAAACGCAAGACTCGAAGCACTGCGTGTAGCAGAAGCAGAAAGGCTCGCAGCTATACGTGCAGAACAATTAGCAAAAGAACGCGCAGCTCAAATACCAGGCTCAATCATCGAAACAGAAGCCAAACCTAAACCTGCCGCAGTGACTTCTAAGTTTGGAGTCAGAACTGCCGATCAAATACTGGCAGACATTGAGAAGGAGAAATCTAGACTAGCAAAAGAACAAAAGAAACGTGCGAAAAAAGGTACGAAAAATGCTGATCGCGATAATCCAAATTACGAAGAGGACGGCGATTGGTAAAAACTATTCGATGGTTTCATTGTTCGATTGCTTCATTGCTCGATTGTTATATGTTTAGGTTTTTTGCTACGCAAAAAACAACATAACAGTGAAGCAATGAAGCCATACAACAGTAGGGCAAACGCATCAAATTAAAAAGCAACCTGAGTCGTCTGACGATTCAATTTATTCAGGAGTTCATCGTCTTGGAAATCATCATACGTGTGGATAAGCAACCATCGTCAGCCGACTTTTCTTCTTCATTTTCCAAATTTAAATTTAATGCGGTGTTCAAAGTATGGAATAGTCGGCAGACGAAAGATTTGATTAAAATTAGTGGTTTGTCCCCGAAAATATGCTGTATTTTCAACTGAATTCGTCTGACGACAACGGAATTTGCTCAACGATGCTTTGATAGAACACGACTAAAATTTTGATGCGTTTGCCCTAATATAACAGTG
>CALFBH010000058.1 GCA_937951615.1 uncultured Saprospiraceae bacterium | reverse complement strand
TGTGCCTGTGCCGATACCCATATTTGTACCATCATCCCAGTTGTAATCATAAGGGGCTGTGCCGTTTGTTGTGCTTAGGTCGATGCTGCCATCTGCGTTGCCGTTGCAACTTGGGTCGCTTGGTGTTGCGGTGACGCTTAGGGCTGTTGGATCGGTTAAAGTGGCTGTGGATGTGGCTGTGCAGCCGTTGGTATCTGTTACTGTAATATTGTATGTACCTGCACCTAGTCCGCTTATTGGTGTGCCTGTGCCGCTGCCCGTATTTGTACCATCATCCCAGTTATAATCATAAGGGGCTGTGCCGTTTGTTGTGCTTAGGTCGATACTGCCATCTGCGTTGCCGTTGCAACTTGGGTCGCTTGGTGTTGCGGTGACACTTAGAGCTGTTGGATTGGTTAAGGTGGCTGTTGATGTGGCTGTGCAATTATTAGCATCTGTGACAACTACATCGTAGATGCCTGCTGATAAATCTGTAAATATGTTTGTTGCACCTGATGTTGTGCCACCATCTATACTATAGGTCAGTGGGCTTGTACCTCCTGAAGCAGTGATTGTAATTGTACCTGTTGCATTTCCATTGCAGAGCGGGTTGCTTATATCTATCATGTCAATTAAGGGTCCTGCCTGGTCGGTTAGGACAGCTATAGAATCTGTAATTGAACAACCATTAGCATCAGTTAATATAATATCGTAGGTTCCTGCTGTAAGTCCGGTAAACAAATCTGTGCCGGAAAATGTAGTTCCTCCATCAATACTGTACATGAAAGGTGTAAGTCCTGCGCCTGCTGCGATGGTAATTGTTCCATCTGCATTCCCACAATTGGGGTCGGTAATCAGGACTTCATCAATAGCAATTAATAGGGGAGGAGTGATGAGACCATCTGTCAAAGAACAAGTTGGAACCTCGGAAAAAGAGGCTGTTACAGGTATTGAATTGCCAAGCGGAAGATTAGTTAATGTTACTGTTTGTGGGCTGCCTGTAATGGGGAAAGAAACCCCATTGACATCCAATGTACCTGTTGCTGGAGGATTGGAATAAGTGATAATGATGTCTTGGCTGAATTGCGTATTATCTGGCGTACATGGCGTTTGTGTGTCAATTGTTATATCTGTTATTTCGATTGGTGTACAGACGACACTATAATTTATGACCATACATTCATTTACAAATATAGTTCCTCCTGTGTCTGATGATAGGTTAATGTTTAAGGAAGTAGAAGTGACATTATCGTCACCTGCTCCTAGTCCATCTCCACAAGTTCCATCATTTTCATAAATGTCAATATTAAAAGAAATATTGCTTTGTCCTGGTGTAGTAATTGCTACAGGCAGTGGGTTTGTACCGCAGGATGGTGTACCAAAAACGCCTATTTCTGTTGGCGCAGCAATATCAGTCCATTCGACTGTTGTGCCATTTACATCAATGGCGATATCAACTAGTCCGTCTGCTGCATCTGATTCATCACATTGTATGGTATAGAATGAATCAAATTGCAAGGTGACGGTGTTGCAATCATTTGTGAAATCACAACTAGGCGGTGGCGGACAGGCTACTTGAGTACAATTGATGGAGTATTGTATCGTTATATCTCCACCTAATGCGGGAATAGTGAGTATATTATTGGTGAAGTCTAGCGTGAGTTCTGTCCAGGAAAACAATTCATCATCAGGGGGGAAGTTGCCTGTAATATCTGAAGCATCTCCATAATCAAATATGCAGTCATGTATTCCTGGGAGGTCATCTTCATGAACCTGCACATATACTGGTGCAGTGGTCTGTCCTTGTAGTGCATCGCCAAGCGGTATGATAAAAGGTGCGCCTCCGCAATTGATAGGATCATCTGTATTGTTAAAAACAACATTAGGGTCATAAGTTCCTCCTGTGTTAGATGGAATTTCAAAATACCATGTCGTTCCGTTGATAGAAAGAATCCATTCCGTATTACTGGCTAATCCAGCACCATCTTCTAAAGGAGGAAAAGTGATTTGATCTATGGTCATGGTGACTTCATTACATTCCCCTACAGAGGCATCGTCTGTGATGCTAAGAGCGTCAATGACTGTGCAATTGTTGGCATCTGTGGCTGTGACCTGATAAGTCCCGGCAGTTAATCCGGCGATTGTTGGTGTTGTACCTCCATTATTCCAGATATATGTATAAGGTGCTGTTCCATTATTAACTGTTATGCTGACTTGTCCACTATTGGCAATACAAGCAGGATTGATTCCAGTCATTGTTGCTGTAAGTGCTGGTGGAGCTGTAAGTGTTATAGGGAATATTTCTAACTCACAACCATTTGCATCATCTACTGTAACTCCATAGGTTCCGGCACTGAGTCCAGTTTGTGTCGGTGAATTGGGTAAACCATTGCTCCACACATAATTATAAGGGGAAACACCTCCATTGATTGTGAGCGTAATAGTGCCATTATTGTTGCCGTCACATGATGGATTTGTAATGTCTGGAACGATAATAAATTCAGCAGGTTCTGTAATCTCTGCGCTGGCCATTGTGGTACACATATTGGCATCAGTTACGATGACGTTATATGTGCCGACTCCTAGATTGGCCGGGTTTTGTGTAGTTCCTGCACCATTGTCCCATGCGTAGGCATAAGGGGCTGTTCCACCATTTACCGTAAGGGTAATATTGCCATTGGTGTCGCCGTTGCATGATAGGGCTTCGCCTGTGGCGGATGCGGTTAGAAGTGCTGGTTCTACTACGGTGACGCCTAATACATTGACAATACAAACGGGTGAGCCGAATGTCCAGTTTTGGTCAGCTATTCCGATGTCATAATTACCAGGAGGTATATTGGATAGCACTACTGTCACGCCCGTGTCTGATGTTATGGTCGTACCAAGTATTGGGAAAATAGTTCCTGCGGCAGTCCAGCCTACATTATAAAAACCTGTACCGCCGGTAATGTCGAGTGTTATGCTTCCATTGTCTCCATTGCAAAGCGGGTCGGTAACAGTTGCTGTTCCGACAATCTGGTTGGGTTCATAAACCACAACAGTGTCCATATCTATACATCCAATAGGAGAGATGACTTCAAGGAAGAAAGTATCTCCGGCTTCGATCAATGGGCTGATAACATTTGAGGGTCCGTTAAAATTATTGGGATCTGTTGCCGTCCATTGGTAAGTTGTACCAGTTTCTGTACTAGAGCCGCTTCCGTCGAGTTGGGCATTGCTGCCAAAACAAGGGAGGGCGAAATCTAGACCAGCATCTGCGACGGCACATTCGAGGCAGACCTGAAATTCCTGCGTCATGGAACTGGTGTTGGTGATTTCGCAACTTGTTCCATTATCGGCGGTCGGGTCTGGATCGGGGTGTGGGTTGATGATGCCTGTGATATAGACGGTTTGATTGCAGAGTGATTCGTCGGTAAGTGAAGTGGTAACACTAAGTGGGTAGATTTGTGATTCACCTTCGTTGCAGGCATCTATGGAGCCACCTGGTTCGCTTGTCCAGTTCCCTGTCTGGTCTGGTTCGCGTTCGAATGACTCGTTGGAGGAAGGAGCGATGCCAACTACATCAAAACTGGCTGGATTGCCAGGAATAGTTACAGAAGTAACACAGCCTGCAAGTCCTGCAGTAGGAATAACACCTGCTCCGCTTAAATCAAAAGCACCGAAAGGAGGTGTATTATTAGCTGAAGGGGTTCCGTAGATTAAGCCTTGTGAAAAAGTTCCTGAATTATCAAATAATGCCACATATTCTCCTGCATTTGTCAAGACGAGTGTTTCGTTGGGTGTTGCACTTGTCGTACAGCTACAGGTTGCAATATTGAGATCTACTCCCAGCCCTACTACTGCTGCGTAGCCTATGGTATAAAAACCTGTAGAATTAATGACAGTTCCTGGAGGAATTGTTATCGTCCAATCGCCATCTGTAAGCACATAACATCCGATGTTAGTACCTGGTGGGCCTATTAGTTCTATCCATTCTCCTGTAGTTGGTCCAGTATCTCCATCTGCTACAATTGGACGGGGCATGATCTCATTCAAGGCAACGGATCCTGAGGTTGGTACACAATCTACTACTGGTGGGATTGGTGTTTGTGTGAGGGGTGTGCCTTGTCCTGTGTAAGGATTAAAACCTGGAGTAGTGCTGTAATACCAGTCAATAGTATTGACATTGGCATTCCACATTTGGTCGGCACTGACTATAGTCAGTTCAAATTCTTCTCCAGGGCATAAGGCGCAGCAAGCTGCTGCGAGTGGTCCATTATAGTCATGAGTTCCGAGGTTGCTAAAATCATCTTGTGGGAAAGCAGTCCATTCTGTGCCTAATGTTGGGAAAGTACAGGGGGCATTTCCAGGGTCGGTGGTAATGCCTGCTGCTACATTTGGGTTTCTGACTAGGGTGGCATTTGCTGTTGAATTTGCACCTGCTGCCCATTGCGCGCCGGGGTCGCAGCCTATATTTCCAAAAATGTCGATAATTGCTCCATTATGCACTAATGCTACGGCGTCATTTCCACTTGGTCCCAGTGCAAAGACATCATCGACAGTTACTGAAGCTGGGACATTAGCGGATGTATTGCATACCACAAATACGTCTCCAGGAGTAATTATGCCATCTAAGATGGCTAATGTTTGTCCTGCTCCTCCATTATAATATACTTCAAGTGTATAATTTTCTGCATTTAAATCAATGGGGAAAGCTGTTCCATTAAAAATTTCGATACATTTATTGTCGCCAGTTCCTTCTATATATTCGGAGATAAAAAGTTCTTCAGGCGAGCCCATGACGGGGCAGTTGGCAGAACTGAGTTCGCTGGTAAAAATTTCGGGACAGCCGTCGCCTGCCGGAGTAGGAGGAGGGGGGACTGCATCTCCATTGAGTGTAAGATTCCAGGAACAATCTGATCCTGCTTCTCCATCTACAATTAAATAATAATTTGTATTTGGCGAAAGCCCTGACCAGCTATAATATTCGTTATCTAAAGTGCTTGGTGTACATTCCATGGCAGTACCCCATGTTCCTGGTCCATTACAAGCTCCGGTTGCAGGCTCTTCAAATAAAGCAATTTGTACACCTCCATCGGCTATACCACATTGCATGTCAAGAAAACTTAAATCAATTGTACTACCGATATTATCCGTAGTAAAAGTATAGTACACAAAATTATTAGCTGCTCCATTGCAGACCATTTCACCACCTGGATCTACAGAAGGAGCTTGTACACTATTGTCAGTTGGAGTAAGAATATTTGTCCCTGTGTATGTCTCGCCTCCGTACAGATATGTAGCATTTGTACAATCATCGGCAGCATTTTCACTGGTAAAAAATGAAATATCGAAAGGTTCTCCAAACCCGCCTGAACTGGCGGTCACGACAATATAATAAGTATTTCCTGCGGTAAGTGGAACACCGGCTACCGTCATAATCTGGTCACCACTTCCAAGTCCGTCATCTGAGCCGAGGCAGCTGCCTCCTGCGCCTGGGCAGCCATCGAGGACAGTAAGGTATGGGAAGCCTGTAAAATTAGAATAATTGGTGGCTGCTTCTACGCTTAAAAACTCATCGACAGTTGGGGTGTAAGTATAGACATAATCTCCGCCTCCATATATATTTGATCCGCAGGTAGAAATCCCATTTGAGAATGAATTTGCGCTTAATAAGGCGCAAGACGAGTTGTAAGGCATTGTTGTGATGTTATAAGCATTGGCGCAATCTGCTCCTGCCGGAGCGGCTGGAGGTCCGTAATCGCTAAAGGTCAGACTCCATTGATTTACAGTGTTTACTCCACCACCCACAAGATCATCCGTAATACAAAGTTGCCAAGTACCATTGGCATTCGTACTCATTGTATTAAAGTCATTTATATTGCCTTCTGCGGTATAATATCCTTCGCTATTGCTCTGTAATCCTGTGATTGGTCCTGTGGGTCCACAACGTGTGAAACAAGTTTTATAATAATAATCATTGCCAGAACTTCCGCCATTATCTGTACTCAATTCTACAGTTGTACCATCTGGTGCGAGGAGGCTAATGTCCAAATCATTGGGATTAGGTGCATCAATAGACAGGCAGACTTTTGTGAAGGAATTATCTAAAGTATTTAAGATTCCTACACCAGCAACATTGACAGAGACACAAACAGCAGTATTATTGTCTGGAATTGTGCCTGCATCTCCGTAAAATTCCTGTGCGAAAATAGTGTTGAGGAATAAAAAGGTCAGGCAGCATAAAAAATATTTCATAGTGGTCATTCTTTTACAGCAAAAAGCATTTTTCATAGCAAAAAGATTGTTTAGGCGTTTTTTATGAGGCGTATATGTTTGGATGAAACGAAAAAGGCAAGAGGGATAGAGGTGTTGTGTGCTATAGTAAATCCAATAGCATTTTAATTGTGTAAATTGTTTGGCAAAAAGCACACTCATAAGGCACATTTTTAAGGGAATCACCCCAATGTTAGTCAGACTTTATTTTGAACAATTGTTCTCTAAATCGAATCTTAAAACGGTATCCTCTAAATGGTGTGTTTTTAGGTAAGGGTATTTATAACTTATTCGTCGGCGTGTAAATCGGCGTCAAATTTATGCAAAAAAGAGCATACCTTTATGTTAATTGTTAGTGAAATGTTAGTAACCTAATCTTATGTTAAATTTTATCCAAATGAACAAGGCAATTATTTACGCTCTTTTCTTGCTTTTATTTTCCTGTAAACAGGAAGTTGGGACAAAAACGATTGTGCCGCCAGTTGTTGATGCAGCGCAAGCCTTACCAAAGATTTATACCAGTTTTGCAGAGGCTGTAAAGACGCCAGATGCTGTGCGTGTGCTTGATCTGAGCAATAGTCAACTGACAGAAATTCCAGAAGCTGTTAAGCAATTTAAGAACCTGGAATACCTGACTTTAAAGGGAAATCAAATCAAAACCATACCTGAATTTCTGGTTCGACTTGAACAGTTGAGTTATTTGAGTTTGGATGGAAATGGACTAAGGGTGTTTCCTAATGGTTTGGAAAAACTCACTCGTTTGCAAACGCTTAGTCTGGCGAATAATCAGCTGAGCAGTATCCCACCAGAAATTGGTCAATTGGGGGAATTACATACCCTTTATTTGAGTAGGAATGAACTGACTATATTTCCAATGGCTATTCTACCTTTGCAGAAATTGGAATTTCTGGCTTTGAATAATAATCAAATAAGCAGCATTCCGAAGGAGATTAATCGCTTGCAAAAACTGGAAACACTGTTTATCTTTCAGAATAAGATGGAAAAACGACCGGAAGCGTTGGATGGCTTGCCTAATTTGAACGATGAATGATGAATGATGAATGATGAATGCGCATCATTTTTTATGTCGGACAAAGGTAGGGGATTAAAAGTTTATTCGCAATTGGACATCAGTTTAATTGCCGATACAATTGCTCTAAAATATCTATGGATTTCTCTTTGTCGTGACTTTCATGCAAGAATTGGTGGGCATTTTCGGCTAATTTTTTGGCGAAAGCCGGATTATTCAGCAGTTTTTTCATGGCTTTTGCCAATGCAGGTACATCTTCCATTGGCGTCAGCAAACCCGTTTTTTCGTGGATACACCATTCGGGAATACCCGCGACGTCGCTGGCAATAACTGGAATATCACAAGCAAAAGCTTCCAAGCCAATCAGCCCAAACATTTCGCGATAAGCAGAAGGAACGACAATCAATTCCGAAGTATACAAATGTTCTTTAATGACCGCTTGTGGCTTGAATGGGTGTAGTTCGGTCTGCTTGTCCAGTTGGTGATCTTGTATGGCTTTCGCCAAATTTTTCGACTCACTGCCCTCGCCAATAAACAGTAATTGATAATCTGGAAATTCGTGTGCTATTTTGCGCCAAGCATCAAACAACACGTAAATACCCTTCTCAATTTCCAGCCGTCCGATGTACAGGATTCGTTTTTCACGAATATGTTCTTGGTCGGTTTCCCACTGATCCAACTCAATATAATGCGGAATATAAATGGCATTTTTTACGCCATGTGTTTCCAGCGTTTTTTCAAACTTATATGAAGGTGCTATAAAGTGAGTTGTCCGTTTTTTGACAATACCCAGCCGTATTTTTTTCACCCAAGTGATGAAAGCATTTTCTCCAGCTTTAGGAATCAGTCGATAATCATGTATCGTTTGCAGGGCAGGAATATTCAGTCGATTTGCCACCTGCAAAATGGTGGACGTGAAGTAGGCATTATTATTAATGTGAATCAAATCGGGCTGAAATTCCCGAATCTTTTGCTCAATCGCCTGTCCAACATTTTTTTTATAAAACAAGCCATCTCGAAATTTATACCATTTGGGAAATCGACTGCTCGTGAATTTGGAAAAATCTCGCACATCAATGGTCAGTCGATCCACGACAAAACCTCGCCCTTCCAAAGCTTTTTTAATGCTATTGACGTAAGTCTCTGTGCCACCCCGCACACCTGTCTTGTCGTTATAAATGAGTATCTTCAAACTTGTCGATTTTCCAGAGCGCAAAATACCACTACTTCATCACTAAACCAACCATTTCTAGTCAAATGCCTGTCTTTGTATATAGGTCGTCGCTTGTCTGAGGACTGTGAATATAAAAAACAAAACATGAAAACTATTTTTACAATAATGACATTGGTCTGTAGTTTGACCAGCAGCATCGCACAAAGTCTGCCCAATAATGATTTTGAAAACTGGGATACTACAGGTAATTATGCACGACTTAATGACTGGACGACATCCAATGAAAGCTACGTTTTTATAGAAGGAGACGGCGTAAAAGTGGAGCATACAAACGATAGTTATAGCGGCATATTTGCAGCGAGTATTGGCACGGCATATATGGGATTTGTAGGTGCGGCTACGCCCTGTTTTATCATCAATGGCAATTTCCAATATAATGATATTTTTCCTACGGAAGCGGATTATATGACAGCGGGAACACCCATTAATCAGAAAATAAGTGAGCTGAATGGCTATTATAAATACGAAACCAATATACTCGATTCGGCAAGGGTTTTTGTGTTTTTAAAACGGTATAATGTAGCGACTAGTATGACAGAAATGGTCGGCTATGGCACAGCGCAACTACCGCCGCAAGCGAGTTACACGGCATTTCAAGTGCCTGTGCAAGACTTGATGCCCGGCGTTATGCCCGATTCGATTATTACAGTTTTTCAGAGTTTTGATTTTTCAACGGCACTCAGCGCTACTCAAAATTCTACCTTGTTTGTTGATGCTGTTAGCTTGGTTGGTACAACGGATGTACAGAACATTTCAGTACCGATTGCCTGGATATATCCCAATCCAGTTTCCGAAAATTTATGGATAGAAAGTGCTGGTATGCAAGATGTGGAAGTACGATTGCTTTCTGTGTCAGGGCAGGAAATAAAAGGAATGTATTATGAAAATTTCCCATCAAAGTACAGCCTTTCGATTGGGGAATTGCCAAAAGGAAGCTATGTTTTAGAAATAAAGAGTGAGGGTGAATTGGTGTTTGTGGAAAAAGTGTTGGTGAAGTAACATTAACCATCATTTTTTTCATCTTCTCTCTCTTCTGACAACGAAGTGGTCTCCTCTCTCTCTTCCACCTCTTCTTCAACAGGCGGTTTACTAGTATCTTCAACGGCTTGCGCAACAACTTCTTCTACAGCTGCTCCTTCTCCTATTTCGCTGTCGGCGGTTTTGAAATCTTTGATTTTGGGGAGGTCGCTGATAGATTTTATGCCAAAATAATCCATAAACTTTTCGCTCGTCGCATAAAGTAGCGGACGTCCCGGTCCATCGCTGCGGCCAGTAATGGCAACCAATTCTTTTTCCAGCAATTTCTGAACAGAATAATCACAGCTCACGCCACGGATTTTTTCCATTTCTCCTTTGGTAATGGGTTGCTTATAAGCAATAATCGACAAGGTTTCCAGTGCTGCACGAGACAGGCGTTTTTTTGTTTTTTGCTTTAGCAATGTGCCTATTGTATTGTGATAAGCCCCTTTTGTGAGGAACTGATAACCGTCTGCAATTTCTATAACTTCAAAAGCAAAACTGTCGTCCTGATATTTTTCCTGAATAGCTTGTAAAGCATTTTCCAAATCAGCTTTTGGAAGCTTTGTCTGAAAAGTAGCTTCCAGACAATCCTTGATCTCTTTTTCAGAAACAGGTTGTTCGGCTGTAAAAATGAGCGACTCTATATGTTGTATCAGATGATCCAAAGTTATTATTTTTGTTATATTATTTGATTTTATATGAAAATTTAACTAATTTTACAAAATCAATATTTGAGCCTGTTCAGACTTCGGTTTTAAATGAATAAAAATTACATTTTAAAAAAAATGTATAAAAAAATCTTCTTTTTTGAAACCTTTTGAAAAACTCCCCGTTAAACCATACATAATTAATTAAGACATTTAATAAAAGTTTTCATAGTTCGTTTATTCTTTTCATAATGGTTTTTGGGACGTGTTTATTTGAATAGTCAAGTAAGCACGTTTTTTTTTTGCGCTTATCGCAAATTGTTTTGCAAAGTTAAGGAATTAAATGAAAGTTTGATTGTCTTGAATGAAGTCGATGGTCGATAGTCCATGGTCGATAGGAAACACAAGTTCATTTTGCTTTGCAAAATGCGTAAAATCTGAATCAAAATGGGATAGCCGATTTTCAAAACTATACATAAAAACTGTAAAACCATTTTAAAATTAATTTTCAAAATTCAAACCATCGCAAACAACTTTACAACAATGCTTTAATATTGGTTTTGCTGAAGTGGCGATAACCCGTCAAAAAAGTGTTTCGGGAGCTTGGTACAGTGTACCAAAGGGATTTAGCAGAGGAGTTTTTTTTGACAAGCGTTTTTTGGTTCGTTTTTTTGGCGACTGCAAAAAATGAACAAGCGGCCAATTCAAAATCACCAAAGGATTAAGGCTCATTCTTTTTCTGGAAAGAGAAGAACAAAAAAGTGTACGGTTTTAAGTAGCCGATTTAAAGCAACCATCGACTGCCGAATATGGACGATTCTAAATGGCCAATCCAACAAAGAAGCCTATTTGCAATAAAAATAATGCCAACGCAACTTTATTATTGACAGGCGGCACAAGCTGAAAAAATATTGCGGAAAGTACAAAAGCAATCCCACCCCAAGCCAGATAATTTTGATCTGGAATCACACCATCAGCCCATTGCCAGAAATCATATCGGATAGCAACGGGTTCAATTAAAAAATCCATAGTCATCAGAATCACTGCTGATGCAAAGGCTTTCATCGCCCAATGCCATTCCACACGCCTGCTCACGATAGCCGCCGAGCAATAAATAAGAATTAACCAATTGACCGCCATCACCAGTGGAACATCAAGCCATTGCCAGCCCAGTGTTTTTCCATAAGTATAATCGCCAAATATTGCCCCCGTTTTCACACCTGCTACCTCGACAAAAAAGCCTGCCAAGGCGACAATGCTTATCGCAAGTAGAAATTTATTGTCCCATTTCTCATGGTTCCAAAGTATGATTCCCAGCGAAATCAACAGATTGATTGGCGTCAGCAAAACCAGGTTTTCTACGAGGTTAAATTTAATTCCAATCAAGCCGACACTGTATAAGATGACGAGAATTGCGATAGAAGCTGTATGTTTATTCATGCTGTAATTGTAAAAATTGCTGAATTGTAAGATTGTTGAATTGCTGAAGGTACATTTTGCATAGCAAAATGTCGTAAAAAACAATTCCACAATTCCACAATCTCACAATTTTCTATAATGTTTGAATTTGTCACTCAATAAGTTCACTCACAATTTTTGCAGAGAGTAAGCAAAGCGGAATTCCACCGCCCGGATGCACACTGCCGCCACAAAAATACAAGCCTTTTATAGCAGAAGAAAAATTTGCATGACGCAAAAAAGCTGCCATACGATTGTCGGAACTTGTGCCATACAAAGCTCCAAGATGAGAAGAAGTGCGTTCTTCAATACCTCTTGGATCAAGAATATGCTCGCAGCTAATATGCGGGCGAATGTCTTTGCCTAGCATCCAACTTACTTTAGTCAGAATGTTTTTGCGAGCCTGTTCGATAATATCGTCCCAATCCTGTCCGATATTGTGGGGAACATTTATCATGGTAAACCAATTCTCGCCACCTTCAGGCGCATCACTTGGACAGTATTTTTGTGAAATATTGATATAAACGGTCGGGTCATCATAGACCCGTTTTTTCTCCGTCAGGTGATCAAATTCTGCTTTATAGTCTTTGCTGAAAAATATATTGTGGACATCTAGTTCTTTAAATTGCTGTTTCATGCCCCAATAGAAAATAAGGGCTGAAGTAGACTTCGGCTGAGCTAAAGTTTTCTCTGGTGCTTTTTGTGTGTGCAGCAATTTTCGATACGTATGAAAAACGTCCATATTGCTGATGACGAGGTCGCAATTGTGCTGCCATTCGCCAATTTTGAGTCCAGTGACGGCTTTGTCACGCACAATAATTTCTTCGACTTTGGTCTGCATTTGAAAACGAACACCAATGTCCTGCGCCAACTGATAGAGGCTATTCGTAATATTAATCATACCTCCTTCCGGATAAAATGCGCCAATGCCATGTTCAAAATGTGGAATAATATTCAGCAAACCAGGAGCTTTGTAAGGGCTGGAGCCATTATAGGTCGCATAACGATTGAACATTTGAATCAGGTGTGGTTCTTTGAGGCGCTTTTCGTTCACCTCATTCATGCTGGTAAAAATATCGAGAAAAGGAATTTTGAAAATGGCTTTTAAGACATCTTTCGTCAGCCAGGTGGCGCGTTTGTGTAGGGATTTGTGTAGAAATGTACTCGCAGTTGCGTCGTATTTGAATTTACTTCTTTTAAAGGCTTTTAACAATACCTTCCGCTCTACGCCCAGTTTTTCCTGTATTTCTGCCAAGTATTTTTGCGTATTGGCATAAGCGGAGATTTGTACGCCATCGTCCCAGAAATATTTGCAAATAATGGGCAATTTGTCGTATTTGAAATAGGCTTCCGGCTTCATGCCCGCCAGACTAAACAATTCATCCACATATTGCGGCATAGTAAACAAAGAGGGACCCGCGTCAAAGCGATAGCCCTGCATTCTTATTTCCGATAATTTTCCGCCGGGATATTCATTGGCTTCAAAAACAGTAACTTCATGTCCCTGCACCCGCAGCCGTATAGCCGCTGCCATGCCCGCAATGCCTGCCCCGATGATGCCGATTTTCATGTGCTCCTCTCTGTTTATTGAATGAATGTAACAATTGATGACTGACTTGGTTGTTTTGAGGGATTAATTTAGATGAATTGAAATTACCAGTCAGCAGATTCAATATATTTTAAGAAAGGTAAAATATTGTGCAGTTGAAGCCAACACAAACCAACACCCTAATATACCAACTACTCAATACCCACCCCAAATCACCCAGCCTTCAAAATATCTCGCACAATTTTCAGGTGATGCACGGTATGTAAGCGCAGAAACTTAATCGTCTCCTGTTTATTCAAGGTCTTAAAATATGGATGCCTGAAATGTGCATTTTTATCCAATTGCTCATAAGCCTCCAGTAATTTTACCACCGCTGCTAGTTCTAGCATAATTTTTTCCACACCAATATCATCTGCTGGCCTGACTACTCTCGGGGCTTTGGCTTTTCCTCTTGGGATTCGACCGAGCGTAAAGACAAACAGCTTTGGCCAACTAAATTCACTTTTATACTTTGTGGGGTCAGAGGTTTTCATCATTTTGCAAACCCCCGAAATCACCATCAGGCAATGCGATAAATGCCAGGCTACATTCGACTTTGAAACGGAGGTGACTAGGACATCTTTTTGAGAAATATGTTTTTTGATTTCTGCTAATTCTGCTTCCAGGTATTTCATTTGTGTTTGTTTTTTATTTACAAGTCAATAGGCTGTCAGTTGCCCAATCCCCCTTATCCAATCTCACCTCTCTTAATCCCGATGCCTACTCTACATGAGAAAAATTTAAAATCATAATTTGTTGGTCGTTTTCCTCTAAAACTCGCCTTGCATTTCCAAAATGCAAGGCGAGTTTTAGAGAAGGTTCAGCCGATAATTTCAATTCATATTATCAAAAATATTTTTTCTCATGTAGAATAGCCGATGCCCATAATTATACGGCATGGTCTCTCCCCCCTCGCAACCGAAGGCGGTCTCACAGCGCAGCGGTCTCATTCTCAATCACGTTTCCCAGGCGAATACACTTCCACCGCATTTTCCATAATCGTCTTTTTATCCAGCGTCATTTCTTTCATCTTACGATTTGTGTACAACTCCATCTGATCGGTGTAATGTGGACTTTCTGGGCGATTGGACGCGCCGAAAGGATGTACCGACTCTATTTTTACCCCTTCATCCGTGTATTGCACAAACTGAATATACGACTCCCCCATATCGCTTTTGAACGTCTTTTTATCATTGGGCACAACATACATCGCACATAGAATTTCTGGCATTCCACCAACAGGAAGCTCGACATCACCTTTGACATGTTTTTGTACGCTGCCAAGCGGAACATCCAAGGTGCCATAATGTTTGTTCAGGAATTTTTTCGCGTAGCGCAAAGCATTCACATACTCTTCTTCGGGCAAAGTATTCGCCAAATCCATGCGTACATCATCTGATATTAATTTGATGAGGTAGCTGGTCGCTACACAAAAAACGGTGGCTTCTGTACTTTCTTTATTCGTTTTTCTGTCCCAACTCTTTGCACGCTCCAAAATCTCAGCTAAGTCAGGATATTTTTGTGGATCTAATTTAAAAATAAGGTCAAAATTTTCCAGCCCTTTCGTGTACATCGTCTGCGCATATTGTTCATCATACTTGATGGTTTTGATGTCTTCATAGCTTAGTTTTCCATCATATTTTTGTATCAATTCCTGAAACCGCAGGCTGCGATTGGTTTGTTCTTTTGAAAAACCCATCGTACTGTTGAAATCTTTCCCATTTAGGTCTTCCGCAGGGTCGGTGGCAGAGAAAGGCGTATTATTACAATTATACAAATAGCCACATTCAGGATTCGTAATCGTAGGCAGTGCCTCAATGGGCATAAAACGCGGCTGCCAAAGTGTAGCCGAAGTATCGCCAGGTACAATATTCAACCAATCATAGTTGGGATTCCTTTCGGGAAATAAGCCATTACTACGAAAGAAAATATTCCCCGTTTCATCTGCATAAATAATATTCTGACTGACCAGTCCCTGCATATCCAATGCCTCTTGAAATTCTTCAAAATTCTGGGCCTTATTCATGTGAAACCATTGCTCGGCTGCCCGAATATCAAACTGCCCCGGAAAACGCACAGAAAAATAGCCAGATTTATTTTTAATGGTCGTCCCATATTTGCTCCAGTAAAATTTTCTGCCGACCGGAATTTTGAAAGGGCCAATTTTTACTTTCAACTTGATTTTGCGCTCCTGCAATTCCAGCCATTCGCCATCAAAGCGATAAAAATTCTTTTTCCTTGGATGCATTTTCAATTCAAATACATCATGAAAATCGGGGTAATTGGTCGTATGGGTCCAGCCCAAATGCTCATTTGTACCCAAAAAAAGCGTCACGCCAGCCGAGAACGTTCCGCCCAGCATATTCCAGCCCTCTTCGCTCACGACATGCGCCTCATACCACGACACAGGGCCGTGCAAAGGCTGATGCGTATTGGAAATAAGCGCAGCATGTCCTTCTTTCATTTTCTTTGGGGCGTAAGCCCAACCATTCGAGCCTTGTGGCTGGAAACTCGATGCTACCGCTACATGCTTGTCATCAATCAGTCGGGCAATACCGAAAAGCGCGTTGGACAATAAGCCCTGCGCCAGCACATAACCTTTGATGACTTCTTTTTCATCCGTCGGAAAAATGCCTTTCTTTTTGATTTCCTTCGGATGCGCAGTTGCATAATCATTGATGCCCTGCACATGTCCTGTCAGTACTTTTCGAAATTCGGGTGAAAAAGCCGTCTCGAATTGCTCTTCTATAATCTGATCGGCATTCAACACAAATACGCCAACATCCAGAATAGCACCAGATACGCCATCGACCTCCGAAAGCCGACCTTTCATCGCCAGCAATGCAGCCTGTACGTTTTCAAAATCGTCTTCACAATGCGCCCAGGCTAATCCATAGGAAGCATCAGCGTCCGTTTTACCATAAATATGAGGAACACCCCACTTATCGCGAACAATGGTGACATCTGCGGGGTTAACTTGTGCAAAGACATGGCTTATTATGAATAATAAACAACTTGATAGAAGTAGTAACCTGTGTAACATTTATCTTTTGTATTTTTGCGTGGATAAGGCCTCGTGTTGAAGTATTGATGTGTTGTCGTGTTGATGTTACTTCAACAGCTCAACACCAGAACACAAAAAAGAACAATAATACAAATAAATTTATAATCGACAGATAGAATATGTCAAAACCAGACCAACCGCAGGTAAGTAAGGAAAAAGAGATGAGCTTTTTCGACCACATAGATGAGTTGCGCGGACACATCATGCGGTCGGTCATCGTGACGGCAGTTATTGCAGCACTGGTTTTTGCCTTTGGCGACTGGATATTTACGCATTTTATTTTTGGTCCGCGCAATGCTAATTTTCCATCTTATCGTTTTATGTGCTGGGCGAGTGGGGCAATGGGCATGGGGGATAAGCTGTGTATGACGCCGCCCGAATTCACCTTTGATACCCGTGAGCTGGGGGAGACCTTTTTTGTGCATATTCGCACTTCGATTGTTCTGGGACTGGCGGTTGCTTTTCCCTTTGTTTTCCGGGAAGTCTGGTTGTTTATTAAGCCTGGTTTATTGGAAAACGAGTCCAAATCTGCCAAAGGAGTAGTAGGCGTGGCGAGTACTTTGTTTTTGTTGGGTGTGCTGTTTGGTTATTTTATTGTGGCTCCCTTTGCCATCAAATTTCTGGTGGGCTACGACTTGGCTGGGGTGACGAATAATACACCAACGCTGGCTTCTTATGTCAATTATATCATCATCTTTTTGATTCCGACGGGGATTGTATTTCAATTGCCACTAGTCGTGTTTTATTTGTCGAGGATGGGGCTGGTCTCCGCAGATTTTATGCGGGATTATCGCCGACAGGCTTTTTTGTCCATTATTATTCTGGCAGCCATCATCACGCCACCAGATGTCGTTACGCAATTCCTGATTGCTGTTCCGATTTACGGCTTGTATGAAGTCAGTATTTTTATTGCTGAAAAACAGTACGCAAAGTACCAGAAAGGGCTGGAGTGAGGGTCTCGTATTATGTAGAACCCACATCAAAATGCCCCGCGAAATTAAACGCTCAAAAACGAACCCACTTCTCTTTACTTACAGAAGACTCAATCACCTTATCAATAAAACGCATGCCTCTTACGCCATCTTCAATTTTTGGATAATCATCAATCAAGTCATTCGGTTTTTTGCCAGACTTGACTGCCATCAAACTAAGCGCGAAATTTTTATAAATATTTGCGAAAGCTTCAATAAATCCTTCTGGATGACCTGCTGGAAGGCGCGTAGCAAATTGGGTGGCTTTGGACAATTTGCCTACACCAGTTCTTTTGATTTCTGTGGATTTATCTAAGTGTTTTAACAAAAGTGTATTCGGTTCCATCTGACTCCATTCCAAGCCTGCTTTTTCACCATAGAGCCTTATTTTAAGGGCATTTTCTTCGCCTGCTGCAATCTGTGTCGCTAGGAGCGTGGCTTTCGCGCCTTGTTCGAGTTCCAGCAAAACAGCACCATCATCATCCAGTTTTCTGTCAGGGACAAAGGTGTTGAGATCGGCGCAGAGCTTCTTGATTTTCAAGCCGGAAATATATTCCAGCAAATTTTCAGCATGAGTGCCAATGTCGCCCATGCCACCTGCTTTTCCGCTTCGTTTTGGGTCGGTTCGCCAGTCCGCCTGTTTTTGTCCACTGCTTTCCAGTCGGGTAGAAAGCCAGCCTTGCGGGTACTCTACAATGGCTCTTCTCAGCTTACCAATTTTGCCAGAGGCGATAATGGCTTTAGCTTCCTTGACCATCGGATAACCAGTATAATTATGCGTCAGCGCAAAGAGTAATTTTTTCTTTTCGACTACTTTTTGAAGGGCTTTCGCCTCTTCGATTGAAAAAGTAACGGGCTTATCGCAAACAACGTGAAAGCCATTTTCGAGGGCCAGTTTTGCTGGTGCAAAATGGAGGTGATTGGGCGTCACGATAGACACAAAATCCATTCTGACATCTTCAGGTAATTTTTTTTCTGCCGCAATCATTTCTTCATAAGAACCATACACCCGATCGGCTGATAGGTGCAATGTTTTCCCGAATGTTTTTGACCGTTTCGGGTCGGAACTAAAAGCCCCACACACTAGGTCGATGTGTCCGTCTAATCGGGCAGCCATGCGATGCACTTCGCCTATAAAGGCGTCTTTGCCGCCACCGATCATGCCCATTTTTATTTTCATGATTTGGTTATTGGTGATTAGTAATTGGTAATTGGTTGGAAATTAGTGACCAGTTGTTCGTGACTGATGATTGGGGTAGCACCTTCGGTACTGGTTATTTTTTTAATAGCCATCTGGTTTTCCCTTTTTTGATTTTCTTAAATATTTGATGTAGCCATTGATTAATTTCACACAACTTTCGTACAATGGCTTTATGCTCTGAATAGTCTCTTTAGTAATATATTTTTCGTCATAGGCAGTAATTAAATGTTCCATTGATTCTTCTAATGAACCTCTTGCTATTCTGCAAAATCTGATATTATCTTGATAGTAATATCGTCCATGCCCTTCCGCTATATTAGCTGTTACTGACCGTGATGAATCTAATAATTGAGTCCTTAGCAGGTATTTTTCTTCTTTTGGAAAATTACTTTTAATAAGTTCCGAAATCTTCATTCTAAATTCTCTACATTTCTTGTAAACCTCTAATTCTGTAAAGCTTGTGTGCATGTTTGGTGATTGATTCCTACTGCAAATAAATTAATACACTCATTCTTCTCGTTCAAATGATATATTTGCATAGTTATGCTCAATTATTTTAATATTAGATGACTTCAAATTTAATTCTACAATCAAATTGTTAATCAGCTCTTCAATAAAGAATAGGTAATCTGATGGACTTCCATAGTTAATCGGCTGATTTTTCTTAAATTCATATGTCTTACCTTTATAATTAATTGGGTCACCATTATGATTGGAAAAACCACCATTGTGTATGCTATTCCTTAAATTTCTAACTATTTTCCAAAGCTCAATATTATCAGAATTTAAATCAAATACACGTATTGTTTCTTCTACAAGTTTAGTAATTTTCCAGTTATTAATTCCTTGTGCATTTGCTACCAATCTAAAGTAATTTTCCAATTGCATGAAAACCAGAAAAAAGAATGAATTCTTTGCATCATCAAAATAGTTTAGATGAACTTTTCTCATAGATTCGTCATCTATCGCACCAAGTCCATTTTTCTCGTAAAATTCACTATCAAATAGCTGCTTTGAGAGGGTCACATTAAGTAGCCAATTTTGAATATATAAACTTAATAAGTCAAAAATTAAGGAACGAGCGTCCTTCTCACTATAAGGTGATTCTCCCCTTTTTATTTTGCACTTTCGATTTAGTTTATCCAATTTTTCAATCAATTGGTCAAGGTTTATTTTTTTTACAGCAACTTTCATATTATGTAAAATTCAGTCCTAAAACAATTATAACTTACCAATCCCCAATCCCCAATCCCCAATCACTAATTACCAATCACTAAGCCCTCCGCCTCATATAAAAATAAAGAACACCAAAAGCCAGAATAAGAATAGCAGGAAAAATAGCCAGATTGTCCAGTGTAGCCTGTCCAGCCACGAGGCTTGCCTGTGCTTCATCCGCTCCCTGCGCGATGGCTTTTGCTTTTTCAGCATCCAACCAGCCACCAATCACGGGCTGCCAGATACCTGTTGCAAACATCCCTGCCGCTCCCATAATACCTAGTCCGAGTGCGCCTGTATTGGGCAAATATTCACTGACAAAACCAAGCATAGTGGGCCAAAAATACATAACGCCAATCGCAAAAAGAATAGCCGCTACGTAAACCATCGGCCCAGTCGCCTGACTCATTAGCACCAGCGCAATCGTCGCAATAATTGCGCTTCCCCACAGGACTCCAGAAGGATTGAGTTTGTGAATAACTGGCCCTGCAAAATATCTTCCTACTGCCATGAATCCGGTCACCATTGCCAGAATGAGCATCGGATGTGCGCCGCTATTGCCTAGTATTTTTTCTATCCATTGCTGCGTTCCAAGCTCTGTGGTAGCGGTGAGTGTCATACAAATTGCCATAAAAAGGAACAAGGGCGTCAGTAATGATTTCGCATTTTTGCCCGTATCGCTTTCCAGTGCTGTTGTTTCCGGAAATTCCTGCCCGAATAACAAATAAGCATAAAGGAGCGTAGGAACCAGCATAATCGCAATTTGGATTTGCCAGCCCATCGCCATATTCGTCATCAATGTAGATGCCAAAGCTCCAATCACAATACCACCAGGAAACCAGACATGGAATTTATTGAGCCAGGTCGATTTGTCTTCTTTGTACATTTCCGCCACCATTGGATTTGCTCCGGCTTCTACACTCCCATTGGCAAAACCAATAAAAAAAGTAGAGATCAGCAAGCCCCAAAATCCGCCTGAAAAGATAGTGAGCAATAAGCCGAGCAGATGAAAGACAAAAGCCCCCATCATTATTTTTTTGGGACCCAGCGTATTGTATAATAAACCACCAAGAACGGTCGCTACCGGAAAGCCCCAAAATGCCATGGAGTTGATATAGCCAAGTTGGGTATTGCTGAGTCCGAAATCGGCACCTAGTTGCCCTAGTATGCCTGCGCGAATGGCGAAGGTCATTGCGGTTACAATCAAGGCGATGCAACTGGCGTTAAAAAGTCTGCTTCTGTTCATGTGTTGATGGTTTTTAGTACTCTACAGGAGAAAATATTTTGATAATATGAATTAAAATTGAAGGTTGAATCTGCCTTAAAACTCGCCTTGCATTTTCAAAATGCAAGGCGAGTTTTAAGGCAAACGAATTACTTTTTACCAAACAGAGAATTGATAATTAATATCTAATTCTTTTAATTTTTTTTTGATACTTGAAATTGCTTGATTGGAGCTGAAATTATCTTTAAACCAATCTAAAATAAACTCTTTCCTATTTTGGGTTCGATTTTGATTTGAAATTTTTTGAATTAAAATATCAACGTCTTTTTCTTCAATTGTTATGAAATATTCATAATCATAGTTATTCTTTATTTGTTGAACAATTTTCCCACTATCGTGTCCAGAAACTATTATCTTATTGTCCATAGTCACACTTACATCAATCTTTATCCAAATTGAACTGTTTCTTTCTTCAAATAATGTTCTTTTCAAGATTGTATCTTTTAGTTTCGGAATTGACCATTAATTGGTTCAGGTGCCAAAAAATAATTTTCCATCCGCCTATTTCGCAAAAGCGATGGGTTTAAACCCATCGCTTTTGCGAAATAGGCGTGCAAATCAATTAATGGTCAATTCCGTTTAGTTTTCTTGTTCCTTTAATTCCAATTTGTTCTGTCTCATTCAAATATGTTTCTTTTATCATCAATTCTCTTTGTCTCCTGTTTCATCTGTGATGGATTCATGCATATAAAAGTAAAGTGAAGGTCTTTAAGTGCTTTATTTTCAAATCCGTCGTCGAGGATTTCGCTATTCATTTTTTTCTTTTTAATTTTGGAATCCAACATCTAACTTTTTTTCTATAATTTTCATATTCTTTCCCAAACCTTTGTTTCATATCTTTTCTTCTATCGGACGAGCTACAAATTGCCAGAGAACAGCTCCAATTAGAGTATACGCCAAAATATGAATTGATTGGCCTGTGCAAATGCAGGTGAGGCGTATAGCCTCACTTGCCGTTTTGCACTTTGTTATCTTTATTATCATTCTTCGTTAAAAAGAAGATTCTTACTTTTTAACAAACTTCAATGTTTTTTTGAATTGCGGTGAAGAAACCTGTAAAAGATAAATTCCAGCGTTTAATTTTGTGGTATCAATAACTTTATTAGTCTTGCCAATATAATCTTCAGTTGTCATTCTAAACACTTCTTTTCCCGCTATATCAAAAATGCTTATATCAATTGAGGTCTTATTCGGCACCTCGATTTGCGTAAAAAGTTTCTCTACTACTGGATTGCCAAAAATCCGCACATCTATATTTGCTTGACTCTCTTCAAGACCGACTGTAAGACCAGCATACTCAAATGGAATATCCAACCTGTAGAACGCTCCGGCATCACCATAAAATATTTCATTACCATTTTTGTCTGATATTCTGTAATACCCTTGTGCAAATGAAGAAATACCATCACCGTACCAATCTGCTAATGCAAATGTATAACATCCATTTTGTGGTAAAGTAATGTCATGAGTATAGAGTGTTGTTTGCCCTTGGTATTCGTTACCATCAACGGGGATGATGACTGGAGCACTAGGGGAAGAATTGTTCAAAAATCCCATTTCGACATTTCCTCCTTCAGCTACTACCTCATCATTGCTATTCAAAATAGCCCAATAGGTTTCCGCTGGTATCATATCGGTGAGTATCTCTACTGTTAAAGAATCGGTTTCAATTAAGGGGGAGGCAACGACTTGTTCTATTAATATATTATCAGTAAGGTCTTCATCAGTAATTCCATTTACAGAAGTGATCTCAAATTTCAGGTTCGAGGTTTCATTTAATACTATTGAAGAAAACGACACTACTTCAACTTCATAAGTTCCTAATGTTCCTACCCAATTCAAGGTCTCCTGTAAATCGTTATCGACATAATAATCAATAGTGGCTGAGGTCATTTCTCCTAACCCTTTATTTTGCAAAACAATCTGGGGCTCAAAATTCAATTCTCCACACCCATCAAGTTCAGTAGTAATAAAGTCAAGAATTCCTGCATTGAAATCGGTAACTGGGTAAGGACAATCATCCGATATCGCTTCGATGGAAGCTACGGTAGTTTGTTGCCAGTCATTATGAACTGTAATTAATTTGTCAGAACAAATTGTAATCATAGTAGGAAATGCAAAAATCTCATATTGAAAAATGAGTTCTTCACTTTCCAGGTTGATAACAGGATAGTCAACTCCATCAAGCCAATTGCCTATTGTATTGCTTCCCACTCCTTCAAGTGCATCTACCGACGTATTTAAATCGGCTTCTATCATAAAAACATAGATATCGTCTGCCGCCATTGGACCATGTAAATCGTGGATTTCCTTAAAGACATTGGTTTGATGAAAATCCCAGCAAGGTGAACACCAAGTGGTCATAAAGTCAATGACAACCATTTTATCATCATCTAGGATGTCGTAAAGATTGTGTTCATTGCCATTGACATCTGTCAGAGTAAAATCTGGGGCTACACTGCCGATTGCAATTTGGGCATTGGCAATATTGGAAGATATTGACCAAATTCCTACTAATAATAAAATCGTAAATGTTTTTTTCATGTCAAAATGAATTTTAATGAATGAATATTTTGATGCCTGATTCAAGTTTTTGTACAAAGGGGGGAGTCTCATAATAATAAATTTCTGTTATTTCATCACCCCTTCCCAGCCTTAATCAACAAATCCCTAGTAGCCAGAATCCCTTCCACTTCATCTATTTCCCCTTCATATTCTACACCAATATGCCCGGTATAATTTGCCGTCTTAACGACTTGAAGCATTTTGTAATAATCTATTTTCGTTTCATCGCCTTTGGCATCAAACGCATACGATTTTGCAGAAACGCCTTTGGCATAAGGCATCATTTTCTGAATACCTTCATAGATGTCTGGATACTCTTTTATACAAGGTGTACCCCAGCGTTCGCCGCCTTCCCGTTCCAGGCAAAAATTGCCGAAATCGGGTAATGTGCCAGCATTGGCTTTTTGTGTGCCTTTGATAATTTCTGCTACAAAATCGGGATCGGAAGAATTGCCGCCGTGATTTTCTACAATAATATTGATATTCATGGGGGCGGCATAATCGCAAAGCTGGCTCATACTGTCAATGGAACCTGCAATCTGGCTTTCGCGTGAGCCATCGCCAAATAAGTTGATGCGAATAGAATGGCAGCCGAGAAAACTGGCCAGATCCACCCATTTATGGTGCTTTTCTACGCCTTCTTTTCTTGCATTTTTATCGCTTGATGCCAGGTCGCCTTCTCCATCTATCATGATGATTAAGTTTTCCTGCCCATTGTCTTTTGAGCGAGTGAGCAGTTCTTTGCCAAGTCCTTTTATGGCTTGCAATTGATTGTCTGCATTTTCATAACTTGATTTGTATAAATGATTGACGTATTCAATCCCGGAGAATCCCATCAATCGGGCTTTTTCGGCAAAGTCTAGCGGATCCATTTCTCCACCACGGATGGCTTTGTTTAAAGACCATTGCGCCAGCGAAAGTTTAAAAAATAAACCTTTTAAATCGGGAGCAGTCAGATTTGAAAATTTTGAATCAAAACTGCTCAGTGCAGGAAGTTTTTTGGGTGTTGAATTGCCTGTACAGGACATAAATTGTAAGCCGCTAAAGGCAAGACTTGCATAGCCTGCGTGTCGAATAAAGTTTCTTCGTTTCATAATGTGAATAGTTTTAGTTGGGTGAAGTTAAGAAGAAACCTTAAAAAAAATTACAGGTTTAACGAAAAACAAAATAATAATAAACAGTATTTGAATACCCTTTTTTTATCTTTGACTTTGAGAGCGTGCATTTTTTGTTCTTTTGGACAAGTGCAAATTTCTAATAATTTGACTAAACTACTAACTAAAATAATTTCTAATGCCTTTATTTGATGACAAAAGCCCCGACACCTACGATGCAATTGTGGTCGGCACCGGAATAAGCGGTGGCTGGGCTGCAAAAGAACTCTGCGAAAAAGGATTAAAAACCTTAGTCCTGGATCGTGGTAGAAATATCAAACATGTCGAAGATTATAAAACCGCCAACATGGATCCCTGGGATCTTGAATTGGGCGACAAATTGCCACGCGAAGTTTTGGAGAAAGATTATCCGAAGCAAAACAGAACAGGCTTTACTACGACGCCATCGCGGGTACAATTTTTTGTAAAAGACAGCGAACATCCTTATGAAGAAACAAAAGGGACAAGATTTGACTGGATTCGCGGCTATCATGTGGGTGGGCGTTCACTGAGTTGGGGCAGGCAGAGTTATCGCTGGAGCGAAATGGATTTTGAAGCCAATTTGAAAGAAGGAATTGCTGTAGACTGGCCCATCAGGTACAAAGACGTTGCGCAGTGGTATGATTATGTGGAAAGTTATATTGGTGTCAGTGGACAAAATGAAGGGCTGCCCCAATTACCCGATGGCAAATTTCAGCCGCCCATGGATTTGAATTGTGTGGAAACTTTTCTGCGGGATAAAATTTCTCAAAAATTTAAGGATAGAATTTTAACGATTGGCAGAACAGCGCATATTACCGACCGAAATGGACTGAATGGCAGAGCAAGTTGTCAATTCAGAAATCGCTGTATGCGGGGTTGTCCTTATGGCGCTTATTTTAGCAGTCAGGCTTCGACGCTTCCTGCTGCGGAAAAAACAGGCAATATGACTTTGCGTCCCAATTCTATTGTTTATGAAGTGGTTTATGATGAAAATAAAAAACGGGCAAGCGGTGTAAAGATTATTGATACAGAGACCAAAAAGACTTACTTTTTTAAAGCTAAAATTGTTTTCCTGAATGCTTCTGCGCTTGCATCCACCAAGATATTGATGATGAGTAAGAGTAATCGTTTTGAAAATGGCATGGGCAATGATTCTGGCGAACTTGGGCACAATATTATGGATCACCATTTCAAAGTAGGTGCTAGTGCAGAAGTAGAAGGTTTTGAAGATAAATATTTCAAAGGTAGAAGACCCAATGGTTTTTACATTCCAAGATTTAGAAATCTACCTGGTCGTCCGGAAACCAAGCAGGATTTTTTGAGAGGTTATGGTTATCAAGGTGGCGCAAGTCGGCAGGATTGGCGGCGAGGCGTATCAGAGCTTGGATTTGGAGGGCAATACAAAGATGAGCTGTTTAAGCCTGGCCCCTGGCGCGTCGGGATGACGGCTTTTGGTGAAGTGCTTCCCGACCATGCCAATAAAATGGAATTGAACGACAAGAAAGATAAATGGGGCTTGCCGACGCTGACTTTTACGGCTGAAATGAAAGCTAATGAACTCGAGATGCGGAAAGACATGGAAACAGCAGCCGTGGAAATATTTGAGCAGGCAGGTTTCAAAAATGTACAGGGCTATAACACCACTTATGCACTAGGACTTGGTATTCACGAAATGGGAACTGCCCGAATGGGACACGACAAAAAAACGAGTGTCCTCAATAAGTGGAATCAGGTGCATGATGTGCCCAATGTATTCAATACAGATGGTGCCTGCATGACCAGTTCAGCCTGCCAAAATCCTAGCCTGACGTATATGGCTTTGACGGCAAGAGCAGCTAATTATGCCGTAGAACAATTGAAAAAAGGAAATCTTTAGACAGGAATCAGATGTCAGGGGTGAGGGGGCAGGATTGCTAATTTTTCTGACTCCTGACTCCTCAACCCTGACACCTAAAAAATATTATCATGGACAGAAGAAGTGCATTAAAAAATATCTCCATTGGAATTGGCATCACCGTTTCCTCTGGCTCACTGATGACGCTCATCAGCGGCTGCAAGTCGGACAGCAGCGCAACACAAACCGTAAAGGTCGACTTACTGAATACTCAGGAAGCTGGTTTCTTGGAAGAAATCATGGATATTATACTTCCGAAAACAGAAACACCAGGCGCGAAAGAACTTGGTCTTATCAAATATGTAAAAGCCATTATTACTCAACTCTACGAAGTGAAAGACCAGAAGGCTTTCGCCAAAGGAATGGGACTTTTTCAAACAGCGGTAAAGGATAAATTCGATTTGGATTCAGGCTTTTCTGCCAACAGAACGCAAATCAGCGAAGTCTTAGACGACTGGATAGGCACAAAAAACGAAAGTAGAAAAGAAGAAATTGGTAAAATACTGTCCACGCCAGAAGATAAAGTAAAAGGCGGCAATAAGCCCTACTACACGTATAGATTTCTGGAGAATCTTAAATATCTTGCCATATCAGCCTACTTCGGCAGCGAGGAAATTGGTGAAAATCATTTGACTTATGACCCGATTCCGGGAGAGTATAATGGTTGTATTCCTGTTAGTGAAGTTGGGAATAGCTGGAGTTTGTAAGGGGGCGAATGAATGAGTAAATGATGGAATGAGAGAATGAGTAAATTTTATCATTCATTCATTCATTTACTCACTCATTTCACATTCAAAGCTCCCGCACCCAAATATTCCTATAACTTACCAGATTGCTATGATCTTGTAGCATAATTGGTGCTTTGCCATGCGCAATGTTCTTTGGTAGTCCAATATATTCTGTCGTTCCCTGGACTTCTACATGATTTTGAATCAATACGCCATTGTGAAAAACAGTCAGGTAGCCGGGACGAGTTCTGATGCCGTCAGCATTAAATTCTGGTGCCATGAAAACTATATCATAAGCCTGCCATTCTCCTGGCGGACGGCAAGCATTGACGAGTGGAATGTATTGTTTATAAACTGCGCCAGCTTGTCCGTTTGGATAAGTTTTGTTATTATAATTATCCAAGACCTGCACTTCGTATCGTTTTTGAAAAAAGACACCACTATTCCCTCTTCCCTGACCTTCGCTTTCTACTACAACAGGGCTGCGCCATTCTATATGTAACTGAATACTGCCAAAGTTTTCTTTGGTTTCAATGTTGCCAGTTCCTGGTTTTACAGTCATGGCGTCATCGGCAATTGTCCAGGCTGCGGCATCTGCGGTCTTAGTCGATTTCCAGGCACTCATATCTTTTCCATCAAATAAGATAATGGCGTCGCTTGGCAAAAACTGGTCGGCAGGTGAGGTCACTTTTCGTGGAACTGGTTCCCAGACTTCAGTAGCAACAGGGTCTGTAATTTGGCTATAAGCCATTGAAGCCAACAGGCAAAACGCTGATAATAGTAGTGTATTTTTCATTTTATAAAAGTATGTTTTCTCGCAAAGACGCTAAGGCGCAAAGTATTTTTCATTTTATAAATGTGTGTTTTCTCGCAAAGGCACTAAGGCGCAAAGTATTTTTCATTTTATAAATGTGTGTTTTCTCGCAAAGGCGCTAAGGCGCAAAGTGATTGCACTAAGTACCCATGGTTAAAACCATTGGCTACCAAATCATTCGTCGCTATGTCGAATCATTTGTTTTTAACATAGAATTCGCGACTTAGGTAGCCCTTCAACTAGGCAGCTTTACAAGTGTCATAGACACGTCTATTTGGTAGCCTATGGTTTCAACCGTAGGCGAATGGGACAGCAAAATTGTACCATTTGTTACGCAAACTTACAAAACAGGAATATCGTTAAATCTCAGCTATGGACCATCGACCGTCGACTATGGACAACTCTTCCACTAAATACCCAAAATCTTCCTATTCACCGCCTCATCCGCATCACCACCAGCAAAATCATCGAAAGCTTTTTTGCTGGCTTCTATCATACAGCTTTGAATAAATGGTGCGCCTTCTCTTGCGCCCTGTTCAGGCGATTTGATACAGCACTCCCACTCCATCACTGCCCAGCCATCAAAGCCATATTGAGTCAGCTTAGTAAAGATAGCTTTAAAATCTATTTGTCCATCGCCCAAAGACCGAAATCTTCCTGGACGATCCACCCAGTCCTGATAGCCGCCATACACGCCACTTCTTCCTGTAGGATTAAATTCAGCATCTTTGACATGAAACATTTTTATGTGTTCGTGGTAAATGTCTATAAAGGCGAGATAATCCAATTGTTGTAAAACAAAATGGCTGGGGTCGTATAAAATATGGGCACTTTCATGCTTGTTTGTTGCGGCTAGAAACCGTTCAAAAGTAATTCCATCATGCAAGTCTTCTCCCGGATGAATTTCATAACATACATCAACGCCATTCTCTTTTGCACAATCTAATATAGGCAACCAACGCGCAGCCAGCTCCTTAAATCCTAACTCGACCAAGCCCGAAGGTCGCTGTGGCCAAGGGTACATCGTATGCCACATCAATGCCCCAGAAAAAGTAGCGTGAACACCAATCCCGAGATGCTTTGAAGCACGGATCGCTTTTTTTACCTGTTCTTTTGCCCATGCTGTTCTGCTGGCATAATTGCCTTTCAGGTGAGCGGGCGCGAAAGCATCAAACATAACATCGTAAGCAGGATTCACGGCAACCAACTGTCCTTGCAAGTGTGTACTCAATTCTGTTATTTCCAAACCATAAGCGGCTACTTTTCCCTTGAGTTCATCACAGTAGGTTTTGCTGTCGGCGGCTTTGTCTAGGTCGATAAGTCCTTTTTCCCAGGTGGGAATCTGAATACCTTTATAACCTAAATCGCTTGCCCATTTACACAATCCATCAAGGCTGTTGAATGGGGCTTCACTGCCTACAAATTGTGCCAGAAAAATAGCCGGTCCTTTGATTGTTCTCATATTATATGTGTTATGCTTTGTATTATTCTACGCGCAATTCCTGTCCGACGCTAATTACATTTGATGACAAATTATTCAAACTTTTTAATTTATCTACACTGATGCCATATTTTCTTGCAACAGCCCAAAGTGTATCTCCTTTTTTTACGATATAAATTTTTGTTGCTGTTTGTGGTTCAGGTGGCTTGCTGGTCACCGGTGGCTTAGCCGGTGGCGGCTTGCTGATGACTGGCGGTTTTGTGCTGCCAGGGCGAGCAGTTTTGGGGGCTGTTTTTGCTTTTTTCTTTATATAAAGGCGTTCACCAACAGCTGGTTGTGTGCCTGGGTTCATTCGATTTCGTTTGTATAGACATTCAAGACGGATGCCGTACTTTTGGGAAAGGGCATACATGTTTTCGCCTGCTTTTACTCGATGCGTACTTTTGTTATTCCGGTATTTTTTGCGCTTGGGTTGTGTGTATACAAAATCGCCATCTTGTAAGGCCGTGCTGCGAGAGAGGTCATTATATTTTAATAAACGACTGAGTCCTATCTTATAAGCCGAAGCGAGTTTCGCGTATGTATCGCCATTTTTGGCAATAATCATTTTGACTTGATTATTGACTGATTCTTTTCTGCTGCTTGGGCGACTTGTGCCAGGTTTTGTGGACGGTCTTACTGGTGGTTTTGTGGTCGGTTTTTCTTCTGGGTCATCTTCAAAAACTAGAATTTCACTGGTCATTTTATCTAGTTTGTGCAGTTCGTATCGTTCTATCAAATCGATGAGCAGGTTGGGATATTTTGGATTGGTGGCATAGCCTGCTTTTTTCAGTCCTCTTGCCCAGTTTTTGTAATCTGTTTTATCATAATCAAATAAAAAGGCATAGCGTTGATTGCTTTGCAAAAAGACGGTGTGCGCCCGATAAGATTCGTCGGCTGAACCATATTTTCGGAAACAGGATTTTATCAAGTTTCCTTTTTTATCATAATCATCGTCTTCGTGATAATAGGTTCCGCCATTCCAACTGCCGCCACATTTGATACCAAAATGATTATTCGCTTTACGCGAAAGCGTACTCGCTCCAGCCCCGGATTCTAATATGCCCTGCGCCATTTTGATGCTTGCCGGAATCCCGCTTCTATCCATTTCTTCGATAGCAATTTCGCGGTAATCGCGGATATAAGCCTTCTGGTCGCCAGCCTGTGAAAATAGCGTTGTAGTAAAGCTGAAAAACAGCGTAATAATAATGAGTCTTGACATGTTTGAGTTGAATATTCTAAGAAATATTGGTAATTTGAAGATGTGAAGGAAGTAAAAAGTGTTAACTTAATTGCAGATCAAAAAGCAGGTGGTCAATTGTGAAATCTTCACCAAATCTTGAGTGTATGCTGGTAAATGTAAATTCATTTCCTTCAATTGATTTATCCCTTGTACGTTTTAAATCTCCTTCTGGACTTATGTCAAATGGAGTATCTAATTTATTAATTATTCTACTCTTTATCTCTGCAATGGTACCTGCTAATACAAACCCTATCATACCTCCAAAATTTTGATTTTGGGCATATTTACCATTAAAGTAACGATAAATCCCTCCATCACTTATTTTTTCACCATTCTTGTTGATTTTACAATAGATATACTTGTTGATTAAGTCTGTTGTATCTTTTAGGTTCTTACATTCAAAGTAATACTTGTTCTCCCAGTAAGTATTACTGATAACTATATCATAATTTCCTTCAATGTCTTCATCATTTGTCACCTCTCCATAGACATCAAATTGAAGGTCAAATTTTCGATTATTTTTTAAATATTTCCTAAGGTATTTGGCTATAATTCTTTCTACTCTTGGATGGGCTTCTTTTTTCTCTGATATAATAATATTTTTCAGTTCATCAATATCATAATGCTTATAGAACATTAACAAATGATAAAGTACCATTTCTTTCCAAACCTTATCATTCAATTTTCTCTGAAGAGAAGTATAATCAGGCAAAGGAGACGGTTTCTTAATTCTTATGTATTCTCTCTCCATTTGGTACAATGTATTTTAGAATTTCTTTCCCATCTTCATAAGCCTTTGTTTCTGTCCAATTTAGATTTATTCCTTTTTTTAGAATATAGACACAATCTCTGCCGTATATTTTTTCCTGGGATGCTAAAAAATTTTCATTCGGATTTTGCTCAAAGATTTCACTAAGCATATAATATTTTACTTTATCTGCGCTTGATGTATTAGGTTTTTGGTTCAAAACAACTTTGGCAACAATTAAATTAAAATCGGTCTTACTAAAAATAATGTCAATGGGATTTCGGAGATACATACTAACTGTATCTACAAGTACAGCTTTGTACTTTTCTAATTCATTACCTGTTTTTGTTATTTTAGTTTTCGACAAAAAGTAGTCTCTAATTCTTTGTTTTTCAAGGTAAGATAAATTGTATAATTCAAAGATTAATTCATTCAGTCTTGGAATTAATTCATCATTATTTTCTCCTTGTTTTAACTTTTCACTAATTGATGAAATTTGACCTAATACTCCTTGATCTATTTTTTGAGGTATTGGAATTTTCTTAATGTCCTCTTTACCAATTTTAGGAAAAGAACTACCTATCCTTTTTTTCAGGTAAAGGTTTATAAAATAGTCTGACAATTGAGAATTGAGAATTGCTGCAATGAAATTATAATAGCCATTATTATTTAACTTGATAACATACAAATCAAAATCGAAAAACAGCTTATCCTTATAGTAAATAGCCTTTATGCTCTTACCTATTCTGCTCCAAATAATCCTATCGCCTGTGAAAATTTCCTGTTTTCTCGGTCTATGGAACATGGAGATGTCTCCTAAATAAGATGAAAAAGACTTTATAGAAAACCTGTTAATATCTTTCGGTTTAATAAATGGAGTGTCAAATTTTTTGTTTTCTGACTCACTAGAATATTTTTTTACAAATTGATTTTTATAATTCCTTTGATCTTTGGTTGTCATTCTCCCCCATTTCTCCGTTGAGATTTCAAATTCTTTCTGAGCCTCACGAAAACCAACTAGGTCTATCCCTCTATGAATAAAGTAATTTCCTTTATTGTTTTTCAGAATGTAATTCTCTAGTTTATCATTCTTGTTTAATAAATCAATTAGTTTCCTATCATATTCATTACCAACTAGAAAGTCTCTTAACCTTACAGACTGATTTAATAATGATTGTTTAATAAAAATACTTTTGTCTTCTTGAATGATAAGCAGTTCAAACGGCTTTTCTGAAAAAACACCTAAATCTACAGGATAATATTCAATTAAATTATCATTGGAATTTTGGTCAGAGAAGATAAGTGCAACGACACTTTCTTTTGCTTTTTCAAACAGAATCTTTTTTACCTTAGATAACTCATAAATTTTTTCAATGTTATAAGTAGAATAAAAGAATTCTTGAAACTTATTTGAATTATCATTATAAAAATTAGAACTGTTAGAAACAAAACCGAATCTCGTTTTTTTATTAGCCCAATCTTTTATTTTTAATAGAAAGCATTGGGATATTTGATGCTTACCTACAATATCTTTTGCTTTGATAATTGTGCTGCCAAATTCTAACTCATATTTATTTAGAAATGAAATTTCCTCATAAGTTTGTTTGATTTCAAAAAACGGAGGATTTCCGACGATATAATCAAAATTCTTATTTTTAAAGGGGACATCTTGTATGGACAATGAATTTGTATGGACAATATTACCAAAAAAAGAATACTTACTAAATAATGATACTTCTTTATTTTCTTTTAGCTGTTTCGATATAAACTCTCTAATTTCTAAAGGGTCAATTCCTCTGAAAAGTTGAAGCGACAGTGAAAACAAAGTAAATCTCTGGGCTGTAATTTCTTTTTCAATACCAAAGATATTCTCGGACAAAAGCTTTGTACGAAATTCAATCTTTTTTTCAATCTTTTTAAACTTTTTCTCTGCACTATTTTCCAATAATTTTTGAAATGCGACTATCAGGAACATACCCGACCCACACGAAGGGTCTAAAACTTTACCTACACCTCCTTCAATAATTACATCATCAACAATCAATTGGGCTAATTTCTTAGGAGTATAATAAATACCGTTTTCCTTTTGTTTTTCGCTTAAAAATATTTCGTATATGTAACTAATAAACTCAACTGGAATTACATTGAATTGAAAATCAAATAATCGCAGTTGATTCGTTTCTAAATCTGTCCCTAGTGAATTGTACAATAATTCACAAACCTCATTAGTCAGATAGTCATCTTTTATACTAGGCTTATCAAATAAACTATTATTAAAAATTTTATGAATTATTTTAAATAGCTTATTTAGGGACTTTTTCTTGTTACTTGACAATAATGTTTTATAATCAAGTCTTTCATTTCCAAAATAATGCGTATAAAAGTATGAATTTATAATATGATTGTCTTCCAAGTACTTTATGTAAAGGGTTCTATCAATTAAGGCTTGTACAATTTCTACCCTTAAGGAAGGATTTTCAATATTTTTAGTTAAAAGATCACTAAGCTGGGCTTTAAGTGTTGTTAATGTTGAAATTAATACTTTATCAATACTTTTATGTTGTGTTTTATTTAAAAACGTGTGGTAGTTAAACCAAAAAGCACCACTATCAAATTGCCATTTTTTTATATTAGCCATTTTGACTTCATCTTCTATAGAGGTAGAAAAACTGTCTATTGTAAGAGTTTTAAAATTTAATTTCGGAGATGCTTTAGCAAAAAACAAACCTAAGTCTCTACTTTTGTCATCAGTAATATAAAATATTAAGTCGGCTATATTCTCATTCCAAATAAACTTTCTAATTTCATTCAATTCATAAGAATTGAGTAGTATGGTAATGAGATAAAAGGATGTATTGGTTTGATTTGGGGCCTTATAGAAATAAAAGGAGTTATGTAGTTTTTTATGTAAATCTGACTTCTGTTCAATGGAAGCAATCCGTTTTGATTCAAAATCACTCTTTAAATCAAAACCCAAGCCACTAAAAATTTTTTCAATTAAGTTCATCTTAATTAAGTGTTTGTTCTAATTTAAAAGTTAGTTTGTTATCAAATAGTTTACACAAAAGTAACTAAAAAGTTGTTGTTTTGCAACTGGAATTAACTTTTAATTAGAGCAATTTTACTACATTTTAGCAGTACACTCAGATTAAAACTCTGCTTTTAAATAATGATTAATTCTGACATTATTTAACCTTCAGTTGCGCCCCAACCTGGATGAGATTGGACGTCAGGCTGTTTAGATTTCTTAGTGAAGTGACTGAAGTATCGTATCGTTGGGCAATGTTCCATAGCGTATCACCTTTCACGACCTCATGAAGCATACTGGTCGAATAAATAGGTGTCGTTGTTTCGATTCGGGTGACCGGTTCAGGGCGTTTGATAGTGGGACGGGCAGGAATTGGACGTTCTGTGGGTTTGTTTTTCTGAATGCTTGGAGGAGGTGGGGGAGCTTCTACGACGACTGTTACGATTTCGAGTTCGGGCATGACGGTCGTTGGTATTTCAAATTTTTCTTCTTCACCATCCGTTCTTTCAACAGTATCTACATAAAGGGGCGGAGAAATTTGAGTGGGCGTATTTATGTAGGTTTCTGAGGGCTGGTCAGTGTTCGTGAATGGAGATGGAGTTGATGTTATGGGCGGGTTTCCAAAACTGGCTGCATTAATCACAACAGGTTCGTCGGCAGGTTCGTCGATCATTGGGCGTTCTACGGGCTGTGGCTTGGAGACAACCGGCGGAGCCACTATAGTATTTATGCTTGTCGTTGTGGTTTCTTCATCAGGGTCTGGAATTGGTTTAAAAGATTCCTTGATTTTTTCTTTAAATGTTCCTGTTTTAGAGACTGGGACGTCTTTGTGCCAGCGTTCTGGATTGCGTTTTTCTGTATTGATTTTTGGACTAATTTTTCGCTTTCCGCGAAGAGCAATTTCCTGTTTGACGGCGGGTTCTTGTCCTTCCGTCATTTTATTTCTTTTGTATAATGATTTCAACCGAATGCCATACAACTGAGAAATGCTGTACATGGTCTCGCCTTCTTTCACAATATGCCATTGATTGTCACCACGCCAGCGTGTGCGTTTAGGTTGCAAAAACACGTATTGCTCCAGCAAAAAATTCTGTCTGGGATGCATGTCGTTATATTTCAATATTTTTTTCAAAGGAATATCATAACGACGTGCAACAGACAGCGGGACATCATCTAGTCTGGCAACAGTCGTTTTGATTTGATTGATCTGAAAAACATCGTCTTTATAACGCTTGGGAAATAAGGATTTTAGCGGTTCATTTATATCGTGAAATTCTGGAATTTTAGCTTTTTCTTTTTCAGGGATTTCTTGTGCTTCGATGACAACAGGTGGAGCGGTTGAGGCGATAGGTTCTGAAGTTGTTGGAATTGTTGGTTCTACAAGGGGAACATAAACGACGGGCTGACTTGTTTGGTAATCGTATTGAGCAAGGTCATTCTGTTCTATAATGGCAATGATTTTGTCTGCATATTTTGCATCGGTCGCATAGCCGGCTTTTTTCAGTCCTTTTGCCCAATTTTTATAATCTGTTCTAGGGTATTGAAAAATAAAGGCATAATGCGAGCGTGTCATCAGGAAATCGGTATGGTCGATATAGGAATCTTCGGGCATGGTGTAAGCGCGAAAACAGGATGCTAGCAGGTTACCTTCACGGTCATAATCATCGTCTTCATGATAATAGGTCTTCCCTGTCCATTCCTTTTTGCATTTGATCCCAAAATGATTATTGGAACTTGTCGCTAGTTTACTAGCACCAGCATTAGATTCGTGTAGCCCCTGCGCCAGTGTAATACTTGCAGGAATACCACTTCTGTCCATTTCGCTAATCGCGATATGCATAAACTGGTTGATATATCTGGTACGTGACGAGCTAGTCCCTTGTGCATGGAGTAGCACAGAGCCGAGTATAAAAATCAAACATAGCTTTAATCGTAAGCGCATTTGTTTTAGTGTTTTGGGGGTATTTAACTACAGTTTTCTAATCATCATTATTCCATCTCGTATAGTAAGCATAACATTCTCTACCCGGGAGTCTGCCTGTACTTTTTCATTAAATAATTTAATCCCTTCCGTGTCTTTGTCTTTTGAGCCATCCACGACCTTTCCAAACCATAAGACGTTATCGACCAATATAAAGCCACCTTTTTTTACTTTTTCAAGTACCAGTTCGTAATAGCGGCTATAATTTATTTTGTCTGCATCTATAAAGACCAAGTCAAATTGCTGATTCATTCTTGGAACAATATCCAGTGCATTGCCGATATGAAGCCGGATTTTTTCTGACATTTCAGCAGCTTTCAAGTAATGTCGAATATGAGGTTCTAATTCTTCATTTATTTCAATGGTATCCAAGACGCCCCCTTCCTGAAGCCCTTGTGCCAGGCAGAGAGTAGCATATCCAGTGAATGTACCAATTTCCAAAATACTTTGTGGGCGAAGCATATAACTCAACATGGTCAGTAGCTGCCCTTGCAACTCACCCGAAACCATCCCAGGATGCAATTGCCTGAGCCAGGTTTCTCGTTCCAACTCCTTCAATAAAGGACGTGCAGCTGAAGTGTGTGCTTCTGCATATTGGGCTATTGCTTCTGGAATTATCTCCATGCGTTATATCATAAAAACAAATTTATCAAATATCAGACCTTACCTATTGTCAGGCAAAACATCCCAAAATTAGTAATTTACGAATATGTTTGCAAGTGAAACGATAAAAATATAACCCTAGCTAAGGCGAGCTTATTTAAAAATGTGAAAGGTAGGCATAAAAAAAAGGTTTGATTGCCATCCAATGCAATCAAACCTTTTTACTTTAATTATTTTTTGAAACGATTACTCGTTTTCCAAAAAGTTATCAATTCCTTTGACAACCTGGGCAATTCTTGGATAATTAAGCGTGTAATAAATGAACTTTCCATCTCTTCTTGTTTCTACGACTCCTGCGGTACGCAAGATCCTTAGATGTTGGGAAGTGATAGACTGTTCCAACTTCAACGTGTTGTAAATTTTGTTTACGTTGATGGTCTTGTGCTTGTCCACGAATTCCAGAATGCTCATACGCAGTGGGTGTGCCAGTGCGCGTAATACTTCAGATGAGACCTGAAGATTCTCCTCATTGATTTTAACCTTTGCCTTTCTCATAAGCCTTTTAATTTTAATTGAATAAAATATTTCTCTGTTAATGTTACGATGTTCAAGGGATTATGTTGCATTATCATTAGCCTAATAATGCCTATACAAATATCTATTTTTTTTTGTTATTTGCAAAATGATTGGCTAAATATCTGTGACCTATTTTTAGCCGTAATTTTTAAAATGCACGTTATCAATAAGTTGGTACATTTTCAGCAGCATTTCAAAAATTAGTTTATTTTTTGATAAGTATGCCCTGATAAAAGGATCACATTTTGCAAAAAAAAATGCGTTGAATATGTGAAAAAAGCTTAAAAAGCATTTTTTACCTTTATTAAGGGTTGAAAACGATGCTTTTGTAGTAGAAGCTTGATAATCACAAATTCAACGCAGACTAGAGCGTTTACTTACTTAGCTAATTCCTCAACTAATTTTGAAATTTGCTTCAAACGATCTTTGTCTAAAGAGTAATAAATGAATTTACCCTGACGGTCAGTAGTAACAACGCCTGCTCTTCTTAAAATAGCCAGATGTTGTGATGCTACAGATTGCTCTAAACGCAATTTAATGTAGATGTCTGTGACAGTCATTCTCTCATTTTCTTCTAACAAATCAATGACAGATTGACGCAATTTGTGGTTCACTGCTCTTAATACAAGGACTGCTTTGCGCAATTCTGCATAGTCCAGTTTTATTGCTTTTTTCCCTTTCGTCAGTGTTACAATCTCATTTTTTGACTTCCTCATGGTTGACTTATTTTTGTTTTTATTATAATTAGAAATTTATTTGCTGCAAATTTAACGATTATTTCCTATATTTTAGTGCTTGTTTTATATGTTTTTACATATAAATTACAAAGTACTATGCAGGAAACAACTTATTCTTCTATATGTTACGAGAAAAACCTATAAAAGGTTACGATAATTTATAATTTTTTTTTCGCCCTAGTGATATTAGGTTTCTTGAGATAAGACGGGGCTATATATGATAGGTCACTAAATATTTTACAAATAAAGGATTTTTGTGACAGGAGCGACATAAATGAAGCAGAGGAGCTTATTTCCTCATATATCGAAGAAGAATTATTTACAATTGACTGACATTTAGAAGCACCATTGCCAGAAAAAATAATACGGTGTCCAGCCTCGAAAAAATCGTGGAAGCTATGCTCATCAATGATCTTAGCCTGTGTTTCCAGAATTACGGAAGGTGTCGCTTCGAAGTCGTAGAGCGCAGTATAGACCTCCATACGTCTCGCATCAATCATCGGACAATAAAGAACATCGGTACGTCCAGTCTTTTGAAAAGTTCCCCAGGCAAGTACTTCCAATGAATTGAGGGTAATGAGCTTTTTGTCTAGGGCATAACAGATTCCCTTAGCAACAGAAAGACCTATCCTAAGCCCTGTATAAGATCCAGGGCCATTGCTCACCGCCACCGCATCCAGTTGATTCATGGTCAATCCCGACGCGCTCAAAGCATCCTGAATAAGCAAGGTCAGGCTTTCGGCATGCGCTTGCCCTTCCCGAATTTCTTTGGAGACCAATTCCTTACCGTCTTCGCTGATACAGACGGAGCAGACAGGCGTGGCAGTTTCTATGTTAAGTATTAAAGACACAGTGGGAAAATTACAAAAAAAAAAATCCAAATTCCAAAACATTTAGGATTCTACCTAATATGCTTTAGAATTTGGAACCTGTTCTTTGGCGTATAGACGATTATTTTAAAATAGATTTATAGCGATTCGCATCATTCAGAATATTTAAAGCTTCTTCGATGTCGGGATCATTACTGAGTCCAACTTCAATACCGCCTTTCTGAAAATAATAACGTCCTACAATTTCACGCTTTAGCAAGTCAGTAATCTGGTCTTTATATTTGTATAAGTCCTTTTTCTTGTCTTCTACAATTTTGCGCTTCATTGCTTCCAGATCAGTTTTTACCGCATCGTAATAATTTTCATCCTTGGCTTTTGTTTCCAGTTGTTCCAGCTCTTTTTCACTTTTTGTTTCGTAAGAATAATCGTGTGTGCTGAGGAAACGCTCAAAGTCTTTGAAATCTGCTTCTGTAAATTTATACTCCGCAGCAGGCGCAATCGTAGGTGTTTTTAATTTGTATGCTGTCGCATAATCGAAAATCAGGTTTTTAGTCAGCAAGGTTCTGGAAAGATTACTGAGTGCAGGTATTTTCACTTCCACATCTGGCGCAATACCCGAACCATCTAATACCGTTCTGCCATTACGTGTTTTAAATTCTACATGCAGCGAATCTTTGATGTTCTGTGATTTCCCATCTTTATAATTGACCGCCTGAATACAACGTCCACTTGGGATATAATATTTAGCCGTCGTCAATTTCAATTTTGAACCATAACCTACATCCCGCGTATTTTGTACCAGTCCTTTTCCATAAGACTCTACACCGACTAGCACGCCACGGTCAAAATCCTGTATTACGCCAGCTACAATTTCTGAGGCTGAGGCTGAACTTCCATCAATCAAAATAGCCAGTGGTAGTTCCTCTGTTACTGGCTTATTGAGTGTTTTGAAAGTACGGTCGCGTTCAATATTCCGACTGCGTGTCGTGACCACTTCTTCTCCTTTTGGTATAAATATATTGGACAGATTAATCGCTTCATTCAGCAAACCACCGCCATTACCCCGCAAATCCAGTATAATGGATTTGACATCATTGTCTTTTTGCAATTTCTCTAAGGCATCAGCAACATTTTTCCCGGCACGCTCAGAAAAAGTCGTCAATGTGATATAAGCAGTATTATCACCCACCATACCAGAATAAGGTACATTGGGTATTTTGACTTCCTCTCTGGTAAGTGCAACATCAAAATCACCCGTTTTGCCCGGACGACGAATAGTTACACTGACTTCCTCGCCAGGCGAACCCTTTAATACCTCGCTCACTTCTTTAGTACTTTTTCCTTTAGCAGATTTGCCTGCAATAGAAATAATCATATCGCCTGCCTGTAGTCCACTTTTTTGGGCAGGAAAGCCCTCGTAAGGATCAGTTATCACTACATAATCATCGTCTTTGCTTTTGCGAATGCCCGCACCGATACCTCCATATTTACCCGTAATTTGTAAACGGAAGCCTTCCATTTCTGCTTCGGAGATATAATTGGTATAGGGATCAAGCGACTCCAGCATCGCATCAATGCCTGTGCGCATCAATTGGGCTGGCTCTACTTCATCCACATAAGACGTGTTGAGTTCTTTATACAAATTGGCAAATATTTCCAGATTTTTAGCAATCTCGAAATACTTGTTATAATCTGTGGAAATCGTAAAAACACCAACAAAGGCTACCGCCAATAGGATTGTTTTTTTGCGGTGTCTTTTTAATATTGAGCTACCCATTATGTTTTCTTTTTTTGATGAAAAATGATGTGAGAAACTTTGAGAAAATTGTGTGATTGTTTGATTGTAGAATTGCGGAGAATACATTTTGCTACGCAAAATGTCATAAGAAACACAATTATAACAATTCAACAATTCTCTGAACTCAAATAAGTCTGTTAAGCTTTGGGATAGCCTGTATTTTATTGAGTTCAGACACTTATTGCGAACAATAATAATGCCTTTTCAACAATAGACCGAATCAATACTCCCTTTTAACGTTTTGGCAACAATAATTGTTACAATTTATTCTTTTTATGCTCCTTAACATCATTCAAAAGCGGCGATATAATTACAACCCAGAGCAGTTACAAATCTATCTTTTCTCAAATCTGTAATAATAGAGCGTTTGGTCACTTTCATTTTTATAATAGGAAGTTTATTCCAGAGTGTATAGGGGGGCAATAAATCACTTTTTTGGAGCTCTGGCATATTTCTATACATCCGTTCTTTTTCCAGAATATCATTGATAATACTGTCTCTTTTAACTAAAAAAACATCTGTCAGCGTTTTGTCTTTTTTATAACTTGCCTTTTTAATCTCTGGATTGGCGGTATAAACAATTGTAAGCACAGAATCAGTATGCATCATTGCACTGTACAACATATCATCTGGTGCTGCCAACCAATCAAAAGTTGTTTGGTTTTTATTCATGTATTTTATCATGAATTGATCTATCTTTTCTTTCGAGATTAATTCGGACTGGGTAGATAGTGCATTTGTCGATTTTTTGGAGCAAGAAGCTATAATTATGAAAAATACGATTACAAATAGAGAAATAGCGGTTGATTTTTTCATGTTAAGTTATATTTATTCTAAATCGGTTGAAAATATCTGCTGCATACTGTTTTCTACTTTTCGTATAATATGTGAATGCTAGGTTCATAGCTAGGAGCTATTCCGAGGATTGTTTTATCTTCCCTCAATTCTGAAATAATGGACGGGTCAGTAACTTGAAGATAAATACTAGGAAGGTGATTATCTAGATTAGCATTCCAAGAAGGAAGCAAATCATTTATTGTAAGCTTAGACTTATCTCTATATATACGCTCCTTTTCTAAAATATATTGTATAATTTCATCCCTTTTCTTTAGCCATTCTTTTGGCAATTTATTTGAGCCTTCTTCATAGTGTGGTAATTTTGGACCACTAGGAGTTATTGTATATGTGATGTTTAACATCTTGTCATCAGTATGCATAAGCGCACTATAAATCAAATGATCTGAGGCTGCCTCCCACCTGAATTTTCCATTAGTTTTTATTTCATTTTTTGCAAAATCGTTAATTTCTTTTTTCGACATAATTATTTCTTTCGAGGTATCGATTTTACTCTTCTTAGGGCTGATGCAGGAAGTTAATGCCAATGCGATGACACAGCAGTTTATGAATGTTATGGTGAATTGTGTTAGCATGGTCATTTATATGGCTTAGGGTAATATCCAGGTTCTATATACCTTATTGTTTTATCTTTTCGTAATTCTGATATCACGGATGGGTTTGTAACATAAAGGGAGATATTAGGGAGATGATTTTCTAATTTATGGCTTCTATGCCGAGGACGTAAATCTGACTCGTTAAGTGAAGGTTTTCTACGATATTTTCTCTCTTTTTCCAGTACATACTGTATAATTTCTTCTTTCTTGACTATCCACCTTTCGGGTAATTTATTGCTATTGTCATAGTCGGGTAGCTTAGGTTCATTAGGATAAATGGTATAACCAATAGATAGTGTACCGTCCCCGTGAACTAGTGCACTATATATCATGTCATCTGAGGCATATTTCCAGTCAAAAGTCGTTTTATTGGCTTCTATCCAGTCGGCTATAAACTTATCTATTTCTTTTTTGGACATCGGGGCATTATATTTTGCTACAATAGATTGGCAACAAGGTGTCACAAAAAAAATAGTAATTAAAAACAAAAATATTATGTTTGGTGATTTATTCATGATATTTAATTCTGTGGAGAAAATAATATAAAACCTGTCGCTAAAAACGGTAGTATTATTTTAATTAAATTAGACATACTGTTTTCTACTTTTCGTATAATATGTGAATGCCAGATTCGTATCCTGGGGTCATTCTTGTTATGGTTTTGTCTTTCCTCAATTCTGAAATAATGGACGGGTCAGTTATCTGAAAGGAAATGCTGGGAAGGCGATTGTCTAAATCTGTATTCCAGGGAGGAAGCAGGTCATTTATTTCAAGGTTAGGGCTATTCCTATATTTTCTCTCTTTTTCTAAAATATACTGCACAATTTCATCTCTTTTATTTATCCATTCTTTGGGTAATTTATTAGAATCTCCATAGTTTGGTAACTCAGGTCCGTCAGGACTTATTCTATAAGTGATGTATAAGATTCCATCATCAGTATGCATAAGCGCACTATAAATCAAATGATCTGAGGCTGCCTCCCACCTGAATTTTCCTTTGTTTTTTATCTCTTCTCTAATAAAATTATTGATTTCTACTTTAGACAAAATTTTATGATTTTTATACTTTACAGTATTTTGCTTTGTGAAGCACGAAATGGTAAATAGAGAGCTTGCTATTAAAAGGGGGAATACTTTTTTCAATAATTTGTACATAGTATTTATTTTATAATTATTTGTGTAATGTCCAGCAATTCTCACCTGATGATGAAAATTGCTGGAATAAAATGTCATAAATTAACTCTTTACCATACAGTTATAGCCCTGTATGCATCAAGAACACCCCATCCATGGGCAGGATCCTCAATTGGAATACCTGTAGTTGTACTTGCTCTCAATCGCTCAAAAATTTGATCTTTATCTTCATTTGGGTGTGCAGCCCAGACTAATGCAGCTATACCTGCTGCCGTTGCTGTAGAACAAGAAGAACCGCTTGTATATTTTGGTACATTTGATTGATTCGCTAAGGTCAAAGGACCTATATTCTCTCCATCTCTTTCTTTTTCCATGATTACGACAAAATCAACTTCTTCTCCGTAAAAGCAGTTTGAACAAGTGGATGTTATTCCAAATGGACTAATTTGGACTCCAGTAATGCCTACTGTGTAGTCGGTAGGTAGGTTTGCGGGAAAGATGACCGATGGGTCCATTGGAGTAGTTGGACCTGTTCCCGCAGCAGCAAATATCAATTTACGCTTTGTCATGGAGGCGTAACCGATAGCCATTTCTATTCTGGCGTTGTCCTGTAGTCTTCCTATAGACATGCTAATGATTTTTATCTCATCATTATCTCCTGCCATATATAAGGCATTTGCAACTCCATCAATCTCATTTCCTCCATATATTAGTACATCATTTACAGCTTTAATTGCAAGTAAATCTGCTTTATAAGCTATTCCTACACTATTCCCATCATTGGTAAGTGGGCCTGTTATTAAGCCAGCCATGCCCGTTCCGTGTCCGCACTCATCATAAGGAGAAGTCGGGCAATAGGCAGGTCTAATGTTACCTATAGCTGGCGCAATAGTACCTATTCCTGTTATTTCATTACACGGCTTCTTGAGAGTTGATGCTGTGGTAAGTGTTCTGCCAGAAGAAATTCCAGTAGAAAATAGTCCATTTAAATTATCTTGTTGTTCTGAAACTCCCGTATCAATGACACAGACACCAATACCTTCACCTTGCGATAAATCCCAAGCATTGAGAACCCCATTATTAGCATAATGCCAAGAGGCTTTTGAGTTATAAAAAGAATTGAAATCAGCATCGTAATCTGAAGCATCAATAGAAGCCGCCGATTCAGGATAACAACCTGCGAATGCTACATCTGTATCATATTCTCCTCGCCCAGTAACTTTCTCTGTAACCTTTGACATATCATGTGATCTAGGAGATAAACGTATTACAAACCTATTCCGCCTCAACTCCGAAACAACCGCAGGGTTACTCATCTTTATATAAATATGAGGCAATGCCTTTTCATACCCCAAAGGCAAAATATCCTTTAGACTAAGTTTAGGCTGTTGTTTGTATTCTCGTTCCATTTCTAACACACGGTTAAGTATTTCATCTCTTTTAGCGACCAACTCATCTGGTAAGCGATTTTTATTATTCTTATAAAACGCTTTTGTTTTGTTGCTGCTGAAAAAATCAGTCATAGTCATATCAGCTTCTGGCATATATACAATTGATAAAATCGAATCGCTCTGCATCGCTGCACTGTAAATCATCTTATCAGAAGCACTTTTCCAGTTAAAAGGCTTTTTGCTTGACTTGATTTTGTGCAAAATAAATTCATCAATTTCTCCAATTGGTATAATCTCCTGATCGGTTGATTTTAATTGATGAGATTGAGCTGGCTCTATCAAATCTTCAAAGGCATTGTCTTTATTACAAGACGTGGAATAGAGCATTAGAGTACCCAGAAACAGGGCAAATAACAAAGCTTTCTTTAAGTTTGTCATAATTTTTCTTAATTTTAAAATTCGTAATAGTTCTTGCAGTCCCACTAAGCCGGACTGCGAAGCTTTGCCGTGTGGTTCTCCCGCAATGAGAACTACGCGGCGTTTTTTGTTGTACAGGTTCGCATCTATTGTGTAAGGCAAAAGCCAAAACACATAGACAGCCTCCTGCTATTTCCATAGGCAGTATGGTTTAAAATAATTAAAATATTGTCTGACAGATATGCAAGCATATATACCTGACAGACAAAGCATTGCTTTGTATTTATAATGTTGTGTAGAGTGGAATCATCGGTTCTGTTACGTCTCGGGTTAAACTATTTTTTTGAAGTCACGAGGTTTGTACATGAACCGATTGTAGTAAGTATCGTATAACAAATATACCCCCCCCCGCAAAAAAAACAAAATTTCTGCTATACTTTTTTTGAAAAAACGGAATATTTGAGCTAAGGTCAGCTATTTCTCTTAACAAATTGCCGGATAGCAATTTTCATTTTTTGCTCAATTTCCTGAAAAGACATGACTTCCTTGGCAGTATACAGTATCATGATGGCGTATTGTTTTTCTTGCGTTGCAATAAAATCGTAGAGAATCGTTTTATTTAGTCGGTAAGCCTCACGCAGTCGCCGCCGTATCCGATTGCGATGTGCAGCTTTGGGAAAAGCTCGCTTGGGGACACTTAGTCCAAATTGTGCAGGATATTTGCTGTCCAGTTCTACTTCCAACCAGATGATGCGCAAAGGATAGGCTGTAAGCGTTTTGCCTTCCCGATTAAACAAGCGTTTAATCAGTTTGCGCCGCTTCAGGCGTTCTCCTTTTTTGAATGTGTTTTTGACTGGCTGCTGCATAACAAAGAAAACCGAAAGCCGTTACCAGCTTTCGGTTTGAATATTATTTATAACGAAAATATCTTAAAAATAAACCTAAACAACTGATGCAAATCAGTTGAATACATCTAAAAGATTGTTCGTATTACTTTAAACGACGTTCGTCTGAAGTTGTCAGCTTTTTGCGTCCTTTTGAACGGCGACGCGCCAAAACCTTACGTCCTGATTTGCTACTCATACGCTCACGAAAGCCGTGCTTATTTGCTCGCTTTCTTCTTGATGGTTGAAATGTCCGTTTCATGGCTCTATATTTTTATACTAATATCTTATTCTAAAAAGGACGACAAAGGTAATATTAAAATTTCAAAAAACAAAGTGTCCGTTTGATAAACGTCACTTTACAATTTGTCCAACTGATTTATTAGTTAGTCTTTTGTATTTGTATTTGACGTTTGTATTTGTATTTCCTTACTTCAGCCCTTTATTCATGGACAGCAAGAACTCGTCATTATTCTTTGTGCCTTTCATATTGGTCAGCATAAAACGCATCGCTTCTTCAGCTTTCATATCTGCCAACTGGTTGCGGATAATCCACATGCGCGAAAGCGTGTCTTTGTCCAATAATAAATCTTCACGACGTGTGCTGGACTTCGTCAGGTCGATAGCCGGATAAATCCGTTTGTTGGATAAGCTACGGTCGAGCTGCAACTCCATATTACCCGTTCCCTTAAATTCCTCAAAGATTACACCGTCCATTTTAGAGCCTGTTTCAATTAAGGCCGTTGCCATAATCGTCAGTGAGCCACCATTCTCGATATTACGGGCAGCACCGAAGAACTGCTTAGGTTTGTGCAATGCGTTGGCTTCCACACCACCGGAAAGTACTTTTCCACTAGCTGGTGCAACCGTATTATGCGCACGCGCCAAACGAGTAATAGAATCCAGCAGAATGACAACATCGTGTCCACATTCTACTAGGCGTTTTGATTTTTCCAATACGATATTAGAAACGCGAACGTGGCGATCAGCCGGCTCATCAAAAGTAGAAGCCACTACTTCAGCCCGCACACTACGGCGCATATCTGTGACCTCTTCCGGGCGTTCATCAATCAGCAAAATAATTAGGTAACACTCCGGGTGATTCCGCGCAATCGAATTGGCAATATCTTTTAGAAGGAATGTTTTACCTGTTTTAGGCTGTGCTACAATCAATCCACGCTGACCTTTACCGATAGGCGCGAAAATATCAATCATACGGGTTGAGTACAGATCGGAATTTTTAGCCAGGTTGAAGGCATCCTTTGGAAAAAGCGGTGTCAAGTAATCAAATGGTACACGATCACGGGCTTCTTGTGGCGCACGTCCATTAATATACCCTACTTTCAGCAAAGCGAAATATTTCTCTCCCTCTTTTGGAGGACGAATAGCACCTTGCACAGTATCACCTGTTTTCAGACCAAATAATTTAATCTGAGAAGGAGACACATAAATATCATCCGGAGAAGTTAGGTAATTATAATCAGCAGAGCGCAGGAATCCGTAGCCATCAGGCATCATTTCCAACACACCATCACCTTCTATAATTCCATCAAAGTCAATATTGAAATGTGGCTTGCCTTCCTTGTCCTTAGATTTGTCCTTGGACTTATCCTTATCTTTTGAAGAAGAGTTTTTGTCGCGTCTGCGATCTTCTTTTTTACGCAAATCAGATTCTGTAACCTGTGTTGGTGGAAGCTTTTTGGGCTCTGGTATTTCTACCACTTCTTCTGGCTCGGCAGCTAATTCAGAAAACACCTCAACTGGTTTGTCTGCTTTCGCGGCAACTGATTCTTCTTTCTCTACTCGTTTGCGGGTACGTTTGCGACGAGCAGCAGTTCTATCTGCTTTTTCTTGTGCTGTTTCTTTTGCAGCTTTTTTCGCAGGGCTGCTTTTCGTGGTACCACCCACGATGGCCTGTTGTTCTAAGATTTTGTAAATGAGATCCTGCTTGGTGAGTTTTTTGTAGGATTTAATCTCCATTTGCTCCGCAATGTTGCGCAGTTCAGGAACTAGCATCTCATTCAACTGAAGAATGTCGTACATGAATTTTTATAATTTTGTTTAAAATATCTTGAAACGTTCAATAGATTAAATCAGATAATAAGGTTTGTATTAAAATAGAAGTAGTAGAAACGACTGAATCAGATGATGTCAGGGAAGTCTCGTAAGGAACGTTACATAGAAAGTTATACGGATTACACTGGCAAATGTTCGCCAAATATTATATAATCTAAATTTAATTGTAATTAATGGAATACCTCGAAATGTTAGAGGAATATTTATTCAGATAAATCTATTCTGAATGTTTGTGTAGAACTTCAGGGTAAGTTAAAGCTAATACATAAACAGCTCGCTTTTCGGTGCAAAGTTACACTTAAATTTTAAAATTCAAATACTATCTTTGCAAAAAGTTGAAAAAACAAGGTTTTATGAACGAAAACCTTACATTTTTTGTATTTAAGTAACGTTTGAAATCATACAATTATTATTCTACCTATAAATTGGTAAATTTTATGCTAACTATAAATTACATCAGAGCAAACAAAGCACTTATTCAGGAAAGGCTAGGGAAACGGGGGTTTCGCGACATGGATAAGCTGGACGAAGTCATCAAGTTGGATGACCGGAGAAAAACAATTCAACAGGAACAAGACGACTTATTGTCTCAAAATAAACAAGCCTCAAAAGCTATTGGTGCATTATTCGGACAAGGAAAAAAAGAAGAAGCTGAGGCGATGAAAAATCAAGTCGCTACCAATAAAACGCAGATAGAAGCCTTCAAAGCCGAGCAAAACAGCACCATTGATGCCATCAATCAAATTCTTTATACCATCCCGAATGTGCCGCACGAAAGTGTTCCTGCCGGACAAAGTGAGGAAGATAATGAGGTGTTCAAAAAAGGCTATCAAACACTGCCCGAACTGGACGCAAATGCGAAACCACACTGGGAATTGGCGAAAGAATACGACATCATTGATTTTGAAACAGGGGTGAAGATCACAGGAGCTGGATTTCCACTATTCAAAGGCAAAGGCGCACAGCTCAAGCGGGCTTTAATCAATTTCTTTCTATACGAAGCCAGCGAGGCTGGTTATATGGAAGTCATGCCGCCCCACCTGGTGAACGAAGCTTCTGCTTTCGGGACAGGCCAACTTCCCGATAAAGAAGGCCAAATGTACCACACCGCCCAACCCAAAGGAGAAGCAGGCAAAATAGTGGACGATTTTTATCTTATCCCAACTGCCGAAGTGCCCATCACGAATATTTATCGTGACGTCATTATAAAGGAAAGTGATTTTCCAATCAAAATGTGTGGACACACGCCCTGCTTCCGCCGTGAAGTGGGTTCTTATGGAAAAGATGTGCGCGGACTCAATCGGGTACACCAATTTGACAAAGTAGAAATTGTACAAATTGCTCATCCTGATAAGTCTTACGATACGCTGAATGAAATGATGAATCATGTAGAAGGCTTATTACAAAAACTGGAATTGCCTTACCGCATTCTCCGTCTTTGTGGTGGCGACCTCGGCTTCACTTCTGCCCTTACGTATGATTTTGAAGTCTATTCTGCTGCCCAACAAAAATGGCTGGAAGTCAGCTCTGTGTCTAATTTTGAAACCTTTCAGGCAAATCGCCTCAAACTGCGTTTCCGCAATGCGGATAAAAAAACGCAACTAGCCCATACGCTGAATGGCAGTGCTTTGGCGCTTGCCCGCATCGTAGCCTGCCTACTGGAAAATCATCAGACGGCGGACGGCATTCGTATTCCGGCTGCTTTGCAGGCTTATACTCGATTTGAGTTGATTAATTAACGATGAATGATGAACGCATAATGATGAATGGTGGATCTTTTGTTTTTGACAAAGTGGATAGGAATTTGTATTTTTGATACAAATAGAACAATATGGATACATTAATGCTTAAAATACCTTCAGACAAAAAAGACTTTTTCATGGCTTTAGTCAAGGAACTATCTTTTGTTCAAGTAGATGATTTTTACACCGAAGAAGAGGAAAAAGCTTATGTCAGTTCTATCCTTGAAAGCGAAGAAGATATTGAAAATGGACGGGTGATTTCACATGAAAATTTGAAAAAGGAAAATTTGACATGGCGGAAACGGAATACGAAGGTTTGAATTATTCTGTTGACTTTTAATAAAAAACTGTTTATATTTATAGCAATGGGAAAAATTAAATTAAATAACAAAAATACTAAATCTTCATCCGGTAAATTTTTGCAAGGTAAAGCCACCTCTCATAAACAAATGAAAGCTCAATCGAACTCTCACATGTCTATGGTTATGAAAAAATATGGGGGTGATTATGGCAAAAAAGGTGTTGAAGTAGAGGCTTTTCTCAAAAAAAATGGCTATCCTGCTGTTGCACAATTCTTAGGAAATGGAAAATAGTAAGCCCCAAATTGAGATACCTGACGTAGATTTTTTCGAGGAAAGATTTGACTTCATTCAAAACGAAACGCTAAAAAGTAACCTTGCTATATCATTACAATACATTGTTTTTCTCATTAAAGCTGAAGCTGAACTTGAAATTATAGGAGCTGTAGAATACTCCATTTTCAAGAACATTATACAATACACAGCTTCGGTTATTGAGGGAGTTCTTCATTACGGATTAGAAATTGCACTTGACAAAGGTTTGGTGGAAGAGCATAAAATCATGCCAAAAGCAGAGTCTTTTTCTGAACGAAAACTGCTTCATCAAATTGATAAAGCAACAAAAATTGAAGGTGTAAAATCTGTTAAAAAACATGAAAAATTCAAGAAAAACACACAATTTAAAACGGTTTGTGACGCTTATAAAAAGGGAAGACTTATTGATAGTGATTTGATAAAAGGTATTAACGAATTACGAAACAAGCGTAATAAGATTCACTTAGCGGGATTAACTAAAGTTGAAAACTACTATAGCAAAAATGATATTAATGAGGCATTTGCAGTAGCAACTAAGGTTATCGAAGAAGTAGAAGAAATAGTAACCAAGAAGTAATTATGCAAAATCTAAACATCATCAGCATTATAATTATTCAAGATTCTGGCAATCTGTGAACCGCTGATGTATTGAAAATATCGAAACGCGCCGACAGATTGCAAAATTTGTCGGCGCTTTCTTTTTTGTGTTGAAGTGTTGGTGTGTTGAAGTGTTGATGTTGTATCTTTGCAAAACGAACTTACGTGTATGCTAATACGTTCATTTTATGTAAATGACTTGCTAACAACTTAAAAATAATTAATGTGAATGATTTGATTTCTCCTAAGTACCAAATGAAACTAATTGAAGAGGTTGACAAAGCTATTTGGAGAGAATACGATTCTTATAGAAATGTCGCCAATTATATAGAAAAGTGGCATGAAAGAGAGGATTATTGGGAAAATTTTAGTGTCGAGAAAAAGGACAATGGATCCATTGATTTGAATAAAACACTCCATTCAATGGATGGGGAGACTGTTTTGAAAATAGCAATAGATTTAGGTGTTAATACTCCTGACTTTATTCCTTCAATTCCTACGTTTAAGAATGAACTTAAATCTAACTATAAAACAGCTTATGATACATTCAATAAAGCTTATAAGCAAATTGAGGTAGACCCAAGTATAGCAGTTGGGCTTGCAAATTCAGCACTTGAAAGTATAATAAAAGAAATTTTAAAGGACGATAGAATAAATAGCCAAATAAGCGGAAAGGAAACATTATATAGACTTTCTACTATTATACTAAAAGAGTTTAACTTATCGACTACTGAATGTCCTAAAGAGATAAAAAAAATCGGTAATTCATTATTAAATATTAATGAAGCCATCGAAAAATTGAGAAGTAGTAAAACATACTTTCATGGAAAAACTGATGAAGACTATTTAATTGAAGATAAAATATATGCTCACTTTGTTATTAATTCGGTTACTACAGTTGGACTATTCTTAAACGCATTTTATAAAAAAAAATATCCAGCACCAGAACCCGAGTCAACTCCTGATTTGGATGACCTTCCTTTTTGAGGCAAAGTCACTTTCTTTAGCTCTACAAAAAGATATAGATAAATACATTTACAAAAATGAAAAAATATACCGAATACAAAGGCTTAAACCTTCCAGAGGTTGACAAAGAAATCCTCAAATTCTGGGACGAAAATAAAGTCTTCGACCAGAGTATGAATAATCGTAAAGATGCCCCCACCTACGTCTTCTACGAAGGACCACCATCTGCAAATGGCAAACCCGGCATCCACCACGTCATGGCACGGACGGTGAAAGATCTATTTTGCCGCTACCAGACCATGAAGGGCAAACTTGTCGAGCGCAAGGGCGGTTGGGATACGCATGGATTACCGATTGAGTTGAGTGTAGAAAAAGAATTGGGCATCACCAAGGAAGACATCGGAACTAAAATCACCGTAGAAGAATACAACACCAAATGCCGCGAAACCGTCATGCGCTACAAAGATATGTGGGATGACATCACGGTCAAAATGGGCTACTGGGTGGACTTGGACGATCCTTACATCACTTTCAAAAATGACTACATCGAGTCTGTCTGGAATTTGCTGAAAAGATTGTACGATAATGGCTATTTGTATAAAGGATATACCATTCAACCTTACTCGCCGGCTGCCGGAACGGGACTGAGTTCGCACGAACTGAATCAGCCGGGCTGCTATCGAGATGTGAAGGACACAAGTGCTGTGGCACAATTTCGAGTAATAAAGAATGAGGACGCTAAATTTCTATTCGATCATGCAGACGAAGATGTCTGTTTTATTGCCTGGACAACCACGCCCTGGACTTTGCCCTCCAATACCGCTTTGGCATTGGGCAAAAAAATTGATTACGTAAAAGTCAGTACTTATAATGCCTACACTGGCAAACCGGTCAGCGTCATTCTGGCGAAAGCCTTAATAAAAAAATGGTTCAAAGAAGGCGCAGATGAACTGGATTTTGATGCTTACCAACAAGGCGATAAAAAAATCCCTTATCGCATCGCTGCTGAATATAAAGGTGAGCAGCTCGTGGGTTTGCGCTATGAGCAATTGCTTCCATATCAGCAACCTGAAGAGGGCGATGCTTTTAAAGTATTGCATGGCAACTTTGTCTCGACATCAGACGGAACAGGCATTGTACACATCGCGCCTTCATTTGGTGCAGATGATATGATGGTCGGCAAGCAAAACGGTATGGGCGCATTGACCCTGGTGGATAAGCAAGGTAAATTCACCGATAATGTAGGCGAATTTTCAGGGCGTTATGTCAAAAACTATAAAGACAATCCTGACTATAAAAATGTGGACATTGATATTTCCATCAAATTAAAAACAGAAAACAAAGCGTTCAACGTTCAGAAATACGCACACAACTATCCTCATTGCTGGCGGACAGATAAGCCGATTTTGTACTATCCTTTGGATAGCTGGTTTGTCAAGACGACCAAGGCAAAAGACCGCATGGTGGAGCTGAACAAAACCATCAACTGGAAACCGGCTGCGACAGGCGAAAAACGCTTTGGCAACTGGCTGGAAAATTTGCAGGACTGGAATTTATCGCGCTCTCGTTTTTGGGGTATTCCGCTTCCTATCTGGCGAACTGCTGATGGCGCAGAAGAAAAATGCATCGGTTCTGTAGCTGATTTGCAGGCAGAAGTCGCGAAGTCAGTAGAAGCTGGACACATGGACGCACAGATCGCTGATGATTTCGATTTGCACCGTCCTTATATTGATAATATCGTGCTGACCTCCTCCAAAGGCGAACCGATGAAACGGGAGTTGGACTTGATCGACGTCTGGTTTGATTCTGGTTCCATGCCTTATGCTCAATGGCATTACCCATTTGAAAATGAAGAAAAATTCAAAGCCAATTATCCGGCTGATTTTATCTCTGAAGGGGTAGATCAGACGCGGGGCTGGTTCTTTACTTTGCACGCCATTGCAGTGATGTGTTTTGATAGTGTGGCTTATAAAAATGTTGTTTCTACAGGCTTGTTGCAGGCTAAGGATGGTCGAAAAATGTCCAAGCGACTCGGCAATACAGTAGAGCCTTTCAAGGCATTAGATGATTATGGTGCAGATGCCATCCGCTGGTACATGATGTCCAATTCTGCGCCCTGGGAAAATTTGAAATTTGACCTCGATGGTGTAGAAGAAGTGCGTCGGAAATTTTTTGGCACCCTGTATAACACCTATTCTTTTTACGCGCTTTACGCAAATGTAGACGCTTTTTATAATAAAGAAACTAGTGTTCCATTAGCCAAAAGACAGGAAATTGACCGCTGGGTAATTTCTTTGTTGAATACCCTTAAAAAAGAAGTGGATGAAGATTATGCCAACTACGAGCCATCTCGCGCTACTCGCAAAATCATGACTTTTGTGGATGAGCATTTGAGCAATTGGTATGTTCGTTTGTGTCGCCGTCGTTTCTGGAAAGGTGAGAAAAACGAAGACAAAATAGCCGCATATCAGACCCTATATGAATGTTTGACGACTGTTGCCAAACTGATGTCGCCTGTCGCGCCATTCTTTGCCGACTTTTTGTATAAAAACTTAAATGACGCGACTGGACAAGAAGCCTTCAACTCGGTACATCTCGCAGATTTTCCAGTTGTAGACGAGTCCGTCATCGACAAAGATCTGGAGCAACGCATGAATTATGCACAACGCATTTCCTCGCTTGTTTTATCCTTACGGAAACGGGAAAAAATCCGTGTTCGTCAGCCATTAACGAAAATTTTGTTACCTGTTTTAGACAAGGCTTTCCGCGAACAAGTAGAAGGTGTCAAGGATTTAATTTTGTCAGAAGTGAATGTGAAGAGTATCGAATACATCACAGATACGGCAGGCATCATCACGAAAAAAATTAAGCCGAATTTCAAAACGCTGGGTAGAAAACTCGGCAAGCACATGAAATCTGCCGCACAAGTGGTCGCTGGTTTCGACCAGGACATAATTGCTCAAATCGAACAATCTGGCAGCTATAATTTTGAAGTCGATGGCGAATCTATTCCGCTCACGCTGGAAGATTTCATCATCACTTCCGACGATATAGAAGGCTGGCTGGTCGCCAATGACGGCCCACTTACCGTTGCATTGGACGTAACGCTGACCGATGATTTAAAAGCAGAAGGCATTGCCCGTGAGTTGGTGAATCGTATTCAGAATATCCGCAAAAACAAGGATTTTAATGTAACGGATCGTATCAAAGTAAGCATCGAATCGCATGATGCGCTGAAGCCTGCGATTGAGCAGTTTGGCGAGTATATTAAGGATGAAGTGTTAGCCGTTTCGTTGGATTTGAAGGCTGGTGTGCAGGGAGCTGAGGAAGTGGACTTGGTGGATGGTCTAGTCGTTGGGATTTTGGTGGAGCGGTAAAACTAAACCGTTACCATTGTATTTGACTTGTACAATGGTAACGGCTTTTCATAAACTATGAAAGAAAAAAATCTTCTATCATAGAAGATATGGCAGGACTCAACTTTTCATAGGCTTCTCTTTTTTCAGGAAAAATATCTTTATCAATTTCTACCCCTTTAGCAATATTTTCTAGCTATCCTATAAATGGTATACCTTGTTTAGCTTGGTAGAATGTATATCCAATCCACAATGCATAGGCTAAGCCAAAAATAGTTACGATTATAATCTGATTCCTAATGGTAGTATTCCATTTATTTGAAATTAATAATGCGAAAATTGGGATTATTTGTAGGCCATGTAGAGCAAAAAAATGTGCTACCCTCAAATCACCAGCAATTGTACTCCAATTAACTAATGGAAGTCCAGGACCTCCATCTTCAACACCAATATTGTGAGACATTTCACTTATCATTTGACCGCCAACCCAACTACCAAAAAATACTATTATCCAACCTAGAAGTATAGCCCATTGAAGTAATTTTGATGTTTTTAATTTCAATCGGATAGTATCAAATATAAATAATGCCATAATTAAAACATTAATCGCTATTAATATTCCCATCGCAGCAAAGATTAAACCATCAAATGGATTTGATATATTATAATGGGATTGCACACCACGTGATCCTTGATAAGTAATAAGCCCTATTTCTATTAGCAATGTCCAAGAAACAATATTATTAATAAGAGTATGCTTTCTTTTAGAATAAGGATATAACGTTATAAGAAATCCTACAGTTAAAATATAAATAGCTGTAGAAATTGAAAATTTCAATGGTTTTATCCAGACGTTCACCCCCATAAGAGTTCTGTCATCAATCAAACAACCTAAGATAGAACCAATAGCAAAAACAAAATGGACTATTACAATCCAATACAATATTGGACTATTTTTTTTTACTGTCCTAAATACATGCTTTAAATATATCATGATTGTTTTTGTTTAGTTGTTTTAATCTAAGATAAATGCCAATGGAATTGCTTTAAAATCAATCAGAGATCTGGTTACTTTCCATTTTGATAATCATTAATGGTGCAACGGGAGGTCTTGATTTAATGTTAAATAGTTTTCATATTGTTTCTGTAGTACTTGCTGCAAATTTGGCTATATGAACATTTTATGCTTTGTGTGTGCCTCGAATGGACACCGTTATCCAAATATAATAAATTTGGATATACTTTACTCTGTGGAGATGTAAGTTCTCCTTACGGATACGTGATTCGTATGTCCGGTGGTGTGAGGGGGCTGCGGTGGGTCAATTCGACTCACCGTTCCCTACTGCCTTCCTTTTAGCTTTGACGGAATTTACTGAGTTCAAATAAACTCTGCTTGAATATATCTATTCTTTCTTTTATTGACTGTTGAGTATCAGTTATATTTTCAGGTGGACTTTGTATTTCTAATCGCTCAAGTCTGGATTTAATCGCCATTCTTCCATAAAAGAATCGCCAACGTTGAATATTTATTTGAATGGAAAACCAAATTAATTCATTAAGAGACATTTTAAATTTAGGAACAATCACCCTTACAGCACTCCCTCCGTTTCCTCTCGCCATAAATTTCCAAGGTTGCAAATAAGCTTGACCAAATGCAGTCACAGTAATTCCTCCTGTATCAAAAGTTTGCTGTTCGTCTTCTGAAACTAATCTTATAATGCTATTTCTTAAATCACCACTTGACACATAAGGACAATTTCCTTCATTATAATTTTTCTCCCCCGATGATTTTCCATTTAGAATTTTGAAAAAATAGTTTAGAGGAGCTTTATGATTGAGAGGTAGATTAGGTAAATCTTCCCAACTTTCTATAAAGTCATTTAACACTTCGTCTGCCAACTCGGGGATTGAAGAAATTGCTTGAAATATTGAAAGAATTAGTTTTTGTTCTTGAAATTCATAATCCGAAACTGACAAAATAGGTTGAGGTAACCATTGCTGTGGACTAAGTTCTTCTCCGTCTGAAATACTACTTGCCAATATTGTAGTTGCTATGTTAGATTCAAAATTGTTACCTTTTAAGAAGGTATGAAAAGTTGTGTTTATCTCCTCCAATTGAGAACCTTCACATTCAATCCTTCTACCTTTTAGTTTTTCAAATCCGTCATTCCATATTCTCCCCATGTAAATTTTATCTGTGGATGATTGAGGAATATGAGCCTTAACAATTAATATTGATGTGGGAGCTGCTGTTGGATAAAATAATTCCTCAGGTAAACTAATAAGTCCAAGAATGCTATGCTTTCTTACAATTTTCTTTCTCCATAATTTATTGTCATCATCAGCAAAGATTCCTGCTTTTACAACTACAGCAATTAGTCCACTTGGTTCTAAAGCATCAAGAGCTGTATCAATAAAATCTCTTTCTGGTTCTCCTTCTTGAGAAAAAGGAGGATTGAGAAATGCCCTTGTAAATTTACCTTCAACAGCTTCTTTATTTTCGTCTTCAAAACAACTACCATTCTCAATATGACTTTTTCCGTCTCCTCTAAAAAACATATTTAAAGTAGCTAATGCCCATACAGTAGGGTTTGTATCAAATCCATAAAGAGATTTCTTTATTTTTTCTATAGCCTTTGGACCTTTAGCTTTTGACGTCATTCTATCAAATGCGGCAACTAAAAATCCGCCCGTTCCACTTGCTATGTCAATAACCCTATCGGACATTCTTGCACCAATCAAATCAACACAAAATCTCGTTATATGTCTTGGTGTAAAAACAATTCCTAAGGCGTTATTATTACTTCCATATCGAAGGAATGCTTCATAGAACATTCCTAAAAAGTCAGTATCTGTATGTAAGACTGACCTAATATTTAGCCTTCTAAGAATTGTTATTATTCTCCGTATTTTATTGCTTAATCTATCATAATCATCACCTGTTAAAGAAAGTGCTGATTTTAACCTTCCTTTTTTAGATTCACTTATATCAATACTTTCAGTTATTGCAGCATCTATTAATTCATTTATTGATGCTAATTCATTTCCTTCTGTTGTATCAATTTTTCCTTGATACATTGCCAAAACTATAGCTCCAATCACTTTAGGGCGCAAAGGAGCTTCTATTTTAGCAACTCTTAATATTGTGGACAATTCCAATGCCCCGTCAATAAATTCAGAACTACTTGGAACAGATACATTCGTTGTTGCATCGTCTGCTTCTAAGGCTAATTCAACTTCTTTCTTTGATGGAATTGAAGTTAGTTCATGCCCTTGTGATTCTAAGGAAACCCAAACTTTATTTTTTAAGTATTTGACTTCTATTAAATAACCATTATCTTCTTCTCCCGCTACTCCTACGATTATTTTTATCTTATATTTTTTAGTTTCATTTATTGTATTTGCATAACCAATAGCTTGAGAAATAGAGTCTTCAATTTTTCTAATATCATTTTTCGCTTCGATAACAATGGTTGGTTCACCTCCAAAACATACTAAAAAATCAGGTTTAGTAAGACCTAAGCCAATATCCGGAAAATGATTAGAGATTTCTTGTTCTTCGAGGAAATCACCTCCTTTTGAAAGATGTTTAATATTCCAACCTCTTTTGCCGCTTTGAGTTCTGATAAAATATCTTGTTCTACTTTCCGCTCTTTTTTTTGCCATAGTATTTTTTTGCAGCAAAGATAACTGGTTTTTTCTTTTTTTAATGAGGTGTAACTAAAAGGCATCCCTACGCCATCCTACACAAAGACCAACAAGCCATCGGCAATCTTAAGATGGCGTAAGGAGGTCCGTTGAACCTAAGCTGTGCGGCGATTTCGGCTATAGGGAAAAGCTTTTTTTGCGTTATGAATAAGCAGTCTTTTTAGGTGGTTTCCTACAGCGTTTTCCAGTAAATGACTGCTTTGTCTTTGCTAAGATATATAAAAAATAGTGCTTCATAATCGTTTTTTATCAATACAGATACCTGTTCTGGTGAAAGATAACGAGGAAGACGCTTCTCCTTCCTCGGACGAATCAGCTTTTTTATATTCCAGTCCCGATTCAGTATGTATTTATAAAACCACTGTAGCGAAGAATAATCACCATTGACCGTCGAAAAATCGCGCTGCTCAACACTCAGACGGTAAGCAAGATAAGACTGCACCGCATCCTCTTTTTTAAAACCCAAATCCCCAGTCCGATCCTCACAGTAAGACCAGAATTTACGAATCGTTCCCATATAAGCCTTGCAGGTACTCACAGAATAATTACGCATCTTGAGATACTCCGAGTAGGCTGCTAAAAGTTCTTCTTTTTTAGTCATCGCTATTCCTCTTTTTAAGTAGTGAATAGCGTAAAGATGGGAATTTCAAGGGCTTATTACAAGGGGTTTTAAAAAATAAAGTGACAGTAAATCGCTGATAAACAATGGTTTATGTTCAACGTCCAGTGTATGCGACGTGCGGGCGTTTAGCCGCATGTACGGCATACATCATGTTGCAGGTAGTACTTCTTATATTCTTTTAATTTCTTTAAGTAACTCTTGTCTCATTTTTCCTAAAAGAGCAATTTCAACCCCTTCTATAACTACATATCCTCGTGAGATTTTTTGGATTTTTTTAGTGCTCACGATAAAACTCCTATTAATTCTTAAAAACTTACGTTTTGGCAGAATCTCTTCGACAGATTTCAATGTTTTCGTTATGACACGTTTCTTCCCGTTTTCTAAAAAAATCAAGGAGCAACCCGATTCTGCTTTTATGTAAAGAATGCTCGAAATCTTTACTTTAACGAGTTCGTGACCATGTACTCCATGTACTCCAATAAAAATGGCATCATCATCAAATAATTCTATTTTTCCTACTTTCTCCTTTTTATATTTCTCAAGTTCCGAGAAATCTTTGTCTAATTCTGCAATTAGATTGAGAAGATTATCCTTAATTGAATTTCTTCTAATTTCATCTTCTGCATATGGAATTATGCCCTTTATTTTATCATTCTCAAGTTCTTTATATTTAGAACTAATGATTATTAATTTATCGTAGATTGATGAATCAACACTCTTGAAATGGTCAAGTGCTGTTTGGATAGCGGTCAATAAGTTACCTTCAGCTATTTTAGATTTTATTTCATCAATGATTACAGTCATTATTTATTAATTTTCAATAATTTTTTTTGTCATACTCATTAACTTATTCTCAACCTCATTTAATCTACTCTTCCAAGCATTAACTGCCGCCCTATTAGCATGCGACTTTACCTTATTTTCTAATTTGGAAATTTTAGAACTGTATATTGAAATTAGCTTTTCAAGAGCCCCTATTTTACTTCCAAATTGCATATTTTTAACCTGTTGTTTTAATGCATCTGATGATTCCATTTGAGCGAGAGCAGATTTTTCATGTTCTTTCCTAGTCATTTCTAACTCAAGCCTGGTAGCTTTCAGTTCAAATCTATTATATAAAATTTCCAGTTCTTGGTTTAAAAGTTGTTGCCTCTGTCCTAGAAAAGCAACGTAGATAAAAAGTAAACCCGCTAAACTCCAAATAGAAGCGGAAGTGCCACTAAGAAAATCTCCCAATTCACTTAATGTAGTTATTTGGCATTCACTCAAAAAAAATAATAAAATTCCTATTGCAAATGGAATCATGCCAAGAAAAACTAAAAACCAAGCCCAATTTGAAAATTTGATTGTTTTAGTTTTTATGTTGGAAACCTCTTCCTCAATTTCTGCTCTTTTAGTTTCGAGTTTTTCAAAGTCTCTTGACAAATCCATTATTTAATAGTTATCTTTATTAATTATTTCTCTATTACCTGCAACAACTGAATATACGAACCAAAGGTTCGTATATATTTCTTCTGAACAACTTCTAAAAGGATTTTTTACTGTAAGCTATACCTTTGAAGTTATGTGCAAAACAAAAATACATTAAATATCTAGGAATTTATAAAAATGAGATGCAAAGCTTCATGCTCGCTCAATACAATAAACAGCCTGTTTGAAAAAGAATAAAACTCGCCGATAGCTGACTGCTTTCAGACTTACGCCCATTTTATCAAAAGTAGCTTTCCATTCTTCATCATTTTTATTGGTATGCGGACAATCGGCATAGCCCCAATTGATAAATCGGTCCATGGCAAAAGTCAGCCATTTCTGGATATTATTATGGTAAATGTCCTCAATGATAATCACACGGCGAGCCACCCGACAAGCCTCTTCCAATACAGCATCAGGTTCGGGAATATGGTGCAAAACAGTCAGCAATAAAGCAGTATCAAAAGCCTGATTATCAAAAGGCATCACCTTTCCATCATAAACTACAGGAGCAACTTCTGCTGCATAACTGAGGTCAGCCACATCCAAAGGCGTCACCTGATATCCTTGTTCGCGTAGCGTATATGCCACCAACCCATTCCCGCTACCAATATCCAAAATCTGGTCATCAGTATCTAAGTGCATCAAAAACGGTTCGACTTTGCGCTTCACCCATTGCTTTCCCCAACGTGTAAAATACATTCTGCGTAGAAAAGCAGTGCTATGTAATAAACGTAAAATCATGGTGTAAATTCAGTGGCAGTGGCAGTATCAGTATCAGTATCAGTTTCAGTGGCAGTTAAAAAAATATTGTTATTCAATTTGGATAATTGATCCATTGCCAAAAGTTCTTTGAATTTGGGTTTGATGTTTGAGTTTGAATTTGAGTTCACCTATACCGATATTTATATTGAAATTCTGCCAGGACACCGAGGTAGCTGCCATCATTTCCCGAAAGGGGACCAAAACTAACAGACTCCAATTCGTCGGAATGGAAAATGTGATCGGTGGGAACATCTAAGAATTTAGGAGAAGTGGTGAGCAAGGCAGGCGTGAAATCGTGCCGACCATTTTGCAAGCCTGACGTGGTACGAAAAGCCTTAAGTTCTTGCGACCAGGGAACAGAATTATAGGCACCCATCGTCAGTACCGGTTCTTTGATACTTTTGGCAATTTTGGCCACCTGCATCAGATGGCGGCGAATTTTACCATAAGCGGCAGTGTTCACTGGCGGTTCTGTATTGGCACAGATAAAAAACAATTCGCCATGCGTGCTGTCTACTTTTACACTACCATATATATTAGGTGTATCTTCAAAATGGAAGGTATCAATACGCGACAAAGGATATTTGGAATAAAAAGCCAGTCCGCGAAAATCTATCCGCACCACTGATTTGGAATGCGGGTATTTATCTTTTAAGCCTTGCTTTAGAAACAAGTTCCAATCTGGTGTCAATTCCTGAATAGAAATAAGGTCGGCATCAGCTTTCAGCATCGTTTCAATCATACTCGGATAATCCTGATTGGCAGAACCAACATTGAAATGTGCGGCTTTGAGGATGAGTCCGCCATTCGGCTTGGGATAAAAAGCGCGCGCATCAGCTTCCTGAAAAGAACCTTTGAGAAAAATACACATCAAAGCTGCTGCGATAAAACTGACAAACATCAGCACCTGAACACGTAAAAACAAAAACAAAAAGCCCAGTCCAAGGCAAATAAACATAAACTGCACCGCAAACCGCGCCCCCATCCTGAAAATAAAAGTATCAGGCGTATATACGCTAAGCACCGTCCCGAGGATGACCAGAAGGCCAACCGGAATCTGATAAAAACTAATGTTTTTAAGCGCGTCTAACATTCTTGGTACGTCCAGATTTATTGGTTATAGGCTTTTATTCACAATATTTTGGAATAAAGTCTAAAGATAGTGAAGTTTTATAAAAACAATTTGCAAAAACCGGATATTTCAGTTTACTTTGATTTTCAAAGTGATTTGAAATCAAACCAACAACTATGACAGACAGACGAGCAGAACATCTGGAGAACCTAAACCAGATTCGTTCTATGATGGAGCGTTCGACCCGCTTTTTATCTTTGAGCGGCTTATCAGGAGTATCAGCGGGCATCATTGCCCTTATCGGCGCTTATGCCATGTTTCAGTATTTGGGAATGGACTGGGCTTCGCTCAATGAAAAACGTGCTTTTTTGAAATTGCCCGCAGAAAAATGGGGCATGGAACCCCTGACCTTTGTCTTGCTAGATGCTGGGCTGGTGATGTTGTTTGCTTTGTTATTTGGTTTATACTTCACCCTCCGAAAAGCCAAAAAGCAGGGCAAAGATATCTGGACAAAAGCTTCCCGCCGCTTGGCTTTCAATTCTGCTATCCCTATGTTGGTCGGCGGATTGTTTTGCCTGATTATGCTGAATCACGGGCATTTTGGAATGGTCGCGCCAGGCATGTTGATTTTTTACGGACTAGCCCTCTATACAGGCGGGCTTTACACGCTCAACGAAATTCGCTGGCTGGGTGGCTGTGAAATGTTACTCGGACTTATTGCTGCTTTATTCCCTTGGCACGGACTGGTTTATTGGGCAATTGGATTCGGTGTATTGCACATTGTGTATGGTTTCTACATGTATTTTAAATATGAAAGGTAGGAAAACGTCCATAGTCCATGGTCGATGGCTGTAAAACAAAGCAATTGTCCAGTTTTCTTATACATTTTGCTCTGCAAAATGTTTCTTATTATGTTTGCTTTTTCCATTGACTATGGACTATCGACCATCGACCAAAACAACCCAGTTGTTTTTTACAAGATTATATGAAGAATATTCTACAAAAGCTTAACAATGTTTTCGACAATCATAAACGATTAGTAATCATGTCATTGCTAATGGTAGAGGATTGGGTGACTTTCAAGCAGTTCAAAGAACAGCTAGAAGGCATCACCGATGGAAACCTGGCCAGCCATATCTCCAAACTGGAAAAGAATGACTTCCTCGAAGTCAAAAAAGTATTCATTGGGCGAAAGCCACAAACCTCCTACGCTGCCACCGACGCAGGACGAAAAGCATTTAAAGACCACTTAGACGCTCTCGAAGAATTATTGAATTCAAATTCCAAAAAATAAAATCCCAAAGTACTCCAGGCTTCCAGCCTGACACTTCTACACTTCAAAAACAAACTAACATTGAAACTGAATAAATGTCGAATAAAAATCAAAAGAAAATTCTAGAGAAACTAGGGATTGAAGCACTCAACCCAATGCAGGAAGAAGCCCAGTTTGCCATTCATTCCAAGCCCGAAGTTATTGTGCTGTCGCCAACAGGAACTGGTAAAACACTGGCTTTTTTGTTGCCGCTGATCGCAGGATTAGACCCTAAAAATACAGCCGTGCAAGCTCTGATTCTTGCCCCTTCACGGGAATTGGCGATACAAATAGAACAGGTGGCCCGTGAGATGGGCGCAGGCTATAAAATCAATGTCGTATATGGCGGACGCCCTTTTTCCAAAGACAAAATGGAGCTCAAACACCAGCCCGCTTTGCTGATTGGCACACCAGGACGAGTAGCCGACCACCTCCGCAGAGGAACTGTTAGTGCCGATGATATTAAAACCCTCGTACTCGATGAGTTTGATAAATCACTGGAAATTGGTTTTGAAGATGAAATGAGCGAGATCATGGAAACTTTAACTGCCATTGAAAAGAAAATACTGACCTCTGCCACTCAGGAAGTAGAAGTGCCAGAATTTGTTGGGCTGGAAGCCCCAATAACCATCAATTACCTCCATGAAGGCGTCGAAAAACTCCAGGTCAAAACCGTTTTATCTCCATCAAAAGACAAGCTCGACATTTTGCTAAAAACGCTTTGTCACCTCGGACATCAGCCAGGCATTGTATTTTGTAATTTTAAAGAATCTATCCGACGGGTGAGTGATTTCCTTGCGGAAAATGGAATCGCACATGGCTGTTTTTATGGCGGTATGGAACAAAAAGACCGAGAACGCGCCTTGATAAAATTCAGAAACGGAACACATCAAATCATCATCGCGACCGACCTGGCCGCCAGAGGACTCGATGTACCAGAAATCAAATTTATTATCCATTATCACCTGCCACTAAGAGGGGCTGAATTTACGCACCGAAACGGAAGAACTGCCAGAATGCACAGCGAAGGCACAGCTTATGTCCTAAAATGGGAACATGAAGAGCTACCCGATTTTATTTATCCAAATAACGAAACACCCCTCATAGAAACGCTGGACAATAAACCCGCTCCAGACCGTTCGCTCTGGACCACCCTCTTCATCTCCGGCGGACGAAAAGACAAAATTTCCAAAGGCGATATTGCGGGGTTGTTTTTCAAACAAGGCAAACTAAAAAAAGACCAATTGGGCATCATCGAACTCAAACACGACTGCGCCTTTGTCGCCGTACACAGTGCTAAAGTCAATCAGCTCCTACAATTTGTGGACAATAGCCGACTGAAAAAGAAGAAGGTGCGGGTGACGGTGATTTGAGGTGTGCATTACAAATTGCACTTTCTCTCTATTCCGCCCATGGTTGAAACCATTGGCTACCAGATTATTTGTCGCTATGCGACTTGGACAGCTCTCCAAATGATAGTTTTGCGAAGTGTCATAGACACGACCTATCTGGTAGCCTATGGTTTCAACCGTAGGCGAATAGAGCAGCAAAACTGTGCAATTTATTATACATACGATTTGAGAATGGCGTGCTATTATTTGGAAAAAATTGTATCTTGTATTCAGAAATACTGTAAAATTTTAAAAAATGGTAGATGTAAATACAAAACTCATTGACACTTATCTGGAATTGATTGGTAAAATGGGGCATAATAATAAGTTGGAACTCATTTCTAGGTTGAGTTCATCCATGAAAGAAGATATTTCACAAGAAAGGAACGATAAAATAGCATTACTCAACGAACTTTCTGGTGCTTGGAGTGATATGGAGGACGGACTTATTGAAGATATTTTTGAAAGTAGAACGCTATCTGATAAAGAGATAAATCCCTGATTTTGATTTATTGATTGGTGTAACCTCAATTGCAAATGATTTAATATTGGTTACAAACAATGAAAAACATCTGAGTAGAATACAAAATATTCAAATCGAAAACTGGAAAAAGTCTGATGACCAGACATAATCTGGACTGTTACCCTTATTTTCATGTTATCTTATTCCCGATAGCCCCTGAGAACTATCTGTTTTCAAGCTATCGGGTTACGATTTTTTAAATGCTCTATGTTTTGATTTTTTCTTCTAATTCCGAAAGCAGTTTTACTCTTTTCTCAATATCGCCCCCAAACCCGCCACATACCGTCATAATTACAAACAATTTCATCACAAACTTCGTTACCTTTGCAGTCCTAAACCATCCTAACTAGAGCAATACATTTTCTTCAATTTGAAATTTGGATTTTCTCCCGATTTATCGGGATTTGGAATTTATTATAAGTTATGACTAAACTACGAACAAAATACACCAACCCACGCGCCCAATTACTGGAAAAAGTCGCCCGCGAACGCGTCCTCATATTGGATGGCGCAATGGGAACGATGATACAGGAATACCAGCTCGAAGAAAAAGACTATCGCAGTGAGCGATTTGCAGATATAGAGCAGGACGTACAAGGCAATAATGAGCTACTCAGCATCACACAGCCACACGTCATTGCAGCAATACACAAAGCATATTTCGAAGCTGGAGCCGATATAGTAGAAACCAATACCTTTGGTGCAAATACCATTTCACAGGCCGATTATAAAATGGAAGAACTGGCTTATGAAATGAATGTCGCTTCCGCTAAAATTGCCCGTCAGGTAGCCGAAGAGTTTACCCTGCAAACGCCCGATAAGCCCCGCTTCGTAGCCGGTGCATTAGGACCAACCCCCAAAACCGCTTCGCTTTCGCCCGATGTCGAAGACCCTGGTTTTCGAGCCATTACTTTTGACGAACTGATGGAAGCCTACTACGAGCAGATACGCGGACTTGGCGATGGTGGCGTAGATTTATTTTTGGTGGAAACCATTTTTGATACCCTAAATTGCAAAGCAGCTTTATATGCTTTGGACAGATATTTTGAAGAGACTGGAAAGAAATATCCCATCATGGTCTCTGGGACAATTACAGATGCGAGTGGACGAACTTTATCCGGACAAACGGTAGAAGCTTTTCGCATCTCTACAGGACATTTGGATTTGTTTAGTGTTGGATTGAATTGTGCGCTGGGCGCGAAAGAAATGCGTCCTTATATCCAAGAACTTTCAGAAATTTCCGACTGCTATATCAGTGCTTATCCCAATGCGGGTTTGCCCAATGAATTTGGTGAATACGACCAGACGCCCGTTCAGATGGCGGTCTTCATTGAAGATTTTGTAAAAAGTGGTTTTGTCAATATCGTCGGCGGTTGCTGCGGTACGACGCCCGATCACATCCGTGAAATGGCGGCTGTTATCGATGGCACTTCTACCCGACAAATCCCCATCGTACCCACGCTGACCAGCCTGAGTGGAATGGAAGCTTTGCGCATTCGTCCAAACACCAATTTTGTCAATGTAGGAGAAAGAACCAATGTCACCGGCTCCAAAAAATTTGCCCGACTCATCAAGACAGGCGATTTTGCAGAAGCATTGAGTGTTGCTCAACAACAAGTCGATGGTGGCGCACAGATTATTGATGTCAATATGGACGAAGGCTTGCTGGACTCCAAGAAGGCGATGGTAGATTTTCTCAACCTCATTGCCTCCGAACCAGACATTGCCAAGTTGCCGATAATGATCGACTCTTCCAAATTTGAAGTCATCGAAGCCGGATTGAAATGTGTGCAAGGCAAAGCGATTGTCAACTCCATTTCTATGAAAGAAGGCGTGGAAGAATTTAAGCGTCAAGCGAATATATGCAGACGATATGGCGCAGCAGTCGTGGTGATGGCATTTGATGAAGAAGGGCAGGCAGACACCATTGACCGTAAGGTAGATATTTGCCATAGAGCGTATAAAATACTAGTCGATGAAGTTGGCTTTTCGCCAACGGACATCATTTTTGATCCGAATATTTTTGCGGTTGCAACAGGTATTGAAGAACATAATGAATACGCCATCAACTTCATAGAAGCCACCCGAAAAATCAAGGAATTGATGCCCGATGTAAAAGTCAGTGGCGGCGTCAGTAATATTTCTTTTTCTTTTCGTGGAAATAATGCGGTACGCGAGGCAATGCACTCCGCATTTTTGTACCATGCCATTGCAGCAGGTATGGACATGGGCATCGTGAATGCCGGAATGATGGAAATTTACGCAGAAATCAAACCCGAACTGCGCGACCTGGTAGAAGATGTCCTATTCAATCGCCGCCCCGATGCCACCGACCGACTAACCGAATACGCCGCAACCATCAAAGGAGACGGTAAAGTATTGGTCAAGGATTTGACCTGGCGAGAAAATACGGTACAAAAACGCCTCTCTCATGCTTTGGTTAAAGGCATTACAGAATTTATAGTAGAAGACACAGAAGAAGCCCGCCAACAATACGCTCAGCCTTTGGAAGTCATTGAAGGTCCATTGATGGACGGCATGGGCATCGTTGGTGATTTGTTTGGCGAAGGCAAAATGTTCCTCCCGCAAGTTGTGAAAAGTGCACGGGTAATGAAAAAAGCCGTTGCCCACCTCACGCCATTTATCGAAGCTGCAAAAGCAGGCAGTGGCGTCAGCACCAAAGGCAAAATCCTCATGGCAACCGTGAAGGGCGATGTGCATGATATTGGTAAAAATATCGTAGGTGTGGTCTTGGGTTGTAATAATTATGAAATCATCGACCTCGGCGTGATGGTACGTGCAGAAAAGATATTGGATACCGCTCAGGCGGAAGGTGTGGACATGATTGGATTGAGTGGATTGATTACCCCATCATTAGATGAAATGGTGTCCGTAGCAAAAGAAATGGAACGCAGAGGCATGACGATTCCGCTGCTCATCGGCGGTGCCACGACTTCCAAAACACACACAGCAGTCAAGATTGCCCCGCAGTATTCCCACGCTGCGGTGCATGTACTCGATGCTTCGCGTAGTGTCACGGTAGCAGGTTCTTTACTAGGTGAAAAAAAGACGAATTACATGTCCAATATTGATACGGAGTACGAGCGTATTCGAGTCAATAGAAAAGGCAGAGTGTCCTCTAAAAAATATTTAAAAATACAAGATGCCCGTGCCAATAAAATCCAATTGGACTGGTCGGAATACACGCCTCCAAAGCCAAGTTTTCTGGGAACAAAGACGTTTAAAGACTACGACTTAGCAGAATTGGTCAAGTATATCGACTGGACACCATTTTTCCAAAGCTGGCAACTGCATGGCAAATATCCAGCAATCTTTGACGACCAGGTCGTCGGCATAGAAGCCAAAAAATTATTCGACGATGCACAAGTCATGCTGAAACAAATCGTCGATGAAAAATGGCTGACCGCCAATGCCGTCATCGGATTTTTCCCTGTAAACAGTATCAATGATGACGATATGGAGCTTTACGCAAATGAGGATAGAAAGGAAGTCCGCGCCCTACTCCACCACCTTCGTCAGCAAGCCAAAAAAGCACCTGGACAAGCCAATAGTTGCCTGACCGACTTCATCGCACCAAAGGAAACTGGCAAAGAAGATTACATCGGCGGCTTTGCTGTCACGACAGGTATTGGCATTGAAAAACACGTCAAAGCCTTCGAGGAAGCACTCGACGACTATAATGCCATCCTACTAAAAGCCCTTGCCGACCGACTGGCAGAAGCCTTTACCGAGTGCATGCACGAGCGCGTCCGCAAAGAATTTTGGGCATATCAACAAGACGAATCTTTAGACAATACTGCACTGATTGCTGAAAAGTATAAAGGTATCCGCCCCGCTCCAGGCTACCCCGCTTGCCCAGAACACACCGAAAAACGCACCTTATTCGACTTGATGAATGTCGAAGAAAATACAACAATCAAACTGACAGAATCCTGCGCCATGTATCCGGCAGCATCGGTAAGTGGTTGGTATTTTTCGCATCCTGAATCAAAGTATTTCACGACTGGAAAGTTGCAACAAGATCAGGTGAAAAGTTATGCGGAACGTAAGGAAATGCGACTGGAAGAAGCGGAGAAATGGCTGGGGAGTGTTTTGGGTTATGATGTGTAGGGATTTGCAATTTCTACAGCCAGTTCTTTGCATCCTTTTTTTACTTTTGCCCAAATAGTCAATCAATAGCCTTTTAACACCATTAGGTCTGACATGTTTTTCGCCATATTAGCCCGTTAAAAATAGGCGTTATTTATTTACACCTCATGGCTTAGATTTCCAGATTAGGTTTACCCTACTATCTTCTGGTTCTGCAAAAAAAGTCAAGCCTTTCAAATTATTTTGCGCTATAATAGTTTTAAACTCATCAGAAATAAACGCAGCTGACTGGAAATAAGGATTAGGATAATCTATTTTAAATAGATGTGCATCTTGAATTTTAGCAGGCTTAAAGGCGAGTTTTGTTACGCGGTAAATGATTCCGTTTTCGTCGTTATATCTGAGTTCAGATTCTTCCGTATCTATGACGTCCAAAGATTGGAGGTCTAATATATTGAGGATATAATGCGGTTCAGTGGGTATCATTTCCAATACAGGTTTATAGGCTTTCCGTCTGAACAACTGCTTGGTGTAAGATATTTTTTTGCGGGCTTTTTTTCGATGAATCAGGGGCAGAAATTCTACTTTTTTTTGTACCAAAGGGCTGATAAAAAGCCTAGCCTTTTCGGAGCATATCCAAAATTCCTTTCCAGCGAAAAAAAACTTACTGAAGTCGGCGTCGGGGAGGTTGTAGATGAGGGTGTCTGGCCAATTTTCCCGAATCACTTTTTTTGTGTAAAACTGATTGCTGAATAGCGCTGTATAATGTAGTGCTTCTTCTTCTGAAGCGATGTATATCGAACCGATTTCAGGGCTGTGGGTCTGTAGTGTCCATATTTTCATTTTAGAGCATGTTTATTCCCACTCCTCTTCGCTTTCTCCTTCGGCTAGTTCTTGATAGTTGGTGATCACCCATTCTTTTGCGGCAGAGGTGTCGTAGATGAGTACTTTTTTGTTGCCGTTGATAGTCGTGAAGAAATAAACCAGTCCATTTCGTTTTCCATCTTTTTCATAGTCGTACACGCTGCTGGGACTTTCTACAAAAAAATGATAGACCCAGGGTAGCTTTGCATAGTCCTTTTTTTCAAGTAGGTTTTCGATAATTTTTGTAATTTTCTTTTCCTGGTCGAGTGGTCCTGTCGAGATAAACTCATGGCTTTCCTCGTCTTTTATCTTTTCTCTTTCTGCACTATAATAATCAAATTTTAAAGTAGTCGCTTTTTGAGTTTTTACATTGACTCTGTAAAACGTTTCCTGCCCCATTAATATTCCAACAAGTACATCATCTTTTGATGCTGCCAACTTTGCACTAGTTGCATACATTAAGTCCATATCCATTGGTCTTACAACATAAGTGCATACTTTTATCTTCTTTTCTTCGCTAAGGCTGTTTAAAGATTTTCCATCAAAAGCGTATTGATGTAAATTGACTTCTCCAAATTTATCTACTAATACAAACAAGCGATTTGTTGCGGGATCGTGTTTTGCCTCCAATACCTGAAACGCGTCATAAAGCTTAGGGTGACGGGCTAAACGAAAATCGGTTTTGCCCATTTCACCTCTATCAACGGCATCTTTGTTAATGGTTCTTTGTTCTTTTCCAGAAACTAAATTTATCTGCCATACACAAGAGTTATCTCCCTCTCTTCGGGCCATCTCCAAAACAACGTTATCATTTATTGTTTTGGAATATACTTTTGTGAAATCAGTAGTGTCACTCATAATGTATTTTGGATTATTTCCGATATTTTGATTTACCTGCGGACTCTTACAAGCTACCAAAAGGGGCAATATTAAAAATAAAATACCATATAATTTACGCATAGTTAATAAATAGCAATATTAAAATATAATCTCCAATCTGTTATTTTTGTTTCATAGACATATTTAACCAATGAAGCTGGTAAAGGCGTGTAGGGCATACTCACGTCTAAATATTTTTTCGTGTGAAATTTATCATCAATAAGCCCACCATATCCTCCAGCAGTTATAGCAGCAGGGGTCGGTGCTCTGACAAACGAGAAACCTGAAAGTGCATTATCAGAATAATCATCGAGTAAATCTTCATTGCTTGCAAAAGTACGTGTAGTTGTCAGCCCGTAAGACGGATCATAATAACGGTTATTATATTTTGCAAAAACATGATCCCAGAATATGTTTAACGGCTTATCTGATCTGTCAAAAGAACCCTGTGCTCTTCCTCCAAGGTCTTCAGGTTCTTCTGGATCTCTAATGTTCCATGTTTTTACTAAAAACGCTGAAGCCGCATATTTTGGAGTAATTACAAATTCTTGAATACTCGTTATTGCTTGTGTTTCACAAATATTAATAAAAAACGATGTGCATTCTCCGCATCGTGCATCCGCTGTTCTCAAGATACCTCTAATCCCTCTTTCCATTCCTGGAACCAAACCACTTGTATCTCTCCAGTATCCTATGTCACGATGAGGGGTCGTGTGTCTTGGTCTTTGTAACCTCAGTCCTTTGAAGTGATCAAAGATAGCATTAACAATATCTTCTTCATTCTTTTTCCCATCACCATATTTGCAGCTAAAATACAACAAAGATTCCAATATATTTTTTTTGCCGCCATTAGCTGAATGTTCTATTTTTAAGGTGCCTCTTTGTCCTCTTCCCGTTTCTGTATATGTACTGTATGCAGGTTCTTTCCAAGTTCTATACAAGCGATTACAAGATCGCCCGACCAAAGCATTACTATTCGCTTCATCAAAAAATAATAATGAAAAATTCTCAATGTACTTAACGGTATCTTTAAAGGCAACATTGCTTTCAAAAGTTAAGGTATATTCTCCTTTGGATTTACTGATTGTTCCAGATGGTTTGGAAAAAATAAAAGCATTTCCTCGCTCACTATCTTCCACCCATATATCGGGGTCGGTGGGCATATCTTTAAGCACTTCAAAAGTGGCTTCAAATTTTATCGGGTCGGTACTTTTGAACGTTATGGGTATTTCTGTAGGTTTATTTGCCTCGTCAGGATCAGTCGTCCTGTCTAACAGCCAATGATAATAATTTCCACCATCTTTCAGTACCCAAAAATTTTTGTCGTCACTAAAATTTTCTACAATATCGCTACAAACATCATAATCTGTGAGAAATTTAATCTTTTTCAAGACGACATCTCCACCCGTTGCTGCTCCTGTGCCGCAGGTGGATGTTCCTGTTGCCGACAAGTGAGGATTCAAAGCCGTCTGCTGGGATGGAGTGGGAGGAGCAGGTGTACTACTACTAACTCCCGATGAACTACCGCCGCCACTGTCGCGACAACCTGTTGAGGTCATTGTCATTGCTGCAAGGCATAAAATAACGACTGCTTTATAAACGCCCTTCCCATATCTAAAATCAAGCCTTTGCTGAAATGATACTAGTTCTTTGTATTCTACGGGTTTTTCCGTTTTCATTGCTCAGAAATTTTAGTAACTATATGGGGCATGGGTATTTGTCCAGTTGTTTGAAACTCAATCTGTCCACCGCAAGCGCAATTGAGACAAGATTTTTCCAACAAAGGTCGTCCGCCCATGACTTTTTTGTTCTCTTTCACATCTGTCCAGACGATTGGCATAGGTATGCAAGGAAGTGGCCCGCCTGGAGAGGGTTTCATCAGGCATTGTCCAAAGGGCTTGATGTTGACCATTGGTATCTTGTCGAACTCTGTACCAATTAGTTTTTTTTGTACAAAATACGTGGTATTAGCTGTTGCCGTAAACAATGACGGTAAAGTTCCCTTGTTGCATTTCATGATTGCAGTAGTCACTACATAGTCAAATGATTTTTTTCCCATAATCTGCTAGTTTACTTTTACGGTTCCTGCTTTTATATTGGCGGTTATCCCACCGTCTAAGTCCATTTTCTTAGAGGCCATTGCTTCTATTTCATTCCCTAATGCCGTCAGTTTTTTATTGCCGATGACTCTGGTTTTTTCAGCATTTATATTCGTCTGCTTAGAACCGTCAATATCAACAACCTTAGATGATTTTATAGATACTGCATTTCTGCCTGTGATATTGGCGGCGGCTTCTGCGGTCATGCTGTAATCCTTTCCAACGCTCACATTCATGTGATCACCTACGCCTACATTCATGTTTTCACCGACATTGATATTCATATTTTTACAATTCAGCGTCATATTTTCTGGTGCCGAGATTGTAATGCTGGCAGCTGCGGTGTCCAGGTGTATGGTATTCCCACTTTTGTCATTAATCGTGATGCTTTCTTGCCCATCTCTATCATTGAATAAAATGGTATGACCACTTCTTGTTTTAATGGATTTGAAATTATTATTAGGATCGAAATATTGTGGTCTTTCTTTTCCATGATAAAGCGCACCTTGCATATACGGTCGGTCAGGATTGCCTTGCTCAAAGCCCATATAAACTTCATCTTCCAGTTCTGGCACAAAATACGTTCCTCTGTCGCCACTTGCATAATTGGTGATTTGCCGTATCCAGGGCGTCATTTCCTCTCCTGTCTGCCACTTGAACTGCACGCGGATTCTGCCGAGTCCATCGGGATCATTATTTTCTTTTACCACTGCAACTTGCGATTCTGCTTCTGGTTTGAACACATGTTTATTGACTGGTGGGGAGGTGACACTAATGGGCACTGCTTCAAATCGATTCGTATAATCTTTATTGGCATTCAGTTCGTGTTTGACGGCAGTCACTCTAAATCTTCCAATTATGGCGGGTACATTTTGAGTGCCGACTTTGTTCATGGCTGTCGCACCAATTCTGCCCCCAACTGTGATGCCTGCGTTTTGGCTTTGTCCGGTAAAAAATGTGGTGTCGCCGAGAATAGAAGATTTTCTGGCTTCCGCCAAATGTTTCAGTACTGCATCGTCTTGCGAATGTTCCCAGGTTGGATTAGTTGGTTCAGATGGAAAAATGCTATCTGACATTTCCAGTCCTTTTTTACCATATTTATCCAGCCAGCCAGGCTTGAAACCTGCGGTGGAATTTTCCAACAGTCGATTTTCTTCGTACTTATAAAACTGGTATTTAAATTTGGAAGGACGGACATTGACGCCATAATCAAAAGAATCCAAGTCTTTGCCCAGTATGAGATCAACACTTTGAGGATTGGGCAATTCACCAAAAACAACAGCTTGCCCATCGTAGAAAAACCATTCTCCATATTTTGCAGCCATGCGACTTAGAAATTGGTAATTGGTTTCTTTATACTGCACAACATAAGGAATTGGCGTAGTATATTTTGGTGAGACAACAGGGCTGAGTAGATTGCCGGGATATAGCCCTATGATTTCATTAGTAAAATCAGAAAGACCTTTTTCTTCAAAGGATTTTGTTGCTGCCCCATCCTCCATGAGGTAAGTCGGACTATAACCAACAAAAACAATTACACTGTCTCCCGTATAAGTCCGATCCAGGTGAATGTGTGTAATAATGCCTTTAAACTTAAGCTCATTGTCAGCACAAGAAATGTTGATTTCGACCGACTGCCCGATATACTCAACAGACTTATCAATGTTGATGCTGTTTTTGCTTTCTACTTTTTCAGAAGAAACTGCAATTTCAAAATAATGATGCTGGTCGAAATGTTGATTCAATGAAACGTGATAAGGATCAACTTTCTTTCCTCCGACGATAATATTCGCTGTTGCTGTAGCCACAAGAAGAGGTTTTACGGTGAAGTAATGTGTGTGTGTGTTGATACGGAGGTTCTAAAGATAGATATAAAAATTCTATCCCATAGGTATTATGTTATTAATGAGGATAAAAAAATACAGACTCAACAATTTGTCAAGCCTGCATTTTACCTTAAAAGATTAGATACAATTAAGCGTCCAACCAAGTATTTTCGTGTTTCTCACCGGCTACGGAAATTTCTTTGCAGGAAAGTGTCAGGTGTTCTTTTGCGCCATCTTTGATGGTCAATCCACCTGCTTTATCACCAGAGAATGCTTCGTAGTCTTCTGTGTAACCTACACAATAAGCATCTACAAATTTCAATGTTTTCAGCGTTTTTCCATTGCTGTCCGTGAATTCAATTTCACCACTTTTCTTCATGTCTGATGCGACCATCCAGCCAAAACGTTTTTCGCTGCCCAATGAGCCAAGCGACACATTTATAATACCACCACGAACTTCACCTGCAGGTTGTCCGATGTTGTCAATGTTTTGGTCGAAAGAATAAGATAATCCAACCACTTCGTTTTCTTGTCCATCTACTTTGAATGTAGCTTTAATTACTGCTGCCATGATAATCTGTTTTTATAAGTTTAAAAAATAAATATTGTTTGTTTACACCCATACATACCGACTATGAAAAATGTGTTAACAGTTTTTTGAAAAAAAATTAGGCATCGCTAAAATTCACTCCCTTTTTCCAGATTGAGTAGTGTTTTGCCATCCATTTTTAATCTGCAATATTTCTACAAACATATCGCCACCGACTAGTGATTGCCACTGTCACTGCTACTTCACCAATTCTTCTAAACGCATCAGGCTTTCCTGGTTTTCTTTATCGTATAGGGCGTTTTGTACGTCTATTTTTTCTCGTGCGGTGAGGTGCCAGGTCATGGAGGCACGTTGATTGTTTTTGGTTGGGCGATAAACTAGATGTACAATATCGACTTTATTTTTGCCCAATGCCTGTATCATAGCATTTACGTAAGTGTCATTATGATAATCCTGAATAGTGCTGGTTTGTGCTGCTGTACCTAGTGGGTTGAGCAGGCGTTCGAGGATGGTGGTGCCGCCTCTTGGTGTGAATATTTCATCCGTTTTATCTTCACCACGCAATTGTAAAATGAGGACGCCACTGGTGTTTTGTTTAATCCAATCTGAAAAATTCAGTACGAAACGACTGGCAGCGGCTACGCCAAAATTGTCGCGCCAGCCTGCATCTATGACTTGTATGGCAGGTTCGCTGGGCAGGTAGGCATTGGGTAGAATGTAGGGAAAAGTTGCATTCATGCGCAAGGCACTGGTCAGTTGTAAATTATAGGCATCCTGATTGGCAAATAGCTGTCCGAAGTCTATGGCATCTGTTTCTACAATCAGGTCATTGGTACGGCTGAGTACGGGGTGTGTCATATAACTGACCCCTTGCGGGGAAATATAAATTTGTCGAAGATCAGTGGCAGAAACTGGCGTGAAAAACATCATAGGAATGATAGCGTCTCGCTCTGGTTGTCGATAATCTTTGAGGCGTTTGTTCAATGCGCCATCTGTGTTTTCCAGAAGTTGTTGTTCAAAAATATAACCTCGATCTTTATAATAGCTATAATCGCCATCCTGGAACTGAAGCCAGGGGACAAACATATCATTTGCCAGTGCGGTAAAAATAATTGGATTGAGTAGGTCTTCTGCTATTTTGTGGACATAGATTGGATCGTAGAGGTTGATGGAATCATTGAATTGTTCTTGTAAGTAGAGTTCTCGCATATAAGCTGCGCCAATCATGCCACCAGATGCACCTGTCATGAGTATGGTATGATCGAGCAATTTGCCTTTGAGCAGGCTATCCGCTTTTTGGAGGGCATGAACAGTCCATACCGCTTGCCGAAGACCGCCTCCGCTTGTGGCTATAATGACTAGGCGTGGTTTGCGAATGAGGCGTCCGCGACCAAATTTTTTGCGCCATTTTTTTAATATTTGTAAGGTCGTGTCCAGGTCATTCTGAATCATTGTGGGATTGCAGAGACTATCCAGACTGGCTAATCTATACCTTGCTTTTTCCGTTTTATAATTCAACCCATAAGCATGATTTTCAAATTCGGGCGACAGCCCCGAAAAAGAATTGATTGCCAGAAAGAGCAGAACAAAAGTGGTGGTTCGCCAAGCACCCATCCAGTAGGTCAAGGCACCGACTAGACTGGTCAATATCGCAGAAAAAATAAACAAACTTGCTCCAGCAGGTATTCGTAGCCAGGGATTTTCTACAAACATGCCCAGCATAAAAAGTATCACAATACTCAAAAGCTGGACGACTAGTGCATTCTGGTGGTTTTGTCGAAAGACTTTGTGTAGCCACTCAATCGGATAATGTTCGACATCACGTACAGGGCGTATTTTGAGTTTGCCTGTGAGGTAATAATCGACATCAATGGCATTGCGGAAAATACCTTCTGGGTCATTAGCAATATCCTTTTTATTTCTCAAAATGCGGGGCAGCTTTTTTTTGTTTTTTATAAACTGCTTACGCAATACGCCGACATCATTATTGGTCAATTGGAAATATAGCGCGGCTAATAGGAGCGCAATAGCTACACCAGCAAAAAAACCGAGTAGATCGAATACAATACTATTTTCTGCAGCCAGCTCATTATACCATTGAAAATTAATGACCATGCCCAAATAAAAAAGCACAAAAGCCAATGGGATGAGTGAGTTATTGATAGAGTATTTTGTAAAAGGGCGGTTCAGGGAAGCCAGGAAAGGAAAGCGATAACTGTTGAGGATATAAGTCGTGACATTCCAGGACATCAGGAAACCGCCAAAGCAAATTCCCACCCACATAAAGCTCCAAAAATTTATTTCGCCGAGGTATTCAGGATTGACATAGAGGTATTTCATCCCGTAAGTACTGCCGATGCCACCCCGCAAAACCAGTACGGGAAATATCCATAAAAAGAGCAGTACCACATTGTTTTTTACATGTAAAATCAGTAATTGTACAGCAAAAGAACGGTATATATCTTTGAGTCTTTTAAGCATTAAACGTTGCCATATTTGGATATTTCAAAATAAAGTCTAATTTTGGTGAGGTATTTGCAAAGACTATATGAACAAAATAACTTGCCTGCTTTTAGAATAAAGCCTATTATTCACCAATATTACAATTTAAATAAATAAAAATGAATTTGCAGACAAAAATACTCGTGTTCTTTTTGTTTTTGGGTTTGAGTGTACAGGCTCAGAAGAAAGTGTATTACACGCATGTCTCCGACAGGAAGTTTACAGAACCTCACGAATTATATGGTTATACCTTAATCCCCAATGAATGGGAAGATGCGAATGGCAGACGCGGTAAACTTGCTGCCGGCGAAGTCAAATTTTCTATTGTGCGCGGTTACCTGCGTGTCGTCGGTGGGAAAGCCGAAGGTATGTATGGCATTAATCGTATAGAACTAGAAGGCAGAAATGTTATTCGAGTTTCTTTACTGGATGCCAAAGATCCGGCCAACCAGGGTAGTCTAAAAGTCATCATTGACGATAATCAATACATTGATGCTTATATTTTCCGTCGGTCTCGAAATGCTGATGAGATTATTTATTATCAAAAAGGACTTTCAGCACGCCAAAAAGAAAGCAATAAGGAATTTTTTACCGATGAAAATGAACTTATACTGGCTGAAGATGCTGACTTATGGGGGAAGACTATTCGTCCGTTTTTTGTGTTGACTCGTTCTATTTGCCACCGTTTATATCCACAAGACAGTGTTTCTTTTCAGTTTATTGAGGAAATTGTGGTCAAAGAAAAACCAAAGAAAGAAGAAAAGCCGATTGCTGCAAAACCTGCTAAAAAAGAGAAAAAGAAAGGCGCGAAAAAAGTAGAAGAGGAAGAAGATGAATTCGAAGACGAGTTTGAGGATGAGCAAGAAGAAGAGGATTTTGGCTTTTTCAAAGTCGTAGATGAAGAAGAGGCAGCATTGGAACAAGCGATAGAAGAAGAAACGACAGAGGAAACAGAAGAAGCCGTAGAAGAGGAAACTCCAGTAGAAAATAAAACGGAAGCAAAAGCGTCTAAGGTTGCTAAAGAAAAAGCCCCCAAAGAGAAGCGTTCTTATAAAGTGATTTATAAGCATAATGAGTGGGTTGGCGATTCAGAAGATGGCTATATGGATGAAAAAGAAGATGAACTGGTCATCAAAAAATGGAAAAGGCTGACCAGTCGTTATGACGGCGATAAGAACACACGATATGTGTTGGAAATCACGACCAATAAAGGAGAAATTTTTCTTTATATGAATGAGAAAAACGCAGTGTCTATGCTCGAATTTCAAGGCAATCGCTACCTGATGCGTGGATATTGATTAGAACGTGTAAAAATCAAAAGAAAAAATTCCAAATTCCAAAAACTGGAGTGCAGTTAATGCCTCCTTTGGAGTTTGGAATTTTTTCTTTTTGAAATTCCCAAATACTCTAACACCCCAATTTCCTAATACCCCAACACTCCAATCACCAAATATGGCAATCGCATAAAAATATTTTTTAAACCACTAAGCGCACTAAAGGACATGAACCCGATAGCCATCGGCTTGTATAGCGTAAAGAACACGAATGAATTTTCCTTTGTGTTCTTTTATCCTGTTAGTTTTAGTGGTCTTTAGTGCGCTTAGTGGTTAGAAAATGAACACGTATAAGACTAATTTACTTTTATGCGATTGCTATGAATCACCAAATCAAAGTCCATAAATCCCTGAATACTTCTCCTCTGCATACTCCATAAAGTAGCTAAAATTTAGTTTTTCTCCGGTAATTTGTTTGCATAATTCGTCGGCTGTATAGAGGCGGCCATGTTGGTGGATATTGTCGCGTAACCAAGCGAGCAAAGCCGCATTATCGCCCTGTTCTAATTGTTCGGTCAGCTTAGGAATATCTTTTTCAGCTTGTTTATAAAATTGCGCAGCATAAAAACTTCCCATAGAATAAGTCGGGAAATAACCAAAACTACCATGCGACCAGTGGATGTCCTGCAAAACGCCATGCATGTCATCAGAAACATCTATGCCGAGGTATTCTTTGTATTTACTGTTCCAGATTTCGCGTAAGTCTTTGCACTCAAGACTGCCTTCTATCAAGCCTTTTTCGATTTCATATCGGATAAGAATATGAAAATGATAATGCAATTCGTCACTTTCTGTACGAATGAGGCTAGGACTTACACGGTTGATGGCTTTGTAAAAATTGCTAAGGCTGACTTCGCCGAGGTTGTTTGGAAATATATCTTGTATTTTTTTATAATGTGCTTTCCAGTAGGGCAGCCCGCGAGCGACATTATTTTCCCACATTCTAGATTGCGATTCGTGGATGCCGAGGGAGAGGTAATTGCCCAAAGGTAATCCATATTGTTCATCAGGTAAGCCCTGCTCATACAAAGCATGCCCGCCCTCGTGAATACAACTCCAAAGCATATTCCCAAAATCCTGCTCATCTATACGAGTCGTGACCCGTACATCACTGGCAGAAAAATTGGTGGTAAAAGGATGCGCTGAAATATCTTGTCGTCCAGCATCAAAATCATAGCCCATGTTTTTTAGCATATCCAATCCGAGTTGCCATTGCTTGTCCTTTTCATAGAACTTGTGCATAAAACCAGCTTCCACCTGCGGCTTCTCCCGAATACGGCGAACAAAGCCCACCAACTGTTCCCGAACATTTTTAAACAACACATCGGTATCCGCAGTATTTGCACCGGGTTCAAAAATATCCATGAGGGCATCATAGGGATGTTTGTCGTAACCCAGCAGTTCGGCTTCTTCCTTTTTGATGGCAACAATTTTTCCCAGCCCTTCCTGAAATAAGTCGAAATTATTTTCCTGACGGGCTTTCAACCAGTCGTGATAAGCCGCAGAAGTTGTCTCCGACATGCGGACGACAAAGTCCGTGGAGTATTTAATAAATTTGCGATAATCGCGATAAGAATGTTCGACATTTTTGGTCTGGAAACGATCAAGGCTATTGCCTTCGTGTAGGGTTTTGAGCAAACTTCCCAACTCTTTGTCAATAAACATTTCGTGTGAAATGCCTGCCAGCGTGGCCACCTGGCGAGAACGCGCTGCGCCGCCTTTGGAAGGCAAATTGACTTCTTTGTCCCAGTTTAGAATAGAAATGGAATGACGTACGTCTGCAATTTTTTGCATTTTCTGTACATATAATTCGTACAGTTTATTATTGTTTTCAGGCATGATGGATGGTGTGTTTACTTAATTTAAATCATTGTTCCCAGACAAAATTAGCATAATCCAGCCAATAATAAAACATAAACCGCCTAAAGGCGTGACCGGACCAATAAGCGAAGTAAAGTTTTCTATATTTAAAATATTCTTACAAGCCAATAAATAAAGAGAACCCGAAAAGAGAATAATTCCTAAAGTAAAAGCCCAGCCTGCCCGGTTCAGCATCTTTTTGTGGACATGTTGTTGCTTCATCAATAATGCGACACCCAGCAAAGCTAGTGTATGGTAGAAATGGTATTCTGATCCCGTTTCAAAGGTGTGCAGTTGTGTTGCAGACAGCTTATTGCTAAGTCCATGTGCGCCGAACGCACCTATGGCTACAGCTAAAGTGCCGAATATTCCTGTTGTCTTTAACCAGTTATTACTTTTCATTTATTATTTATCATTTATCGAAGGAACATTTATCATTGCTAATATGATATGTTAAACTGCTATACACTTTCGCTAAAATGCTGAACTATCCCTCTTTGGAGAGGGAATAAGGGAGAGGACAACTGAGCGAAGTTTCCCAGTTGTCCATCCCCTGCACCCCTTCCAAAAGGGGATAATGCCATTCAAATTGAAAAGTGTATAGCAATTAAATTGCGAACACATTTTCCATTCGTCATTAAGCCATGCTAACAATGTCACACTATCGAATAAAAAAAGTGGACAAAAGCACAACTATTTTTTGTGACATCCCGTATAAGTAGGATGGAGGAATAGCGGCAAAGCAAATATAACATAAAATGAACTATACCGCAGAAGAAGCAATCGTAGTAAAAGAGAACATTCTCGACCTGAAGCTAGCTTTAGATCAAGAGCATGATGATATTGACCGTATCAAATTGCAAAACAAGCTGGCTCGGGCAATGTATAAAAACTCTCCAGAGGAGGCACTTTGTTATTCTACAGAGGCACTACATCTTTCTCGTACCATTAAATTTGAGCAGGGCATTGGCGACAGCTATAATCTGATCGGCATTATTCGCTGGCATCAGGGCAATTTTAAACCAGCTGAAAACGCCTTTATGAAATCCCTGCGGGTGCGCGAAAAGATTGAAGATGCTACGGGGATGGCAGAGTCTTATAATTGCCTCGGAGCGATTTATCTGGCTTATGGCGTTTATGCGCGTTCATTGGATTACTTCATTAAGTCACTGAAAATGCGGCAAAAACTGGAGCAAAAAACCGAACTTTCCGACTGTTGTAATAATATAGGTTTATTGTATGAAAAGTTGGGCGACCATGAAAAATCTCTGGAATACCATCAACGCTCACTCGATATCCGCAAGGAACTGAATAATCAAATCGGGATTGCTTATTCTTATAGCAATACAGGCAACATTTACAAAATAAAAGGAGAATATGATAAGGCATTAGATTACTATTTCAAATCGCTGAAAATTACGCAGGAAATAGAGGACAACTACGGTATGGCGCATTCTTACAGCCTGGTTGGAGAAATTTATTCTACCCGTGGTGATAATGACGAGGCACTGAAATATTTGTCCAAAGCCCTTTTTATTCAGGAGAAAGTAAGCGATAAAGCAGGAAAAGCCATTTCGCTGAACCGCATTGGTGAAGTCTGCGCAAGGCAAGGCGCACATGAAGAAGCCATTGATTATTACGACCGCAGTCTGGCGATTAGTAAAAATATGAATGCATTGCCTTTATTGGAATCGGTGTATCAAAATCTAGCACAAGCTTATTCCAATACCAGTGATTATAAAAAAGCATTTGAATACCAAAAACGGCATGGTGAGACCCGCGAAACTTTATTCAATGAAGAAAAAGCAAATGCCGTTTCACAAATCCGTTCTCAGCACGAATACGAAAAGCAAAACCAGGAAATAGAACGCCTGAACAGCGAGCAGACGATTCTGGAAGAAGCAAAAAGCGAACTGGAATTATTTGCAGGAAAAGTAGCCCACGATCTCAAAGAACCGCTTCGCATGATGAGCAGTTTCGGAGGCTTACTGTCTGATCATTATGGAGACAATTTGGACAGTAATGGTAAAGAGTACATCTCGATTATCAAAAATGCCAGTATACACATGCAGGCATTGCTCAGTGATTTGCTAGAATTTGCCCTAAGTGGAAATGCGATGGACGAGGGCAAACAAACCGACCTCAACGATACAATGTTGCTGGTACGCAATAGTCTGCGTTTGAAAATAAAAGAAAATCAGGTACAATTGACCGTCCCAGATAATCTACCCACCGTCAGAGCTTCTTCAGCCAATATGGAGCAGGTCTTCCAAAACTTAATCGCCAATGCCATCAAATTCAGAAACAAAGAGGTAAATCCCATTATCGACATTACTTGCGAAGAGCAGGAAAAGCATTATTTGCTATCGGTAAAAGACAATGGTATCGGTATCAATAAGAAATATTCGGACGAAATTTTCCAGGTGTTTAGTCGCCTACACAATAAAAAAGCCTACGAAGGAACAGGCATCGGACTGGCAACCTGCAAAAAAATAGTCAAGACGCTAAACGGAAAGATATGGGTCGAATCTGAAATAGGAAAGGGCTGTACTTTTTATGTTCAATTGCCTCGGTAAAGATACTGCCACTGCCCGCGCTCGCCTCTAGCTCCTGAAGGAGAACCCTGCCCGCTGCTGGTGTTGTTAATTGCTACTGATCCTACCTCAGTCCTCTCTCCAAACGGCTAATTCATTTCCAGACGAATCCTTGAAGTGAAATCTTTTTCCACCCGGAAAAGAGAAAATGTCTAGTGAGATTTTTCCACCTGCTTCAATAATGTTATTTTTTGCTTCCTCCAAGTCTGTATGGTGCAGTATGACGAGTGCGCCATTGACGATAGTCTCTTCCGTTAGTTCAAAGCCACCTTCCAGTCCAGCTTCTGAAAAGGCAATATAAGTCGGGCCATAATCCGTAAACTTCCAGCCGAATGCCTGCGCATAAAATCGCTTTATTTCGCCTAAGTCTTTTGCTTTGAACTCTACGTAGTGGATGTGGTTGTTTTGTTGTTTCATTATTGTTTTTTGTGTTTCATTTCCTTTTTTCTTTCAATCATAATGTGCCGATAAGTTGCGGAAACTACCCCAAAATACATAGTTTCCGCAACTTATCGGCATGATGGTAGTGAGATTTTTTTTGAAAAGTGTGGGAAATTTTAGTCTTTTGCTTTTAGATTGATGTAGTTGATGTGCTTGTTTTGTTGTTTCATTTTTATTTGAAAGGTTTAATGATTTTGTGATAGATTACGATAATTATCGTAGCAATGACCCAATAATAAAACGACAGTGCTAAGACGAAGACTAAAAACCACAGTGCCCAAATTCCTATGTATTGAAGCCAATTTGTATCCCAATATTTTTCAATGAATACCCAGTCATCGATTATAATTCCAACCCAATAGATAGGAGTGAAAGCAATCAGTAGGTATTTGAAAATTTTTAACGCTTTATAGAAGGACTTTTTCATTTGTACTGAGCTGGGTTTGATTCTTTAGCGTCGGTTATTATTCGTCGTTATCCAAAGATAAGAAATTTGGATATTTTCTTTTCTGGAATACGAGCTAGAAGTCAAAATGCCCCAATCGAGATTAAGTTGCATGTAAGTCACCGCTTATGTGTAGACTGTATGCCTGTGGCGTGAGATGGGCTGCGGTGAGCTATTGTTTCCTATCATCTTGGGTCTTCATAATAACTCTAAAATTGAATCATTTTTCTGGTCAAAGTCAGATAATTGCTTTTTCATTTTTGTAACCTTATCACAAATCTCTTGAATTAAATCTACAGTAAATCCACGAATTATAGTTCTTTCGCACAAATACTTCCAAGTTTGGTAATTTTCTATGTTATACGTGCCGCACAAATCTTGAACTTCCTCAAAAAGAACAGATGTTTTTGTAATATCGCTCGTATTATTTCCCTTCTCAAGCGTTAAAAATTCTCCAATAGAATTTAAATCCTCTTCTAAAGAGAGTCCAATCCATCCACTTAAATTTGTTGGTTGCAATAGAAATTGAAAAAGATGGTAATTTTCAGATTTTTTATAAGAGTTCATAATGAAATCTTCTAATACTACATGAAGATTATATTCATCTGGAACAATTCTTACTTCAATTTTATCAAAGAAATGATTAAAAACTTCCCAAATGGTTTTTTCTCTTTTATCTACTACTTTTTTTCGTTCTTCACTAGTCATTTTTATTGAATGATCATAAAGACGAAATATTTCATCTAATTTGAAAATATAAACGAATTTTTCCAAATGTGGGACAGTAAAATATTTTGTCATATTGTAAAAATCAAGCTCTCTACAAAGGCTCAAAAAATTCAGCTCATTTACCAATCCTCTTTCAAAAATTTTTAAGTAAGCTTTTTCTTTAAGACTCTTTTTTTCCATTTTTTTTATAAATAACACAGCGAAATATTCTTGAAGTGACCTATGAGGAAAAACGTAATAAAGCCCATCTTTTTGTATAATACCAATCGAAACAGTTAAGTCTTCTATTAAATCACCTATTTCATAGGCGCTAAAATCATTATCTGAAGCTCTTATTCGTTTTAGTATTTCAATAAAATAATCTTCTTCAAAAGCAAACCTTCTTTCAAAGAATGTAATAATTGAGAATTGTTCCAGTATAGATTCATATTTTTCCTTTTCTAGACCGCAAAGTTTTTCTCTATCAAAGCCTAACTTTGAAATACTGTCATGCCGAGTAAATAAAGCATCAAAAACCTGTCTGTAATATGAAGATTTTTTTTCAGGCAGATTAGAATTTATCTGATAAGTTAGTATAAATAAAGTAAGTAATAAAGGATTATTTAGTAGATAAATATATTGGACATTTTTTTTATTTGAAATAGAGTCAATTATTTTTTGCTTTAATTCTTCTTCAATAATTTGTCTTTTTATTAATTCTTTGATTTGTTTTTCATTAAGTGGGGAAATTTCGAAAGTATAGAATAACGGAAGAGATTCTGCGTTAGATGACGGTCTAGATGTTAAGACATAGGAATTATTAGGGTACTTTTTTACAAAGGAATCAATTTCTTTCAAAATTTCACTTCTAAGACTTTTTTTTAATTCATCTAGTCCATCAAAAAAAATAATCAATTTCCCAGAATTTAAAAGTCTTTCAATTGAAGAATCATAATTCTTGATTTTACTTGCCTTTATAATATTTTCAACTAAATATCCATGAATTCTAGATGTATTAGTTTCAGTGATAAAATTTGTATTACTGTAGTTTAAATATCTTAGTTCAAAATTGATTGGTATATAACTGCCTTCTTTTATTATATTTAAAAATAAATATTTTATTAACGTACTTTTTCCACTTCCAGCATCTCCTATTAATGTTACATAATTAGAGCTGCTCAATAAACTTCCAATTGAATCAATTTTAATTTCTTTTCCTCTATGATCATTAATCGAAATAGGCACATAAATTTTTTCCAACTCAACAGGCTTGAGTGTATATAACAGAGATTTAACAAATTTACTCCTACGGTATTCTTGAGTTTGGTATTCTAGTAATTTGTTACCTATTATTTCTTGAAATTCCTCTACTCCACGATTGAGCGTTGAGAATATTAATTTATCTATTAATTCTGTAAATTGTTTTGGAAGCATTCTCTTGTGTCGTATTTATTCTTAATGATATTTTTTAATAGCAGCGAACTTGTTTATATACACCATAAATTTGTGTACATTTTCAATATATCCTCTATTTCCAAAAACACCCACAAAAAATCATTATAAAAACAATGCAGCCATTCTTTTGGAATTAAAGAACACTCAAATATAAACAAAAAAAATAAGCCACCAAAATTCTCCTGTCTCCAGAACTTTCCACAACATTCAAACACCAAACCAAAAATACCACAACAACTTATATTAAATAATCCGTATTTACTATCTTACACCTAACTTTTAGGCATAAACCAATCACGAATCACCAGTCCACCAATTACTACATTATGGAAGAGCAAGCACCACAACTTAAAAAAACCTTAGGACCGCTGATGCTTTGGGGACTTGGCGTGGGCTACGTCATTTCGGGCATGTATTTTGGCTGGAATCTGGGACTGGAAAAAGGCGGGACGCTTGGGCTTGCCATTGCGACAGCTTTTATTATTGTCATGTACCTTGCCTTTACCTTTAGCTATACCGAGTTGGCTTGTGCGATTCCTAAGGCTGGTGGAGCATTTGATTATGCCATGCGCGGGCTGGGCAAAAACTGGGGCTTCTTGGGCGGCATGGCGCAAAACATTGAATTTATATTTGCTCCGCCTGCCATTGCTTTTGCGATTGGGGCTTATCTAAATATATTCATGCCGGCGGTGCCGATTATTGGGATTGCCATTATTGCTTACCTGATTTTTACGGCACTGAATATCTATGGGGTGAGGGCGGCGGCTTCGTTTGAATTGATTATTACCATCATTGCAGTCATTGAATTATTGATTTTTGCGGGAGCAAGTCTGCCTTCTTTCGAGTGGGCAAATCTGGAAAAAAATGCTTTGCCCAATGGCTATGCAGGAGCTTTTGCTGCGCTGCCATTTGCGATTTGGTTTTTCCTAGCCATCGAAGGTGTGGCTAATGTAGCCGAGGAAACCGTCAATCCACAACGAAATATCATGATTGGTTTTGGCTCGGCTATCCTGACTTTGGTGGTGCTGTGTATTTTGACTTTTTGTTCTTCTGTCGGCGTAGCTGGCTGGGAAGCGGTTGTTTTTGCAGAGCCGGGCGCGGCGGCTTCTGATTCTCCTTTGCCGCTGGCATTGGCGAAGATTTATGGAGAAGGGCATATTTTATACACGCTGGTGACGTCCATTGGTTTGTTTGGTTTGGTCGCCTCTTTTCATGGGATTATCCTTGCTGCAGGTCGGGCGACTTTTGAGTTTGGCAGAGTAGGTTTTGCTCCTACATTTCTGGGCAATATTCATAAAAAATTCCGCACGCCTTCCAATGCGCTCATTTTCAATATGTTTGTTGGGATTGTGGCTTTGTTTACCGGAAAGACGGGAGAAATTATTACCATCGCCTGCTTTGGCGCATTGACTTTATACATTGTTTCTATGATTGCGCTATTGAGATTAAGAAAAAATGAACCGGATTTAGAGCGACCATTTAAGGTGCCTTTATATCCGTTTACGCCAATTGTTGCCCTTGTGATAGCGAGTGTTTCTTTTGTTGCAATAACGTTCTATAATCCTGTTTTGGCGGCTGTTTATTTTGGTTTATTGGGTGTCAGTTTTGCATGGTTTAAATTGACAAATAATTAGGAGGGGCGGTCGATAGTCGGTAGTCCATAGTCGATGGCTGTTTTTAGTATTTAATGTGGATTAAGAGCTAAATTAAGCTGCTGTACATTTGCAGGTTGAATATCAATCTTTTGAGGGCTGATTTGTTATGAAGAATAGCCCTGTCGAAAAGGTATTTCGCTTTGCGAAATACATCCCCTCTTGCGAGGGGAACGGAGGGGTGTGTTAGCTGGAACACTGACAAATAATACACCTCCGAGTAAGCTTTCTGGGCTTTGACACACCCCTTTGATTCCCCTCTCAAGAGGGGATGTAATCTCTTTCGAGATTACCCTTATAACACATTTACAATCGACACAAACACTTACACAAAACCGTAAATTGAAAGCATGAAGATAAAAGGAAAAATCACTTTAAAAGACCTTCGCAAAAAAGTAGCTGCCGAAGAAATCGAAACCATCGTAGTAGCTTTCACCGACCATTACGGACGTTTGACGGGCAAGCGATTTGATGCCGATTTTTTTCTGGAATCTACGGCAAAAAATGGCACACATGGCTGCGATTATCTGCTGACAACAGACATGGAAATGGAGCCAGTCGAAGGCTATGAGTTTGCCAACTGGAAATTGGGCTACGGCGATTTTCATCTGGTGCCTGATATGAATACTTTGCGAATTGCATCCTGGCTGGATAAAACAGCCATTGTGCTTTGTGATGTAGTAAATGAAAAAACGCATCAGCCAGTTCACATTGCCCCACGCTCCATTTTGCGAAAGCAAGTAAAAGCCGCTGAAAAAACTGGTTATCAATGTTTTGCTGCTTCAGAACTGGAATATTATCTTTTTGAAAATAGTTACCGTCAGGCTTTTAAACAGCAGTATCATAACCTGCGTCCGGTCGGTTGGTATCTGGAAGATTATCATATTCTGCAAGGTACTCGAACGGAAAAATATACTGCCGCAGCGCGTCGGCATTTGAAAAAATCAGGCGTACCGGTTGAAACGTCTAAGGGCGAATGGGGACTAGGGCAGCACGAATTGAATGTCCGATATGCAGAAGTCTTGGAAATGGGAGACCGCCATGTGATTTACAAACAATGCCTCAAAGAACTCGCAGATAAAATGGGACTTTCCGTGACCTTCATGGCAAAATTTCATGAGGACAGGGCAGGTTCAAGTTGTCATATCCATATTAGTTTGTGGAAAGACGGCAAAAACGTTTTTGCAGGAAAACAAGCCTTCGGACCAGTAAAAGGGTCTGATATTTTTAAATGGTTTTTAGGTGGCTGGATTGCTAAGACGGCAGAGGTCATGCCTTTCTATGCGCCGACCGTCAATTCCTATAAAAGATATGTCGATGCTTCCTGGGCGCCAACTCGTCTTGCCTGGAGTTATGATAATCGGACGGCAGGTTTTCGGGTCGTCGGCAAAGGAGAAAGTTTGCGTATTGAATGTCGTATTCCTGGGGCGGATTGTAATCCTTATCTGGCTTTTGCGGCTTCCCTGGCTTGCGGACTTTATGGTATAAAAAACAAAATAGAACCGCCTGAAATTTTTGAAGGCGATGTGTATGCGGCGAAAGATTTGCCAGATGTTCCCCGTTCTTTGGCGGAAGCCACAGAAAAATTTTCGACCAGCAAATTCGCTAAAAATGCTTTTGGTAAAAAAGTAGTTGAACATTATACCCATCATTTTAAGATGGAACAGGAGGCTTATAATCGGGTGGTGACGGATTGGGAGCGGAAGCGGTATTTTGAACGGATTTAAGTGGAATTGTGGAATTGTGGAATTGTGGAATTGTGGAATTGTGGAATTGTGGAATTGTGGAATTGTGGAATTGTGGAATTGTGGAATTGTGGAATTGTGGAATTTCACCTTCGGTGAAATTACTTTTAACTCTTACGTATATTTAGAACAACTTAGAATTATACCCTGTTAAAAAGAGCTTTTTGCAAAGCAAAAAATCCTGTAATAATGGATAAAAAATACTTACAGCTCAATGATATTGAAGCATATAAAAT
>CALFBH010000057.1 GCA_937951615.1 uncultured Saprospiraceae bacterium | reverse complement strand
AAATTGTCGCCGACTACTACCCTTTAATGCAGAACAGGCTAAACGTAAACTCGGTAATAAATCAAAATAATTTTCTTTTGTCACTTTCATCTCACATAGATAATAAATCCTGACCAGTTATTTTTTACAAATTGCCTAAGTCTTCTGTATATTTTGTCGATTATCTGATTTCGGGGATAAAAATCTCCGTTTCTGACAACTTGAGTTGGTATATTTTTCATTTTAGCAATTTATTTTTTGTCAAAAATACATAACAAAATTTATTTTGTCAAGTGAAGTGCTGAAAAATATGACTATTCTACCATTTTGATCCCATCTCTTACAAAGCGACACTTATGTTATTTATCAATACCTTCGAAAAATATTCGTTAAACGGACAACCCTTATATAGCTTTGTGACGTCTAAAGAAAACAACCATTTACCAAACAAAATAAAAATCCAGCCTACGATGAGGACAATTATTATTTTGGCGATAAGCCTTTGCATTGCGTTGAGTAGTTTTGCGCAATCTAATGAAGCAAAAAAAGCTTACAATAAAGCCCTGAATCAGTATAATGCAAAGAATTATGATTTTGCTATTCCTTATTTGGAAGAAGCACTTTCTAGTTCACCTGATTTTGCAGATGCTATTCACATGCTCGCTGTCTGTTATGATGAGCGAGGCGATTATGCACAGTCTATTAATAATTATAAAAAAGTAGTTCAATACAAGCCCGATGATGAAAAAGCGTGGTATAATCTTGGACAACTATATGTAGCCACCAAACAAGATGAGAAAGCATTGGTGGCATTGAAGAAAGCGACTGCGCTAAAGCCCAATTATGCAAAAGCACAACGTGAGATTGCATTGCTGGAAAGCAAAAAAAGCGAAAAAGCGGTGACAGTCAATTCGACTGCCCAAGCTGATGGCACTGTAAAAACAACAAAGACCAAAAAGACAATTGTAAAAAAATCGACTGATCGGAGTCAGAATGCGAGTATTTATGCTGCGGTCAATTTGTATAAAGAAGGAAAATATCAGGAATCTTTAGGCGCATTGTATAATGTCAAAAAATCGAATGCTACTGCGAAAACCTGGTATATGCGAGGACTGTGCTATGAGAAATTGGGTGATGAAAAAGATGCTTTGGATGCTTATGAAAAAGCCGTCTCAAAAGACCCTGAATATTATAAGGCACTCACCCGAATTGGAGTATTGAACTTCAATGCAGGTAATTTTGAACCCGCTTATCAGGCATTCACCACTTCTTCGCAAATTAAAGAAGACCAAAAAATAACTTATGTGGCTGGACAGGCTGCTTATCATTCTGAGAATTATGGCGTAGCAATATCATTGCTTGGTGCAGCCACCGAAGAACAGCCTCAAAACGGCGAAGCCTTTTTTTATCTGGCTAATGCCTACAGAAAAAATGGCAATATGTCTATGTACAAACAACACTTAGACATAGCAGCCGATTTGGGATATGATAAAGCCGTTGCAGCAAGAGCTCGGGTACAATCTTCTAAAAGCAAACAAACCATCGTCATCAAAGAAGAAACAACAGTCATTACGACACGGGGTACAGGGATTAAGAGTGTAGAGCAAATGCATGAGGAAAGTGCTGAAAAAAACGCAAGAAAACCAAAAAATGTTCGGAAAGCAGTGAAGGAGAGAAAAGCCAGAGAAAGAAAGAAAGAGAAATATAATGGGGTTTCGGAATGGTAAAAACACGGAGCTAAAAAATGAATGAATGAGAGAATGAATGAATTTTCCTCATTCTCTCATTCATTCTGGCTTCGCCGCGTTAAGGGAACACCTTTTTATTCAGACTTTCTCCTCCGTCCAGGTGGCACATAAGCTACGGTCTCGTCCAGCAAAATAGCTTCCTGAATAATTTCCAGTACTGCTGTTTTGGGCAAATCTACTATAGCTGTGACGGTGATACCCGCAACCATTTTACGGTCTTTTTTGTCTAATAAGCCTTGCTCATTGGACAACTCATTTCCACGTATAAAAGCAAGCTCAACACCATCAGGTTTGACGGGATTCAAATAACAAATCCAGCTTTTACCATAATAAAAAGGTACTTTATACCGGATTTTGGACAGCAAATTTTGCTCGCTGAGGAGTTCGTGCAAATAGAGCAAAATATCTCTTTGCTCTCCTTCGTGTTGGTAGATGAAATTTTCTATGGCAGTCATTTTAGGTAATTTCCTTCAAAGTAAAATGGAATACGCACGATCTTCTGTTTTTCTTTTTTCGAAAAATAGTCTTTTCTAATTTCCAGTATATTTTTACCCGCTTTAAAATCATGCGTATTCAAATAAATAAGAACGCCTTTTTCTCCGGCATTAGGGTGTGTATAATACTGAATATCCGACGTGGTGTAAACTTCATCATTGATAAAAATCTGATTAAAATCCTGATAAATTTGCAAGTTAGCCTGTCTTATAGAATCTCTAAGCGGTTGCCCTCCTTTGACTTTTTTTATGAAACTCAATTTGCCTAAATCCATTTTTGCCTTTTCACGCTCGATGGTTGGAATAAAAACTTTCAGCACACTTCCTTCAATGACATCAGATGGGATAATTGGCGTAAAAATTCGTTGATTATCTTTACATTGATCTTCATAATTAAAATAAAAAGTGCGATCAGTTTTACCGTTAAAAGTACAGTAACGTTCAGCACCAAAATTATCATAAATGGGATTTTCGTTAATTGTTCTGGCTGCATAAAAGCCCATAAAACCGCTTATAATCCCAGGCAATACAAGAGCGTATTTTGAAGTACTATTAGAAATCAGAATGCCAGTGATATAATTTACAGGTTTCCGAAAAAAATGCAGTGAGAATATAGAACCGGCTATTTTGCCATATTTTTCATACACGCTTGCTATTCGCTTATTATCTGGTTGTTTTTTGGCTAAATGCTGTAGACCGAATGTAAACACCATAAACAACAAATATAACCCCCCTCCAATCTGAACGACATAATCTTCAAGAAAAGGAAAAACTGAAATGGAGAGCCTGAAAATCTGATAAGCAATCAAAATCACCGCAGCTAGTGAAAGGGACATAATGGTGATTAATGTTACAGACGAAAAAATGGTACTGCATTGTTGATCCAATTGCTGGTTGTAAGTCGATAGGTTGGGATATTCCTCTTTGGCTTTTTCCCAATACTTAGGACCTGCACCTGCCTTAGATTCAATGTTAATCCCTTTCGGGAAAACTGAATTTAAGCCTAGCAGAGCAATCCATATCGTCCGTAAAATGAAATGATAACCAAAGAATAAAACCAAGGCACTTAGGGCTGCATATACATAGGTTGTAGCCAAGCTTAGAAAGCCAAAACCCAGTTCGCTTGATTCTAAAATATAAGGTTCACCAAACTTAAGAAAAGTATCGGGTAGTTGGAGCAAACCTGCAATAATGACCCCAGAAATCAGCAACTCCGCCTGCCAGCTTTGGGCTTCCAAGGCTCTGAGCCATTTGGGCGTTTTTTTGTTTTTTTTAGAAGGCGTTGAATTGCTGTTTGGCTTGTTGGGTGTTTCTGTATCCATAATGTGTACTGCTTATATTGTTTTGAATATTTTAGGTAGCACAAATTACAAAAAAATCCCCTACCAAAGGCAGAGGATTTTTTATTTCTAACAAGTCAATTACACTCAATCAACTCAATAACTCAATCAACTAATTCACTCAAACCACCCCTTCATCTTTACGAATCTTGTTCAAAGCAGAACCTTCCTTTACCCATACCACCTGAGGAGCAGAGTAAGTGTGTGCGACTTCAAAACTATCTTTCGTACCATCTGCATGATTCAGAACAACGGTCAGGTTTTGGCCTGGAGCAAAAGTATCTAAGCCTTCTATATCTACCGTATCGTCCTGACGGACTTTATCGTAATCCGCTTTATCCACAAAAGTCAAAGCCAACATGCCTTGCTTTTTCAGATTCGTTTCGTGGATACGGGCAAATGATTTTACAATCACTGCCGTTACACCGAGGAAACGTGGCTCCATCGCTGCATGTTCACGGGAAGAACCTTCCCCTAAGTTTTCTTCGCCAAACACCACTGTGCCGATACCATTTTTCTGATACAAACGAGCTGAATCCGGCACTGCCATAAATTCATCACTGACAGCATTCCAAACTGTATTGGGTTTTTCATTGAAGAAATTCACTGCGCCAGTATAACAGTTGTCGGAAATGTTTTCTAGGTGACCGCGATATTTCAACCAAGGTCCAGCCATAGAAATATGATCCGTTGTACATTTGCCTTTCGCTTTGATGAGGGTGCGTTGTCCACGCAAACCTTCCTGCGTCAATTTTTTAAATGGGGTTAGTTTCTGCAAGCGGTCGGAAGTCGGGCTAATGACGACTTCAATCTTACTACCATCTTCCGCTGGTGCATTATAGCCTCTGTCCTCTACTGCGAATCCATTTGGTGGTAACTCGAAGCCAGTGGGTTCATCCAGTTTGACCTGTTCGCCTTTGTCATTGGTCAAAGTGTCCGTCATCGGATTAAAATCCAGTCGTCCAGCTATAGCGATGGCAGCAACCATTTCGGGCGAAGCCACAAAAGCATGGGTGTTAGGATTGCCATCGGCTCTTTTCGAAAAATTTCTATTGAATGAATGTATGATAGAGTTTTTAGGTGCATTGATTGGGTCATTATATCTTGCCCATTGTCCGATACATGGACCACAGGCATTCGTAAATATTTTTGCATTCAGGTCTTCAAAGGTTTTCAGGATGCCATCTCTTTCAGTCGTAAATCGCACTTGCTCAGAACCAGGGTTGATACCAAGTTCAGATTTGATCTTTAGTCCTTTATCCAGTGCCTGTTTTGCTACAGAAGCTGCTCTGGAAAGATCTTCATACGAAGAATTGGTACAAGAGCCGATGAGTCCCCATTCCACTTCTAATGGCCAGTCTCTCTCTTTAGCTCTTTCATTCATTGGCTTACCGACAGCAGTCGAAAGATCTGGTGTAAAAGGCCCATTCAATAATGGCTTCAATTCTGAAAGGTTGATTTCTATGACCTGATCAAAGTATTTCTCAGGATTTTCATAACATTCCGGATCGGCGGTTAGGTGTTCTTGTACAGACTTTGCAGCATCAGCTACATCTTCTCTGTCTGTCGCTCTTAAATATCTGTCCATACTTTCATCATAACCGAAAGTAGATGTCGTTGCTCCGATTTCAGCTCCCATGTTGCAGATCGTACCTTTTCCTGTACAACTTAGGCTTATCGCACCTTCGCCAAAATATTCTACAATGGCACCTGTACCACCTTTTACAGTCAGTATATCTGCTACTCTAAGTATCACATCTTTAGGAGAAGACCAGCCAGAAAGCTTGCCTGTCAGTTTTATGCCGATCAATTTAGGATTCTTTAGCTCCCATGCCATACCCGCCATTACATCCACAGCATCAGCTCCTCCGACACCGATGGCAACCATGCCCAGACCGCCAGCATTTACAGTATGACTATCTGTACCAATCATCATCCCTCCCGGAAATGCGTAGTTCTCAAGCACCACTTGATGGATAATACCTGCACCCGGTTTCCAGAACCCGATGCCATATTTGTCAGAGACAGACTCTAAAAAATTAAATACTTCATTGCTGGTATTAATGGCATTCTGTAGGTCTGCATCAGCTCCTATCTTTGCCTGAATAAGGTGGTCACAATGTACAGTGGAAGGTACAGCTACGTTATTTTTTCCAGCCATCATAAACTGTAGCAAAGCCATCTGTGCCGTGGCATCCTGCATGGCTACACGATCGGGTGCATAATACACATAATCTTTCCCACGCCCGTAGTTTTGCAGAGGAGATTCTGCATGAAGGTGACTGTAAAGGATTTTTTCTGAGAGGGTAAGCGGACGATCAAGAGTTTTGCGTATTGCGGCAATTTTGCCCGGCAACTCGTCATACACCTTTTTGATCATATCAATGTCAAATGCCATGTCTTTTGATTATTTGAGTGAAGTAAACCTAGTAGTAAACACAAATTCAAATGTCAAATTCAAATTCAAAAAGCGATTAAACTTAAATTTGGGTTTGAACTTATTATACCTAATAAACTCTATTATTAAAAAAGTTGTTCAAATTGGGTGGACAATATACGGTTTTTTAAGGAATTTTGAATGGCTGAAAAGTGCTTAAATGCAACATATCACAAGCAAAGTCCTACTTGGGCTTAGATTGTTCTGCTTGAGTGTCGCAATAAGTAATATTGTTTTGCCTTTGCGCGTATATTTTAAGGAAAATTTTATTGTCGCTGACCGCGAATACCGTACCGACGACTTTAGCCGTCATGAACGTAGTGCAGTTTTCTGCAAGAAAACCATAAGTCCAGTGGACTTATGACGAAGTGAACTGCGACAGCAGGTGGGTGAGCCTATTTGACTTGACGGCTAAAGTCGTCAGTACAGTTTTTTCCGCCAGCCAGTTTACTGCTGAGGCGCAGAGCGCGAAAAACACTTTTGTGCTATTGCACTGGGGCAGTATTATAATTTAGTTAAAGGTATTGGCTCTTGTGATCTGAATGAAATATCTGTCCCATTTATAATTTGAACATCATAAATTCTGTCATCATTTATTCTCAGCTTCAGTTGTTCAATATCTTCCTCTAATTTATCCACTAAAGAAATAATGTCGAATTATTCATTGTTCTATGTTAAGATATCAAACCTTCCCAATCGCTTCCCAATACTCATCAGAAAGCGAATTTAAATCAAATAAAGAAAATCCTTTCGCGCCAGAATTTTTAGAGACTTCCACTGCCTGCGCTATGTCGGCGGGCGGTACATGCGGAAGGAATAAACCGCTATAAACGGGTTTGGGATTATTTTCGTCTTGAAGTCGGGCAAGTGCTTTTTTGACCTCCTCTCCTATCCATGCAATATCTTTATTATAAAAACCCTGATACAACATAGGAAGAAAACCATCTAAATCCCAACGATGCCACTGTTGTCGAACGCTTTCCCAATTCGGAAATACAGCCGCCGTAATGGGTTTATTATACTTACGAGCCATCGGGACACAGAAATTATTGACCACATTAGAAACTGTATCGTAACGAAATTGCCGCCAGGCTTCATCTGCAGGTGCTTCATCTCCTAGATCCATCGGGTCGATGCCATGTTCTTCTTTAAATAAATTTCGACAATTTTGAGAATATGGATAATCATATTCAGGATATTCTTTGTCTTGTACAATATTGTATTTAGGCTGTAGAGCTTCAGCCAAGATGACATCGGGCTGGCGAACATAGTCGAGGTGAATGCCGTCTAAGTCTTCAATTTTTCCAAGTGCTTCGACATTGGAGGCGACAAATTCTTGTACTTCAGGATGGCAGGGGCAGAGGAATTTGTAATACTTGACATAAGCTGGATGAGTATGGGCTGGCTGCCCGTTTCGATTGACGGAAAACCAGTCGGGATGTTTTTCGACCATCGTCTTTTCATTCAATGGCATCGTCCACATCCAGGCGTGAACTTCCAAATCAAAGCTATGTGCCAATGGGAGTATGTCTTCCAGCCACCTTTTTTTTACGGGCAAGGTCGGGTGGTCAAATAAGGTGTCGTTGCCTGCATACACTTGCGGCAAAATGCCTTCTATGCCGACCTTTTTCATGCGCTCAAAAGTACGTTTCCAATCGTCTTCAGTCCAGTCCAGTTTGGGGCGCAACCAAATCCAACGATTTGGAAGTGGCTGAGGCTTGGTGTATTTAGTCGTTGCTATTTCTCTTTGTGTCGTCGGGGATTGGCATCCCAACCAGGAACTACCAGTCATCATGGCCAGACTACCACCAATTAGCGTTTTGATAAATTTTCTTTTTTCCATTTTGATAGATCAATTTTCTCGCAAAGTCGCAAAGCCGCAAAGTTTGTTTTCTCGCAAAGTCGCAAAGCCGCAAAGTTTGTTTTCTCGCAAAGTCGCAAAGCCGCAAAGTTTGTTTTCTCGCAAAGTCGCAA
>CALFBH010000056.1 GCA_937951615.1 uncultured Saprospiraceae bacterium | reverse complement strand
AACAAGCTGCTGAATATCACTTCATTTTCTACTAAAATTAAGAACTCTCCTGCTGCTATACTCGTTCCCGTAGGGAAAATAAAATCATTATTATTATCATAAAAAGTCCAGCCAGACAAGTCGATAGTGTTGGCTGTTGGATTGTACAATTCTACCCAGTCGCCAGGGTCGAAGTTTCCATTATCGGAATTATAGTTGATTTCATTGATGACAATCTGGTCGGCTGTGCCTGTGCATACACGGGAGTTTTCTGCACCTGGTGTGCCACAATTATTATCAGAACGAAACCAGTTGAGTGGATCATTATTATCCGAAAAAGGGTTTAGCAATTCCAGAGACGGCCCTGTACCGTCAGGGTCTTCATCCCAGGGGTTTTTATCATTAAATTCGACCTGATCGATAAGATTTCCTTCTATGTCATTAATCACCAGAGAATCTCCGCTATCGCTAAGTGTACCTTTAAATTCTCCATTTGGCGTAAAGCCATAATTCAAACTAAATACATTGCTATTTTCTGCAATAACGTACAAACCATTTGGCGGGATGGTAGATTCCAGTGGAAATTCATACTGCACACCTGCGGTGAAACTGGCAAAGCTCAAATCGACTGTGGACGTACCAGTATTTTTGATTTCAATATAATCCATTTCTGATGCTGGTTCGCCACAAATAGCAGCAGGATTATACATAATTTCATTGATGGCAATATCACTATAATTTTGTGGCACCTGATATGGACGGCTGCATATAGCTCCCCAGGGAGATTGTACTTCATCGCCCCATAATCCATTGACAAAAATACGTGCAGCAATCTGAACTGCTCCATTGATTGTTATTGGTCCTGTATAAGCTATTGCATCTGGTGAAAAACCTCCTCCCGGCAAACGTGGATCAGTTCCATTCAGCGTGTAATAAATTACGCCATTGCCATGAGTATTTATTAATGAAACTGTCGATCCGGGAGCAAGCACCTCAGCCATTGTAGAAAAGTCAGGATTGGGAACAAGCTGGCTATCTATCCAGTTCACACGGGTATTCAACCAATCTTTCAGGGCTTGTATTTCTCCTGCAAAACCGCCATATCGGTAGCCATAACCAGAAACGCCTGCCCAACGCGCTTCATCTCTTGCCTGCGCTTCCTGTACGATGGCGGCAAGACTATCTATCAGGTTATTGATTTCGCTTACTTGAAAATATTCGTCTCGTCTTTGTGTAAACCACTGATCATGCCATTTTACCCTCCAATCAGGATCTTCTGTCATTCTTGACCACCAGGAAAATTCAAAATAATCTGTTCGGTTGTTATCTAGACTATAAACCCATTCATTTGGTACATCATCCCGCCAGTCAGCGGAGTTAAGCGTCCGGTCAAAATCCCAAAGCGGTCCGGCTTTAATCAATGAATCTCGGTCTTTGTGATAAAAACTACTCAGTCGAAGCGCATCGGGATCTTTAGTAAAAAGTCGCATCATATGTTCCCAAGCCCAGGAATCTAAGTCGATGTAATTTTTGTAGCCTGTATTGGGGTCGAGCCAGTTTGCGCCATACAAGACATCTTCAAAATCCTGAACATAGCCTCTAAAATAATTTTGTTGTGCAGTGGTCATCGAAGAAGGATCTGGATCATCTTCCACTATGTTTTGTCCACTTGCCGTGAACCAGGTTGGATCTCTATCAATTTTGAACATATACCCTCCTGTGACTTCGGGTATATTATTATCTGTAGATTCAAGTTTTTCTACATCCACCCGGTTTTTGTCCCGCTTTATTTTCTCTGTCCAAATATATAAACCCAGATAATCATCGGCATCAATATTACCACCACCTTCATTGAGATAAACTTCAACAAATCTTGTTCTTGGTGAGTAATAACCCATTTTTCGAGCAAGATCATACATAAAAGGATTGCTAATGAGTACTTTATCTACACGCCCTGGCGCATACAAAATCCAGTCAGACTCGGCAGGCATCCCTAGAATCTCTACGCTGAGGTCTTGATTATCCTCATTCCATGTTTCTACTCTGTATTGTTTTTTTTCAAAACCACCGGATGAGCTTCCCCGTATATTCAATGCCATTTTCCCAGCGTAGGCAGGCACATCCGTTCCCTGCGCTCTCTCCGAAGCATCAGGTTCTATGACCGAAGTAAAGGTAGCGGTTTGGTTTATATCATTAATACTATCTCCATAAGTTTCTATCAGTAAAATAGGCAGGTCAGAATCAGCGGCAGCTACATTAGCTGCCATTTCTGCATAGCGTTCCGTTTTTATCGGGCTTATTCCGCCGCCCGAATAAACGACAATGGCTTTCAGTGTAGTAGTCGAGCTTATCGTGATAGGCGACAGGTAAGTAGGTGAAAAGGCTGTGGGATTGGTTCCATTTGTGGTATAATGAATAGTGCCTCCAGGTACAGTTGTCGTTAATTCAATACTTAGACTACCAGCAAAAAAGCGACTTGGAACTGAGCATGTAACTGGTGCTTCTAATGAACTAGTATTCGCACTACCAGGCGTCGGCGAATTTAATGTGACAAAATTTCCAGGATTAGTATAGTCGTTGTCAAAACCAGCAAATGTGCCATAGGAAATATCTTCCGAAACTGCTGGTAAAGTGATGTCATTAGATATGGTTACACCATCCTGCATAACAAGTGCCAAGTACTCTCCGTTACTTTCCAGTGAGAAATTGGTGTGCAGGTTATTATCTATATTAGTGGGGTATTTTCCAGAAGCCCAGACGACCAAATAACTTCCAGCATTGATGCTGACTGCCGGAAATTGCCATTTTGTCAAATCGCCGACATTGTCTGTTAGATACCAGTCCTCTAAGTTTACACTTGAAGCACCAGGATTATATAGTTCTATCCAATCTGAAAATGTTCCGTCTCCATCAGCAATAGTCGTTTCATTATCAGACATGACTTCATTAATATAAACCGTTTGCCCTGACAATAAATTTACTAAAAATACAATATTTGTAAATACTAGAAAACAATATTTTATGTACATTTCACCCCTTTTTTAAGACATTAAACAAATACACAATATAAAGACGAAGGTTTACTAAAATGTATCTTTATAGTAGAGGAAACTATGACGATTTTAGTTGCAATTTGTGACAGGATAAAATAAAAAAGGTATGAAATTAATTCCATACCTTTTTTATTTCTATAAGGGAGTCTGTTTATATTACTATTGTCCTCTATTGTCTTGAGCAGCAAATACTGTTTTCAACAAATCACTGGTACGCTTGAGTGGATCTTTGCGAATAGCCAGTTCTTCTTTACCGACCATGTGAAATAAGCCGTCCATTGCTTTTTCTGTTACATAGTCATCTAGTCTTGGGTTCACCTGCTTTACCAATGGAATTTGGTTGTAACGAGTAATCACTTCTTCCCAGGCAGTCAATGCTTTTACTTTAGACAGAGAGTTTTGGATAACTGGATTGAAAGAATCGTATAAAGCAGTAGAAGTCGTGCGCTTGAGGTAATTGGTCGCAGCATTATCTTCGCCCATCAAAATTCCCATCGCATCCTGAAAGGTCATTTGCTTAATCGCACTTAGAAAAATAGGCTTCGCCCCCCTCGCTGCATCTTCGGCAGCCCGATTGAGTTTTTCGACGATATTACCTGTCAATTGTTTACCTGTAGGTCCGAGTACATCTTCCAGTGTATTTTTTACCTTAATGGCTTTCTCTGGGAAAAGTATCTTGATGGCATTATTTTTAAAATAACCATCTTTGACAGAAACACTGTTTGCTCCTTTGGTGAGTCCAATAGAAAGTGCTTCTTTCAAGCCTAATGCAGCCTGCCCAGAAGTCACGCCTGCACTACCGCCGACACTGGCTTCCAAAAGTTCTGAACCTATCTGTGCCAATTCTGCACAACCTGTACAAAGTGGAACAACGAGTAGAAAAATAAATAGTCTCTTTAACATGCTAAGATTAGTTTTATGATTAAATCATGAAGGATTGAAGCAGTTTTTTCCCGCTTTACCTCCTTTTTTTATTTTAATTTGAAAATATTGTGCCAATTGACGGGGGACTAAGTTTAAGTTTAAGAATAAGCTTAAGTTTAAACACTCTTTATTTTGCTTCGCAAAACAACTATTACTAAATTACTCAATCACTATCTATGACCTTTAAAAAGCAGTGTGGTCACGATTATTTCCCACTATAAGCTTCCAAAATTTCCCGACTCAGGCAGCCTTTATATTTTTGCTTGAGCATTCTCAGCGTATCAGGATACACACGGAGTTCACTGCACCAACAATTGGCGTCATTATAGCAGAGCATTGGTTTCTTGGTTTTTGCACAGGCTTTGACGTGATTTTGTTCCAGCTCAACATAAGCCCGACTGACTTCTCCTCCTACTGGCGGGTGTAGCTTGCTGATGCGAATTTTTATTTTCTGAATGGTGCTGAATTTATTTTTCAAACTGCTCATTATCCGCTCGGCTATGGTTTCCAGTAGGCGAGTGGATTTGCCCATTTCAATTTTAGCCACCAGATAAATCGTTTCATAATTGATGGTATCAAATAAAGAGTCTTCCTGAGCAGCTTTGCTAAAATTGGTGTGTACATAAATATCCACCACATAATCCGTCCCGATTTTCTGCTCTTCGTCATAAAAACCGTGGTATGCATAAAATTTCATGCCTTCTATTGCGATTTGTCCCATTTGTTGTGTTGTTGTGTTCCGAGTTAGCGAGTTGCGGATTTGCGAGTTGCGGGTTTGCGAGTTGCGGGTTTGCGGCGTGCATTTCGTTTTTTGCGTAGCAAAAAATATGGTAACTCGCAACTCATCAACCCGCAACTCGCAACTCGCACCCCGCAAAACCATGCGAATATAACTTAAAATGCGTAATTTTGTTACCTCATTTATAAACAGCATTTTTAATCTTACAAATATACTTTGCAATGGCAGTTACTGAAAACGGAAAAGCCACTTCACATACCCCAACGACCGCAAGAGTAGATCGCTTTCGCGGGCATGATTATTATAACGTTGACGACCTTCTGGAAACAGAACACATACTGGTGCGCGATGCAGTTCGGGACTGGGTAAAACAGGAAGTCTCGCCAATTATAGAAGACTATTCTGAACGGGCGGCAAACCCTCGTCACCTAGTGAAAGGGCTGGCAGAGATTGGCGCTTTTGGCCCAAGTCTGCCAGAAAAATATGGCTGCGGTGGCATGGATGAAATTTCCTATGGACTTATCATGCAGGAATTGGAGCGTGGCGATTCGGGCGTCCGTTCGGCGGCTTCTGTACAAGGTTCGCTGGTGATGTATCCGATTTATCGCTTTGGCTCGGAAGAGCAACGCATGAAATATCTACCTAAACTGGCTGCCGGTGAATTTATTGGTTGCTTTGGATTGACTGAACCCAATCATGGTTCGGATCCAAGTGGTATGCTGAGTAATATCAAAGACGATGGAGATGCGTATATTCTCAATGGTGCTAAGATGTGGATCACCAATTCGCCCATTGCAGATGTCATGGTCGTGTGGGCAAAAGACGAAGAAGGCGTAATCAGAGGAATGATTTTGGAAAAAGGCATGAAAGGACTTTCTGCACCTGAAATTCATGGTAAATGGTCGCTACGTGCTTCCTGTACGGGTGAGTTGGTTTTTGAAGATGTTCGTGTTCCCAAAGCAAATATATTGCCTGGTGTACAAGGACTGAAAGGACCACTTTCCTGCTTGTCGAAAGCACGTTATGGTATTGCCTGGGGTGTGATTGGCGCAGCGATGGATTGCTATGATTCTGCTTTGCGCTATTCTATGGAGCGGGTGCAGTTTGGTAAACCTATTGCCGGATTCCAACTGACTCAAAAGAAACTGGCAGAGATGATTACTGAAATTACGAAAGCGCAGTTATTGGCTTGGCGACTGGGTACACTTGCGAATGAAGGCAAAGCCACGCCAGCACAAATTTCTATGGCCAAACGAAATAATGTACAGATGGCATTGGAAGTTGCCCGCGAAGCGCGTCAGATTCATGGCGGTATGGGGATTACCAATGAATATCCTTGCATGCGCCACATGATGAACTTAGAGACTGTTTTGACTTATGAAGGCACACATGACATTCACCTGCTGATTACGGGTATGGATGTTACGGGGATTAATGCATTTAAGTAGATATTGGGATATTGAGTGTATTAGGTTATTAACCCAAGTTGAAATAGTAGCCCCCAATTTTACATTTTCACAGTCTGTCGTTTATAGGATTTATGATGTTTGAATAGCAAATTGGACAATTTTGCCGTTCGATTCGCCCACGGTTGAAACCGTAGGCTACCAGATAGGT
>CALFBH010000055.1 GCA_937951615.1 uncultured Saprospiraceae bacterium | reverse complement strand
AATAGTCGGCAGACGAAGGATTTGATTAAAATTAGTGGTTTGTCCCTGGAAATATGCTGTATTTTCAACTGAATTCGTCTGACGACAACGGAATTTGCTCAACGATGCTTTGATAGAACACGACTAAAATTTTGATGCGTTTGCCCTGTTGCTGTATTGTTTCATTGACTGCAATACAAATTTTACACAGGATATCAATTTGAGAAAACAAACTTTGCGTCTTAGCGTCTTTGCGAGAAAATAGCCGATTTACAAAATTATTCTGCCTCCATTTCATTATTCGATTATTTTTTGGAGTGATTTATGGTATTGTATAACAGAAGAGAGCGGCGAGAAGAGGGAAGAGAGACACTAAATAGGGCATGTTCAATACGCTTTTAGTCATGCTAAATCGTTTCATAGAAACGCAAATTAAAAATTATGGACAGGAAAGATTTTTTGATTACAGCAGCTTTATCCGCTTTTTCGGTATCTACGTTTGGGCAGGTCAAAAAGCAGCAAGAGCAGTTTATCGGAGATTGCGAAACAACCAATGATATCCTCGGTCCTTTTTATAGAGCCGAGGCACCGACGCGCTATGACCTGACTCATAAAGACTTGCCAGGAACAAGAATAGAATTGAAAGGCAAAGTCTATGGTGAAGATTGTGTAACGCCACTCAAAAATGCTCTGGTGGAAATCTGGCATTGCGACACAGAAGGCGTATATGATAATACCTCTTCTGCCTTCAACCAAAGAGCAAAATGGCTGACCAATGAACAGGGCGAGTATGCCTTTAAAACCATTCTACCCGGCAAATATCTGAATGGTCGATTATACCGTCCCGCACACATCCACTTCCGAGTGACCGCACAAAATAGCCAAGAATTGGTTTCCCAAATTTATTTCCACGGCGATCCACATATCATTGAAGATCCTTGGGCTTCTAAGGAGAAAGCCGCACTTAGAATATTACCGATTGTACTGGAAGATATCAAGGGGGGGCTGGCGGTGAATTTTGATATTGTGCTTCGGGGGAAGGCTTAGAAATTCAAATTCAAACGTCAAATCCAAACGTCAAACTCAAACTCAAATCTAAACTCAAATTCAAAAATGCTTGAGTGCTTTTGTTGATTAAGTTCTTGTGTGATTCACTTCAACACAAGCTAAATCTCCTTCACCTGCTGAATCCTCTTTTCCAGATCCCGCACCACTGTCCGGACTGCATCGTCTCTTACATCTTTAAATGTGTTTCTAGTCTTCTTAGCCTCACTCCTCCACAAACCAAACCCGATCTCCCACTTTTAATACATTTGGCGATAAGCCAGCAGCATCAAAAAGCTGGACATTTGTTTGTCCGATGATCTGCCAGCCGCCTGGGCAGGGGAAGGCGTACATGCCCGTCTGTGTCCCGCCTATGCCGACTGCGCCTGCGGGGACACGGGTGCGTGGGTTGGCTTTGCGCGGACAGGCAATGCCGGTGTCCATGCCCGACAAATACACAAAGCCAGGGAGGAAGCCCATCATGGCGACCTGGTATTCTACTGCGCTGTGTCTTTTGATGATTTCGGCTTTGGGTAGTTTGGTGTGTTGTTCTAGGATGTGCCAGTCGAGTCCTTGATTATAATCTACTGGAATGTGGTGTATTGTGGGCTTGGAATTGTCCAGTTGAATCTCTGTTATTTTGATGGTTTTGATTTGTTCTATCAATTGATGAATGTCCATTTTTAAAACATCAAATATGATGGCAATGGAGGTATAAGCTGGGACAATATCGGTGACATGTGGCAGTGTAGCGGCTTCTAGTAGAGCGGTTGTTTTGTGGATGATAGGCAGTGTATTTGTTGTGTCAGGTGGGATGTTGAGCAGGAGGGCGTTTTCGCCGAGTAGGGCGGTTGTCCATTGGGTCTTGTTGAATTGTAGGGTGGGTGGTTTCATTTTTTTGTTTTGTTACCTCATGATTTCACAGGGTTATCTCGTAAGAGATTACATCCCCTCTTGAGAGGGGAACGGAGGGGTGTGTTGGCTGAAACACTGACAAATAATACACCTCCAAGTGGCTTTCTGGGCTTTGACACACCCCTATATTCCCCTCTCAAGAGGGGATGTATTTCGCAAAACGAAATACCTGCATTGAGATGTTTTGTCAAGTTACTTTTTGTAAAAATTATTTCAATTCATACACTTTCTGCCCTCCTGTATAAGTTTGGAATACCTGAATATCTTTGATTTTATGGGGGGCTATTTCGGTGATATTTTCACTGAGGACGACGAAATCGGCTAATTTTCCGACTTCTAGTGTGCCCTTTATATTTTCCTCAAAGGAAGCATAAGCTGCGTCTTTGGTGTAGGCTGCTAAGGCTTGTTCGACCGTGATTTTTTCTGCTGCGACCCAGCCATCAGGGTTTTTGTCGTCTAGCGTCCTTCGGGTGGTGGCGGCGTAGATGCCCATCAAAGGGGAAGCGGGGGCTACTGCCCAATCGCTGCCAAAAGCCAAGGTCGCGTCTGTGGCTAAAAGTGATTTGAAAGCATAGGTGGTCTTGATGCGCTCTGCGCCAATGTACTCTTCTGCCCATCTTCCATCGTCGATGGCATGGTAGGGCTGCATGCTTGCGATGACGCCCAATTCGGCAAATCGTGTGATGTCTTTTTCGGTGAGGTGCTGGGCATGTTCTATGCGGAATCTTCTGTCTTTTTTTCCGTTTTCTGCGATGACCCGTTCATAGATATTGAGCAAAGCGTGGTTGGCACTGTCTCCGATGGCGTGTACCATGATGTGCAGATTGGCTTTGTCGGCGTCTGAAACCCATTGATATAGATTTTCCTGGGTGTTGATGAAAAACCCTTTATCGTCTTTTTTGTCGGTATAATGATCGTGGAAAGCGGCTGTATGTGAACCGAGTGAACCATCTACAAAACCTTTTAAGCAACCTGTTTTTAGCCATTGGTCGCTTTCGTTTTTCATTTCGGTGAGCTGCTGCCATTCGTTGAGTGGGGTGGCGGCGTAGATGCGCACTTGCAAATCACCGGCAGCTCTATATTTTTTGGCAGTCGTATAAGATTCAAAATCTTTATTGAGTCCGTCCACATCGTGAACTGTGGTGACGCCATTGGATAAAAAATAATTCATGGCTGCCCGAAATGATTTGTCTTTTTGTTTGGGCGTCATCGGAGGCATTTTGTCCATGACGAGGTTCATAGCATTGTCTTTCAGGATTCCTGTGGGGTTTCCGTTTTTGTCTTTTTCTATGGTGCCGCCTTCTACTTGGGGCGTATTTTTGTCGATGCCGGCATATTTCAAAGCTGCTGAATTGGCGAGAGCTGTATGCCAGTCGAGGCGCATGATGAGGACAGGATTTTCGGGTGTGCTATCGTCTATCCAGTCTTTGTGCGGCAGTTCTCCGCCCCAGAGCGTGTGGTCCCAGTTGCCTTCCAGTATCCATTCGTTGGCTGGAATGGTTTTGGCGAAATCGCCTACTCGCTTAGCAAATTCTTCTGGTGTTTTGGCATCTCTCAAATCAACGCTCAACAGACTGCGTCCGCCAGTCATCAGGTGGACATGGCTGTCGATAAATCCAGGCGTAACAAAACGTCCTGCGAGGTCGGATATTTTTGTTTCCTTTTTGACGAAAGTCATCACTTCTTCTATCTCTCCAATAGCTATGATTTTGTCATCGGCGATGGCCATGGATTGCGCATAGGGTTTTGCTACGTTTCCTGTCCAGATGGTCGCGTTTGTGATGATTAAATCGGCTGTTTTTTTATCGTTTTGACAAGAGAACAGCATTATCATTAGTAATAAATATAAGCTTGTATTTTTCAAATTACAGTTGTTTTAGTACCTGCAATATAAGGGTTTTCTATTTGTTTATACTACTAAATCGACAGTTGGGTGTGTGTCACAAATTGTACAATTTTGTCGCTTGATTCGCCCACGGTTAAAACCATTGGCTACCAAATAGACCGTGTCTACGACACTTTGTAAAGTTGTCCAAGTTGAAATATTATTCACAGGTTGGTTGAAACCATGGGCGAAATAGAGAGCAAGCCCTATACAGCCAAAGGCAAGCCCACTCCAAATCGAGAACCCTTGCCCAATACGCTGCTGACCTCAATCAAGCCTTTGTTCAATTCGGCTAATTCTTTGACCAATGTGAGTCCCAAGCCTGTGCCTTTTTCGCCTGCTGTGCCTTGTTCGCTTTGTTTTTCGAGTGTGAATAAGCGGTTTATTTTTTCGGCTGAAATGCCTGTACCTGTATCATTGATGTTGATGAAAATTTTATCGGCTTTGGTTTCTGTACTGATGGAAACAATACCGCCTGTCGGGGTGAATTTAATAGCGTTGCTCACCAGATTTCTCAGGATGGTGCGCATGGCAGATTCATCGGCATAGACTTCTTGTTCTGCTGGAATTTCGGATTGTAGCACGACGCCTTTAGCCTCGGCATTATCCTGAAACATGTTCATGGTGCTTTGCACGATTTCACTGACGGACATAGATTTTGGATGATAAGGAATCACGCCTTGTTGGAGCAAAGCCCAGTTTAAGAGATTGTCCAATAAAGAACTTAGGCGTTTTGCGGTCGAATCCACTCGCCTGGCTAAGCGTTCGAGCTTGTCTGTTTTTCCTTTTTTTAAATAAAAATCCATTTGCTCTCCTACGCCATCTAGCGCAACAATCGGACTCCGAATGTCGTGTGCAATGATGCCGAAAAATTTATCTTTAGTTGTATTGAGTTGCTCTAACTGAATGTTTTTTGCTTCTAGTTTTTGCTTCGTTTTTCGCAATTGATAAAATAAATAAGTGCCAATAAGCAGCAGCAAACCCAGCAGACCAGTCGCGAGCAGATATAGGCGATTACGAGACGAGAGAAAAGCTTTTTCGCGGGCAGCCAATTGGTTTTCTTTTTCTAATAAAGTAATTTCTTTTCCCTGCTCTTCTGTTTTGTATTGAGTTTCCCAATCGGCCAGCGCATCAGCCTTTTGTTGGTGAAATAGGCTGTCTTTGTATCGAATATACATTCTGGAGTATGCTGCTTCTTTTTCGTAATTGCCCTTTTTTTCATAATAGCCCCGCAGTGCAGCAATGGTACTTGTGATATTGGTCAAATCATCCAGCTCAACAGCAAGTTCATGAGCGCGAAGCAGCAGTTTTTCAATATTCAGATTTTGAACTTTTAATGCTGGAATATCATTCCTTTTTTTGCTGGCCGCTTCATGTGCGGTATAGACCTCCACAATACCAATATGCGCATAACTGATCCAGATTTTGCGCTCAATTTTCTCTGCAATTTTCAGTCCTTTCAAAAAACAATCCATGCTTTCATTGAAGCGATTGAGTACCAAATAGTCTTCTCCCAGATTGACCCAGCCCTGTGTCAGCCCGGATTGATGGTCAATTTCTTCAGCTAGCTTTATGGCATTTTGATGATGTATGACTGCTTCTTCTGGTCGCCCCAGTTCTTTTTTTGCATTGCCAATTTTCAAATCATTGAACAGGATTAAAGTTTTAAAGTCAACAGCTTTTGCCAGTTCCATGGATTTTTCATAATCCTTTATCGCAGCTTCATGATTCCCCAATACAGAACGAACACCGCCAATATTATGATAAGAAATGCTGATGCTTCTTTGATCACCGATATCCTCTTTTATACGTAGTGAGTTGATGTAATTCTCAAGTGCTTTTTCATATTCATTTGCGGTTTCGTGCATGTTTCCGAGGTTATTATAGGCAACGGCAATTCCTTTTTTTGAATCAATTTTTTTAGCCAATGCCAGCGATTTCCGGTAATAGGTCCAGGCGGCGTCATAATTGCCTGCCATTCTATTGCTTCGGCCTGTATTGGAATAAATAGAGACCAGCGTTTCGCCTTCTTCTATAGACTGCATCAAGCTAGCTGCTTCTTTCAGTAATTCAAGGGAGGTGGGGAAATCGCCTTTATCTCGATAGAGTGTACCCAAGGTGCTTTTCGACAATGCCATCAGTTTATTGTCTTTCAAAGCTGCACCATAGGAAATTGCTTTTTCAAGGTGTTCAATAGCCAAATCAACCTGCCCAATAAATTTATAATTATTGCCCAGTTGGTAATGTGTCTTGCCCAAGATGCTGCCATTTTCCGTTTGATCCTCTAGTAATAATACTGCTTTAAAATGCTCAATGGCTTCCTTAGATCTTCCCACATTTGAATAAGCAAGACCAATCTTATGCTGTGTTTCAAAGGGGCTAAATGGATTTTCTTTTTCCATTCTTTTGGAAATCATTAGAGCCTTTTCGGCATAAGCCGACAAGTCATCCAATTCTTTGCTTGTCGCTAATAAAGTCAGATAGATATTCAGCCGAGTAGAGTCTTTGATATTTGTATTGAGTACTGATTTTAAAGAATCTGTAAGGGAAGAATGAACTGTACTTCCAGCTTGTAATATCGTGGGAAACCACATCAGACATAGCAGCCATATATTGGGTTTTATTTTTTGAATAAAGACGTAGAGGTATAAGGAGTCCAGACGCAGGAGGGAGGCAAGCGATCGTCTCATAACAATATTGTTTGTGTGTTTATTTATTACAAAAATACAAGTTGCATATTCGTAATGCGTAATTTACCGATTTTCTGCAAATTAAACAAAAAACACAAAAATGAATTGTTTTTTATCTTAATAACTGAGTGTTAGGTAATGGGAGGTGTTTTGAATCAATTGATGGCTATAAAAAGGAGAAATCGCTTCGCTGCGAGACCGCCTTCGGCTGAGAGAAGAGCGACCTAATTTGTATCTCTCTTCTCTCCATCCCGGCAATTATCGGGATGGTCTTTCCTGTGTGTATAAAAAATTACACTTTCTCCCCATTCCACCCATGGTTGAAACCATTGGCTACCAAATCATTCGTTGCTATGCGACTTGGACAACTCACCAAATGACAGTTCTGCAAAGTGTCATAGACACGAGCTATCTGGTAGCCTACGGTTTCAGCCGTGGGCGAATTGAGCGGCAAAAAATGTGCAATTTATAAGATGTCTTTCTTTCCCTTTAATCAATGCTTAAAATGCCTGATTCCTGTCGTCACCATACTCATTCCTCGTCCATTACAGGCCTCTATGCTGTCTTTATCGCGAATAGAGCCGCCCGGCTGAATAACTGCTGTAATGCCCGCATCATGAGCAATTTCCACACAATCAGAAAAAGGAAAAAAGGCATCGGAAGCCATGACTGCGCCACGCAAATCAAACTTAAAAGCAGTCGCCTTGACAATGGCTTGTTTAAGGGCATCGACCCTTGAAGTCTGCCCACAACCCATACCAATGATTTGTTGATTTTTGATGAGTGCAATAGTATTAGACTTGAGGTGTTTGCCGCATTTATTGGCAAATAATAAGTCCGTAATTTCTGCTGCTGTTGGAGTTTTTTCAGTCACTGTTGTTAGGTCGTCCTGTGTTTCTGTTTTGAGATCAGTGTCTTGCTCGATAACGCCATTGAGGATACTCTTAAAAGATTTTTTCTGTACATCAAAATGATGGATTTTTAGCAAGACCCGCTTTTTCTTTTTCATCAATAAAGCCTGTGCGTCTTTGCTGAATCCAGGTGCAATCAGGACTTCATAGAATATTTTATCAATCTTTTCTGCTGTTTGCAAGTCAATAGATGTATTGGCAATCAGAATGCCGCCAAAGGCAGAAATGGGATCGCCGGCAAGTGCGTCTGTCCAGGCTTCGAGCAATGTGGGGCGTGTAGCGAGCCCGCAGGTATTCGTGTGTTTGAGTACGGCAAAAGTCGGGTCTGCATCTTGAAATTCTCGCATGATGGCAACCGCTGCATCTATATCTACCAGGTTGTTGAAGGACAGTGCTTTTCCATTGAGTTTGGTAAACATATTCTCCAAGTCACCATAATATATGCCTTGTTGATGTGGGTTTTCGCCATAGCGCAATTCACGCGACTGATGCAGGCTGCGCTTAAAAGCCTGATGCGAACCGTCATTGAAATAATTATAAATGGCAATATCATAATTGGAAGAAATCGCAAAGGATTTGAGGGCAAGTCTGCGACGGTCTTCCAGGCTGGTTTCGCCCTGCTTTTCTTTTAATAATTCCAATAAGCCTTCATACTCATCTCTGGAAGGCACGACAAGGATGTCTTTATAATTTTTAGCCGCAGCTCGAATCAATGAAATGCCGCCAATGTCTATTTTTTCGATAATTTGAGCTTCATCATTAGTACTGGCAACTGTTTCCTCAAAAGGATATAAGTCCACAATCACTAGGTCAATTTCAGGGATATCATATTCTCCCAGTTCTGCCAGATGCCCTTCTTCGCGCCGTGCGAGAATACCACCAAAAACTTTTGGGTGCAGTGTTTTTACCCGACCGTCGAGAATGGACGGATAGCTCGTGACATCTTCTACTGAAACAACAGGAATATTCAGGTTCTCAATAAATTTATGCGTCCCGCCCGTGGAATATATCTTAATTCCAAGTTGGTGGAGTTCTTTCACAATGGGTTCTAGCCCCTCTTTTGAGAATACAGAAACAAGTGCAGACTGGATTTTTTTTGACATGAGTATAGAGAGATTAATGATAGGATACTAGGATAAATTTTGAAATCGACTATTTTCTCGCAAAGACGCTAAGTCGCAAAGTTTGTTTTCTCTTAGCGTCTTTGCGCCTTAGCGAGAGTATTTATCTTTGCCAAATTTTACGAAGATGTCAATTGTGTAAATTTGTCCTGCACCTTTGATGATAAAATGCGCGCAAAAATACGGGTAGTTTTTGAATTTATCTTAAAAAGGTCAGATAGGTTTTACACACAATGTATCTCTTGGGCAAGAAATTTGTTGATAAGTCGTTATTATACTAACTTTGAGTAAAATTAAAAATTATGAAATTGAGACATAAAATTATCGCGATAGCTCTTTTAGTAGCTTTTGTAGGAAGTATTTCAGGTTGTGCTGCCAGCAAATGCGGTTGTCCTAAATTTTCGATTGAGGCTGTAGATTTAGATTAATTGTGGGTGATTAAATTGCTTATGCTGGATTGCGCATCGTGGTGTGTTTTTGAACCACTAAGTGACTAAGGGGTACTAAGGTTTGTATTCTACAGCGTCTTTAGTGATCTTTCAGTTTGTCTATCATCTGATATTCAGGCTTCAACATTTCCTGTAAGCGTTCCATCTGCAAATCAGATATTTCTGATATATAACCGTATTTTTTGCGGTGAAAAATGGATAAATCTAAGTCCAGTTTGTCAGACAATTCCGCGAAAGCGGCTTCCAGTTCTTCCATAAAAAAGTAAAACGAGCAGCCTTGAATCCGCTCGACGGCTTCCGCTACATTATACGTCGGCGAAAACATATACAACTGATTTTGTAAATGCTTTTTGGGTAGTCGATCTAAAAAATCATCAAAAGAATTGCCGAGCCATTGCCCTTCCTTCTGCCTAGCAAGCGTTGGAATATTTTCATTTTTATAATGCTGTAACATATTATAATGCGACAAAACGCGCTGTGCGGGATCGCGCAGGCAGGTCAATGTGAAAGCATTGGATGGAAGTTCTAAGCTGTGTGCAGGTGCATGTGAAAAGGCATAAAAATACTTCCCTCCCTGAATAAGTCTTGTATTCCAGCCTACAAAAACTTTGTCATTGGCGATGAGTCGGTGATTTTCCTGCTGGGCAAGCTGTTGATAAAAGCCTTCCGTGTCCTCTCCTCCATAATGCGCTAAGAAAGCGAAGTTAATACTTGTCCCCGCTGTTTTTCGGATGTGATAATGATAGATAGGCGGTCGCTCTTGCTGCGCAAATAGATGAGCAACCTTGCGACGTTCTTTTTGTTGGAAGAGGGCTTCGTAGAGGGCGGTGTTTTTTAATAAATTCAAACTCAAATGTCAAATACAAATTCAAAATTGCCCTCGCACACCTCTTATCCTAAAGGAAGTCCTGCGCGCATTATTGCTGGTAATTTTGGAACTCTATTTTGGATTTTACACTTAATAACCTCCATAAAATTTCCGAAAGAACCACTCAATACCCAGCAAACCAAGCAAGACCCAGAAAATCCATTTCAGATTGATGATGGAGCGGGTTTTAGAGGTTGAGTAAAGGACAGGCTGTATGTCTTCTTTATTGTTCAAAATGCGGGGCAGTACGGTCAGGCTGTCGGGATACACCACTTCGCCACCGTATTGTTCACTGAGTAAGCGGAGCAGGCGGTGGTCGGCAGTCGTCTCGAAAAGCTCCAACTCAATTGGCTGGACGCTAAATTTGCCTGTGGAGGTCAGTTCTTTACCTTGTGTGTTGATGCGGGCTTTATAGGTATAATTGCCAACTGGAAAGTAGCCAGCATTCAATGTGTAAGCCCGATTGGTTTTGGTAAAGGTAAAATTATAGTCTTTGCTTTTACCGTCGGTAATCGTCAGGGAAGCATCGGGTTCATTGATGAGTTCGTAACTTTGATTGTATAATTCAGCATCAAAAAAGATGGCTTCATTTTCATCAAAAATATTCTTACTGACGCTGGTGCGGAATTTTCTTTTGTCTTCTTTTACCGTAAGGAACTGAATACTTTTGCTGATGAGTTCATCAAAAATATTGTGGTTTTTATGTTGGAGGTAATCAAAAATACGCCATTTCCATATTCCTTCCGCTGCCAGTACACCTGTTTTGATGTCCCGTTCTTCTCCGAAAACCAGCAAGGGATATTTAGTTTCTACCGAACCTATTTTCTGGTGTAACAGAACACTTGCGTCAGGCGAAGCACTAAATTCCCCGAAAGGGGCAACCAATGGAGCAAATTTGGGCAGCTCTTTGGCAATGTTTTCTTCTATGGTAAATAGGTTGAAGCCACTTGCCACTGTGCCTGCCACATCATTATTATTCTTGGTATTTGCGCTCAGATTGAGTACGCTTTGTACTTTATTGAGTTCTGTGATATTCGACAAATTTCCAGCAATGAAAAGGCGAGGTATTTTCCGGCTGTCCATTTCTTTTAGTATCGTAGAAATGTTGTTGTTCACACTTGGCAATTGGTGTAAAACCACAAAATCATAGCCCGCTACGTTGTCTTTCAAATTGCCTGCATAGGCAATGCTGACTTCATAGTTTTTGTTTTGTTCAAGCGTTTGTCGGAGTGCCGATAAATCGGGATGTGGTGCTTCTGCCAGTAGCAAGATTTTCTGCCGGGCATCCAGAACATCTATAAAAATATCTTTGCGGTTGTTCAGACCGGTCACCTCGTCTTTTACCCGCGATACAGAGACGCGATAACGCTGCACGCCACTACGATCTGCTTCCAGAATAATTTCTTTGGTCGTGAAAAAGTCATTGGTTTTGATAGAAAAAGATTCCTCTTTCAGTCGGGTATCCGAGCCATCATCATTGATGCGATAGACTTTGACTTTACTTCGTGTTCCTGCACAATTTCGAGCAGAGACATCGACCTGAATACTGAACTTGTCGCCCAGATAAGCAATGCGGTTGTGGTATATTTTTTTAATGGAAATATCGCGTTTCAATGTCGTGTCGCCCAGCGCGACAGCGTAAACAGGAACACTTAGTTTTGTGCTGGCATAAACGGGATTACTGCCCTGATTATAAATACCATCGGTCGCGAGTATGACTGCACCGAGGTTTTGATTGCTGTACATTTCGTAGAGTTCGTTCAGCAATTCAGAAGTATTACTCACCTTATCGGTAAAACTAAATTCCAGTCCTTCCCGCACTTCATCGCCGAAAGAATAGGTTTTCAGTTCGTATTTTTCACTCAGGTCGCTTGTCAGTTGTTCGATTTGCTGACGGTAGCGGGTGGAGTCTTCTTTGTTCATCGCCGACAAAATAGATTCCGAATTGTCCTGTGCAATCACGACGATTGGTTTCTTGGTTTCTGTCACCAGCGATTTGAGCAAAGGCGACAAGAGGAGCAGACTCAGGAAAGTCACTGCCAATGTCCGCACGATGCCGAGCAGCCAGTTGAGCCGGCCCGCACGTTCTCGGAAAGTTGTGTCCCGGTAGTACATGGTCAGCGCGTAGCCGATGCCCAATAAGATGCAAAAAATGGCGAACCACGCCGGATATTGAAAACTGATGTTGGTATTCAAAATTTGTTTTTTGTTATAATGGCAATAAAAAGAAGCTAATAGGGAATCATTATAAACTTCACTCCATTATGTTAAAATCACTCTTCTGTAGGTAAGTGAAACTCTTCTCGTTCTATTTCTTTTTATTCCTTCAATTTTATCTGACTTTCTAGCAGGAATCCCATGCAACCATTCGTATCTTGATTTTCCCTTTAGAATTACAGCACTTTTAGGTGGAAGTATTACAGGTATTTTTTCTTTCGTTTGCTTATTTGTGAAATTCATAGTAGTGTAAGAACCCAATGATACAGAAATAACTGTATTCTCAAAACAAGGTTCACAATCAATATGGTCAGTGATCCCCTGTCCTGGCAAATACTCATTGACAATAACCTGATCTGGTCTTGTTTGAAAGTATCCGTCATTAACAAGTCTCTCACCTAATTGACCAGCCCATAAAGGCAGTTCACGAACTTTCATACCTACATTGATGTTTCGCGCCCGATAATCATATTTATACCCATAATGCTGTACTCTACGCCTCAACTCATTTGACCATTCGTTTTTGTCGATTTGAGCAAGCAACATATCATGTGTTGTATCGCTTATATAATTTTTTATAAGTATTAAATCTGGAACTATGCTTCTGGATACAAGAACAGGATTCTCAGTGGGTATGTTTGAAAATAAATCAATCATCTTGAAAGTTTTTAAGTATATCAAACTTAGCTTTCAGTGTAGGACTTGGATAGTTACTACTTCCGAAAATGTCATCATATTTGTAACGGTAAACTAATGGGTATTGTTTCTTTGAAGAAAAGCTAGTTAGATTTTTTTTGTATTCAATCCATTTTTTACTAAGGTCACTTCGACCAGGATTCTGATATAAGATTATTGTTTTAGGGGTGTTTTCGATTAAATTATTTGTAAAGTCCACAAATTCCTGAACAATTAATGAATGGCTGGCAAACAAAAAAGAGTAATTAATAATAAATACAGATTTTTCGGTGATCTCTCTTGAAGATAGATGCTCTACAATTCTTGCTTTGTCATCAAAAAGTTCTACTTCGGAAAATTCTTCAAAGAAATGAGGATTCGTTAAAAGTGAGTTTGCTTTTTTTATCATGGATTTAGAAATGTCCGCCCCATAATAACTCACCTTTTTTTGTCCTGGTATATTTTCTTTCAACCATCTATTTAATGCAATCCCTGCCGTTAATGGTCCACACCCAATGTCAACAAAATAGACGATATTATTTTCATTAAATAAATTTAATAAAAAGTCTTTCTCAAAAAGCATAAAAGCAAGATTACTTGAAAGATGCATTAGGAAATAATGATAGCAATACAATTCTACTTTTTGCTCTGCTGTTAATCCACTTGAAGGGCTATCAAAATCTGTACGACCTTGCTCTAAGATTTGTTTTCGTTGTCTATTTTTAGCCGAACTATTCGCTGGTTTTTCAATTACCCCATTATTGAATAAATCGACAACAGGGTCAAGAAAATGTGCCATAAAATGACTACTATATTCAGAATTAAATTTTATGTGCATTTTTTATTTTCTGTAATTCAAAGAACCATCTTTACATATGCAAAGCCCGATCCGCAGTAGCCGCCAGCGCAGCTTCCTTCACTGCTTCTGCATAAGTCGGATGTGCATGACTCATGCGAGCAATGTCTTCGGCGGAAGCTCTAAACTCCATCGCTACGACTGCCTCAGCAATAAGGTCTGCGACTCTTGGTCCGACCATGTGTACACCCAGCACTTCATCTGTGTCTTTGTGCGCTAGTATTTTTACCATGCCTTCAATGTCCATACTTGCCCGTGCCCTGCCCAATGCACGCATAGGGAATTTGCCAGACTTATAAGGTATACCAGCTGCTTTTAGCTGCTCTTCCGTTTGTCCGACAGCCGCTACTTCTGGCCAAGTATAAACGACACCGGGTATCAGGTTGTAATCTATATGTGGTTGTTGTCCTGCAATGATTTCTGCGACAAAAGAACCCTCTTCTTCGGCTTTGTGTGCGAGCATCGCGCCTTTCACCACATCGCCAATGGCATAGATGCCAGGGACATTGGTTTGTAGGTGAGCGTCTGTTTCTATGCGTCCTCTGTCATCTGTTTTGATGCCGACATTTTCCAAACCAAGTTTATCCGTATAAGCATAACGACCGATGGCAATTAAACAGTAATCTGCTTTGATTTCCAGTGGCTTTTGGTTGTCGCGCTGCTCTGCGATGAGCGTTGTGGAACGGGAAGTTGTTTTGACTTCAGTTACCTTATATTTGAAATGAAACTTCATGCCCAGCTTTTTCAGCGAGCGGGTCAGTTCTTTGCTGCAATCGCCATCCATGCCTGCAATGGAGCGGTCTCCATATTCTACAACTTCGACTTCTGTTCCCAAACGGGCAAAAACAGAACCCAACTCTAAGCCAATCACGCCTGCGCCAATGATAGCCATCCGCTTGGGCAGTTTGTCAATATTCAGTGCTTCTGTGGACGTGATAATTCTTTTTTTATCATAATTGAAAGCAGCCGGTGCAATTGGTTTTGAACCAGTCGCTATGATTGTTTTATCGGTCTCTATGGTTTCTGTTTTTCCATCTGCTTTCGCAATGCTGATGGTATTTGCATTTACAAATGAACCATGACCATGATACACATCAATTTTGTTTTTCTTCATCAGAAAATCAATGCCACCTGTCGTCTGACTAACCACATCGTTTTTGCGTTTAATCATCTGCTTCATGTTCACCGTCAGGTTACTGATTCCAATGCCGTGTGTTTCAAAACGCTTATCTGCATTATGATAATGTTCTGAAGAATCGAGCAGTGCTTTTGAGGGAATACAGCCTACGTTCAGGCAGGTGCCTCCCAGCACATTATAGCGTTCGATAATGGCTGTTTTCATGCCAAGTTGAGCGCAGCGAATGGCTGCTACATAGCCTCCTGGGCCAGAACCGATGACAGTAACGTCGTATTTCATGGTATAAATATTCTACAGCAATTTCTCATTTGGCTTTTTGTCCCCCTTTGGAGGGGCGGAGGGGGTGGACAACTGAGCAAAATTGTCCAAAATCCACCCCCTTCACCCCCTCCAAAGGGGGATAATTCAACATTTTAGCCATTATTTCTATGACGATTAGGGACTTTCGGTTTAAATGAGAAATTGCTGATATTTCTAAATAAATCTAATTAAGCAACTGGCTATCAGTTATTAATGTTGATTTTAAACTTAAATTTAATCTTATTTCGGTAAAACCGTACAAATATACAACAGTAAGCGGATTAATGTGGTTGTGGTAGGTATAAAAAAAGACCGTTCATTGCTGAACGGTCTTTTATATTGATTCACTTTACAAAAAATGTAAAGAAATAATCATTTTGGACTACTGTGGTGTGTAAATAGAAATACCATTTTCACCATAAGCCTCGCAATACCAGGAAATCGTAATAACACCTGTAGCTGGATCAACGCTGTTTACGCCGCCTGCAAGTGGTACCATTGCACCCCAGTCATCAGCCTGACCCATCCATGAAAGTTCTCCACATACGTCAGAAAACTCAGCTGGCATACCTGCTGTTCCGTAAGCAGAAACATAAGGACCAACACTATACAGTCCACCAGAAAAATCTGCAATGGAATATTTACCAGCAGATACTTCAACGATTTCAGAAACCATAGTATGTGTACTGAAGTCAGGTAAGAAATCATGATAATCATAAGTAGTACTCACATCGTACATACCTGCCAAATTAGAAACGCAACTCACTGGTGCATCTATTGTTGTGCCAGAAGGATATGCTGCACTTCCTGTTCTTACATTATCAAAAGAGAAAGTAAAAGCATCGCCAACAGCCAAATCGCTCTCTACAACGCCCAGACCATCCATGGCTTGAGCAGGAGTTACAACGATAGAGGTAGGGAATTGATTTAATGTTGTGTGCAATGCGCGTGGACCACCATTATAGCTCTTATACACATCTACAGCCGTCACATCTTCACCAATGGTGGATACGTCAAACTGAAAAGAGCTGTTCGCCAAGTTTACTAAATCAAACAGTCCGTCAGCATTGGCTACTTTGACTGCTGAACCTGTAACTTCAGAAGGTATATTATCAATTGCATCTTCCTCACAAGCTGTAAAGACAAAAGTCAACAGCAGTAATGCAGGAAGAAATTTTAATATATTTTTCATTGTCTTAATATTTTTTTATTCTTTATAATTAATTACTCAAAAGCCCATACAGGAACATCTAATAATGCACCGCTTTGGCGGGATTTAGCAGCTTCTAAGTTGGCACTATTGGTTTGTGCTTCACTCACTGGATACAGGTATCTTTTTGGAACACCACCGCCTGGGTTCAAACCATTTGCACCAGTAGGAGAAGGCGTCAAAACAGGATAGCCTGTTCTGCGATAGTTCGCATAAGTCTGGTGGAAAGCCTGTCCATAGTAAGTCACATAAGTCTCATTCATGATAACTTCATGCTTTTCAGCCATAGTAGCAGCAGCGTCAAAACTAGCTCCAAGAGCTTGTACATAAGTATCAGCAGCAGTAGCATCAATGCCAAGTTTAGCCATATTGGCTGCAACACCTTCTAATAAAGCTGCTCTTGCGCCAGCCTCATTATTGTTCATCAATTCCGCTTCTGCTAATAATAACTTCACTTCTTCCAATGAAATCAGTGGCATAGGAGAATCATTATTTCCCCAGAAAAGGCTACTCATTCCGATATTGAAAAACTCGTTATAATCTCCGTTGTCATTCATGTAAGAAGCCTGACGTGGGTCAGCAGCAGCAGTCATACGATCAGCAAAAGACTGCTCGATGATAAGTGTACTTGGACGCTCAATACCAAATTTTGAAAGTGGATTATTATCTGTTTCAGCAGTTCCCCATGCAAAGACAGGCTCCCCTGTTGCATCTTGAAATGCATCATCTTTCAACAAACTGATAATCGTTGAAAGTGCTCCTGGATTGCGCTTGATGGTATGCATCAGATAACGAGCTTTTAATGCTTTGGCTGTTTGTACCCATTTCTCTGCATTACCACCAAAAACGAGATCGTCTGTACCTGGAGGTGCTAAGCTAGGACTGCCAGACAATAAAACAATCGCCTCATCCAATAATTGCTGAACACCAGCATAGACAGCTTCCTGCGTATCATAAGCAGGCTTTAGGTTTTCGATGCCTTTAAGTGCTTCTGAAAATGGAATATCTCCAAAATAAGCTGTTGCATTACCAAAACCGATTGCCGACATAATCTTGGCAATACCTTCGTAATATGGCTTACCTTCTGCCTGTGCTTTATCTACAATCAGATTAGCACTTCTCAGGCTACCTGAATAGATACCAGTTCTCCAGTAATTATCAAAGGTAATCTCTGGCAATACATAGTCGGTATAAGCAACTTGTTGTGCATCAAAACCTTCAAAATACTGTATTAAGATACCCGCAGTACGTGCAGGATTAGCACCTTGATTGAAAGCAGTTTGTGTAATAGCTTCCGGCAACATCAAGTTAAGGTTTACGTCTGCTGGACGTGTGGGATCGATGTTCACTTCTTCCAGATTACAAGCTGAAAGAAAGAATAGTCCCACCAATAATATTGATTTTATGATATATTTCATGTCAATTTTATTATTTTATATTATTCTACAAAAATCCCAATTAGAACGTTGCTCTAAGTGAAACGTTGTAACTTTTAGTATTTGGCATATTGAAATAATCCAATCCAATACCGTTAGAAGAACCTGTCAGGTTGGTTTCAGGGTCAATACCAGGATAACTAGTATTCAACCAAAGGTTTCTACCCGTCAAAGTCAGAGACAATCTCTCAAATGGAATACTTTGCAGCATTGTTTTAGGTACATCATATCCAATAGATACTTCTCTCAAACGAATCCATGAAGTATCATAAATGTTCTGCTCCGTCAAACCACCAAAAGCATAACGAACCCAGTAGTTAGCTCCAAGGCCTCCATCAGGATCAGCCAGTGCAACAGGTACATTATTCGGCGCACCATCTTCAGTGACCCCTTCAAAAACAACAACATCATTACGACGCTCACCTGTTTCTTCAGTTGTTCCGAAATAGTTCATAACACCACAGGTACCACACCACATATCACCACCTTGGCGAATATCCAGTAAAGCAGATAATCTGATGCCTTCAAGAATCGTGAAGGTATTACGGATGCCCATTGTCCAATCTGGATTAGGATCACCATAAACACCCGTTTCAGGATCTTGTAAAGGCCAGCCGTCAGCACCGATAATTGTATTGCCAGCATCATCTTTCTGGAAACCTGAACCAAAGATAGCTCCATAAGGTTGTCCAGCAACTACACGAGAAGAAGTAGATGTAAATCCAGCAAGACCAATTTCTTCAATACCAGGGGCAAGTGAATCTACCGTATTTACAATCTTGGTGAAGTTCATGTTGATGTCCCATCGGAATTTGTCATTAGCCATTTTCAATGGTGTACCATAAGCCACTAACTCAAGTCCTTTACTGGTAATCAAACCTGCATTTTGTACAAAATCAGTATAACCAGTACTCGCAGGTAATTGTACTTCAATAATCTGGTCTTTAGATTCTGAATTGAAATAAGTAATGTCAAAACCAAGGCGGTCTTTCAAAAACTTAAATTCAGCACCTACCTCATAAGAAGTCGTGGTCTCAGGAGTGATATTTGCATTACCCAATATAGAGGACTGCTCAAAAGCATTCACACCATAAGCAGGGAAGCTGATGCCTGTAATAAAGCCATCACCACCAGAAAATGCCTGGTTGAAATAGTTGCTTGTTGCATAAATTGGCGCATCATTACCTACTTTTCCATAAGAAGCTCTCAGCTTACCATATTGCAATAAGCTGTTAGAAGGCAAGTCCAATAATTCAGAAAAAGCAAAACCTAAACTAGCAGAGTAAGACAAGAAATCATTATTATCTACAGGTAAAGAAGAAGACCAGTCATTACGTGCAGTCAGGTTCAGGAATAAATATTCATCGTAGCTAAAATCAGCTGTACCAAAAACCGCAAAGATTCTTTTTTGTGCAAAATCATCCCCAGAAGTAATGTCAGAAGCATTGCTGATATTATAAAAATTCGGTATAGACAAAGTCGTACCAGCAGAAAATTGATCTGCAACACGGGTGTCAAAAATGTTTTGTCCTACGGTAACACTCAGTCCCAGTTTATCGGTCAAAGACTGATTGAACGTCAATAAAAGGTCAGAGTTCAGGTCACGACTTTCTCTGAAAGACTGATAAACACCACCAGAACTTCTACCTGGATTGATGTCAAATGCACCTAGACGACGATCTGTAAACAAATCGGTACCCAGTTTGTAAGAAAGCTTCAACCAATCTGTAAATTCATATCCAAGTGAAGCGTAGCCAATCAAACGATTTACAGCATCACCAAATGGGTTTTTATTGACCGTCCAGTAAGGATTGTCATAAACACCAGAACGGTAAGAACGCTGTGCACCATTAGGCAATTCATAAGTACCAACTGCATCAGCACCTGCTTGACCTTCTAGCCCATTACCATTATCAAATGTAGGTGTTGTACGCAATAGTCCTAACATTACACCTTGTAAGTTTGAACCTCTTTGAATACGAGAACCACCAGAATTGATGTAGTTAGCAGAGAATCCAACGTCCAGTCTGTCTGTAATGTTTGCATTAGTTGTCAGTCTGAATGAATTTCTCTGGAAGTCTGCATTAGGTACAATCCCTGTAGAACCCAAACGTCCAGCAGAAATATAGTAATTAACTTTTTCTGAACCACCTTGTACAGAAAGGTTCAAATCATAAGTGTTACCCGTTTTGAAGAAGGTGTAAGGATCATAAGCCTGAGCTGCTTGTCCATTACCTGTTCCTGCGGGAACTAATCTACCATTTTGATTAAAGGCATACTCTCCATCACCATCAAATTCGAGGCTGGAAATAGCTGGTCCCCAGCTAAAACCTTCAGCAGTTTCAGGTCCGCGATAGTTAGGATCTCCAAGTCCGTCACCGTCAAGGTCAGCACCTGGTCTTCCTTGCGCATAAAGACTTTGTCTTGCTGGTAGTTTATTATACTGGTCAGCAGAGTAAGAGGTGGAGAAAGTAACAGAAGGTTTTCCTGCTGCGCCTTTTTTAGTCGTGATAATGATGGCACCATTTGCAGCGCGTACACCATATAATGCAGTCGCAGCAGCACCTTTCAGTACAGTCATGTCTTCAATATCGTTCGGATTGATATCAATGGCACGGTTAGACTGATCTACGCCGTCCACGTCATTTCCGTTAGAAGAGTTGTCAATGGGTATTCCATCAATAACAAAAAGCGGACTGTTTGAACCGTTGATCGAGGTACTACCCCGAACACGGATATTAGCAGAAGCCCCTGGTGAACCAGAAGAACTTACGACCGTTACCCCAGCAACTTTTGAGCTTAGGGCATTGACCAAATTGACTTCCTTAGAAGCTAAAATTTCTTCTGAATCAACATTCTGTACGGCATAGCCCAGAGACCGTCGATTGGCTTCAAGCCCTACGGCAGTCACCACGACTTCGTCCAGAATTTCGCCTTCTGCCATTGTGCAATTCATAGTGTTGGAATCGCCAATGGCTAAGTTTTGATCGTTGTATCCTGTATAGGATATAACAATTGTCGTTGCACCTTCAGGTACTTTCAGGGAATAATTCCCATCAATATCTGTAGTTGTACCTACTGTTGTACCTTCTACAAATACGTTGGCGAAAGGCAGTGCCTCGCCAGATTCATCAGTTACTATTCCCGTAATGGTGCGTTGTGCCATAGCCATGCTAAAACACAAAAGCATCATTGCGAAAACTAAAGAGAGATGTTTCATACGTTGTAAAATTGATTTTAATGAATTAATAGTTTTTGTTAAACACACATTCTCTGACAAATTATTTTTAACATAAAATGGGAACAAAAATACAGTTTTTCTATCAAATCTTAATTATTTGTTAATAAAATGACACTTTAGGAACAAATAAAAATGATTGTATAACTAAATTTTTACTATTATATCGGCATTTAGAGGAGGTTTAAAGTTTATGCAAACTGAAAAACGATCCTTTTCAATTTTACTGTTTATCTTAGCGTAAACATGCAGAATATCAACGAATTTCGGATTTTTTATAACAGAACACTTCACACTAAACTGAAGTATCTGGAAAGGACGCGCATACAATTGCTTTTCCTTTTTGGCTTGTCCTTGTCGGTACTGGCTGGTAGCGGCTGGCTGGTATATTGGTTGAAAATGCCTGTTATTTCTTTATTGATTTGGATTCCTATTGCCGCATATAGTTCTTTTTTGGGTTGGAAAATGCGCAAGTTTAAAAACTCTTTTAAACCTGTCATTGTACAGGAAATTTTGGATTTCATTCCGCATCAGATCACTTATAACTACAAAATTTTCATACAAAAAGATCGTTTTCTAAGCAGTAAATTTTTTGCAACAGCAGCTCCGTATTATAAAGGTGAAGATTATCTGGTTGGGCAGGTCGGTAGCACGACTTTTGAAATGTGTGAACTGGATGTACGAGATCGTTCCAAAACAGACAACCAATTGCGTCCTTTATTTCGGGGTATCTTTTTTCATGCCACCTGCAAAAATTCTTTTCAGGGAGAGATTATTATGCTGCCGAGAACTGACCGGGCTTACCTCACGCGTTCGGTCAAAGCTTTTATACGGGAAGGTGGAGAGGCTTTACCTGTAAAATATCCAGGCTTCAATGAGCGATTTATGACCTATAAAGGAAAAACGACCAATCCTGATGTCGTCATTAATCCTGCATTTTATGGTATCTTATTTCAATTTGCCGAAAGGCTGAATAAAAAGGTCTATATTTCCTTTATCGCAGGACATATGTATATTGGCATCTGGGAACCCAAAGATATTCTGGAACCCAATATTCTCCGCTCAAATGTCAGCTTCAAATTGGTCAGCGAATTTTATGTTGATTTGTATAATGTGGTGAGTTTGGTGGAGGATTTTGATCGTTTGCATTGATTTTTAAACTCAAATTCAAATGTCAAACTCAAATTCAAGAAATGTTACAAGCCCGTTAGCAAATCACCAAATTCCTGCATCAGAACTCCGTTTTCTCTGACAATCCATTTTTTGAAGGCGGTGAAGGGGGAGTAGGGACTGAGTTGTCTTTGAATCTCTTTCTTCATTGCTTCCTTATAATCTTGCGGATAACCATTTTTAAAGTAGATATCTAAATTGTTACCAAAATCCCTGACTTCTTCTATTAATACCTGCCTAATATTGGCCGCTTCTATTGCTTTCAAAGTGGTATGTCCGTTATATGCTTTTTGCAATAATTCGACTGTTTTTTTGACCTTAATGGTGTTTTTCAAGGCTTCTATTTTTGCTTTTTCTCCAGGAAAAGGTTTTATATCATACCGAATCCACTCATCCACTAAATCATTTTTATCTGTACAATTCAGTATATCATCGTAATGATGCCCCTTAATATTATTGCAATGCCCACAGGCGTAGAATAAATTATTCCAGTCAAATTTCAGGTCTTTATTGCCTTGATGCGATTTGAAATGTTCAACATTAATTGTAGAGGGAGCTTTGTATTCGCAGATGTAGCATTTATTGCGGAAATCGTCTCGGGTTCGGGAAAGTACATCACCACATTTATAATCACCGTTTGCTTTTTGTTTTTCTACCGTTAGACACGCAGGGGCGGGTTGGGACTTTTCCACGTATATCATCCTGTTTTTCGATTGAGTTGTTTGAGTTTGATTTGTTGTAGCTTTACGTCCAGTTCAGGAGCTAAATCTCTGGGTACTTTTTCAAAATAAGATTCCAGTTTGAGCAGTTTTACTTTTTCGTTGTCTGATAATTCTGATTTTAAAGCCAGTTTTTCAAACTCCTCCACCTTTTTTGTCACTTTGTGCGAATATTTATCCGATCCAAAATAACTTTCAATAATCGTATCATAAGAATAGCCCGTCGCGTCTTCTATTCTGATTTGTTTTTCTAAATCATAAATCACGCAATTCTCTACTGAACTGATAACAAAAGGCGAATGTGTGGTGCAGATAAATTGAATTTTTGGGAAGAAACTCGTCAGAAAGGGGAGTATTTTCTTTTGTAAATCAACGTGTAGATGGGCTTCCAATTCGTCAATCAACACAATGCCCTTCACCTCGTGTGCCATAGGACTTTTTTTCTCCATACGGAGAATAAGTTCACCGACGATGTCCATAATGGAAGAATATCCATCAGAAAGCTGATTGATGTCGGGTGTATTACCATCGCCTAATTTGAAATAGAAGTTGTATTCTTTTCGGTCAAATATTAGCTCGAGTTTTTCGTCATCGAAGAGGTTTCGGAGACTTTTCTCAAAATTTCTGAACCAGGTTTCTATCTTTTTTGCGGATTTCTTATCTCCATCTGATTGAGCAAATGAAGATTCTGCTTTTAAATTGACCAAATGTTGGATAAAATATTGACCTATGTATTCGTCTATTGGATAAGTATGCTTTAGAGCGATTTTAGAAATTCCTTTTGGAATGACAATTTCCTGATTTCTTTTGGCATTGAAATATGCGAGTATAAAATTTCCAGCTCGATGACTTCCGCCAAGTTGATTATTTGATATGCCTATATCTAAACTATCTGTTGAAGAACGAGGTTTTAGAGACTCTAAACCAAGAGAGAAACGAGTCGTTTCTGACTCAGAAGATAAGTTATCTTTAATACTCAACAGCAAAGAAGTCTTCCCACTCCCATTCTTCCCCGTAATCACTAAATGTTTACGCTCTGTCTCATCTATAGCAATAGACACATCTTTTAAATGCCGGACTTCATTTATTTCAATATGTCTAATAAAAACATCTTCCATACTCCAAAATTACAAAAAAACGCCCAAACAAACCGAAAAACCCATAGCTATCCTCAATTTTATAATCCTTCCAAACAGCTAAAAATCCTTACATTTGTTCTCAATCATAAACAAACAGCTAAAACGTGTTTAAATTTTTCTCCAGATTATCCATTCACTCATTCATTATACTGTCAGTTTTCTGCTTAATCAACTCGCCTACCCAAGCCCAACAAACCATCAACTTAGACCTCCACACAGGCAGCCTGCTCCCCAATAACCCCATCTTCCCCGAAATCAAAAGCCCTTCCATAATGACCGCCGTAAGTTTTTCCCGCTACACCAATGGTAAAAAATATGGCTGGGCAGCATTTCATAATTATCCAGTATTCAGCTTATCGCTAACGGCAGAACATCTTAGCAATCAAGAGGTGATGGGAACGGCTTATGGGCTGCTACCTTCTATGTCTTTTTACCTCAAAAGGGGCAGAAAATGGGAATTGCTCGCAGAAGCCGGACTAGGCGCGGCCTGGCTGACTAAGTCTTATGATGATATTGATAATCGTGAAAATGTGGTCATTGGTTCGTCAGTTAATTTTATGGCATTGCTGCGACTGAAAGTGGAACGGCAGTTGAGTGAGCGACTAATTTTTACAATCGGACTGGCAGGGTCTCATTATTCAAACGGGAATTTTGCAACACCGAATCTCGGTACCAACCAGCCTGCTTTGATGCTGGGAATAAAATATCGTTTGCAAAGGGATACGAGCAAAGCAGAACCATTTCAATACAGCATTTCAAAAAGAAAAATACGACCATTTATTCGGGCTTCTTTTGGGCTAACAGAAACAGGCGTAGATGGGCCAAAATATCCGGTTTACACCGCGAGTTTTGGACTTGTGCGACAAATCGGGCAGGTCAGCTACCTGAGTACAGGCGCAGAGTTTATTTTCAAATCTTCCAGCTATGCTTTTATGAAACATATTGGCTTAGAGCTAGGGCGAGAGCGCGAAGCCGCATCGCGTTATCTTTGGTTTGTGGGACATGAGTTTTTGTTTGGCAATACTGGTTTTTTGACGGAAGTTGGCTTGTATTTTAATGAGCATTATGGGCAAGGCAGTATGTTTTCCTCCAGAGTTGGATTTAATTTTTATCCGTTTTTTGGGCAAGAAGCATTTATAAAAAGACACCAAAATCAGCCTGCTACAGCTTATTTGGGATTATATGTTCATGCTTATCTGGGCGAAGCTGAATTTGTAGAACTGGCGGCTGGATTTCGATTTTGACATAAGGAAACAAGAAAAAAGCCGCTCCAAAATGGAACGGCTTTTTATACCGTATGTTTTTAAAACCAAAATTTAATCATTCCATGTACCCATAGTTGCATTGCATGGGGCGGTGCAAGCCTGTACAGTAATGGAAGTAGTCAGTTCTGTATCACAAGCAGCCGCAATACCCGCATTATTTGTTGTAATATCTGCTAAAGTAGCACAAGGAACACCAGCACACATTGCCTGACCTGCACCGCCTGTACCTGTCCAAGTTGCCACAATCGGATAAGTTCCATCTCCAAGAATCGATGGTGTAAATCCTGCTGCTGCCGCACCATCAACAGTAAACGCTGCCGCACCACTGTTGTCGCTATTTGTTTCAGCAACTGCAAGGGTAACAGCCATATTATCATCATTACAATAAGGACTTGCCAAAGCAGGGCTTAAAGCAATCTCAGGATAGAAACACATATTGGCGATAGATTGTGTTGTATTCGTACCAGTGCCGACTGCACCTGGTCCTTCAATAGTTACTTCGTAGCCTACACCATCATCATGATTGAATATAGTTTCATACTGCATAGTAGCAGCATTAAAAGTCAATGTTTGTCCAACGAGCGCAGGAATACTGGCAGCCGTAATGGTGTAAGTTTGTCCTGCTGTAGCATCATTCACAACAACAGTTTCAGTGAAAGTACCATCTCCTGTCGCACCAGCATTATCGGTTTGGTCATTATTACAAACACAAGGATCAGTGATAGAAACTGTAAAATCTAAACTTGGACAAGCTTCCTGTGCACCAGCAGTTATCCATGCCTCGATTAACTGAAATTCAGCGGCTGTTAATGGTGTACCTGAAGTTGGCATATTATTACCACATGTTGCATTTGTACCATTATTTACCCATTGTGTTTTATCAATCAATGAACTAGCTGCTGCCGAAGCATCTCCAGAAGTAACACCTGCACCACAGTTATTTCCACCAGCTATAAGTCCGGCATAAGTATTTACGAAAAAACCAGATGTCCCAGAGGTCGTATGACAAGGAGCGCATTTTGCTACAAGAATGGATTGAATATCGTCATTATAGCTGATACTTCCGTCGGTACAAGAACCTAAAATCGGAAGATCAGGGCAAGCTGCTACAGGTCCAAAATCACCTAAAACAATAGAACAGGTATTATCTGCACTGTCCTGAATGGTCAGTACTCCTGTCGTCGTAGCACCATCAGCAGTAAAGGGGCCTGCTGTACCAATCGTTCCACTAGCAAAAGGTCCCCAGGTGGTCGTACCATCAGTTATAATATATTGACCAGCACCATCAGTAATACTTGCTGTTGCCGTTACCGTAAAGGTGTCGTCAGCCGGATCTACAGGATTTGCCCCTTGATCGCAACTGCCTGCCGCCCCCGCTACGTCAATCGTAGCAATACAGCTAGCACAACTTTCAAGACATAACTGAACAGAATTTGTGCTAAAATTAATACAAACACCAGACGATAATATTGCACTCACGGATTGTCCATTGAAAGTAGAAGGATCAACATCTGTTGGTGGTGTGGCATTTGCACCGTCATTTTCATAATTCACACCATATATATCATAACAACCTTCTGCAATTCCACTAAAATCTGATGCTGGATGTACTGCCGTAACAGTACCTAAAGTCTGGCTTACTGCGACGTAGGTATAATTGTCATAAGGAGCAGCAGGGCTGCCCACATCATACACTTCTGGTGATGATGGGAAACTTACCGTGGTGGTCGGTGAGGCTGGTGTACTACAAAAAGCAATAACGGTGAGGTGATAAGTCGTTTTGGCTGCAAGATCTGCATTTAAAGAACTGCCACCTGAAGGCGCGCCTGTAGTAGGACCTGCTGCACTTGAAGTAACAAAATTATTGCATGGATTAGCTGCATCAAAAGGCGCACTATAAATATTAATTGCATTAAAATCGGTAGGACAACTTCCGCCCGCAAAAGGAGAAATGGAAAAATTATAGATACCTGCGTCTGTAGTGGTAAAAGAATAAGTAACAAAAGGAACACCAGTAATATTAAACCCGAAATAAGTATCCTGACAAGCGGTTTCAGCATCATTAAAAGCAACATAGGTTGTCGAGCCTGCAAAAGTAAGTGTCTCAGAAGTCAGTGGTTCTCCATATAAAGGAGAAAGGGCTAAATTTGTGCTTCCTCCACAGGCTACCGTGATGGGATCTTCTGGACAAAGCACAGACTCCACAGCGAGACAATCTGAAATGAGTGTACAGTTAGCGGCACTCATGGCAAAAAATGTGGCGCAAGGGTTGTCGTTACAAATGATTTGAATTCTAACTTCATTAGAATTAGTAGCTCCAGCAGGAATACCCAAAGAAGCCGACCCTGCAGCATACGAAGCTGTTCCCAGGTCATAAGGAAATGTAGCCCCGCCATCAGTTGACATTAAAATATCAACAGTAGTACAAGCTGCATCAGAGCCATTGGTGTTCCAGGTAATCGTTGTGTTTTGTCCTGCGGTCAAATCACCGCCTGCACAGGGGCTATTAACTACGAGGGGGCCGCCTGCAATAACGTTTACAGTACGGGTATCGCAGGTAGTTCCGCCGCCGTTTGTATTGCAGTCTCTGGCTGTTAGAGCAAAATTTATTGTTCTTACAACCTGCGGCAAAACTTCAAACTCAGTACCCACCGTATTTACATTGCTGGAGTAATCATTCAGGTCGGGAAAATAGCGACACGGATCACTTGACGGCGGATAAGAACGAAACAAGGGCGCGAGTGGGTCGTTTCCTGCTGTATTTCCATTTGTGCCAGTTTGTGTTAGGGTAGCACCTTGTGTATTTGTTCCTGCTCCATCCTCATCTATTTGTTCCCAGGTATATGCAAGCGGATCACCGTTGTTGTCTGTGCCTGATGCCTGAAGTTTAAAAGGCGTACCGATGGGAATATCTATGACTCCGCTACCGCAAGGGTCTGCGCTAACTACCGGCGGCGTATTATTTGTAGGACATTCTTCTGCACAACTTACTCCAGCAAGATAATTGGTCATTTGCTCAATGCTCTTTGTATGAAAGTAATTATCTGCTGTGCCTAAGGCGGGAATGTTTTGTGCTGGATCGCAAATGCCATTATACGACATAATGGTTGTTCCCGAAGCGATCTCATAAGCGTTTGTGCTGGATATACTGGGATCGCAATTGGAAGCACCAGAGCCGTTAAAAGTATGTTCGGCACCAAACATGTGTCCAAATTCATGAGCTGCCAACTGACACCAGCCGTTTGAGATATTATCAAACGAACCACTCCAGCCTGCGTCCAAAAGTTGTCCACCGCCTGCCACTGTGTTGGTATTACAAACAACTCCAAGTCCAGCAACGCCACCCGTTGCCCATCCATTAGGGTTGCCGCCACCGTAATAGTGAAATACGTGTCCAATATCGTGAGGCATCGTAGCACAGCCATTTATTGCATTTGCTGCGTCATTCGTTCTGGAATTTGTAGCAGGAGGGATGAAGGGGTCGGTATTCTCATCCGTAAAAATACAGGTTTCCACAATGACCAGGCAAACTGCCATGTCTTTCTCGAACATTGAATTGACACAATTTACAGTATTGGTGATTACGGTCATTGCGCCGGCAGTACCACCGTGTTGTGTGGTAAACTCACCTGTTGTGGCAACGACCATGTCAAATTTCCTTTTAATAACCTCTCCATTCCCGTCTACATACGAACCACTTGTTTTTAAAATCGGAGGCTGACCAGAATTAGTGTCCGGCTTGTTTTTATTGCCACCTGAAGTGCCACAAACTGGCTGTCCTGTTTCTGCAAGTGTTTTATAATAGTCCTCGTTGACACCGATTTCTAAAACGTATGCGAGAGAAGACTGTTTTAAATCCAGCGGATGAATACTGTGCATTACTCCATCAACGAAGTAATGAGCAAAAAAACCTTGTGGTGATACGGTAATTCCACCTTTTATCTCAGGATTTTCCTTCATTTGAATGCGGTATGTTTTTATATCGGGGTATTGAGCCTGTACGGCGTCACTTAAAATAGTGCTGGGAATAATACTGAATTGCTTTTTCGTTTTTCCGTCATAAGGCAAAGTAATCGTCAGAGAATTTGAAAAATCATCAGTAATTACACTGGAAGAATTAGTTAATCGATTCTGAACATAGGAGACATCAACTGATTTGATGTTTGCCTGTGAAAAAGCCATCGTACTAAACAAAATCAAAGACAAATAAATAAGTGTTTTTATAGATTTCATAGCTAAAAAAAGAAGTAAGTCTTTTAGTGAGACTTATTTTATGGTTTAAAATAATTGATTATGTATAATCAGTATATGATGGTTGTCGGGTGATTAATTGCAAATTTAATTATTGTTATTATTAATATACAAATAAAAATGTTAAAAAAACACGGCTTTTGCCCTAAAGTTTTCAAAGAACACTTTTACTTTTCATCTAGGTGCAAAAGCCGTAGGAGTTTACCTTCGCAGTAGCTTTGCGGTAGAATGTTGTACACCGTCATCCAACACTATAAAATACATTGCTGAAGAGAATTTAGAAGTGTCGATTACTTTGACATTCATTCCTATCTTGGCATCAAGTATTTCTTCTGTGTATGTTCGTCCGAGAATATCTACTACTTTGAATAAAACATTATTTCCTGTCGTTGTTTCGTAAATAATCGTCGCCTGATCACCAATTGGATTAGGGTAAATAGCTACTATTCCAAACTCATTAGCCTGTTGTAAGGAAGTGCTACAGATAGTAAGGCGGCCCAATTTATCGAAAGCTTGTAAAAAATGTTATGCACCGCTACTTCCATTCATCAACCATCTCCCCAAAAAAATGTTACCTTTGTAGAAACGTTCTAAATAACGCAGTTTTAAATTCTAAAATGTCGAATTCCAAATTCCAAAATTATTATCCTTTTTGGAATTTGGTGCTTGAATATTGAAGTTTTAATTATAAAAATATGTCAACGATAACGCAAGGACCAGTCATGCTCTACACGGAGCAAACCCCCAATCCCGAATCTCTGAAGTTTGTGACCAACCGAATGTTGTATCCTAATAATACGGCTGATTTTCGGGAAGAAGAACTGGCAAAAGAATGGTCGCCACTCGCTGAGGCTTTATTTGAATTTCCTTTTGTAAAAGGTGTTTATATTGCTAATAATTTTGTCACTATTACCAAAGAATTTAACTATTCCTGGGAAGACATAATGTTGAACCTCAAGGAGTTCATCAAGACTTATATTCAGGATGGGAAAATTGTGGTGAAAGAGGGCTTCGAAGCTATAAAGAAAGAAATGGAAGCTCAGGCAATGCAGGAGGCAGGCGATGAGCATCCCGAATTGTCACAGAAAATCAGAGAATTAATTGATACTTATGTAAAACCTGCCGTAGAAATGGACGGCGGCAATATAGAGTTCAAATCTTTCAAGGAAGGTAAGGTACACGTCATCATGCAGGGATCTTGCAGTGGTTGTCCTTCTTCCTCCGTGACATTAAAAGCAGGTATTGAAGGGATGCTGAAAAGAATGGTGCCAGAAGTACAGGAAGTCGTTGCAGAAGCTGGATAGACTAAAATTACAAAATATAAAGCACCAAATTCCAAAGTAGTTTTTACACTTTTGGAATTTGGTGCTTTTTGTTTGGGATTTCAACATAAAAAAAGGTTGCTCCGTGAGGAACAACCTTTTTTATTTTTAGCGTGTTTGCGCAGTGCTTAATTACCCTTTGGATAAGAAATGCCTGGCCCACCACAACAGCTATTTCCAACATCAGAAACCGTCATTGGCTCGATGTAAGTAGAAGTGCTGGTAGAACCTACGCCACCCATATAGATAACATTAGGATCGCCTGCACCAACATAACTGCTGCTGGAAGAGCTTCCTCCTGTGTTGTAGGAAGTAACCGTTGCTGTGTTACCCGTAGGGTAAGTTGTAGCAGGTCCTTGACAACAGCTTTTTGAAGGATAGAATGAGCTTGAAGCATACTCTCCTGAATAAGTAGTTCCTGTAGAAACAGAAGTGCTACCTACACCACCCATGTAAATAACATTAGGATCGCCTACACCAGAAATGGTGGTAGATCCTGTAGTTTCTACAGAAGTGTAAGTAAATGCAGAAGCTGAACCATTAGGATAAGAAACTCCTGGTCCTACGCAACATGCCTGAGCATAAAGCCCGAAGCTGAACGCACAAGCAAACAATGCAATAAAGGTTGCTTTTAATTTCATAATTTAAGCGCTTTTTTAATCGTAGAATATTTGTCGACTAAAGATTCTACAATCATATTAATGAATTAATTCAGTCCAAATTTACAGGAATAAATACAGTTTGGCAATTTTTTTACAAAAATCTATCACCAAGCTTGAATATATATTACCCTAAACCTTACATTTTGGCATTTTCAAGCTAGAAATTAACTGTATTTAGACTTGATGCTATTTACAAAAATAGAATAAAAATGGGAAATTGCTACTTTACAAGACTTGTTTTTGAATGCTTGGTAACGCTTTTGTGACAACTTTATTTGAGTACTTGCTGGGAGTTTACCATTTAAAACAAAGATAAGTCTCTTGGATTCTTTAAATTCGCACAATGAATCCAAGTACTTTCAACACGACAGCTAAATATGCCCGTGAATTAGACGCAAAAGATGCTTTACGCGCTTATCGCGAACAATTTTATTTTCCGCAACACGAAGGAGAAAAAGTCCTCTATTTTTGTGGCAACTCGCTCGGTTTGCAGCCGAAAAATACTCGTGCTTATCTGGAAAAAGAATTGCTCCATTGGGAAAAGGAAGGTGTGGAAGGGCATTTTAGAGGCGATATGCCCTGGAAAGATTACCATCATTTTTTCTCTGCTTTGGCAGCTAAAATTGTTGGCGCAAAGCCGGAGGAAGTGGTCATTATGAATACGCTGACCACCAATCTGCATTTACTGCTGGTCTCATTTTATCGCCCTGCGGGTAAGCGATTCAAGGTATTGATGGAGGGCGGGGCTTTTCCATCCGACCAGTACGCCATAGAAAGTCAGGTCAAATTCCATGGTTATCAACCAGAAGAGGCGATTATTGAAGTCGAGCCGAGAGCGGGAGAAGATATACTGCGCACTGAAGATATTTTATCAGCGATTGAGGAACATAAAGACGAGTTGGCTTTGGTCATGTTTGGCGGCGTGAATTATTATACGGGACAGTACTTTGATTTGGAAAGCATCACAAAGGCTGGGCATGAAGCAGGCGCAACTGTTGGCTTCGACTTAGCCCATGCAGCTGGGAATGTGCCGATGCAATTGCATGACTGGAATGTCGATTTTGCTGTTTGGTGTACCTATAAATATTTGAACTCAAGTCCTGGCGGGCCTGGTGGTGCCTTTGTTCACGAAAGGCATCGACTGAATCCTGATTTGCCTCGTTTTGCGGGCTGGTGGGGACATAATGAAGAAGAGCGTTTTTTGATGAAAAAAGGTTTTCAGCCGATGCCCGGCGCGGCAGGCTGGCAACTCAGTAATGCACAGATTTTCAGCATGGCTGCTCACAAAGCTAGTCTGGACATGTTTGAGGAAGTAGGAATGGCGGCTTTACGCAAAAAGAGTGAATTGCTCACCGCTTATATGCAATTTCTGATTGAAGATTTGAATAAAAAAGGGCATCAATTTAATATCATCACGCCCACAAATCCCAAAGAACGTGGTTGTCAGCTTTCTATCCTGACGGGAGCAAATGGCAAGCCTTTACATGAATACTTGACAAATAATGGTGTAATTTCCGATTGGCGTGAGCCTAATGTTATCCGTGTCGCGCCAGTGCCTATGTATAACTCGTTTGAAGATGTGTATCGCTTTGTGGGCTTATTGGAAAAGTATGGGTAAGTGGAAATACAAATACAAATCCAAACGTCAAATTCAAATTCAAAAAAACTATTGCCAATTAGTTAAATTGAAAGTGGCGTTTAGTTGAGTCCAGGCACTTAGTTTCTCTATTACATTTGAAGTAAGTCCAACTTAAATTCAAATCCAGGTAGAATGTCTTCACCGCTCAATATTTTGTCGAGTCCTTCAATAATTTCGATTTCACCTATTTCGCGATAAATATAGGTCGTCTGGTTTTTGACATCAATCAACCAAGCAAGTCGGACACCATTTTCTATCCATTCCTGCATTTTTGCTTGTAGCGTTTTTAGTCGATCTGACTTGGAACGAACTTCTATAATAAAATCAGGAACAATGGCTGCGAATTTCTGTTTTTCAGATTCGTCAAGGGCAGCAAGACGTTCTTCGCTGATCCAACAGGCATCAGAAGAACGGATAGCTCCATTGGGCAGGGTAAAGCCTGTGGACGGGCTTAATGCTTTTCCTTTTCCGTGTTTTTTTGTCCAATTCCTGACCTCTGCAAAAACTTCTCCTTCATGATAACCAGACTCAAAGACGACCGGTTCCATCACAATGACATTTCGGTCCGAATCTCTTTCTATGCGTAGATCTCTGTTTTCAGCACAAAAAGAATAAAACGCTTCGTCTGTCATATTGTCGGAATAATTCCGAATGGTGTATCTGGATTCCAATTCTAAGACTAACATGGTTCTTACATTTTTATTCTGCTAAACGGATAACTTCATTGACAGCAACCTCCATAATCTCTGCTATTTCTTCATTGGAAAATCCTTTTTTACGAAGATTCAGTATCATGATTTTTTGTTTTTGCACGAGCTCTTGTGCGAGTAGTTCCTCCTTCCATAACTCGAACTCTTGTGCAAGTAATTCCTCCTTGCGTAACTCGAACTCTTCCTTTACCTCTTGTTCTAACTTGGCAGCCCGCTGTTCCCTTGCATCCAGCAAAATAGCTTCTCGAATACCCATCTGTTTTCTTTTTTGTAAAATAATATCTACTTCGTTTTCAAATTTACGGTTTATTTCAGAATTTTCAAAATTGACGGATGCGACGATAAAATCAACAAGGTAGTTAATTCTTTTTTTGGTATAGCCCAACCCGAACAACCTGCGAATCAGACGAATCCTGAGTGCCGCTTTATGCTCGTCACCAAGTTTATCTTCCTTCAAAGCATACCATGCGGTTTCCATTACAACTGCAAAGGGATTGCTTTTATCCGCAAAATCTTCCAGCGTTTTATTCAGTAATTTGTATGTCGGAAATTTATATCGCACCTCTGTACGCAGATAAGACTGGATGTATTCTTTGGGGTGAAATCCAGGCCGATTATCCGTATAAATAACCAATACAGCAATCGGCTGCTGATATTTATCCTGTATCCGATAATAATAGTTGAACATTCGTTTGGCAAAATCTGGGTCACTATAACCTTGTACTTCTATATGGATTAAAATCCATTTTGCTTGCCCGCCACGAGTGTAAACCTTGACTAGCTTATCAGCATAACGCCTACGACTATTCGATTTCCTAAACAAGACATTTAGTTCTTTATCCAAAAACTCAAAGCCTTTTTCCAAATCAAATTGATCCATATCGTCAGGATAAAAAAAGCGTAAAAAGTCATCAAATAAACTCTCGATGATACCTTTCCACAATACATCCTGGTTTGTTTTTATTGTTCCCACATATATAAAGAGGGGCAAAACACATTTTTTCCATAAATTTCAGGCAACTTTTTTTCATTTATATTGAAAATAACAAGAAACCCAGCTTTCAAATTTGTGTAAAACACCTCATTTTTTGTAACTTGCAAAGCTGATTACCTTGCTTGCAACAATCAGATAAACAGTTTTTTGGAATTTGGAATTTTCCTTTTTGGAATTTTAAAATTATAAATATGACAACAAAAACATTAATAGGCAAAGCCAATCAAAATTTCATCGCCGGAAAATTTACCAATGGGCAACATCGGGAAATGGAAGTCCTCAGTCCGCAAACGGGTGAAGTAATTGCCAATGTACCCATGTCGGCCAAGAGCGACTTAGACCAAGCCGTTGCTGCGGCTAAAGCTGCTTATCCTGCCTGGTCAGGACTGACACTAAAAGAACGAGTACAGGTTTTTTATAAATTCCGCGAACTGCTGGCTGCCAATATAGATGAACTGACCGAGCTGGTGCAACTGGAAAACGGAAAGATAGAAGGGGAAGCCCGCGCAGAAGTTTTTAAAGGTATCGAACTCACCGAATTTGCCTGTTCTATGCCTCAGATGGTCAATGACGAAGTTCAGGAAGTCAGCAAAGGCGTAGAATGTCGAACGACGCACGTGCCAGTAGGTATTGTCGCTTCGATTACGCCTTTCAATTTTCCACACATGGTGCCACTCTGGACCATTCCGAATGCGCTGGTACTGGGCAACTGTATGATTTTAAAACCATCCGAACAAACGCCGCTAAGTGGTGGAAAAATAGCTGAATTGCTAAAAGAAGCTGGGCTGCCTGATGGCGTATTAAATGTGGTGAATGGCGATCGTGAAATCGTGGAAGCCATCTGCGACCATCCTGAAATAGATGCGGTATCTTTTGTCGGTTCGACTCGTGTGGCTAAGATTGTTTATGCCCGCGCAACGTCCAATTTCAAGCGTTGTGTCGCATTGGGCGGCGCCAAAAACCACCTGATCGTATTGCCAGATGCCCATGTAGAAATGGCAGCCACCAATATCGCTGCATCCATGTCGGGCTGTGCTGGGCAACGCTGTATGGCAGCTTCCGCGATGGTCGGAGTGGGCAAGATTGACCATATTGTAGAGCGACTTTGCGAAGTCACTCGCAGCATTCAGGCTGGAAATAATTTAGGTTCAGTTATCTCAAAAGAAGCCAAAGAACGCATAGAACGTTACATCACAGAAGCCGAAGCTGCTGGCGCAAAAGTGCTGGTAGATGGTCGAAATGCCACTGTAGCAGGCAAAGAAGGCGGGTTTTATGTTGGACCAACCGTCATTGATTATGTGACGCCTGATATGAATATTGCCAAAGAAGAAGTATTCGGGCCTGTTCTCGCGATCATGCGTACAGATGATTTGGATGAAGCGATTCGTATAGAAAATAGCTCTGATTATGGCAATGCCTCTTCTGTGTTTACACAAAATGGCGGACTGGCAGACTATGTCATGGAGCGTGTAAGTGCAGGTATGGTGGGCGTGAATATTGGCGTACCCGTCCCCCGCGAACCTTTCCCTTTTGGCGGTTGGAATGAATCCAAATTTGGCGTGACCGACATCACAGGAAAAAGTTCTATTCTCTTTTGGACAAAATTGAAAAAACGCACCACGAAATGGAATCCAGATGCCTGGACGAATTGGATGAGTTAATCGAGTTGCGAGTTGGTGAGTTGCGGGTTAACGAGTTATAATCCAACAATTCGCAACCCGCAACCCGCAACCCGCAACTCGCAATAAAAAATAACAAAAAATGACAGTAGCAACAAACACACAAACCTCCCTGCACAATAACCTCAACCATACTATTTTCTCCTGGTCAAAACAGGGCGGCTTAAATCCGATTCAGGTAGAGCGGGCAAAGGGCGTTTATTTATACGACAAATACGATAAGCCGTACATTGATTTTTCTTCTCAATTGATGAATGTTAACATTGGTCATGGGGATCAGCGAGTCACAGAAGCGGTGCGACAGCAAATGGAGAAATTCAGCTTTGTGTCGCCAAGTATGGCAACAGATGCACGTGGGGAGGTTGGGAAAAAATTAGCCGAAATCACGCCGGATGGTTTGGACAAAACCTTCTTTACATTGGGTGGTGCAGAGGCGATTGAAAACGCAATTAAGCTGGCTCGATTATACACCGGTCGGCATAAAATTATGTGTCAATATCGTGCTTATCACGGGGCAACACTCACGGCTATGACGGCTGGCGGCGATCCACGAAAACTGGCAGTTGATAGCCAACAGGCACCAAATATTGTGCATGTTCAAAATCCTTATGCTTATCGTTGCCCCTGGTATTCTTCCTCTGTCGAGGAATGTGGCGATCGGGCAGCAGCAAATCTTGAAATGGTTTTGCGCTATGAAGGACCACAGAATTTTGCAGCGATTGTCATGGAAGGTGAATCAGGTTCATCGGGCTGTATAAAATATCCGCCTTTCTACCTGAAAAAAGTACGCGAAATTTGTGACAAATACGGCATTTTGCTGATTATAGATGAAGTCATGAGCGGTTTTGGGCGGACTGGAAAATGGTTTGGTGTAGATCATCATGGCATCTCGCCCGACATTATGTGCGTGGCAAAAGGATTGACTTCTGGTTACCTTCCGCTTGGTGGGATTATCGTGCAAAAAGAAATTGCAGAAAGTTTCAACGACCGTTACCTTCCACTTGGGCTGACCTATTCTGCTCATGCGGTGTCTTGTGCGGCTGCAACAGCCGTTTTGGATATTTACGAAACGGACAACCTGATAGAACGGACAGTCCAAATGGAACAATACGTCAATAAAAAAGTCGCTGAACTGAGCGATAAACATCCATCTATCGGCGACTGGCGCAATACGGGTTTACTAGGCTGTATTGAGTTGGTCAAAAACAGAGCAACCAAAGAACCGATGGCACCCTGGAATGCCAAGCCATCAGAAATGGGCGTGATGAGCAAAGTGGCTGGCAAGATACGCGAATTGGGCATGTTCACTTTCGTGAAATGGAATTTTATTTTCGTTGCTCCACCTTTGATTGTTACGGAGGAAGAAGTGGATAAGGGAATGGATATTCTTTCCCAGGCGATTGCTATTGCGGATGAAGCTTGTGTTTGAAATAATGATGATTTTTTAAAATTGTAACAGTTTAAGTCGATGGTCCATAGTCCATGGTCGATGGCTATTTCTAAATATTCAAGTCGTTTCAGTATTTCATTTTGCTTTGCAAAATGCGTGTAAAATTTACAAACTGGAATATTATTAAACAAGACAGCTATGGACTATCGACCATAGACTATGGACGAAACAGTTACAAACAATTTTAATACACACCACTATGAGAACAAGGATTCAACACACAGCCCTCTTGTACACCCTATTAACATTGTTTTTTTCAGGTTTTTTCAACAGCAGTTTTGCACAAATAGGTATAGGCAATCCAATTGTCATTTCTTTCGACGATCCCTCTGCGCCACCAACAAGTTGCTTTACGATTTTTACAGAAGAAGGCGTGCCACAACAAATGGTCGATAATTCAGGTAGTTGTTTTTACGATTATTCCACTGCAAATGGTGGAGAATTATGGCTTTTCCCAGCTACACTGTCCGTTGATTTGAGCAGTCTGGGCAACATTGAAAAAATAGAAGTGGATCATACTGATTATTGCGGGACGGGTTGTTCACAAGCGGCTTTGCTTAGCGGTGGATTTTCTGTTTTGAACACAAGCAATACGACTGTAGGTTCGCCCGAAACCATGATTCTGGACAATACTTCTTCACTGACTGTTGATGAATTGACCATTTCCAGTTTTGAAGGGCTATTTTTTGAAATCAGGATATTTGTTGCTGATGTCGTTGATCCTTGCGCTGGTATTGGCGATTCGGATAATGACGGCTTTTGCGATGCGATAGATGCATGCCCCGGCTTTGATGACAATATTGACAGAGATGGAAATAACATTCCTGACTATTGCGATGTTTGTGAAGTAAACCGTATTATGATGGAACCTAGCCAAGCTGGAGATATGCTGACTTATGAATCAGTAGAGCAAATCTCTTCTTCACAAGTCATTAATTCAGGAGCGGCTATTATTTTCAATGCGGGTGATTTGGTCGAACTGGCTATTGGATTTGAAGTGCAGCCTGGAGCGGAGTTTAGTACAGGGACTGGAGGGTGTACGCAGTAGTTTTTAATGATAAATGATGAACTATGAATGATGAATGAGAGACAATGTGAAACATCCCATTCGGTAGTTCAATCTAGACAGTGGCATTGAAAGAATTAAATAACATCGTTGAACAGGCATACCAGCTATTTTCAGGAAACCAACCCGGAGAATACCTTGATGCCTGTACGATTTGTTGTATGAAAGAAAGTCATGCTGCGGAATTAAAGTCAATGCCATTAAGAGAAATTCCGTTGGAATTACTAGAAGAATATCAGGATGCAGCCAGACCAGAACGATTAAATTTAAGGGAGTTAAAATACTTTGCGCCTAGATACTTAGAGCTGGTCAAAAACGATTAATTTCCGTCTTTTGAACCGCTGCTTTCCTTAAGCAGGTTTGGATATTTTAAAGCCTCTGATTGGAGGAAAGAAGAAAAAGCGCTATTGGACAAATTTGCGCTATTGTTTTTTAAAAATTATTTGACCTCACAAAATAAAAAAGAATCTATATCGCCTGTCGATGTATTATTGATGTTTCATAAAGGCAATTTTGATGTAGCCATGTTGCTCGAAGAATGGGAAGAAACAGAAAACGATGAAAGTTTGCTGCATTTTAGTAAATTCCTGAGTGCAGTGGGCATGACAATGGGTGGAGAATTGAAAGCTACGCATTTCTTTTTTGATGAGCAATTCAGCCAGCAAATCAGTCAATGGCTAAGTTCGAACAAGGTGAAAAAAGTATTCAAAGAAAAAATCGAACAGACGATTATGGAGCCAGGCGAGATTTTCACGGCATCAGATTTAGAAGAGTTGAGTTGGAAATATGAGCTGATACGATGAGAAACAATTTCATCGAATCTGGTGGAATTAAGTAAATAGTAGGGATTTGTGAGAAATTAGTTCGTAATTAAGGAAGATGAGCCAAAAGAAAAAATATACAATCGAATTTGAACACGCTTTAAATGAGTTTGTCAAAGAGTTGCAACAATACGTCTCAACTGACACGGGAGAGTGGACTATTAAAGGATTTATTGATATTTATAAAAACATCTACACTATTTCCTCTGACACTAAAATTGTTTCAAAAATTTTAGAAATACATATTTTTCCAGAACTATTGAGGTTTGCAGAAAAATCAGGTTACAAAATAATTCTGGCAGAACACCAGAATTGGTATCCTGACCTTACATTGGTTCATAAAGAAAATGATGCAATTAAATTTGCGCTTGATTTGAAAACAACTTTTCGCAGAAAAAACAAATCAACAGGATTTACACTTGGAAGTCATGGAAGCTATTTCAAAGAAAGAGATAAAGACAAAAATATTCAATTTCCTTACAATCAATATACTGGGCATTACTGCTTGGGAATAATTTATACAAGGGTAGATTTTGATGACGATTTAGCTGAAACCGAAGTTTTTCAAGTCAATGAACTTGAGGAAGAGTATGGAGATAAGCTTATCGGCGCACGACAGGTTACAAAAGTAGAACATTTAAAATCCATCACATCTGTGATTAAAGATTTTGATTTTTTTGCTGCGCCAAAATGGAAAATAGCCAGTGATAGCCAAGGTTCGGGTAACACAGCAAATATTGGCTCAATTAAAGACATAGAAGATTTAAAAGCAGGAAATGGTGTTTTTAGTAAACTTGGAGAAGAATGGTTTGATGAATATTGGATTAACTATGGCACAGCAACAATGATAAAAGCTGGTGAAGTTGTCAAAATTACCAATATTTGGGACTTTCTTGAATTTAAAGGAAGAACAGACTTGATAGACAAAGTTGTCGCAAAAGGAGCAAAAAGAAGAAAAAAATGAAAATATTCGTCCCCCCCATAAAATCACAAGGTATTAAGACCAAACTCGCTGGATGGATACATTCCAATGTAGAAGGATTGGAATATGAAAGGTGGGTTGAACCATTCATGGGAACAGGTGTAGTCGCTTTTAATATCCGACCTCAAAAAGCACTATTATGCGACAGCAACCCACATTTAATCCGATTTTATACTGCTTTAAAAAATAAAGAAATCGACAGTTTAATGGTACGCGAGTACCTAAGAGAAGAAGGCAAAAAGCTATTGTCTTCTGAAGGGCAGTACTATTATGATGTTCGAAGTAGATTCAATGAAACAGGCAGTCCACTTGACTTTTTATTCTTGAGTCGTTCCTGTTTTAATGGGATGATGAGATTTAATAAAAAAGGAGGATATAATGTCCCTTTTTGTAAAAAACCTAATCGTTTTGCGCAAGCATTGGTTACAAAAATTACCAATCAGGTAGAAAATATAAGTCAGATCATTGATGCTGGAGATTATACATTTAAAAATCAGGATTTTAAAGAGACGCTATCTGAAATGGGCGAGAATGACCTTGTGTATTCAGACCCGCCCTACATAGGAAGACATGTGGATTATTTTGATTCATGGTCGGAAGAGGAAGAAATATTATTGAAAAATGGCTTAACAGATGCCAAAGCAAAATTCATTCTTTCTACCTGGTTGAGTAATAAATACAGAACCAATGACTACATATTTTCAGTATGGAAAGATTGCTCCATTTCCACGAAAGAGCATTTCTATCATGTTGGCGGAAAAGAAACGAATAGAAATGCAGTCTATGAAGCTTTGCTATCAAATGTAAAATTGAAAGACAGCATTCCAAATAAGGAAATGAAACGACGTATAAAATCGAGTGAATCACAACTCACAACCCAAACGGTAACATATAAAACACCTGAACAACTAACGCTGGCATTAGAACCTAAAACACCGTAGTAAAAGTCAACAAAAACCAAAATCAATGTCCAAAAACCAAATCACTGAAGACCTCACGAACTCGCCCCTATACAGCGAAGACCTCGCCCCTACACCAGTCAATGAGCGTAGTTGGGGGCTTTGGGACATGGCGGCTATCTGGGTCGGCATGGCCGTTTGTATTCCGACTTATCTGCTGGCTTCTTACATGATAAAAAGCGGACTAAGCTGGCTGGAAGCACTGATTATTATTGCATTGGGCAATGTCATTATTACAGTGCCGATGGTGTTGAATGGGCATCCCGGTGTAAAGTATGGCATCCCTTTTCCTGTGATTGGACGGGCGGCGTTTGGGACGGTGGGCATACATCTGGCTTCGGTGGTGCGTGGGCTGGTGGCTTGCGGCTGGTTTGGCATACAGACTTGGATTGGTGGACTGGCTTTTTATGCGATTTGGTGTGCAGCGACGGGCGCGACGCCTACGGAAGGGCTGGGTTTTGGTAAGTTTGTCGGCTTTGCTTTGTTTTGGTTGCTCAATGTCTTTTTTATATGGAAAGGCACCGAAAGTATCAAGTGGCTTGAAAAATTTGCTGCACCGATTTTGATTGCTATGGGCATCGCGCTTATTGTGTGGGGCGCACAGGCAGCGGGTGGTTTTGGCATTGTATTGAAGCAAAGCGCACAGCTCGCACAGCCGACTGCGGTATTGGAGAACAACAGCCTTTCTTTATTTCCAATCACCGACAAAGCAGGTCAGCCGAAAGCCAATGAATACCAACTTATCTATCCTGGCGGACAAACGGACTGGGCAGTTTTTGAGCCCAACAATAATACGATTCCCCTTACAGGCAATTTGGCGACAGCCGGAGAAAAACTACTGGTAAAATTCAGAAAAACAAATGGTGCAACACTGCTCGAATCCTCCGCAGTAGCCGTCACGCCTAAAGCTCCTAAACCAACTTTCAGTAGCAAAATATGGAGTTATTTGCTTTGGCTTACCGCAATGGTCGGCTTTTGGGCAACTATGGCGATTAGCATTGCCGATATTACCCGTTTTACCAAAACGCAGCGCAATCAGGTCATGGGACAATTCATTGGCTTGCCTGGTACGATGGCTTTGTTTTCCTTTGTCGGAATTTTTGTCACCTGTGCAGCGGTTATCAATTTTGGAGACATCCTCGTCGCAGACCAAGCGCCTTGGGATCCGGTGAGTTTGCTGGCTAAATTTAGTAATCCAGTCGTCGTTATCATTGCACAAATTCTGATGATTATTGCGACACTGAGTACCAATATTGCGGCTAACGTCATCGCACCCGCGAATGCTTTTTCCAATGTATTGCCTTCAAAAATTAGTTTCCGAACAGGTGGAATTATTGCTGCGATTCTCGGCATTGTCGTTTGTCCTTGGTGGATCCTTAATGAAATTAGTGGCTTACTGATTTTTGTGAGTGGTTTCCTCGGGCCTGTTTTGGCTATTTTGCTTTGCGATTATTTTGTCATTCGCAAAAAGACATTGAGTGTAAACGACTTGTTTAAAACAGACGGAGCTTATACTTATAGTAGTGGTTTTAATATGGCTGCGATGTGGGCATTGCTTGGTGGTGTGGCGATTGCTTTGATTGGTTTGTTTGTAGAACAACTGAGTTTCTTATATACCTTGTCTTGGTTTACTGGTTTTGCGGTGGCTTTTGTTTTGTATTATTTGTTGATGCGTGGGCGGAAACCTAAACTTCATACCGAATAAATTGCTAAGTATCAATGACGCTATTCACCATTAATACTTGGCAAGTAGCTGTAAAAAGTAGAAAATGAAGCACATTTTTCATTCTCATTCAGAGCTTCATAATCTTCTTTATTGATATTACTCACCATTGCGTAGGAATCACCTTTGCTTTTGTTATAATTTTTTCCGGCGAGTTCAAAAATGGCTTTAATTTCATTTGCAGGATGGAAAAATATGACTTCAGAATCAGTATCTTTGAGATTAAACCCTATTTTCTCTTTAATATTTTCAAGTGTTAATTTTCCATCCATTCGCTCAAAGGCTTCGGGAATACCAAGTAGCCAAGATTCTGCCTCCATGATGGCAAATGAAAAGAAAATTTTATCGGGTTGTTGCGCTTTATTGTCTATGGTTTCACGGTGGGTTTGAATAAACAGTTGGTTGGCAGTCTGCTTTATTTGATTTCCTTTTGTGTATTCACGATAAGCCTTTGAGTACATATCACGTAAGCCTATAATTCTGTCAAAGCCAATATTCCAAAGGTATTTCTCTCGCTTTAAAAGCCTTGATAATACAGCATTGTCATTACCCACGTTGAGGATTTGGAAATAGAATTCTGCCTCTTCATTACCAGAGGAATATTCAGTACTTTGAAATTTACTATCAGTAAAAAGAGTATAACATTCCAAATGAATATTTTGATAGCTAAACAACCTCAACAACATTTCCCTGACTAGTATTAACTCTGTCTGTCCTTCTACAAAGATAGCGGTTTTCATACTTGCTGTTTGAGGTAGTCAGAAGCAAAAAAATCAAAATTAGAAAGTCCTGTCAGGCGGAATTTATCGAAAAGTTCAGGACTTGTTTCATAATTGATGGCATGAACAATACTTCCATCACGGGTCAGCAAATTCCAATGCTTGATGTCGACTGCATCCATCAGAAAGTTATCATTTGACGTTGCGATGAGCTGTATGTTACTGTCATTACACTTTTCAAAAATGAGTTTACCTAATCTTATCGCACGTTTGTAATCAAGTCCTTCGCAAAGGTCGTCTATTAATATAGTTGTTGGCTTTTCCTTATAAAGGAGGTATTCTAAATAAATTAAAATTGATAATGTTCTTAGAAGACCTTGGGACAACTCATAATGTGTCAATTTCCCTACTCCTTGTTCCCATATATATATAGTCGGAAGAGTTTTTGAATTATCTTTTTCGACATCTATTCTTTCGACATTATAGCCAACTTTTTTCAGGTTAGTAATGATGTTGTCCTTTCTTTCTTCGTCTAAATCCTGAAGATAATGTGGAGCAAACTCTATTGTGACAAGTAAATTATGTTGATAGTCACGATTGTAAACATGACTATTTCCAAATCTAAACCCGTATGAATTTTCTGCCCAAATTGCTATATCTTCCAAATAAGGATAGTGTTTTGCATCTCGTCTTACATGCAAAACTAATTTATTCTTTGGAGGATAAATTTCATCGAATTCTCCAGTTATTTTAGATTTCAACTTTGCTTTACCACTATCTCCTGTTAAATCATATTCCCTGTCTAGTACTTGCTCTCCATCAACGAATATTTTTTCTTCGAGTACCTTTCTCAAGGTAGAAAGTTCTAATGTGAAGTTATATTCGATTTTTTGTTGTTTCTTGTTTATGAACTTCATATACCAAAATAGACCTTGTTTCAACTCTATTTTTTGTTCTATGAATTTACATAAACGATATATAGTAGATAACGTTCTTGACTTCCCTGTAGTACTTCTTCCCACAAGCAAATTCACATCTTTCAACCGTAGATTTTCTAACCTCCACGAGCCGTCATCATAAGAAAACTCTACTAATTTCATTTTAAACTTAACTTAAAAGGTGAGAAAGATAAATAATTTCACCCCATTTCAATAAATAATTAGTATCAATTAAAATACTATTCCCACTCATCTCGCATCTTCTTTTGGATGTCAAGGGGCGATGCCTTTAACTGAATAGTCCCGCAATATTTTTTTGCATCAAATCGCTTAGCCTTAGACAGGCTGGCGATAATTTTTCGGACAGTTTCTCTATCCATTGACTTTTTGATTACTACCGTCATAGATTTATTTTTTACAAAAATACAAAAATAAAAGGAGTTCTGCTGCCCCATAACATCACGATACGATAAGAGGATTAGACCACAGATTTCCTTCAACTTTTCCCAAGTCCCGATTTTTCATTCACTCATCCATTCATTTTTTTGATAGAAACATACAAAAGTTGGAAAGTTAGATACTATATTTGTCTATTAAACAACTCAAGTCAAAACAAAAAACAATATGCTACACAACCTAAGTAAGACCAATTCCATTGCCAATCGCTTTATCGCTGAGATACGAGATGCTGCTGTGCAGACCGATATGATGCGTTTTCGAAGAAATCTGGAACGGGTAGGGGAAGTGCTGGCTTATGAAATTAGCAAGACATTGGAGTATACGCCAAAAGAAGTAGAGACGCCATTGGGGATTGCAGAAATTGAAATGCCGCAGGATAATATAGTTTTGGCAACTATATTGCGAGCTGGGCTACCCATGCATACAGGTCTTTTGAATTACTTCGACTCTGCTGGTAATGCTTTTATCTCCGCTTACCGGAAACACCATAAAGATGGAACATTTGAAATCAAGTTGGAATATGTTTCCTGTCCTAACCTCAATGGTAAAGTGCTGATTGTTTGTGATCCTATGGTGGCAACTGGCGCATCTATTGCAGTGTCCATACAAGAATTAATGACCCACGGAACACCCTCCAAGATACATATTGCCACCGCCATTGCAACGACATCAGGTATCAATCATATCAAGCGAAATTTGTCTAAAAATGTAGAAATCTGGGCAGGCGCAATCGATGAAGAATTGACTGCACGCTCGTATATTGTTCCTGGTTTGGGGGATGCAGGTGATCTGTCTTTTGGAGAAAAAATGCAGGACTGAAAATGAGTAATTGCTTGATTGTATAATTGTAAAATTGTTGTTGGGCGTTTTACAATTCCTCAATCACACAATTATACAATCCCTTCACCTCACCTTTCTGCTCTCCGCATATTGCTTACGAATCAATCCAATAATCAACAACTCCGCGCTGGCAGAATTGGTCGCCAACGGAATATTCGACATATTACAAGCTTCCAGTAGATTGAGAATATCCATGTGATATTGCTCTTTAATTTCATGGTCTTGAAAAAAGATAACCATATCTACTTTTCCTGATTTTATGAGTTCTGTAATTTGCTCATAGCCGCCCGACTTACCTGGACTTAGATGTCGCAAAGGAACTTTTAAATCAGCTTCTTCCAGTAGTTCTGCCGAACGTCCGGTGGCTATGAGCGACCTGCCCCAAAGCCATTCTTCTCGTTCTTTCAGGAAATCTTTCAATTCGGCTTTCTTTTTATTGTGTGCAAGAACGACTATATTATTCATGATCTGGTGTTTTAAAATTCATAATGTATCGGGTCTAAGAAACCTAAGCATGAAAATACTATAAATATTGAAAAGTACTCTAAAAAGAGAGAATTTTATGCCTGGTAAACCCGATCATTTATAAGTTTCCACAAAGGTCTGGACTGTCTCAAAGAATTTCACAGGTTCTATTGCCGAGATAACATGTCCGCTTTCTTCCTGCAAGACCAGGTATTTATCATCAGAATCAGTACCCAGATAATCATAAAAGATGGATTTTCATGCAGGCTGTTTTCATTCACTTCCTGGTCAATGATTTGTGCCACATAATTGACAATAAGCAGGGTTTCGTAATTTGTGACAATAGGTGTGTCTTCAAGTTCCTGCAATCTTTTTTCCCAGTCTATAAATGATGTCAAGAATCAACCCTTCTTCTGAATTTGCTGCCTGAACCAATACCCAATATCCTAATTTTTCAATGTCCAAACTTAATGTGCAATAGTGAAATGGAAAGTTGTTCCTTGTCCTACTTCCGATTCCAGCCATATTCGTCCACCATGCTGTTCTACAATCTTTTTGCATATAGCCAGTCCAATGCCTGTGCCTTCGTAGTCCTCTTTATGGTGTAGTCTGCGAAAAAGTAGGAAAATACGCTCATGAAACTCTGGGGCAATACCAATTCCATTATCTGCTACACTAAACTGATAAAAATGATCTAGCTTTTCACCTGATATCGTTACGACTGGAGGGATAGCTGGATTGCGGAATTTAAGCGCATTAGAAATTAGATTTTGAAACAATTGTTTAATTTGTGTACGATCAGCTTCAATATGGTCGGGCAGATTTTCATATTTTACAGTTGCCTGGGTCGCATTGATTCGAGCAGATAATTCCAACATAATAACTTCTAGTAGGAGAGTAGGAGGGAAACTTGTTCTGTTTTGATCCATAGCATCAACCAGTGAGTATCGCAATAAATCATCTATAAGGGTACTCATGTTTTTAGAAGCAGAAATAATGAAATTTAAATATTCTTTCTCTTCTACATTCAACTTGTCAGCCGCTTTACGTTGTAAGAGCTGACTAAAACTTACAATACTTCTAACAGGCTCTTTCAGGTCATGGGAAGCCAGATAAGCAAAATTTTCCAATTGCATATTGGAGGCAATATACTTCTCCAACTCTTCACATTTTTGGCGATATTTTGCTTCTCCTTCCTGGAGTGCCAAATTTGCCATTCTATGTTCAGTAATGTCTTTTGTTATACAAAGAATACCCACCACCTGCTTATTTTTATCTTTGATGGGTACTTTGGAATATTGCACCCACCGTGTCTTCTCATCTTTGCTTATAATGGGAGCTATCGCATCTAATACAGGTTTGCCTGAGGCTATAATTTTCTGATCTTCTTCAGGAATCTGTTTTGCATATTCGCGAACACTAAAAAGATCCTTGTGTGTTTTTCCAATAATATCCGCATCTCCTACCCATTGTGCGGCTCTAAAGTGCTTATTTGCAAAAGTATATTCACCCTTTATGTTTTTAGTGAAAATAGAATTAGGAGAAATGTCAAGTACCTGATTCAAAAAGGTCTTTCTTTCTTCAAGTGCTTTAAGGATTTTTTGCCGTGGAATCAAATAAAGATAGAGGAGTTGATACGCGAAAATTGCCATGGAAAATAAGAATATAGCTTCAATATATAATGAATGACTTAAAGGAGGTAATGTATCCTTAATACATAAAAAAATGTAGGTAAAAATGCCTAGAAAACTAAGCACAAGATAGGTGGCTATTACTTTTTTTGATTTGAAAATAATCGGTGCAATAATTAAAATAATCAAGTAGCCCAATATAAGTACATAAATCTTTCCGATATAAATAGGAATCATTAAAAATCCGATTCCGAAGCTTAAAGACATGATATGGTGAGCTATATGCAGCTTTCCTTTTTTTAGATAAAAATGAGCGACGATGCAGGGGAGGATAAGGATGGCGAAAATCAGAGAAAAGCCCAACCAATTCAATAAAAAGCCAGTGACCACGAGTAAAGAGTTGGAGAAGATGGTTATTCTGAGTACTCTTTTAAAGGTAGATAGTAGGAATATGTGTTCTTCCTGACCGTGATTAATAAAACTAATATGATCTTTTACATCTTTAGGCATCTTATATTTTGGGTGTAAAATAGTTTGTAAGAAGTATGAAAAATAACCTATAAGTTGTGGATATAAGATTATTAATAAGCTATGTCAAAAAGACTTTTGCTGGTAGAGTTTTCTTAATGTGCTAATTTAGAAGATAAAAATACATAATATTTAGGAGTTTAGTCTATTTTTTTTGATATATTATAATATTGCTTCCAAGTCGTTCTACATCATAAAAGCCAGAAAAAGGAAGGAAAAAGGCATCGTGCTGATCATATTGATTGCCAGAATGCTCGCTATTTACGGAAAATATGTGGTGTATGGAACTATATTGAGTGTTGAGTAATTTTTGAACAATATCTGACGGAGGCGAAAATTCCATAAGCGGATATTCGTGAATAATCATATAATCAGGCAAACTATCCACTGCCACGACGAGCGAATCTTTGAATGAAAATAGACTATATCCAGTCAACTTGGTTTCTTTGAGGTGGCGGATGCGTGCCTGCTCTACTCGCCCGCTTTCGCCTCTTTTTTTGGCTTTCGCCAATTTGTTTTCTATCATTTCCAGTGTATGTGGAAGTTGCAACTGAGCATATTCCGAACCACCGCCATGCTGGTAAATCGAACTGCCCTGCGGAATGTTTTCCATCACCCATGCCTTGCCCAGCAATCTGCTGTCAGTCTTAACAATCAGCCGACTAAAATGCCACAAATTATACGTTCCCTGAAACAAGATAATTGTCATAAGTAAACCTGTTCCCAGAACTGTTGTCCGATAAGAAAATTTCTTTTTTAAAAAATGATAAGCTTCAAAAACAAAATAAGCCGCCGTCATGCACATGAATGGCAATACCGGAATCATGTATCGCAAAAATACGGTATGCCCTTTTCCAGCAAACCAATAATACACCAGCGGAAAGCTGACCAAAATCAAAGCACGACGCCAGTCGCGTATAAAGTATAAGATCATTCCAGCGAAAGCGGCCAAATACAAACCCCAGCCCAGTCCATGCCACAGCGAAAATTTAAGATGATACCACCAGCCAATACCGAGGCTCGGACTCTGCGTATCCATCAGGTCGAAGCGGGTGAAAATACGGCTGGCATACGCGGGATATTCTGTCAGGAAATAGGGCGTACCCGCCAGAAAACCCAGCACCAAAGCAAAAGCAAAACTGAAGACTCGCCGGTCAAAGAACATTCGGTATAAGGGCATTTTATGTTCCAGTACTTTGAAGATATGAACTAAACCCATTGGAACAACGAGAAACACGCCAGCATATTTAGTACTCGTCGCCAGTCCTGCTAGTAAGCCTGCCAGTAGGTAGTTTTTCAGACTCCACTCGTCATTACTTTTTATAATAAAATGGAAAGAAGCGATGATGAAAAAAGTCATAATGACATCCATCGCTCCAAAGTGCGAATCGCGTACATGTAGGTAGCATAAAGACATGAAAAAACCACCAACCAAACCCGTTTTTTCACTGCGAAACAGGCGACGCATGGTTTTATAAACAGCATAAATAGTCGCCACACCAGCAAAAGCCGACAAAGCGCGTGGTATCAGGTGGAAAGCCGTCTGGTCGGTCGCATATTCGTAAATAAAATCCTCCAAAGATCCAAATCGGCCAAATAATCGACCAATGGCATAATACAAGATATAAGCAGCCGTCAGGAGGTAAAAAAACAAGGAAGGATATTCATAAAAATAACCCGCACGATTACCATTGATGAGCTGCATGGCAGCATAAATATAGTGCTGCTCATCTGGTCGCACCATGGTATGTGGTAAGCCAAAATGAATGCCCCAATACCGCACCACCGCACCCAAAAGAAGGATGCCCACCAGCAGGAGTTCGATATTGAAGGTGCGTTGTGTTTCCATATTCAAATCGTACCAGCGACTTTACAGGCTGACCACGAATACTGTAACGACGACTTTAGCCGTCGCAGAGAGTAAAGTGCAATTTATGAGTACTTTAGTAATGGTCAAAAAATAAATAAAATTCACTTGACGGCTAAAGTCGTCAGTACAGTTAAACCAGTAAAGTCCTCATACTCACTTTCTCACTCACCATCGCTGCCACTTCTCCTATCGATACCCTTACTTGCTCCAAGGTATCACGGTCGCGGAGCGTAACAGTATTATCTTCCAAGGTATCAAAATCAATCGTCACGCAATAAGGCGTACCAATCGCGTCCTGACGACGATAGCGACGACCAATGGCATCTTTTTCATCATATTGACAATTGAAAGAAAATTTCAAGTCATTGAATACTTCACGGGCTTTGGCAGTCAGTTCAGGCTTGTTTTTCAATAAAGGCAATACGGCACATTTCACAGGAGCGAGAGCGGGATGAACTTTCAAAACGGTACGAGTAGAATCTTTTCCATCTGCATCAGGAACGACTTCATCCATCAGCGCATTGGCCATGGTCGCAAGGAACATTCGGTCGCAACCGATAGAAGTCTCCACCACATAAGGCACATAACTTTCGCCCAGTTCGGAATCAAAATACTGCAATTTTCTGCCAGACAATTCCTGGTGGCTGCTCAAATCAAAATCGGTACGCGAGTGAATGCCTTCCAATTCTCTGAAACCAAATGGAAATTCAAACTCAATATCCAGAGCCGCATCTGCATAATGCGCTAATTTTTCATGATCGTGGTATTGCAGTTTTTCTGCCGGATGAATCGCCTGATGCCATTTCATACGAGCTTCTTTCCAGTAGGCATACCATTTCTGTTGCTCACCTGGACGCACAAAAAACTGCATCTCCATCTGTTCAAATTCCCGCATACGGAAAATAAACTGACGGGCTACAATCTCATTACGAAAAGCCTTTCCAATCTGCGCAATTCCAAAGGGAATTTTCTGACGGGTCGTTTTTTGTACATTTAAGAAATTGACAAAAATACCCTGTGCAGTTTCTGGTCGGAGGTATAATTTTCCAGCTTCCCCGGCTATCGTTCCGAGTTGCGTATTGAACATCAGGTTGAATTGACGCACATCCGTCCAGTCGCGTGAACCGCTTTCCGGGCAGGCAATTTCCAGTTCTTCTATGAGGGCTTTCACGTCTTCCAGGTCTTCATTGGTCAGTGAAGTATTCAGGCGCGTCAGGATGGTTTTTGATTTTTCCAGATAACCCATCACTCGTGGGTTGGTTGCCTTATACTGCTCCTCGTCAAAATCATCGCCAAATCGCTTCCTGGCTTTTTCAATCTCTTTTTTGGCTTTTTTCATCACCTTCTTCTCCACATATTCTTCTACCAATTGATCGGCGCGATAGCGTTTATTGGAAGACTTATTGTCAATCATCGGATCATTAAAGGCATCTATGTGACCAGAGGCTTTCCAGGTTTTGGGATGCATAAAAATGGCTGCATCAAGACCCACGATATTTTCGTGCATCTTTACCATCGACTGCCACCAGTATTGTTTGATGTTGTTTTTCAATTCTACACCATAAGGACCATAATCATACACTGCCGCTAATCCATCATAGACTTCGCTCGACTGGAAAACGAATCCGTATTCTTTGCAATGCGATACCAGTTTCTTAAAACTATCTTCTTGTTGTGACATTTGTTGTGGTGATTGGTGATTGGTTATTGGTGATTAGTTGGAGGTCTTATTTTGCACAGCAAAACAACGATGACTCAATCAACTTAATCTCTCAATAACTCATTAACTATTTTCCGCTTCGCAAAAGTATGGCTTTTATGGCAGTATGGCAACTTCATATTTTGGAAAAAGGGATTTATTTTATAATGGAAAAGTTGTATCTTGTTCAGTAAATATTTTAAAAAACGGAATTGACCATTAATTTGGTTTACGGATTACCCCGAAGGGCTACGGCTTATGCATAAGTTGTATTATGAAATTTAAAATTTATGTATTAACTTTTCTGGATGTCAAAATTATTTAATCCAGTAAGTGTTCACGAAAAAGATTTTGAGTGTTCCCACAAATGGCTTAGTCGAAAGCGACAGCCATTCAATGATAAAAGACTTTATTCTAACTTTTTGGAATTATCCGAGCAGATGAAGCATGAGCAGAAAATTGTCATACAACAAATTGCTAATGATGTTTCTCAAGCTGACCGTTTTTATCGATTTTACGGCAACAAAAAAGTAAAGACCGAAGAATTGATAAAGATGAACTGTACAATAAATACTGATTGTGTATCAGGAAAAGACATTTTGTGTGTAAGTGACAGCACTAGTTTCAATATGAAAAAATGTGAAGGTCACGTTTCCGATTTTGAGAATTTCGGGGTATTAAATGATGGTGAAACTCCTGGTTTTCATGCCCATACCAGTTTGGTCTTAGATGCCGATGATGGCTATATAATCGGTTTGTCTGATATAATTCTCTGGCAAAGGAGTAAGGGAAAAAAAGCACAGAATATACCTAAAAAAGACAAAGAGAGTTATAAGTGGCAACTGGGTGCGACAAATTCTAAGGCTGTTTTATCGGAGGCTGCGAGCATCAACTATGTCTTTGACAGAGAAGCTGATGACTTTGAGTTGTTTGTACACATTAATAAAGAATTATGTGCTGAGTTTACTATTCGCGTGAAGCACAATAGAAAGATTAAATCAGAGACTGGCATCAGTACTGTTAATGAAACGCTGAGAGGGTTTCCCGTTGCACTTGTTTACGAAGTTGATTTACCTACTTTAGACCATTATTCATGGACATCTGGGACAAGAAAAGTGAGAAAGGCAAGGAAAGCTAAACTTGAATTACGTTTTGGTCAAGTAGAGGTTCTTGCACCCGAAGGCTTAAAAACAGCAGTACCATCGCTTGAGTTGTCAGTAGTTGAAGTACGTGAAGTAAGGGAGAACCTGCCAGAGGGAGAAGAACCACTCCACTGGAAACTTTGGAGTTCAAAATCACTTGCGAACGGTTTGGAGGCAAAAAGAGTTGTAGAGCACTATCTTATGCGCTGGAACATAGAGCAGCTTTTTCGTACGATGAAAAAGAAAGGCTTTAGTCAGGAAACAACCGAACTTGGCAGCGTTGAAGGGATACTGAAACAAACAGTCATGACTTTCAAAGCTGCGACATCGGTTATGCAATTAGTCAGCGCAAGAGATTTAGAAGAAGCACCGCCAATAGAGCATGTTTTTGACGAAAATCAGCAAAAGGTATTGAATAAAGTCAATGAACGTTTGGAAGGAAAGACGGATAAATTAAAAAACCCGTTCTCCTTCGATAAACTAAGCTACGCCGCATGGACAATTGCGAGGCTTGGCGGATGGAAGGGATATAAATCACAAAAACCACCAGGACCGATGACCATGAAGCGAGGCTTAGATAAATTTTATATCATGTATGAGGCGTATTTACTTTTTGATACAACATGATTTCTTTAATACGACTTATACATAAGCCGTAGACTTTTAGGGTATAAAATTCCAATCCAAATGAGTGTATTATAAATCGGTGGACGAAGAAGCATTTATTAAAATTAATTCTTTCCATTTTGCCCAAGCTCTTTTTTTGTATAAATTTGCCAGTGAAAGAATTATAGAATAAAAAAACATCGATGAAAAATATCACAGTATCTATACTTGTCCTATTGGTCGGACTTATGTTTGTACAATGCGAATCCGTGACCAATAAGCAAAAGCTGGAACAATTAGAAGCTGAGAAAAGAGCAACGCAGGCTCGCCTTGATTCTATCGAAAATGCAGCAAGTCTGGCTGTTGCGAATAAAATAAAAGCCGAAGAAGAATTGAAGTCGGGTAAAAAAATGCCCAGCGTATCTGTTAGAGAAGCTGGAAGAATCAATCCGGTAGATGAAGGTCAGTTACGTGCTGATTTTAATGCTTTTCGCAATGACTTGATCAATGCCATCAGTCGGAAAGACGTTACCTTTATTATGAATATGCTGGACGATAAGGTACGGTATAGTTATGAAAAAACGCCGGGTAGTGGCAAAGATGGTTTTAAGAAATTCTGGGGATTGGACAAAAATTCCACCTCCTCAAAACTCTGGCAAGAACTGAATAAAGTTGTGCAACTGGGTGGTACATTTGATAATAAAGATCAAACTGTATTCACTGCACCGTATATGTACACTGTATTTCCATCAGGCTACGACCCAGCAGAATATGCTTCAATAACTGGTAAAAGTGTCAGAATGAGGGCAAAGCCGAGTCGTGGCAGTAGCAATCTGGCTTCTCTGACCTATCAGATTGTGCGCCTGCTGCCTGAGCGCAATCCACGCAGCGAGCGTATTGGCAAAGAACGTCATTTCTGGCGTAAGATTCAGTTGGAGGACGGCACAACAGGTTATGTCTATGGACAATATCTACACGGACCTTCTGATTATCACGCTTCTTTCGAACGTACAGAAGGTGGCTGGAAAATGTTTGTGTTTGTAGAAGGGGAGGAGGAAGAAGTAGAGCAAGAGGAGTCAGGCGAAGCGCAGACAGATAGTCTTGGGAATTAATGATAAATGATGAACGAGGAATGCACCGGACGACCGAGTAGTTCTTCCAGTTAATCATGTCGGGTAAATTAAATTTTATATCTTTTGAGTCAGGTTTTGGTGCAAATTGTTCTATTGCTATGATTGTTAAATTGTTATCGCGATTTTTTGCGCAGCAAAAAACAATAGCAATGAAGCAATTTCAACAATGAAACGATCCTAATCACCCGACAACATTAACTTGACTGACCACTGAGGACGCAAACAATTCTTATTTTTTTAAAGAAAGATAGGGTGAAATTGTGATAATCAAAAAAATAAATTACCTTTGCACTCCATTCGTTGAACAATGGTACAACGAGTAGTAAAATAAACATCGCGGAGTGGAGCAGTTGGTAGCTCGTCGGGCTCATAACCCGAAGGTCGTAGGTTCAAGTCCTGCCTCCGCAACAAAGTAAAAGCATCTATAGGTTAATCTTATAGGTGCTTTTTTTATGCCCCGTTCCTAATACGTACTTTCCAAAGCCTTTTTTGACAAATCCACTGCTTCCTGCAATTTAGGATTGTCGGGAAATGTGGTCGCTAATTTTTCACAAATTTCAAAACTCCTGTCAAAATGTTTTCTGGCTTTTAGCTGGTATGAATATATTTTTTATTTTTGTGTGAGGTTCTTGGTTTCACGTTCCTATACATATTATTTAGTACTCAAAAAACAGAAAAAATGGCATTTTGGAATAAACTATTTGGAAAGAATAAAGAAGAGCAAGCTAGCGAAAAAGAAGAAGACAAGAATAAATACAACTTGAGCTGGATCGAGCCAGATGATAATCCCTGGGAAATAAAATTATTAGATTTAAGACCTATTTCACAGGTAGTGCTTTCCTCTTCTTCAAATGAGGAAATGGCTTCAAATGCTATTTCATATAACCAGGAAGACGGATTGATTTTTCTAAATCAAGAGGCTAAATCAGATAGAGTAATTGATACAAATCTATCATTTCCGATTGATAATAGCTTAGCAGATGGAGTGCTTTTTATTCCTGCAACAATGGAGCATAAATGGGCGATTTATTTCCATGACAACAAGATTCTTATGCTTAGAAGCTGGCTGAGAGAAGTCTTTGTAATTGCAGAAACGACTCAAAAAGACAACGAGTTACTTATAAGCAAAATTCATGGAGAATTTACCGAAGATGAATCAAAAGAATTTACTGAATCAGTCCTGAAATTTTTGATCCACAGTCATGTACTGAATGAGCTTGTCCCTGCACCAATTCCAGAAGAACTTAAAGACGATACAGATGCTGCTGGTTTATGGGCATTTTCGACCTACGGAAATATGGCACATCTTGGACATTTTGAAGTGGACGTAAATTATAAAACGGAATCTAAGCTCAGGAGTCATTCATTATTGCATATTGCAATAGCCAAGAGAGAAATAGATAAAGTAAAAGAGGAATTAAAAAATGGAGGGAATGTAAATTCATTGGCAGGAGACGGATTATCTGCGCTTCAATGGGCAATTGCAGCTGAACCAGAAATGATGGAGTTCTTGCTGAAAGAAGGAGCTGATCCAAACATTGAATCACTTGAAGGTGCTACGCCAATAATGAATGCTGCTCAATCAAATAAAATGGAACACCTGAAATTATTGATTGATTATAAAGGAGCGGTAAACAAACAGGACAAAAGGGGTTTTACAGCATTGCATAGAGCAGCAGAAATGGGACATAATGAAATTGTAAAAGAACTACTAAGCCAAGGAGCAAATAAAGAAATTGAAGCCGAAGGTCATACCGCATTATCTTTAGCTGAAGTGAGAAATAATGTAGAGATTATTGAAATGTTAGAATGAAATTATCCAAAAGGCCGAGAGCAGTTGGGAGTTTTTCTCCGGTCTTATTGGTTTTAGCTAAATGAATATTAAAAACCGTTAAGAATTTCATACTGTTTGAGCGATAGCGAGTTTATGAAATTTAGGTTTTTCATATTCATTTGGCGTTAAGAAACCAATACAACCTTGATTTTTGGTTCTTTTCATCAAGGAAAAGAATAAAGTAAAGACCTGAACTCAAATTCTTTGCAGGGGATTCATGAGTAACAAAAGTAAAAGTGGACAAAGCTGAATTAGGCCCAATCTATATAGGCTCTATATTCTCCTTAAACCAAGCTTGACATTCTTCCAGACTAAGTTCACCAGAAGCGACTTCTATGGTGAAGTTGTAGAGAATTTCTTCTGTATTACTACCCGTTTTGGGAATAGTTTTATTATCAACTTCAATCCGTTGGAGTGTGTTGGCGAAATATTGCCCATTCTGTTTCAGAAAGAAAATGGCAGCTTCTAAGCCTGTACGTTTATTGCCGTCCTGAAAAATGTGATTGGTAATAATGTTAAACATGTACAGTGCAGCTTTGTCATAAATTTCAGGATATAAGGGCGCACCAAACATTTCAGCATTAACAGCCTCAATCAGATAATCCAAAGGAGATTCATTCAGCAAATTACAAGGCGGAACGAAATTTCCACCATGCAATTTTACGGTTTCTTCATTGATGATAATAATATCATCTTTTGTGAGGTAATTCATAATGATTAGGCTAAAGCTCTGAAAACTGCATCATACTTGTCAAAATCTTCTCTAATAGAAGCCCTGACTTCTTTACGCCTTTTTTCTTCTGGCGAATCAGCAGATTGCTCTTCCGCCATCAACTCGCGAATAGCATCTTTCAAAAGACTTTTATCTTCCTTCAATACTTCTTTGACCATGTTTTTTATCAAAGCTCTATCTCGGGTCGTAGCATATTCCGCCATCATTTCCTGCACAACAGGCTTCAAAATTTCCTTATTCGTATCAGGCTCATTTATCAACTCTTTGATAAGAGTAATCAATTCTGCTCGGTCTGTATTTTTTATAGTCATGATTCAAAATTTGAATACAAAATAATGAATGTCAAAAGCAATAACAATATCAGTCAAAAAAACGTTCGCTTTACACATCAACACATCAACACATCAACACATCAACACATCAACACATCAACACATCAACACATCAACACATCGACACATCAACACATCAACACATCAATCCTCCGTCTCATGCCACCGCGCACCATATTTCTCCACCAGCACAGTATCATAATGATCTGCCTTTTGAAAGAAATACTGGAAGAGTTTTTCGCCGGTTTCTGCATTGAGGTAACGATCAAAAATGAGTAGAGAAAGTGTAATGTTTTGTCCGTGAATACTAAGCGTAAGACCTTCTATCGCATGATTTTGGCGAAGCAAATATTCGTACACTTCCTTGATGTTTTGCTTAGGTAATTTACACAAACTGGCATCACCGAAAACCAGTCCAGCTTTCATATTATAAGCAATACGAATCCTCGCGCTGCCCTGTTCAATTTCCCAGAAATTTGGCCCGCGACGAGATAACTTGACATCATGCCCAGCATTGGTAATGATGTTTTCCAAAATAAGAGCAATCCCTGTCGGTTCATAATCATCCAAGTCTGAAATCAACTTGATTTTCGCGCCACAATGCGGACAATAGCCCTCATCTACCGTATCTTCATACACCAGATTGGCGCAAGACGTACACCTGCCGCCAGTTTTGCCATAATTTTCATTATACTCTTCCAGCGTTTTTGCCAGATAAGGCGCAGGCAAGGCAAAACCAAGATTATTGCTGTCTCGAAAAATAAAAGTATTGACTCCTATAACTTCACCGCTGTCATTGACCAAGGGACCACCACTATTCCCCGGATTGATGGCTGCATCTATCTGAATATAACTCAAGTCAGCATGTTCGACATGTCGAGAAGCATTGGAAACAATGCCCTGAGTAGAGGTATATTTCAATCCCATCGGGTGACCGATAGCCAAGACCGGATCACCATCTATCACCTCACGTGTGCCTAGTTGTACCGCCTGCATTTCATGCTCGGGGGGAATCTCAAGAAAGGCAAGGTCATGTACTGGGTCAGCAAACAAAACCCTGACCAGTGTCTTCTCAATAGCATTCCCATCAATGACCACTTCTTTGCTACCATTGACGACATGCTGGTTGGTGACAATCAAGTTGTGCGTAGACAGAAAAAATCCCGTTCCTGTGCTATGCGGCGTGGCTATTTGTACCACCACGTCTTTATATTTATCTATAATTTCTCTCATTGTATTGGTGTATTGGTGTATTGGTGTATTGGTGCATTGGTGTGTTTTGCAAAGCAAAATATTCCTAATAACCTAATATCCCAATACCCTATTTACTAGTTCACTCAGTCTTAGCAGGTGTAAAGTCCAGGTCTTTGACCATAAACAAAAACGACCGTGCAAACTCTGGTAAATTATTATATTTCAATTCATTGGTATTGGGCGCCAGTTTTGGAAAGCGTTCTTTATTAGCTTTCGCAATGTGGTTAATTTCATTTTTAATAGCCGACTTGTCAAACGCTCCAGTCGCTTTATCGTAATAATGAGGTTCAAAACCCAAATCTTTAAAGTAATCCGATTCTAATATTTCAAATAGAAGGTGTAAATACTCGCGATCGGCTTGGGGAAGACGGAAGTAGAATAAAAAGTGTCCTACAATAAAACCAGGAATAGCTGCTGCGAGATCGAAGTATTCGTTTTGAAGATACCAGTCCATTGAAGGCGTTTCTGCATCAATCATCCCGACCAACTGACTGTGATCTGCTGGTGCAGTGATAGAAAAAGTAGCAGGTACGCGGTACATCTCCTTATGAAAATCAGCTTCAGGACGCTCCAGCATTTCTTTGAGCAGCTTCACTACGCTTTGCGATTTATCCTGTGGGGTTTTGCCATCAGGTGCGAAAAAAAGATGATGGGCTTTTTCCAGCGTTTCCATCATGACACCTTCCGGGGTAATCAGGTAATCCATTTTATAAATCAAATTCAGCAGTAGATAATTGACCCCAATTTTAAACTTATTGGGTTCCAGCTCATCTATTCTGCCAAAAACTTCATCTGTCCATTTTTTGATGTAGCTGTACTTCATGGCTTTCTCTGCCACTGGCAATTCCTGAATATGTCCACTATCAATCGGATGCAGCATATCAAACTCATCTGCGATCAGGTCATCTTGTTTGTCGGCAGTGGTAGAAAGTTCTTTCAGCGCAGCATATATTTTAAAAGGAGAAGCGTCGATGACATAAGAATCAAATTTGATGCAAATATGATTATCATCGTCTAAGCTCATGCGAGAATATTTGAGGGCATGATTATTTTCGAGCAGGCGACGCATAAACCCTACATTAAGTCGGTCGGCTTTTACAACTTTAGCATAAGCAGTAAATTTTTCACCATCTGCTGAGCCATGTACTTTTTTTGAGCCTTGTAATAATTCAAAATTCAGTTGCGCCTCCTTTTCTTCAAAGCTGATACTGTTCTGTCCATTCGCCTGTAAGGATTGGAAAAAAGAACGGAAAGCATCCATATATTCTCTTTTTTCGTAGTGCGACACAGCAGCCTTCCAAAAGTCAGTTTGTTCTTTGGTGGTATAATGGTCGTTGAATCTGCCGAATTGTACATCCGGTCGGTTAAAATTTTTTGTTCCTCCGAACCATTTATCAAAAAGTCCCATATAATTTTTATTTTGGTAATTGAGCGATACAAGTTGATAGAGTGATTAAGTTGTGGGTATAATTAAAGAATATTGTTTTTGCGAAGCAAAATAAACTCGCAACCCGTAACCCATACAACTCGCAACTCACCAAACTCGCAACTCAATAAAACGTCCACAAAGTAATGAATTTTCAGAAAAGAACCACCTAAGTATAGGTACACAGTTGAAATCAGCGATTCAAATTCAAATATTTTTAGTTTTTTATATTATAAAAGCTGTTTTAAAATTGTAAGAGAGGTGAAAGTGTGATAATGTTTTTGATAAGTCATAGAAATGTAATTATATTTTTTATTGCTGATGTACAGTATTTTATAAATTACATTAAATGTAAAACGTTAAACTAGGTAACGAAAATTCGCTGTAAGATTATAATAATCTACGTTCAAAACCACCTGCAAGTTTCAAATTTTGCCCATACATTTGTATTGTCAATAAAAAACACCTCACGCAAGTCAGGTTGTTTCAATTGGCATGGTTTAGTCAGTATAAGTTAGGGTTTAATGTATTTTTGTGAAAGACAGGCTGAGGAGTCTGTCTTTTTTTATTTCCGGCGTTCTGTAGTCCACAAATTCCAAGTACCTATTCTATTTTACTTCAAATATCCTGCTTTCCGATTGCTTAAAAATTTTGTTTTTCGGGTTTAATCCATTTTCTTTGCAGAGAATTTTGCCTAGCTATATCTTTTTCTTTTTGAAATGCTATGAATATTAGGCTTAATTCATTAATAATCAATTATTTAAAAACAATAAGCGCAAAATTTATCATATAAGCATTGCGGTACAGTTTTGACTGAAACCTTATTAGTTGAAGCTGTTTTATCTAAAATAATAATAATAATGGCTCTTTTAGGCGAAATACGTAAGCGAAGTTGGTTGTTAATTGTTGGCATTACAGTTCCAATGGTTGGCTTCTTACTCATGGATATGACCGGACCCAATGGTGGTAGTATGTTTGGCAATAAGAATAATGTTGGAAAAATTAATGGAAAAAGTATTTCTATTGAAGACTACCAGAGAAGACTTCAGTCTCGCTCCAATTCCAATGTAGACAGCTATACACAAAACCAGAATGTATGGGACGAGTTGGTGACAGAAAATATCATCAATGAAGAAAGTGCTGCGATGGGATTTGATGTAAAAGGAGATGAAATCGTAGAATTGATGTCAGGAACTAATTTAAGCCCGGTTGTTCAACAGGCTTTTTACAACCCGCAGACTCGTCAGGTAGATGCAGCATCAGCCAAGCAATTATATGAGCAATACAGAAACCGAACTGCCCAGCCTGGTGTCGGTACTCAAATGCGTTCATTAGAAGAGCAGGCGATTTTCACACAAAAAGCGACTAAATTCAGTAGCCTAGTTGGCCAAGCATTATATACACCAAAATGGCTGGCAGAAAGTGAGCGTGCCAATCAAACGCAAACTGCTAATGTGAGTTATGTGCAGATACCATTCAGCGAAGCCACTGGAGCAGTGAATGTGACGGACGAAGAACTAGGAGCTTACCTGAAAGACAATGCCTGGAAATATGAAAACAAAGAAGAAACACGTACCGTAAAGTATGTTTCATTTGATGTGAAAGCAACGGCAAAAGATTCTGCTGATATGAGAGCTGCCATGACGAAGCTGAAAACTGAATTTGCGGGAGCATCTAATGACGAGGAATTTGTGGGTAATAATTATGGTACTTACGATACACGTTATGTAATGCGGGACGAAGTGGATGCAAAAATTGCAGACGAATTATTCTCTGCACCTGCTGGAACAGTCGTTGGTCCTTATCTGGATAATGCAGGATATTACAGAATTACAAAACTGATAGATCGTAAAGTTGTACCGGATTCTGTAAAATCACGCCACATCCTACGCTCAACTGATATCAATAATCCAAATTCAAAAATCGCTGCGCGTAAAACGATTGATAGCTTAAAAGTACTGTTGGAAAACAGAACCGCTAACTTTGATTCACTGGCTCTATATTTTGGTCAGGATGGTACTTCAGCCAGAGGTGGTGATTTAGGCTACACTGGTCCTGTTGGATTTGTAAAAGAATTTAGAGACCTGGTTTTCTATGAAGCCAAAAAAGGTGATTATAATGTAGTAGAAACTCAGTTTGGTGTTCACCTCGTCCAAGTAACTGGTGTCAAATCTACTGGAAAAACAGGTGTGCGTCTAGCTACTGTTGGACAATATATCGCACCTAGCCAGGATACTCAGGATGATATATATAATAAAGCCGTTAAATTTACGAGAGACAACAGAAGCTTAGAAGCCATGTTAGCATCTGCTGTCAAGGAAGGCTTAGAATTGAAAACTGCTGGCTCATTGAAAATAAACGATTACGAAAATGGCGACCTCAAACCAAGCGAAGATACACGTAACTTAGTGCGCTTTGCTTATGAATCTAAGCCAGGTACAGTCTCACCAGAGATTTATACTTATACAGAAGATGCTGTTGAATTTTACAACAGTGCTTATGTTGTCGCTGCATTGAGTAGCATCAACGAGCCGGGTTTGCCAAGTGTAGATGCTGTTCGTGAACAAATTCAGCAGGCAGTCATCAATAATAAAAAAGGTGCGCAACTGGTATCGAAGATTGGCAACACAACGGATTTAGCAGGCGTTACAGCAATTTATCCAGAAGCTAGACTGACTGAATCTTCTACCATTTCAGGACAAGGCATGTTCAACGAGCCAAAAGTAACGGCAGCTATCCGAGGACTACAAGCTGGTCAAACTTCTAAGCCAGTCGTGGGGACAGGTGGTGTCTATGTGGTACAAGTGCTCAGCAAATCAGACGCAGCAGCAGGCGACATTTCAGCGGTACAAACACAAGTTGATCGTCAAATCAGACAACAAATGATACAAGGCGGACAATTGATGGAAGCCTTACGCGGTGCTAGTGATGTATCAGATACACGCCATATCTTTTATTAAAATACCAACATAAAAATTACAAATCCCAAACCAGAAAATACAAAGAGCCGTTCACAGTGATGTGGACGGCTTTTTACGTACACACGGTACCGACGACTTTAGCCGTCGCAGAGCATAAAGTGAAAAATCACTTGACGGCTAAAGTCGTCAGTACGGTGTTTTCGGTCAGCCCGTAAAGCCGCCGATACGAGTGATTTTTTGTTACGAACATCTTAATCCTTTGAATAGTGTTTTGTAATATGCGCTAAACTGTTAATTTTGCCCAGATTACTTAAGTCTGGTCGGAACGACCGGCTAATTTTGAATTTGTTATTTGAATTTGAGTTTGAATTTTAATAAAATATGGATCTATCACAAGAAGCAAACAACCTGAATAGTGGACCATCCTCAGTGGACATTCAGGCCCTGAATGAGCGCATTCACATAGAAAGTAGCTTTGTAGAAACCCTGACCACAGAAACGGGCAAAGTCATCATCGGACAAAAAGTGATGATTGAGCGGCTGCTCATTGGTTTGCTGGCGGGCGGGCATGTGCTGTTGGAAGGCTTACCTGGGCTGGCAAAAACATTGGCCATCAGAACACTTTCTACAGCCATTGGCGGACAGTTCAGTCGAATACAATTTACGCCCGACCTGCTGCCTGCCGATATTGTGGGAACAATGATTTACAACCCCTCCAAAAACGAATTTTCCGTAAGGAAAGGACCCATCTTTGCCAATTTCATTCTTGCAGATGAAATCAATCGCGCACCAGCAAAAGTACAATCTGCCCTACTGGAAGCGATGCAGGAACGCCAAGTCACGATAGGCAAAGAAACGTTCAAACTGGAAGAACCTTTCCTCGTATTGGCGACACAAAACCCAATAGAACAGGAGGGAACATATCCGCTGCCCGAAGCGCAGGTCGATCGTTTTATGCTAAAAGTCAAAATCACCTATCCGACGAAAGAGGAAGAGCAAATCATCATGCGACAGAATATACTGGGTGGTGCATTTGAAAAAATCAGTAGGGTAGTAGATACCGAAACGATACTGAAAGCCAGAAAAACAGTCCGTGAAGTCTATATGGACGAGAAGATCGAACGCTATATCCTGGACATCGTATTTGCCAGCCGCCAGCCCGCCGAGCATGGACTCAGTAAGTTGCAAAATCTAATCAGTTATGGCGGCTCGCCTCGTGCGACAATCAACCTGGCAATGGCAGCAAAGGCTTATGCTTTTCTAAAACGTAGAGGCTATGTCATTCCAGAAGATGTACGCTCGATTTGCTATGATGTGATGCGCCACCGCGTTGGGCTGACTTATGAAGCAGAAGCTGAAAACATTACACAAGAGGATATTATAGGGCATATTTTGAACACCGTCGAAGTGCCGTAATTGAGTGATTGGTGATTAGTAACTGGTTGATTGGGTGACGGACGCAACTTCGCTGCTTCTTTACCAGTGAGACTTACTTCACAAACACACAGAAAGTAGATGAGAAACACCATGATAACCTCAGTCCTGTTGCTGATTTTTTTGGCATCGCAGCAGGCTATTTTTGCCCAGCCAGTCAGCGAAACGGAGGTGAAAGACCTGTTTAAGTCGGGGACATACGTCTGGTGGGTACGCCATTATAAAGGACTGATGAATGATGTCCACGATGTCGCAATTATATTGGGCGCAGATGGCGAAACCTATCATGGCTACATCACCTATTTGCGCAGCAAAACTCGTTTTCAACTATACGGTGATGCCGATGGTAGCAAATTAAAATTATACGAAGTAGATACAACTGGGAAAGTGTCAGGTATTATAAAAGGAGAAATCAGTCCTTTGCAAATCAAGGCAAACTGGCAGAATCATACCAATAAAATTGGAGGAACGCTACTACTGAAAAAAGGGACGGCAGCAGATACAGCACTGACTTTTTGCGGAACAGATAAATGGACACAGATATATGAAGGGCTATATTATGGAAAAAAAGCAAAACTGATTGTACAGCATTATACAAGCGGACAATATAAAGGCAGTTTTTTTACAGAAAAAAATGACGCCACATTTAAATTGGAAGGTAGAAGTGGTGAAGAAAAGGCATCAATTGATTTTTTTTTAGAAGATGGAAATTTTAATAAAAAAGGCGTGCTGACCTGTCGAAACATTGGAACAGCAAATGTCAATTGCATCTATGATGATAGCCTGAATATTTATTCGGTCAGTCTGAAAAAAAGCGGTGAATTAAAAGTACATTGTGTAGAATATGCCGATTATATGCGGCGTTTGGATGTTGTATATCCACAATTGGACGGTGCAGATGATTTCAATCAACTGATTTATCAGCAATACAATCAATGGCTGAAAAAAGCTGAAAAAACAGCACGAATCAAAAGCGATTCCATCGTAAAAAAATCCTCGGACGATCGGGCAATGTTGCGGACTTATGGCTGGTATGACGTAGAATACTTTGATGAAAACAGCATCAGCCTTCGGTTAGTTTTTGTCAATACCTGGGCAGGTTATCAGGAACGCACCATAAACTATGACTTGATTGCCAAAAAGGAATTGGGGATGTCCGATATATTTAAAGAAGGAACAAGTTATCAGGAATATATCCGAAGTTACATCAGCAATGCCCTGCGGGAACGCCCTTTTTATAAAGATGAAGCCTATTATAACTGGGTCAAAAAAGTCGTGTTCAAACATTTTACGCTTCGCGAAAACGGGGTCAGTTTTAGCACAAAATTCAATGGAATGTATGGCGTGCAGGAAGTGACGATACCTTATGAGGACTTGAAACCTTATTTGAGTGATTGAGTAAATTGAGTAATTGAGTTGATTGGACTATTAAAAAATTCGTAATTAAAAAATTCATAATTCGTAATTAAAAACATGGAGGCTAGTGAATTATTAAAAAAAGTACGAAAGATTGAGATTAAGGTCAAGGGACTGAGCAAACACATCTTTTCAGGTGAGTATCAAAGTACCTTTAAGGGGCGTGGCATGTCATTTAGTGAAGTACGGGATTATCAATATGGCGATGATGTGCGGAATATCGACTGGAATGTGACGGCTCGTTATAATCAGCCTTTTGTCAAAGTATTTGAAGAAGAACGCGAATTGACCGTCATGGTGTTGGTGGACGTGAGTCCTTCTGCTTTTTTTGGAACACAAAACGAGATGAAAAACGACATCATCACAGAAATTTGTGCAGTACTGGCTTTTTCGGCAACGACCAATAATGATAAGGTCGGTGTCCTGTTATTCTCTGATCGTGTGGAGAAATTTATTCCGCCTAAGAAGGGTAAGAAACATATTTTGCGTATTATCCGTGAGCTGCTGGATTTTCAGCCGGTAGGCAAAGGGACAGATGTCGGCGAAGCTTTGCGTTACCTCAATAATTTTTTGAAAAAACGGAGCATTGCTTTTGTCTTGTCCGACTTCATGGCGCAAGGCTACGAAGATGCTTTGCGTGTGGCTGCGCGTCGGCACGACATCACAGGTATTCACCTGTACGATCCAGCAGAACAAGAATTGCCAGCCGTAGGGCTGATACATGCACTCGACCCGGAAACTGGCGAGCAACTCTGGATTGATACCAGTAATAAAACAGCCCGAAAAAAATATGAGGACTGGTTTAAAGGCAATTATGATTATTTTAAAAATACTTTTTTGAAGTCCAATTCAGGCATTGTCAGTATTCAAACCAATGAATCTTACGTCAATGCTTTGCTGAAATATTTTAAACAGCGGCATTGATTTTTGGGTGTTGGTAACTGGTTGATTGGTGTATTAGGGTAATTGAGTATTGGTAACTGGCAATTAGTATATTGTATAATCTTCATTGCGACTGAAACTGCCACTGTTACTGTAATTGAAAAGCCCAGCAAGTCCGCGAAGCAGGACATGCGCAGGAGAAGTCCTTCTCCATCGAAGAATGGAGAGGCTAGGTGAGGCAAAAAAACGGGTAATTGGGTTTAATAATTTTGATTTCCAAAATAAATGAAACGAGTAATTCATTCTATTTACATCTTATTGTACACACTGTTTGGTGTGTTGAGTACAGGTGCGGTTCATGCTCAGAAGGTGGCTGTGATGGCAACTGTCGATAGTACCACCTTGCTTATTGGTGATCAGACGGATATACACTTGATGGTCAATGGTGCGCCTGGATTAGCCATTCAATACCCGCAGGTGACAGATAAAGAGTTGGGGGATTTGGAGCTGATTCGTATTGGTCAATTGGATACCTTGAAGACTACACCAGAATTTATCACACAACAAAATATCACGATAGCTGCTTTTGATTCCGGCGTATATGAAATTCCTGCCCTGCCTTTTAGGTACACACAAAATGGCAGGATACAGACGCTCTATTCACAACCCATTATACTGATGGTCAGTACGATGAATGTGGACAGCACTTTTATCGCACCGATTAAGCCGATTATGGAAGAACCCATTACACGGGCAGAAATTTTGAAAATAGTGGGACTGATTTTGGGCATTTTGCTGGTATTGGGCGGGCTGTTTTATATCATCAGAAAACGCTTATCGCAAAAGGAACCAGAAGAGCAGGTGGTCTACGTGCCACCCGCACACGTCACTGCTTTACAGAAATTACAGGCATTGGAAAAAGAAAAGCTCTGGCAGCAGGATAAAACAAAACTCTATTATACCAAACTGACTTTTGCTTTCCGCGAATATTTGGAAAATCGATATGGTGTAAATGCGCTGGAATCAACAACAGATGAAATTTTGGATTGGCTGAAAAAAGAAAACTTCTCTGATTCGCTGACTGGAAAACTTCGGGCTACCTTACAAGCTTCCGATTTGGTGAAATTTGCCAAGTCGAAACCTGGACTGGAAGTGCATCAGGCGGCTATGGATACAGCTTATGAATTTATTCATGCCACCAAAAAAGAAGTTAAAGAGTTTAGTCCATAGTCCATGGTCGATGGTCGATTCCGGATAGCTATCGGGAATAGCTGAAATTTAACAATATCCTATACGCATTTTACAAAGCAAAATGAAACACTGAAATGACCAGAATACTAGAAACAGCCATCGACCATCAACCTAAATTGACTAGAATTTTATGATTAATAGTTAATGAACGTTTAAATTTGTATTTGACGTTTGAATTTGTATTTATGTTTGACTTGTTCGATATATTCAATATTTTTAATGATAATGTAGTCTTCAAGCATAAGCTATTGTTGGCTTTGCTGTTGCTGATTCCTTTGTTGGTCTTGTATTATTATATGCAACGCAGGCAGCGTCATGCGACGGTAAGAATGTCTACACTAGCGGCATTTAGCGGAGGCAGTTCTTTAAGGGGACGACTTCGGATTCTTCTGCCCATTCTCCGCATACTGGCACTGACGGCATTGATTGTCGCGCTTGCCCGCCCGCAGTCTGTACACAAAGAAGAAGAGATCACTGCAGACGGGATAGATATATTTTTGGTCATGGATGTATCTACGAGTATGGAAGAACGCGATTTTAGTCCCAATAGACTGGAAGCGAGTAAAAGAGTGGCCATTGAATTTGTGGAAAACAGAAAACATGACCGCATCGGACTAGCCTTATTTGCCGGCGAAGCCTTCACGCAGTGTCCATTGACAACTGACCATAGAGTCGTGAATGAGTTTTTGGCAACTGCAAAAACGAGGATGTTGGAGGGCAAGACTGCAATTGGCACTGGACTCGCTACAGCGGTCAATCGAATAAAAGACAGCAAAGCTAAAAGCAAAGTCATTATTTTATTGACAGATGGAATCAATGAATCAGGGGAGGTTAGTCCGCTTGAAGCGGCAGAAATCGCAAAAGAAATGGATGTCAAAGTATATACCATTGCGATGTTATCCAATGGACTTGTTGGAAGGAGATCAATGAGGGAATCTACGAGTAGGTATAATCAGCGGGTGCAATATGTCAATAAAATTGAACAGGTTTTGGTTAATATTTCCAAGATAACAGGAGGGCGATACTTTCGTGCAACGAGTAGCGATGCCTTGTCCAATGTGTATAAAAGTATTGACGAATTAGAGAAAACAAAAATAGAAGTCACGACCATCAAGCGACACAGCGAAGAGTTTTATCCCTGGATTGGCTGGGCTTTATTACTGTTGATTTTGGAATTGCTGTTGAGATATACTGTTTTTAGAGTTGTGCCATGATGGTTTCGTAAACTTGTGCCTAGGCTTTTAGGGAAGCGAGTTTGCTAAACCTTATTATTCTCAGTTTTAGGTTTAGCAAACTTTCTTACCACAGGGCTGACCCGCAAGTTTACGAAACCAACGACATTAAAGATTAAACAAACTCTAAACAATAAAAAACATTTTAATTATTGGTGGTACTCGATTCGTCGGCAGAAATTTAGTCGAAGCTTAGCAAAAACTCCAAAAGTCTTTTAAACATACTCTTACAAAAGTTGAGAACTTAGCGACTAATTTTTTATTTTCGCAATTAATAAAAAATTAGCTGTTTAAGCTCTTACCAATCTATAAATTAGCAAATTATGCTCGAACTTGCCAGTATAGTTATTCTTGGAATTATCGCCCAATGGTTGGCCTGGAAAACCGGTGTGCCTGCTATATTACCATTGATTATCATTGGTTTATTAGTCGGCCCTGTTTCTGCGTATTGGCTGGATGGAATCAAATGGATAGAGCCTATTTACGATCCTGACGTTATTTTGCATCGCGGGCATGGCGATCATGTGGAGACGATTCACGGGCATGGTTTGTTTCCGGGGAAGAGCCTGTTTTATTTTGTCTCGCTGGCTATTGGTGTTATCCTGTTTGAAGGAGGGCTGACATTGAAAATGAAAGAAATTAGAGGAGGAATTGCTCCAGTGATTTTAAAATTGATTTCGATAGGTTCTGTCGTTTCCTTTATCGGTGGTGGATTGGCTGCACATTATGTACTGGGTTTGAGTTGGTCACTGGCTTTTTTGTTTGGCGGCTTGATTATAGTAACGGGGCCAACGGTGATTGCACCTATTTTGCGAAATGTCCCCTTGTCCAAAAACGTGGCAAATGTACTCAAATGGGAAGGCATATTGATTGATCCTGTAGGAGCTTTGGTTGCGGTTTTGGTTTATGAATTTATCATGGCAGGGGAGAGTGGACAGGAATTTACGGCAACTGCGCTCAAGACTTTTGGTATCATCCTAGCTGTAGGATTTTCAGTGGGTGTAGGGGCTGCGCTAGCGTTGTCACAACTCATTAAGCGTAAGATGATTCCTCATTATTTGTTGAATGTATTTACACTAGCCTTAGTGTTGGCTGCTTTTGTGACCTCGGATTTACTGGTACACGAATCAGGACTACTGACCGTTGTAGTAATGGGAATGACACTGGGTAATATGGACATCGAAAACCTGAAAGAAATTCTCGACTTCAAAGAGTCGCTGACTGTTCTGTTAGTTTCGGTTTTATTTATTTTGCTTTCCGCAAATATCACGATAGAACAACTTCAGTTATTGATAGACCCAAGGGCTTTGATGGTTTTTGCCATTGTTGTTTTTGTGTTGCGACCGATAGGCGTATTTTTGAGTACAGTTGGATCAAATCTGAGTTTTCGAGAAAAATTATTTGTTTCCTGGATTGGCCCGCGTGGTATTGTCGCTGCGGGTATCGCTTCCTTATTTGGCATCAGCCTCATGCAATCCGAAAATATACCTGACTTGATTCGGGAGCAGGCACGCTGGATTACACCGCTTACTTTTTTGATTGTGTTGGGAACAGTATTATTAAATGCCACAACTGCCCGACTTGTTGCCCGTCTGCTAGGTGTGACTTTAGATGATTCAGATGGCGTAATGATTGTCGGAGCAGGAAAAGGGTCGCGATTGATTGCTAAATATTTGCAAAAACATGGACGTCACGTCGTGCTTGTAGATAGCAACAAACAGGAAGTAAATAAGGCGAAAAATATGGGCTTGGAAGCCTTGCAGGAAAATATTTTTTCTGATGATTTGAATGATCGATATGAATTACTGGACATCGGTTATCTGGTAGCCATGACGAGTAGCGCAGAAGTAAATAATGTTGCCTGTAATAAGTATAAAGAAAATTTTGGAGAAAATGGAAGTTATCGTTTTGTGACCAACCTGGAAATGAAAAACGAGGACATCGAAGTACCTAAGAACGCATTATTTCACAGCGACTGCGACTTTATTCACTTTAATAAAATCATGCAGGACTCACCTGAAATACATGAATACTCTATTAAAGAAACAGATACTGATTTACCTCAATTGCTAAGTCGTATTGCAAAGGATCGGATTCCGCTTTTCATTCGCTCGACTAAGAATAATACCCTAAGCTTTATCTCGATGAATTATGGAAGCATAAAGGGAGAAATTGGGGATGTAGTTGCTTACCTTGGGCAGGAAATGGTATGAACGAAGTGTAGTTTTCTGCAAGAAAACCAGAAGTCCAGTGGACTTCTGACGAAGTGAACCGCGATAGCGGGTGGGCTGGCAGTGATTGTGAGAATAATAGAGGCAAGAAAAAACAGGGCTATCAGTTTACTGATAACCCTGTCATATCTGTCAATTTGAACACGTTTTTAATATCTATTCGGCAGTTTCTTTCACTTGTCCGTTTGTAGCGGCAGGTGTATCCTCTTTTTTGTCTTTTTTCTTGTCTTTCTTTTTTTCTTCTTCGTCTCCAGCTAATTTAGCTTTGATTTTAGTTTCTATTTCAAGACAAACTTCGGGGTTGTCAGCAAGGAAAGATTTTGCTGATTCGCGTCCCTGAGCGATTTTAGTACCGCCGTAGCTATACCATGCACCACTTTTGCCGATAACATCCAAATCAACTCCTATATCAACTACCTCGCCAGTACGAGAAATACCTTGTCCATATACAATATCAAATTCAGCAACACGGAAAGGTGGAGCGAGTTTGTTTTTCTGCACTTTCACTTTTACGTGATTTCCAGTTACATTGCCTTCTTTGTCTTTAATCGCAGAACCTGACTTACGAATGTCGAGGCGCATAGAAGCATAAAATTTCAGGGCATTACCACCTGTCGTGGTTTCAGGATTGCCGAACATGACGCCAATCTTCTCCCGCAACTGGTTGATAAAAACACAACAACAGCCAGTTTTGCCAATCGCGCTGGTCAGCTTACGCATAGCTTGTGACATCAGACGTGCCTGCAAACCCATTTTAGAGTCTCCCATTTCACCTTCTATCTCACTACGTGGTACAAGTGCAGCAACGGAGTCAATAACAATAATATCAATCGCACCTGAGCGAATCAGGTTTTCAGTAATTTCTAATGCTTGCTCTCCATTATCTGGCTGAGAAATCAGGAGATTGTCTGTATCTACGCCCAAAGCTTCCGCATAAAAACGGTCGAAGGCGTGTTCTGCATCAATAAAAGCAGCGATGCCACCTTTTTTCTGTGCTTCTGCAATGGCATGAATAGCCAGTGTCGTTTTACCAGAAGATTCTGGTCCGTAAATTTCGACGATACGACCACGGGGGAAACCACCGATACCCATAGCTAAATCTAAGCCCAATGAGCCGGATGGAATGGTTTCTACTTGTACGACTTGTTTGTCGCCAAGGGTCATGACTGTCCCTTTACCGTAGGTTTTTTCGAGTCGATCGATGGTGAGTTGGAGTGCCTTTTTTTTGGCTTCTAATTCTTTAGACATATTACGCGGATTTTAAAATGTTGATGTATCTGTAATTTAAATGATGATACAAAGTTAATCTATTTGCTTAGATAATGCAAGAAATAAGCCAAAAAAATGAACATTTTGTTTTAAAAACAAAAATTATTTGACAAAATGTTTTGAAAAATATCATAAAGTACTCATAGTCAGTAATTTGTGTTTTTGAACGTAAATTTACGCAATACAATGACAGTAAATGACAGTTTGGCAAAGGTAGACAGAATGTCGGGATTGCAGAGGAATACCTATAGTCGATAGTCCGCAGTCGATAGTCCATAGCTAAAGTTTTAAGGTACTCCAGTTTTGTAAATTTTACACACATTTTGCAAAGCAAAATGAATACTAGTATAATCTAAGGAATGAGACTAAAATAAACAGTCATTTATGCTTGAAAACAGCCATCGGCTATGGATAATCGACCATCGACCGCTTTTCACCCTCAAGCATAAAATCCACATAAGGAACTTCCATCACAGTAGCATGCCCATTTCGATGCCCCCAATGCCCATCTTCGCCATAAGCTGTGCCGTGGTCGCTGCAAATGATACAATAACAAGGCTGGTCTTTCGGCATAGCATTCATTAGGATGGGAAGCTGGCTATCTACATAGCGCAGGGCGGCTGCATGGCTTTCCAGGTTGTCCGTTTTATCATCATTTAAATAGAAATAATTCGGCTGATGAATGGCAGATATATTGATAAATAAACAGTAAGGAGGAGTAACACGACTTAGCCAGTTTTGTGCGAGTTTGAATTGATGTTCGGTAGAGTTTTTTTCAGTAACGCCCAATTGCGGTGACCAAAAACTTTCCTGAAACAAACTAGGGAACACATTGCTGATGCTCGTTTTTTTATTGAAAAAACCAACGCCTCCAATACAGGCAGTCGAGTAGCCCCGATTATTGAGTGCCGTAATAAAATCTGCTTCCTGATAGATAAAAGTATGTTCAGTCGTGGACTCGCTGCCTTGAAATTCGGCTGCAAACAACCGAGGCGTGATGCGTTCATTAATTTTTGTAGGCAAAAAACCAGCAAAAAAAGCCTGATGAGCAGGGAAAGTGAAACTGCCGGGCGTGTATCGTTTTTCCCAGCCGGTAGGAGGGAGGTGTTTCGCAAAATTGGGCAGATTGCCTTGTAGGAATTGCTCTTGCGCAACATCATACCGCAGGGCATCCAATACCATGAAAAGTATGTTGGCTGTTCCGACGATTTCGTTCATGTTGAATTGTCTGTTCATGTGTATTGAGTTGATTAAGTTATTGAGTGTGCCACTTAATCACTCAATAACTTAATATCCAATCACCAATTTTTCAAGGCTTTGGATACTCTTTATATTGGGAATTATTATTCCTTTTGGATTCAGATAAATAGCCTGCCAACCTGCATATAAAGCGCCATAAATATCATTTTCTAAGTGGTCGCCAATCATGCAAAAATCGGATTTTTTTTGAAAATATTGCTCAACATGCCGAAATGCCTGCTCATCAGGTTTAGAACATCCCATAGCTTCTGAGATAAAGATGCGCTCCTGCGGAATAAGCCTGTCAAGCCCAGCATGACGGATTTTGTTGAGCTGATTTTCTGTACCACCATTGGTCAAAATCGCCAATTCATGCTGCTGACCAAGTCGTTGCAAAATAGATAAAGTAGAAGGCTGCACCGTGACATATCTACCTATATGCTTTCTTATGGTATCCCAAATTTGTACCGCAGTATCGGGCAAATTCAAATACTGTTTCAGCCATTGGCAAAAGCCCAAACGCGGACTATATCCAGCCTCATCTCGTTGCCGAATAGCTTTTTTTTGCTGCTGATCCAAAACCATAGAAAACTGCGCTTCAATACAGCGAAGCATAGCATCATTTCGCTGAATCAGCGTATTATCCAAATCAAAAACGTATATCATTTTTCATTTAACATTGACTATTTATCATTGAATATTCATTCATCATTTATTGTTCATAATTCATCATTAAAAATCTCCCATTCCCACTCATAAGTCGTCTTGTTTTTATAATGAATATTCAGCAATAAATCACCAAAAGCATTGACTTCCAGTACATAAGGTTTTTCGTTATAATCGTCAATAGCAACATCTACACCGGCATAAAACAAACCTGGAATAGCTGCTACCGCCTGCACTGCCACTTTTTTAGCGGAAGCGATACAAGCGGAACCCCATGCTACTTCAAGTGCTTCAATCTTACCCTTTTCATTGCCAAGATGGAGATTTGTGATAAAATGCGGACTCATTCGGGGAACAACAAAAACAGCCGTATCGCGAATCACCACAATCCTTAAATCAACACTTTTTCTTCGAAAGGTTTTTTTTCTGATCCACTGCTCGACCAGCAAGCCGTGTGGAATCATTTCGTCTATAATCGTTTTGATGTCCTGCGGATCATTATATTTTTGCAGCTGCAAATGATTATACAATCGAACTCCATTTTCCTGAACGAGATGAATCGTCGTATAAAGCATCTGTCGATTGCCGGATTTTCGGAAAGCCATCACACCCGAAGCAGAGGAACCATGCCAGGGTTTGATAAATACCTGATGGAGTTTTTGTTGTTCCAATGTATCTATAAGCTGTTCATAGTTTTTTAATTGAGGTAGAAAAATCTGTGGTGTTGGTATTTGCTGCTGCGCGAGCCATTGCTGACATGTTGCTTTGTGAAAAGCCAGACGAATAGCTTGCGGGCTATTCATCACTTTAATATGGGGATGCCGTTTCAGAAAATTGTCAATTTTATCCAATAGGATACACCAGCCTTTATACCAGTATTGTGCAAATTGAATCCGTCCTTTTTCAAAGCTTAGACCTTCTGCCTGCGGGCAGCCGCCGAGCGATAATAAAAGCCGGTAAGTTTCAAAATCTTCACCAGGCGAAGTGATGCGTAAAGTAGCTGTCCCAGAAATATCCGGCCACTTTTCACCCACAATCTGCTGAAAGCTAATCAACTGATGCCTAAAGCCTTTGGCAGCTAGTACATCCTGCCAGAAAGCAACTCGACGGGAATGTGTATGTCCGATAGTTAGGTAATTCATTATTTCATTGGACATTTATCATTGACCATTAAATATTTATCGCATACACGACGTAAATATATTAGGTAAAATAAGCGTACGTTTTTAGCTAATGATAAATGTTCGCTGACCAATGATAAATGAAAAGGAACACGTATTATTAGCAATGATAAATGTTCAATGATACATGAACAATGCCTTTACTCCCCAATTTCCACAAAAAACCATTCCCCATCTTCTGAATCTTCCTTGTCATCAAGATTGATGTTTTGGGCAGCAAATTTAGTCTTCAATTTAGCGATCCATTCATCAGAGATAAAGTGGTGGCGACAATTGATATGTTCAAGTCGGAGCAGGTTGTCATTATGGTATAATGCTTCTGCACCTTCGTCTTTCAGGACACTCATAGATAAATCGAGTACGTCGATATATTTCAATACAGGCGCACTTTTCAAACCTTTCGCCAACTCATCTTGCTGATGATAATTTTTTAAACCTAGGTATTTCAACTTTGGAAATTTACCAAATAAAATAGGCGTCAAATCCTTGATTTCAACTGTACAGCCGTAATCATCTGTACCCAGCCAGAGATCGAGATATTCCAAATTAGGCAGGTCGGAATCACAAATATCTCGAATCACGCTTGCATTGAGTCCACCAGATTCTACGATTAAGTTTTTGAGGTTTGGTAGATTGATTGTGCCAAGATCCAGCCCTTCGCCGCCTCGCACTCCAAAGGATTCCAGATTGGGAAAATGCTGATAAAAATCTTTGTATTCACCTTGGTTAATCCAGGACATTTCGCAGTCTTCGCTGTCCATGTCACCGACAAAAAGGTGTTTCAAACCAGAGAAACTGTCTTTTAGCTCTATCAACCGTTCCAATATCTCGTCGGGTGTTTTTTCATAGGCATCTTCCCAACTTCCAATGACCATGGTGTCTAAGTCCTTGACATTTTTTAGTTTAGACAGCTTTCTCAATTTTTCTATAACGGATTCTTCTGCATCATAGGCAAGTGCAAATACTTTTACAGCCGTGTCAGGATTAAAAGAGCTTCCAAATTCCTTGATAGGTTTGCCGGCAAAATTATAAGCATCGCGTATAATGCTTGCTTTTGTAGCGGCTTCCTGGTAGCCTTTTCTTTTCTTTGCAGCAATGAGTTTTAAAGCCTCCTTCGCTGCGGTATCTGGGTCGGAAAATTGCTTGGTTTTGGATGTACCGTCTGTTCCGATTCTGCCATAAGTGACGGTGTGTTCATTGCCATTGACTTCAATAGACCAGAATTTTCGGCTGCTGTCGTCTTGATAAATTAAATCTGCTTTCATAGTTTTATTGTTTTATAAAAAAGTCCATAGTCGATGGTCGATAGACGATGGCTGCTTTTTTACCATTACGCAGTATTTCATTTTGCTTTGCAAAATGTGTACAAAACTGAATAAAATTGTAATTCTCCTTAAAACAACTATCGCCATCGACTGCGGACTATCGACGGAGACTGTTTATAGTTTAATAATTTTCAAATCACCAGTTACTAATCACTAAACCGGTATCCGCTCCAAAATCTGGTTGCCATAAATCTGCTCCAAATTTAAGGATTTCAAATTCATATAACCAATATAACAGCGACAAGTTGTATTTGTACAGGCTGCTGGTGCTAAAATTTCTGAGATGGGCTGCTCGTAAATATTTCCAATCTTATTTGAAATAAAATGACAACGCCGGACATCTCCATTCCCGTCAATCGAAATGCTGCTTTCTCCTGCGAAGCAGGCTTTTCCTTTGGTTTTATAAATCGTATTATTCAAATTAAAAAGTGGATCGACTTCATTCAAGAAACGGATATCTTCTTTTGTGTAATAATCTGGCTCGCGCTTATAGGCATTGACCCAGACATATACGGACGATGGCAATTGCGTCCTCAATATCTTTGCGGCTTCAAAATTTTCTTTTTTTCCGACAATACCCACGCTAAAACGGATATCCAATTGGCGCAAAGCCTCACATTTTTGCAGGAATTTTTCTATGCTGATTTCAGTGGGATGAAAGGTCGTCCAAAGGGCGATTGCTTTTTGGTCGGCTGCTTTTAGCCAATCTAGTTTGCAAGATAAATTGGTTTGAATAGCTACTTTTTCTACCTGCGGTAATTGACTCAGCCGAACTAGATTTTTCTGATAATAAGCTCTGATGAGTCCTTCGCCCCAGGGTGTAAATAGAATGCCGATAGGGTAGGGCTGTTCGCCAACCCAGTCCACGAATCGCTCTAAGCAGGCTTTGTCAATTGCCAGTTCTTCCCGGGTATTTTTTGTCTTTGCAAATGGGCAGTAATGACAGTCGTAATTGCAACTTTCCAGCGGACCTCGATAGAGGATATTGAGTTTTGATGTGTGATTGTTTGGCATTTTTTTATTCTTTTTACTGGGTTGCGGATTGGTTTTTTACGACTAAAGAGGTATTTGAATTTGCTTTCCCGCGCCCTTTTTATTTCCTAAAGGGAAACCCTACCCACGTGTAGTTTTGGAATTTGGAATTTCCTATTTTGGAATTTGAGTTTAACTCAATTCGTATTCTTGCATGAGTAGGTTGATTTGACTGGAAAACAAAGCTGGGCCAATAAAGTCTTCCATTTCCATACCTGCTGCTGTGAGTTGGATGATGCTGTCATTTTGCACTAGCCAACCTTGCTCAAATAAGTCATTGATAAGCGGAAAGTCCGTGATTTTTGTCTTAAAATGAAGCTCGAATAATTCTGTATCCAATCGCCCGCCATCTATCAGTGACTTGATGATAAATCGCCTGCACTGTTCTTCTTTGTTTAGATAAATACCATAAGTGACCTGATTGAAATCTGCTGTATTTTTTAAATAATAATTTTTAATAATTGCCTTGATTGCCTTGCGATTTACTGCATAATGTGTGCTGTAATGCAAAGCCTGTGTATAAGACCGCGCACCTGCACCAATGCCCACCATATTGTCAATGGCAGACTTGTAAGTTGTGGCAGGGTAGGGCGTATTTGCTTTTCTAAAACAACGCATGGAAACCTGCTCGTAGCCCTGCGACAATAGGAAATCTCTGCCAAAGCGATAGAGTGCTAGCCGATGGTCGGCTTGCGTGTGGTTCATTTTTTCCAGTCCAGTCAGCGGTCGAGTATAAAGTGGGTATAGAAAAATTTCGACAGGCTGAAAGTCAATCGTTTTTTCCAGTGAGTATTGCCAGGATTGTTGTGTTTGTCCGGTGATCCCATAAATCAGGTCAATATTGATTTCAGGAATATCGGACAGCACTAATTGCTGAATGGCTTCATGAGCGAGTTCGGGTGTTTGTGGGCGACCGAGGGATTTGGTTTCCGCTTCCAGCCAGGACTGTACGCCTATGCTGACACGGTCGATACCATAAGTTTCTATCAATGCTATTTTTTCCGGTGTAATGGATTTTGGAGAAGCCTCAATACTGCCATACTTTCCATGAGTATCCACGCCGAGGTCTTGTTTGAAAATGGATAATAGTTGCTCAAAATCATCTACATCTAAAAAAGTGGGCGTGCCGCCCCCAATGGCATAAGCTTCAAATTGCAGATCAGGGAATACGTCCCGATAAGTCTGCGCTTCTGTCTGCAAGGCTTGCAGGTATTCCTGAACGCCGGTTTTCGGATTTGAGATGGTAAATAAATTGCAAAAGCCACAACGCATTTCGCAAAAAGGAAGGTGCAAATAAGCGAATAAATTATGAATTGGCTGTTGCTGCCAGACTTCTGCTAGTGTCATTGGCGGCAATTCCCGATAAGCCTGCTTATGCGGGTAGCTGTATGCGTATTGCTGGTAGATATTGCCATTGGTGTTCATGCTGCAATAATAAGAAATTTAAGATTAAATCAAGCTAATTGATGAGCAGCAAATTCCCAATATGATCTTCCTTTGTCAAAGCATTAGAATTTTCTATCTTTAAGCAATGGAATTTCTGGATAAGATCATACAATTATTAAAAAAGCCTTTTCCTGAGGAAGAAAACAAAGCAATTTACTTTCGCAATGTTGTTGCGATTGGTGTATTTATAACCCTATTCCTCTACATTTTCAAACCCTTTGATATGTCAAGTGCGCAGTCAAATCTCTTTTTGATGTGTCTGGGATTTGGTGGAATTACAGTGGTTGCCAGTATTTTCTATGATTGGTGTATCAGACCTTTATTCAGACTGATAAGTGGACGGAAACAACTGACCTTTGGGAAATGGATATTGAACATGATAGGAATTATACTGACGATTAGTCTGGCTAATTTCATATACATCCGCCTCTTTATTTTTGGATATATCCGGTGGGAATTTTTCCCGATTATGGTAAAAAATACCTTTGCGATTGGAATTTTTCCAGTAGTCGCGCTTGGCGTAATATCGTTATTACGGCAGGAGAAAAAATATCAGACGATTGCCGATGAAATCAATCAAAAGGAGCATCCTAATTCTAGGACTGTTCCTATAAATGACCAGTCTGTTTTTGATATTCCGTTTAGTCGAATCAGATACATAGAAGCCTTACAGAATTATGTAAAAATAGGATACATCAACTCCGAAGGACGTCTCGCAGAACAAACAGAAAGAGCGACGTTGAAAAGTATTTTAGATGAAGTCGCAGGAAGTGCAATCGTCAAATGCCATCGCTCTTTTCTAGTGAATCGTGAAGCCATTATCTCTACTGCCGGAAATGCCCAAGGCTTGCTACTCACGCTTTTAGATTGTGATAAAATCATCCCTGTTTCGCGAAGTTATGTCGCTGTTTTCAGGGACGAATGACGTGGTAGGGGCAATTCATGAATTGCCCCTACCATGTCGTTCGTCCCAAACCCTTGCTAACCATCACTTCCAGCTTGCATTTTATCCCTTAGCTTACCAGTCGTCACATTGGACTTGCTTCTATGCGAGAATGCTGATATGTTTGGCTCATCAATTCATTCATCCGAGTTACGGATTACGAGTTTTCATGTTCCTAAGAACAACAACTCGTACCTCGCAACTCACTAACTCGCAACTCGATTATGATGGAGCTCATACACAAAACACTGCTTTGGATACACATTCCTTTTGGCACTTTAGGTCTTATCTTATTCTGGATTCCTGTAGGTCTTAAAAAGGGAAGTCCAATGCATCGTAAAGTTGGCTGGTATTATTATATCTCTATGTGGATTGTATTGGTCACGGCTTTGCTGTTGAGTGTTAGCAATACGATAATGGGCAACTACATGGCTGCTTTGTATCTTGGTTATCTTGCGGTTATTACTGCCTACCCGCTTTGGTATTCTTACGAAATATTACAACAGAAAGAAGAATGGTCGGATAGATATTTTATGATAAGAAAAGTATTTGTCTCGATGCTTTTTGTCTTTGGTCTGGGCATGTTCTTACTCGGCGCGATAAAGTTCCGTTTTATGGGCATGGGAACGATGATGGTCTTTTTCGGCTTGCTAGGCATTCCAGCAGGAAGGGATATTTTGATGAGCAAAACAAAGTCGATGGACAAAGAAACAAAACTTAAAATGCACATTCAAGGGACAATCATATCAGGTATCGCAGCTTATACTGCTTTTTTTGCCTTCGGCGGCAGCCGGCTCCTGATGGGGGTGCTGAATATGCATCATCAGTGGATGATGATTCCCTGGATCGCTCCTTCTTTGCTGGGGATTGCTTATATGAGGTATATGAAGCGGAAGTATAAGGTGGGGTAGTTATGAAGCCGAAAACACACATTAACCTATTTAAAATAAAAACATGAGAGAGTTTACAGAACCCGTAGTTATTAGACTAAGCCCTGAATTAATAGACAAGGCTAAAGAGTTTGCAAAACAAGTTGTAGGGACTGTTAATTACAGAGACAGCAATCAAAGCAATATGCAAAAAATCCAAAATGACCATTTTATTAGTAAATTGGGAGAGGAGGCAGTTAGACTTGTATTTGAAAGGTATGACAAAACTGTCGTTGGACCTGATTATACAATTTATAGTGGCAAAAATAAGAGTTGGGACGAGGATTTAACTATAGATAGTGTAGGTTTAGCTGTAAAAACACAGAAAAAATCTGCTGCTTTGAGATATGGACTATCTTGGATTTTTCAAAGTTCTGGTTATAGGACAGATCCTATTTTAACATCACTAGATGCTTGGGTTTGTTTTGTAGAATGTGATGACAATAGTGATTATGAATGTAAAGTCTTTCCACCGTATCAAATTAAAGAACTAACATTCAAAGAGCCTAAACTAGACTATCTAAAAGGAAAGAAGAGAGTTGTCTATGCTGATGATTTATAGTAAGATTACCTTAATACGCCACTGATAACGATAAAAAACAGGGCTTTGATCTTGCCGATTATTTTATCAAGCAGGATGATGTTGCTGGCTGGGCTTTGTCGTCAGGGGATTATCCTTTGTTTTGGGATGTAGGTAAAATTCTTTAAAGTTTTGTTCCTTCAAATCCTGTAACACCTTGCTGCTCCGTTGGCAAAAATTGTGTCAGAACTTGCAATATTCCATGCTTGGCATCTTCCCCACTTGCTGAACAATCTTTGTTTTTAAACGCCATAAAAAACGCAGTTATTCTACGGGGCAAAATAGCAAGGTCGGTTGTATCAATATCATTTATCACGACAACAATACGCCCATCCGGTAGAACCTGGACACCTTCAATATCTTTAATCTGAATCGTTTTTTTATCTTTTAAATTGTCCATAATTTTTACGATTAATGTTATTTGTTCACAAAAGTACAAATATTTTATTCACAGTACAAGTATTGTGTTCACAAGCGTAAAACCTTGACTTTTATCTACCGCTCAAACTTGTATATTTGTGAACAAAGCATCGTTTTATATGGAAAAATTGAACCGAATTAAAGAAGTATTAGAAGCACAAGGACGCTCGCAGGCATGGCTTGCTGGCAAGATGGGAGTTTCAAGAAATGCCATAAATGCCATGTGTAATAATCGTTCTCAGCCTTCTTTGAAAAAGTTGAATAAACTTGCAGTATTGCTTGATGTGGATGTTTGCGAGTTGTTGGAAAGAACACCAAAAGACGAAAGCGAGCAATAAAGAATAGCTTTTGACCTTGCCGACTATTTTATAATGTCAGATGATATAATAATACACCATTACTTAGAGGGAGCAAATGTACTTGGTAAGTTATTAATGGACTTGAGACATACGGTAAGACATGCAGAAAGATTTAATTGTGTTGAGCCTTTAGATATTCCCAACTTCCTATTATACGAAAATGTAATTGATTGGGTTTGTGACGAAACGAATGGTATTTCTGATTTGGGCATTGAAGAGCCGAAAGAACACAAACATTTAGCTTTTGAAATATAGCCTTAGACCAAATGGGCAAAGAAATATAAAAACAGCATCTTGTATTTAAACAGGATGCTGTTTTTTTATTTTGGGGAATAACGAAAAGTCGAACCACCTTTTTACCCGTTTAAAAATATCCTCTTTTTTTCGTTTCTTTGAGCATACAAACGGCACGTAAACAACAAGCGTACAACGTACAACATAAGACAACCGAGCCTACAAAAAACGCTTAAACAGCCTTAAAAACGAAAACCATAAAAACCTATTTTGCTATAATTGAAAAAATAACCGCATGAAAGAAATCAAACAAATAGATGAGTCACTATCTGAAACAATAAGAAAATCAGATTTACAACAAGTTTCGGCAGTTATACTTGATTCAGTGATTGACATTGACTTACCGATTGTAAGAACGATATTCGGAATCGGGAAAACCATAATAACCTTTAATGACCAATTATTTTTAAAAAAGATAATTGCCTTTCTTGCTGGAATCAAAGACATTCCACAGGAAAAAAGAATGGAAATGATTGACCTTGTAAATGAAAGCCAAAAACAACGAATAAAGGTCGGTGAAAAGTTAATCTATATCTTGGATAAATGTGACGACTTTATAGATGCTCAATACATTGCCCAACTATTTTGTGCCTTCTTACGAGAAGAAATTAATTATCAAGATTTTTTAAGAGGAAGCAGAATAATCCAAAATATCTTCATTGGTGATTTAGAATATTTCTTAGATAACGAGGTTGCGTTTTTCATAGATGATGATGCCTCTCCACGTGATGAAGATTATCCATTAATGAGTGCGGGAATTTTAGTGTATAATATCTATTCAGAACTTTATGAACATAACGACGGGCGAGAAGAATATAAGTTAGATGAAACACATGACGTTTGGATAACTTCGGCAGGTAAGCAATTAAAAGCAATACTGAAAAAAATCAGTACGGTATAGAATTATATTTGATGATAACGCAAATGACACCAACCATTATTTTTAACCAATACAAAAACGAAAAATGAACAAAATTTCAAAACTACCTTTCTTGCTAATTAGCTTTTTAATTATTGGCTGTTCTAATCCCGAATTACAAAAAGAGCTTGATTCGGTTAAGCAAGAATTAGTTAATTGCTCTAAAGAGTTAGCAGACATTAAAAACACCCCTGAACAAAGACTAATAAGAGCAAAAAAATTATTAGCTGAAAACGACTTACAAGGTGCTAAAAATGAATTTCAGGGTATTGTAGATGATTTCAATGGTACAGGAGATGCAAAAAATGCCATGAAAGAAGTTGCAAAAATTGACAAAATAATAGAGGACAAGAAAAAAGAAGCAGAAAGGAAAAAAACATTAGGATACAAAATACTTACACCATCTTCGACGGTAAAGTATGGAGAAATAACTTTGAAATTTGAGAAAATTTGGAAAGGCAAAAGATGGACTTTTGATACCTATGGTGATAGATACATGCTAAGGGATGCAGAAAGGGGGAAAAATCATGTTTTGGCAAGGGTTTCTATTTCTTCTGAATCAAACGACCCTCAATTACCTCCTGTATTAGTATATCAGATGGATAACGGAGAACTAAATTTATTGGGTACGCTTCAGTATGAGTTTAGAAGATGGAAAGACTATGGTTCATATCTTGGCAATTATGCAGATTATGGAAATGATTTTTCCCATTCAAAAACAATACCTTTTAATTTAGGATTACAAGTATCTAACGATGAATTAGAGGGCAAGTCTATATATATAGTATTGAAAAAACGAGGGTGCTTTTACAGACAGAGAAAAGCAATTGGAAATCCAGAAATTGAATATCGTAAACTAAGTTGTACCCCAAAACAAGTGTTAAAGATTGAAGATTTTGATAATGATTATGTATTGTTAAAAAGATATTAGCGATAGTGCAAGACTGAAAAATAAAACGGGCTTTACTAAAAATAAGTAAAGCCCGTTTTGCTGTCTAATCTTTTACTGATGTTCAGGATTGCGTTTTCTCAAAGCCCGTGACCCCTTGCTGCTCCGTTGGCAAAAACTGCGTCAGTATTTGCAATACTCCAAACTTCGCATCCTCTCCACTTGCTGAACAACGTTTTGATTTAGCCATAATTTTCAAAGGTTGGGAGTGAATGAAAGCGGAGCAGGGTTGCCCCGTGTTTATGTTGTATGCAGGTAAGAGACGAAATAGGCCTTCGTTTTATGCAAATAGTATGCAAATAAAAAAAGCACTTACAACATATTTGTCGTAAGTGCTTGATAATGAAGTCGGGGCGGCAGGATTCGAACCTGCGGCCCCCTGCTCCCAAAGCAGGTGCGCTAACCGGACTGCGCCACGCCCCGAATGTGGTTAATTTAATAAAAAGTGTACAGCAATTAAGGGGCTTTTGCGGAGCAAAAGCACAAAAATTAATCACCAGCCACTCAATCAACTAATCACTAAAAATGCGGAGAGAGCGGGATTCGAACCCGCGGTACCTGTTTCCAAGCACGCTGATTTAGCAAACCAGTGGTTTCAGCCACTCACCCATCTCTCCGATTGGGACGGCAAAGTTAAGAACTTTACCGATATTACAAATAATAAATGCACTTTTTTAAACGAAAAATAAAAGAAAAAAGTTCATTTCGACTTCGCTCAGTGCTATGACTTCTAATTTGTTCAATCATACAGTTGGTTGAGCGGAGTCGAAACCAACTATTTGTCAATCATACACACTCATCTTAATTTTTTTCTCTAACTCCTGCACCACGTTTTTGAAAATATCATCAGTGTCTAACAAATCGCCTACGGCTTTGCAGGAATAGATGACCGTGCTGTGGTCGCGTCCACCAAAATTATCGCCAATGACCTTGAGGGATTTATTCGTCATGTTCTTGGCAAGGTACATAGAAAGCTGACGAGCGATGACAATAGAACGCTTGCGCGTTTTGCCTTTCAGCTTTTCTACATTGAGGTCGTAATGCTCTGCGACCATTTTTTGTATAAACTCGACTGTAATCTCTTTAGAAATTTCGGATACAAAATTCTTGATGACTTCTTTTGCCAATTCTATATCTACTTCGCGGCGATTGAGGGACGACTGGGCAACCAGCGACACCAGTACACCTTCCAGCTCACGAATATTACTCTTGATGTTATAGGCTATAAACTCGGACACATCGTCGGGTAGCTGATAGCCTTCATCCGACATTTTGCTTTCTACAATGGCACGACGCGTTTCAAAATCGGGTGCCTGTAAATCGGCAGATAAACCCCATTTGAATCTGGAAATCAGTCGTTCTTCCATGCCGTCCAGGTCTTTTGGTGGGCGGTCGGAAGTCAGTACGAGTTGTTTGCCGTTTTGGTGGAGTTGATTGAAAATATGGAAAAATATGTCTTGTGTTTTCTGTTTATTGGCTAGAAACTGAATGTCGTCAATCACCAGTACATCAATCAACTGATAGAAGTTGACAAAATCATTGACCGCATTATTTTTCAGCGATTCGATAAACTGGTTTGTAAATTTCTCGGAAGAGACATATAATAAGGTCTTGCCTGGAAATTTGGTTTTGACTTCATTGCCAATGGCGTGAGCAAGGTGAGTTTTGCCCAGTCCGACTTTTCCAAAAATAAATAATGGATTGAAGGCAGTGCCACCTGGTTTTTTGGCCACAGCCATTCCAGCAGAACGCGCCAGGCGATTGCAATCGCCTTCGATATAATTTTCAAAGGTGTAAGTGGGGTTGAGTTGAGAAGCAATTTTTATTTTCTTGATGCCTGGAATGACAAAAGGGTTTTTGATCGCCTCTTTTTGTACGGTAATCGTATTGTCTTCAGGACTCACAGAGGACGGACGACGGGCTTTTTGCGTCATTTGTCCTGCCTTGTTCATCATGATTTGGTATTCCAATTGGGCTTTTTCACCTAACTCCTGGCGTAAGGCATTACGCAGCAGAGAGACATAATTCTCTTCCAGCCATTCGTAGAAAAACTTATTCGGCACCAGAATCGTCAATATATTTTCATTGACGGCTACGGGCTGAATAGGTTCAAACCAAGTCCTGAAACTCTGCGCATTGACTTGTTTACGAATGGTTTGGAGACAACGCTGCCAGATAGTATTATGATCTATCATCGTTTTTAACATAAAATCAGTTCGTTACACGGGTTTTTGAATAAGGTTCAGTAAACGAGACTTGCGTCTCATGTTTGGCAGAAAACTAAAGGAATGCGCGAGAATTCCTTTTAGAGCGGAAACGATTAATGTTAAATTGTAATTAGTCGATAATCAATTGGTTAATGTTAAATAGTTTATCAAACTAATCACCAATCAACTAATTACAAATTACTATTAACCAACCATCTCATTTTTGCAAATAACACATTTGCGTTTATTATTTCTTTCAAAATAGACATCCAATCTGCCGAGTAAGATGCCTGCCCAACCTGCTTGCGTTACCTGCACTTCTTTGTCGTCCAGATTTCTCCGAACGTCGGGTTTATCCATAAAGGTGTGCGTGTGTCCGCCAATAATCAGGTCTATATGTCTTGTGTTTTGTGATAATACTACATCGCTTACTTTGCCGGGTTCATCATCGTATTTATAGCCAAGGTGCGACAGGCAAATCACATAATCACATTTTTCATCATTTTTCAAAATAGCAGCGTATTCATTCGCTTTGCTAATGGGGTCGAGGTATTGTGTATTGCCGGATAGATTTTTAGGTACCAATCCGGTCAATTCGATACCAAGTCCGAATATGCCAATTTTCAGACCATCTTTTTTGATGATTTTGTAAGGTTTGACCAAATCATGCATCAATGTATCTGAGAAATCGTAGTTGGCACTGACAAAAGAAAAGGCAGCATGCGGCATTTGTTTGTGCAAACCTTCCAGTCCGCCATCAAAATCGTGGTTGCCGATGGTTGCCACATCGTATTTCATTTCGCTCATCAACTTAAATTCCAGTTCACCGCCAAAATAGTTAAAGTAAGGTGTGCCTTGAAAAATATCGCCTGCATCTAATAAAAGGACGTTTTTTTCTTCTTTTCTAATTTGCTCAATCAGCTTTGCTCGACGTGCTACACCACCAAGTCCTTGCAAACGTCCGCCATCCATCGGGAAGGGTTCGATTCGGCTATGTACATCATTGGTGTGAAGAATGGTCAGCTTAATGAGTTCGGGTTTTGCAAAAGACATTAATGGGAACATACCAGCACCAATAAGCAATGCACTATTGCTGGCAGTTTTCAAAAATGTCCTTCTGTTTTGTCCCATTATGATAGATAAGTATTATTACGTCACGAATTAGAACTAATTGTCGTTCTCTTTTAGTAATGAAAGGCTAATAGAACGAATTGTTGAAAATTAGCTCAACTCAATCAGGAAGACCAATGTAGGGAAAAACTTTTGATAATCTAGCACTCCACTGACATTTTTTTTTGAATTTCCTAGTATGTAATGTAAGTCTTTGTTGATTTTGTGTTTCTTTGTAAGAATCTGATTATTAAATAAATACAGATTTTATGCAGGTTAAATGTATTGGTTGTTTAACGGCAGAAGACCCACACTTGAACCAGTGCTTTTTGTAAGAAAATGTAAATCATTAATTTCCAATATTTTGCGATTTTTTTCAGCCTGTGAAAAGTTATTAACATTATGTTTTTTGAAATGTAAGAATAAAAAAACATCATCTGCGTGTATCAAAGAAGTTCTCTTGGTTTAAGCTAATATTGATTATATTTTAAATGAATGCTGCGGATAATGTGTGAAGCAAAATGTGGGCTAAGTGTAGATGAACAATAGATTTAGGATAAGATGCTCTAAGCTGTCACAAATGGAAAGGGTTTATGTCTTGTTGTTATTGCTGTTAATAATCCGTAATTTTGTCGCTCTATGAATTTTTCATCAAAACTGATAGAAGACTCGGTCAATGCTTTTGCGTCTTTGCCGGGCATCGGTAAAAAAACTGCCCTGCGTCTGACGTTGCATCTGCTGAGTATGCCACCAGAGATTTCTGAAGGTCTTTGCGAACCTGTCTTGAAGATGCGCAAAGAAATTCAGTTCTGCGCGACTTGCAATAATATATCGGATACGGTAGTTTGTTCTATTTGTAGCAACACTGCCCGCGATCAGTCTGTGATTTGTGTAGTAGAAAGTATTCGGGATATTATGGCCATCGAAAATACCAATCAATATCGTGGCTTGTTTCATGTTCTGGGTGGTGTTATTTCGCCAATAGAAGGTGTTGGACCAGGAGATTTGAATATTGAATCTTTAATGGATCGAGTAAAGGCAGGCACATCGAAAGAAATTATCATGGCGATCAGCCCGACAATCGACGGCGACACGACTATTTTCTATTTGTCCAAGCAATTGGAAGCTTTTGATGTGAAGGTGACTACCCTCGCACGAGGCATTTCTTTTGGCGGCGAACTGGAATATGCAGATGAACTGACGCTTGGTCGCTCTATTGCTGCAAGGCGATTATACGAAGAGTAGGCAGGCTGATTAGTCTTTCAATTGCTTTTTGATTTCATTAACGTATTCTATAGACACATCCATATAAGTTGCTATTTTTTCAGTGGATAATGTATCATCTTTCAGCATCTTGATGATTTTAGCTTTATTCTCTTCCTGTTGCTTATGGGTCTGCTTTTCAATTTCTTGTTTTGCGCCCTTCTCAACTCCTTTTTCAACCCCTTGCAAGAATCGAATATCTGTTTCTAAGTCATAAATGATTGGCATAGCTTCAATTTTTAATGAAGTCAGTCTTCCAACTGTCTTTTAAGTTCATTAATGTACTCAATAGAGACATCCATGCAATGAGCAATTTCTTCAACAGAAAGGCGACGAATTTTCAGCATCTTGATGATTTTAGCTTTATTCTCTTCCTGTTGCTTATGGGTCTGCTTTTCAATTTCTTGTTTTGCGCCCTTCTCAACTCCTTTTTCAACCCCTTGTAAGAATCGAATATCTGTTTCTAAATCATAAATGATTGGCATAGCTTCAATTTTTTTGATTGTAATCTCTTGTAATTTACGAAGTTTTGATAATACTTCCAACTGCCGCGTGTAGCGACTGAGTTCTAATTCGTCGTTTTCTAATTTTTTTAGGCGTTTTAATATCGTTTCAATAATCCATTCTGCTGGTTTGTTTTTGAAATCGCAGAGTATAGCAATCAGTACTTCTTCTGGCTGGTCTGAGTGAATGAACAATTCGTGATCCACATTCGCAAGACTGATAACTTTATAGCGAAACCATATATCAGGATGAAACAACTGGGTGACCATATTGGTCTTTTTCTTATCACCAATGTAGAAAACATACTGCCGAACAGGTATGTCATGATCCCGAAATATAAAGCCATAATAAATCAGTAATCGCTTGAGCATTTTCTGACTGTCAGTCGATTGAAATTCTATTTGCAAAGCATAATTATCCAATGGATTCGGCTGATTGACTTTTTTTAGAAAATCTGTCTTTTGCTCAATCGTATATTGCAAATCACCAGGTATTTCTTCCAGTGTATCTGGATCAATGTGCAGTAGTTTTTTAGCAAAAGACAGAATCAATGGTTCGATGTTTTCCTTGAAAATTTTGTCGTATTCCTGTGCCATAATTTGATTGTTTCTTTTTGACAGAAGTCGATTATAAATTGCTTCCATATATAAAGAGGGTGAAAACACAAAAAATCCATAAAATTTCAGAAAAAAAATAAAAAAAGAGAAAACAAAGTGACTAAAACACCACTTCTGCTCTCCCTTTTTGAATTTGTCCGCGTGCCTCTAGCTCCTAATCCCGATACAAATACGGGAGAATCATCCCACAAATACTGCCACTGCTACTGATACTGCCACTGCCACTGATACTGAGTTTCCACCTACTTATCCATCCGCACGATCTTAGGATAAAATTTACCCAAAACATCCACCAAGTCCAGTTGAGCAGCCATGACCTGCTCAATGTCTTTATACGCCATTGGTATTTCATCTATTCCGCCACCAATGAGTCGCACACCTGCTTTGCTGAGTACTTCTTTCATCGCCTTCTTAGTGAAAGAGTTTTTAGCTTTGGTACGGGACATTTGCCGACCTGCACCATGCGATGCAGAGTTGAGAGACAATGGATTGCCTTTGCCACGAACAATAAAACCCGGCGCAGTCATAGAGCCAGGAATGACACCCAAAACGCCCTTCCCGGCAGGTGTCGCGCCCTTACGATGTACGACCACTTCTTTGCCATTCGGCAATTGCTCCTTCCAGGCAAAATTATGGTGATTTTCGACCACTGCAATCGGCTGTTCACCTAGTGCATCGGACAATCGCTTATGAATGTCGTGATGACAAGCAGAGGCATAATCACCAGCCAGGTTCATCGCTAGCCAGTATTCCATGCCTGCTTCCGAATCCAAGTTCAGCCAGGCCAAATGCTGCGCTTCTCTGGGCAGCCGACAAAGTTCCTTAGCGATTTTGGTATACGTCTGCGCAATCATTGCTCCCAAGCCACGCGAACCAGAGTGCGACAAAACAGCCATATATTGCTTCATGTCCAATCCTAAGTCATTATCTGCCGCTGTGATTTCCACGACTCCAAATTCTACAAAATGATTGCCCGATCCAGAACTTCCCAGTTGACCCCAGGCTTTGTCTTTAAGCTGACGAACGGTTTTGATGTCCCTAAATTCTGCCCGATCTAAAATTGCAGAACTATTGGGCTTGTCAAAAGACCGATTTCCAAAACGGGTATTCGCCTTCAGGTCCAGCGTGAGCTGATGCCGATTTTGCATAATATAGTCCGCAGGCATCGGATAAATACTCAAACACATTCGACAGCCAATGTCCATTCCAACGCCATAAGGAATCACCGCATTCTCAGTAGCCAACACACCACCAATCGGCAAGCCGTAGCCTGCGTGAGCATCTGCCATCAGCGCACCTCCTGAGACAATGGGCAGGCGCATCGCCACGTCCATTTGTTGCAGGGCAGTGATGCCAATATTTTTACTGCCGTAAGTCTGATAATGCTGTATTTGTGATGGATGTGTCAGTGGAATTTCATCGCCATCATTGAGGAGTTCAAGAACTGGTTTTTCCGGCTCGATAAACTCCCGTGCAATAGCGCGTAAAATCTGATCACCCTTATATTCTTCTGGCGTATTTGCTATTTTTTCTAATAAATTCAACACAAAACCTTTATTGTTCTGCTTATAGTGTTTCATCATTATATTAATCGCCATACTTGCGACTTTGCTACCTCTGGGATAGCCTATCTTTTCGAGGTCTTTGCCTCGTATTTTTAACTTTGCCATTATGCTAAGTTTAAGCTCAAGTTTAAGTTTAAAAAAGGATTATTCGTGCATTCGTGGCAAAAATAATGAGTGAATGAATGGATGATAAAATGATAGAAAATTCATTCATTTACTCATTCTATCATTCATTCATTTTGCCAAAAACGCGCAAATGTTGAAAACTTAAATCCAGCTTACAAAAATAATTGAAAATCAAAAAAGAAGGGGACATACTTTGCTTATTCTACTGAAAAAGTAGTTTGCAAGATGCTTTAGGCAAAGTATGTGATGAGGACTAACATAGTTGATAAGTTTTGTAAGTAATCTGATTGAATTACTTATTACAAGCTTAAATACATTTTGAAAACCAAAAAAGTTCCCAATTCGCAACTAATTCCGTATTTTTGCACGCATTTTGCCAAAATGGGCTTTTTACAGCTTGAAAGCCTGATTACTAATTTTTATAAAAATAAAAATGAGCGGACAGAAAATTACGATAGAAAATGGAAAATTAAACGTTCCAAACAATCCAGTAATTCCTTTTATCGAAGGAGATGGTATCGGACCGGATATCTGGGCAGCAGCCGAGCGGGTTTTTGATGCAGCTGTAGAAAAAGCTTTTGGTGGCGAGAGAAAAATCGAATGGAAAGAAGTTTATGCAGGTCAGAAAGCAAAGGACAAGACAGGCGAATGGTTACCACAAGCCACGCTGGATGCCATGAAAGAATACCTCATCAGTATTAAAGGACCATTGACGACACCTGTTGGTGGTGGTTTTCGTTCTTTGAATGTGGCTTTGCGCCAAAAACTGGATCTGTACGCTTGTGTACGTCCGGTGCGTTATTTTGAAGGTGTACCTTCTCCTGTTGTACATCCGGAATGGGTAGATATGGTGATTTATCGCGAAAATACGGAAGATATTTATGCGGGCATTGAATACCTCCATGGTACAGCAGAAAATGAAAAAGTGAAAAAATTCCTGATGGAAGAAATGGGCGTGACGGAAATTCGTTTTCCAGACACTGTTTCATTGGGTGTAAAACCTGTTTCTGTACAAGGTACAGAAAGATTGGTACGTGCTGCACTGAATCACGCCTTTGAGAAAAAACGTCCTTCGGTGACTCTGGTGCATAAGGGGAACATCATGAAATTTACAGAAGGTAAATTTAAAGAGTGGGGTTACGATTTAGCGAAGAAAGAATTTGGTGCAAAAGACTATGAAGGCGGACCATGGCAAATCATCGAAAAAGACGGACACACAGTCATCGTCAAAGATGTGATTGCGGATGCTTTCTTACAGCAAATTCTGACTCGTCCGAAGGAATACAGTGTTATTGCAACATTGAACCTGAATGGCGATTATGTCTCTGATGCACTTGCTGCGACAGTAGGTGGTATTGGTATCGCTCCTGGAGCAAATATCAATTACGAATCAGGCATCGCTTTGTTTGAAGCAACGCACGGTACTGCACCTAAATACACAGGTCAGGACAAAGTAAATCCAAGTTCTGTTATCCTGTCGGGTGTGATGATGTTCGACTATATGGGATGGGGCGAAGCCGGCGATTTGATTGTAAAAGGTATAGAAGGCGGGATTGCCAAGAAGCGTGTAACTTACGATTTTGAGCGTTTGATGGAAGGCGCAACAAAACTGAAATGTTCTGAGTTTGGTAGCGAAATCATTGCCAATATGTAGAACTAAAAATTGTAGAATTGTGTGATTGTAAAATTGTAAAAAAAACATTTTGCTATGCAAAATGCGTAAAACACAATTTCTCAATCACACAATTTCTCAATTCTTCATGTATGTCTGACGGTTTCGTAAACTTGTGCGAAGGCTTTTGCGAGAAGCGAGTTTGCTAAACCTTATGCTGCTTCGAAGGGATTAGGTTTAGGAAACTTTCAACTCGCGGGGCTGCTAAACCTTACACTGCTTTGAAGGGATTAGGTTTAGGAAACTTTCAACTCGCGGGGCTGCCCGCAAGTTTACTAAACCGCCAAAACCCAGTGTTGTCCTCGGCTCCGCTCGGACAACTGTACTTGAATTGAGTGAAGTCGAAATTGCAGTTGGTTGAGCGGAGCCGAAATCAACTGACAGATTCATTTCACCCGCCTGCCTTTCCACTCATAATTTTTGATAATATTACCCAATGCGCCAATCACAATAATATAAGTCAATTCCATGAAAATGGACGGCAGATAAACAGGTAGGCTGACCAAATCTTTTCTACATAAATCAATGGCTACTTTTCGTAAGAAAATATAATCAATAATAATTTTGACCAGCAACTGAGCCAGTCCGAACCACAACATTTTTATACCCAAAAAGAAAGCCAGCAGCAAACTGATTGGAATACTTACACAAAATAACCAAACCAAAGCCCAGGTCATTGTTACCTTAAAATCGGGATATGCTATCGTCTTAGTTGCCCAACGAATGCGCTGCGACATAAAGGATTGAAGTGTTCGTTTTGGCGTGGTGAACGTTGCTGCATCAGGGTTTTTGATAAAGCCAATTCTATCGGGAAAACGTTTCGCCATTTTCTGAATCAGCATCAAATCATCGCCGGAAGCCAGTTGGTCTATACCTTCAAAACCATTAACTTCGTAAAAGGCTGCACGTTCATAAGCAAGATTGGCGCCATTGCATAAATGTTGGAATTTGCGGTGAATACCTGCCCCCGTCACGCCCATCATCGACACAAAATCGAGTGCCTGAAAACGTTGAAAGACATTTTTTTCATCATAAAAAATAACGGGCGCAGCAATGAAAGCAGACCCATGTTCTTCATAATAAGCAACGAGTAATTTCAACCAGTTTTTACCCATTGTGCAGTCGGCATCTGTCGTCACAATCAATGTGCCAGTCGCCTGCCCAACTGCAATTTCAATGGCTTTCTTTTTGAAGGATTGTGTGCTATTTTTCTCCACAAAATCAGCAAGATGGATGAGGTGGATATTAGGAGCTTGTTGGGAATTTACCTTTTGGCCTGCACTTGCCAAATTTTGCCCTGCACTTCGTTGCGCCTCATTCACGTAGCTACGGCTATGCTCAATCGTTGCGCCTCGTTCAGAACAAAATTTGGCGGCGTTCGGCTCAAAAGCAAATCCCCAACAAGCTCTAGGCTGCGCCAATTGTTTGACCAAGTCAGCTGTATTATCGGTAGAATGGTCATCAATGACAATAATTTCCAGCAAATCACTTGGATAGCCTTGCGCAAGAATAGCATTCAGACAATGGAGAATATTATCCGCTTCATTGCGGGCAGGAATGAGAATGGATAGGGGAGTGGTCGGTTTTTTTTCTTTAGGTTTAAATATAGGTAAAGCTATCCAGCCTTCTAGGTAGCGTAGTATGATGGCTGTGTAGATGATGGTCAGCAGACCAGCAATGGCAGTGTAAATCAGTATCAAAATAGATGGTGGAATTATTGGGATTGCTGAATTGAGGAATTGTGTGATTGTGAAATTGCTATAACGAGATTTTGCAAAGCAAAATCTTTTTTCCACAATTTTACAATTCCACAATCATACAATTTATAAATCATCAAACAAGTCATCATAATTATTGCGCTTCGGCTGTTCCCGTTTCGGCTGACGTGGAATATCTAAGGTGATAATCTCTTCCTCATCTTTCAATTCAAATTCTACTTCTTCTTCCGGCACTTCCTCATAGTCTGCATATTTTCCTTTTACTTTTTCTTCCACATTGGTACGCATTTGGCGGACTTTGCGTTTTAGCATAGCTTTTCCAAACAAATAAGGAACAACGAGAAAGGAAAAAAGAACAGAAAGTAAAGCAATGATAATACCTTGTCCCGCATTTTTTTTGAACTGCTGACCAATCCATTTACCAAAATCTAAAACAACTTTATGGTCAATGATGAGTGTGGCAATAAATAAAATCGGCACCAGATACCAAAGTAAACTAACGACAAAGCCAACTACTTTGAAGACCAGATATAAAACGACGACTAAAAAGACCAGCCCCATTATCGCACGTAAAGGATTGGAACTGGAATATGTTTGCTGTTGTGACATTATTGAGTAATTATGTGATTGAGTTATTAAGTTGATTGAGTGTGTTACCTAAGTTACTTAATAACTCAATCACCCAATATACTTAATCACTTAATAAGCAAGATAGGCAAATTGTTTGTGAAGTAAAACAGTTTCGCGATGAATCAGGATAAAATTTAGACGAAACTTTGAGTTGTTGGGTTGCGAGTTGCGAGTTGATGGGTTTTACCGATGCAACTTATTGTGGTTGGTTTTTAGTTTTTTTGGAATCGCATCCCTCGCCTTAGTCCTAAAGGAAGCCCTGCCCGCGTGTTGTTGTTTTTTTGGGATTTAGATTTTTTGGCGGTGTTCGAGTAAAGTATGGAATAGTCGGCAGACGAAGAATTTTATAAAAATTGGTGCTTTCCACAATTGTTGTGTTATCCTTTTGTACATCAGCACAATAACACGACAACACATCAACACAGTCTCACTCCACCATCATCTGCGCAAACTGCATATCGTGCAACTCCTTATAATGCCCGCCTTCAATACGGAGCAACTCTTCATGTGAGCCAAATTCCTGTAATTCACCTTTGTGTAAAACTAAAATATTATCCGCATGGCGAATAGTGGACAAGCGATGTGCGATGATAATTGACGTCCGTTTGGTAATTAATTTTTCAATGGCATACTGAATGACGGATTCCGTTTCCGGGTCGATAGAAGAAGTGGCTTCATCGAGAATCAGAATATCAGGATTGAAAACCAGTGCGCGGACAAAGGAAATCAACTGGCGTTGTCCCATCGACAAAGTGGCACCGCGCTCCATGACTTTATAATCATAGCCATTCGGCAAACGCTCAATAAACTCATCTGCGCCAATCAATTTGGACGCTTCAATGACCTCTTCGCGGGTAACTCGGGTGTCGCGCAACGTAATATTTTCCATGACTGAGCCGGAAAACAGGAAAACATCCTGCAAAACCATTGCCATACGGCTACGCAAACTTTCCAGCTCGTAGTCCTGTATTTTTATCCCATCAATTCTAATATCGCCACTTTCTATTTCGTAAAAACGATTGAGAATATTGATAATAGTCGTCTTACCCGAACCTGTGCTGCCTACGATCGCCAAGGTCTGACCCGACTGGATAGAAAAACTCAAATCTTTGATAATGGGTTCTCCTTCGGTATAAGAAAAATGAACGTTCTCAAAACTCAGTTCGCCTTTTAGTTGAGTTGCCTTTTTTGTGCCTTTATCTTCAATTTTGGTATCTGTATCCAGAATGTCAAACACTCGTTCGGCAGCAACCAAGCCCATTTGTAAGGTGTTAAATTTGTCTGCCAGCATACGCACGGGACGAAACAACATTCCCAAATACAAAGGAAAAGCAATCAGCGTACCAAGTGTGACTTCGCCGCTAATAACGCCCTTCGCACCCCACCAGACAATCAAGCCGAGCGAGGCAGCCGATAAAATTTCCACGACAGGAAAAAAGATGGCATAATATAAAATAGAATCCAGATTGGCTTTGCGATATGCCCGATTGATGGTTTTGAATTTTTCCAATTCGGCTTCCTCTGCATTGAAAATTTGTACAATGCGCATCCCACTGATTCGCTCTTGCAAAAAAGCATTCATGATGGCAATTTGATTGCGCACCACCTGATAAGCTGCTTTTACTTTTTCTTTGAAAATATAGGTTGCCCAAATTAATAAAGGAAAAGTAATGAGGCAGATAAGTGTCAGTTTCCAACTTGTCCACAACATAATGAACAGCACGGCAAACAAAGTCAGCACATCTGCGATAATCGTAATCACGCCCTGCGAAAATATAGAATTAATGGTTTCAATATCATTAATCGTCCGAGTGGTAGAAGTACCGATAGGTGTAGTGTCAAAATAGGTCAGCTTGAGTCGGGTGATATGCTTGAATACCCGCACCCGAAGGTCACGGATTACAGACTGCCCCAGCCAATTGGTCGAGTAAATAAAGACATAACGCATCAAGGCTTCTAACACCAAAACACCAATGAGTAACATGACCATAAAAACCAGTCCTTCGCCATCAAATTTTAAAATATAATCATCCACAGCCCGCTGAATCAAATAAGGACGAATAATGACTACAGGCGCGAGCAAGACCGCTAATACGCCCGCCAAAGCAAAGATGCCTTTATAAGGAAAGCCAAGTCGGATGACGCGCTTTAAGAGTGTGGTGTCGATGTATTTATTAAAATTCATGTTCTTATTCAAACAGGTGGATAGAACGAATGTTTATTATTTGCCCTCGATTAAAAAAAACCTTTGGCAATCATCGTTTTTCGTTCTATGATAGAATCGGGATGATTCAAGTCGAAAATTTTGATTGTTCCAAGACCAATCTTTGTTTTTGCGGATATTAGTCCAGAAGTATGAATTTCAAAATGCTTATACCACTCGTCTCTGCGAGGGTGAAAAAATCGAATAATTTCAGTATCATCATCAATAAATGTAGCTATATCGGAGCCTTTCTTGAGATTACAAATGGGACAGGCAAAAGCAAGGTTGTCTTCGCTTGACTCACCACCATGTTTGAGACTTATTATATGTTCAATGTGAAAGCTTAGAAAAGAATGACGCTCATATACTTTGCAATATTCACAACGATATTTTGCTCTTTTAGCAACTGATTCACGGATACTTTCAGGTATATAAGGCCTCATTTAAATTCGTTATTTAGCCTTTGTCAGCTCTTATTTTTGCCAGCCGAAACAGTCTTTCCAGCACAATAAAATGGTCTAATTCATCTTTTTCTTTATGACTGATAATCTCTGCTTTAGATTTTTCTACTAACTCATTAAATCGTTGTTGCGTTTCGGGTAAGGCTTGCATAGCTATAACCTGCTCTGGTCTGACTTGGGCAAGTATTCCCGCTATTTGATCATATATATTATAGACATTGGTCATTCTAAAATTTTTTCAAAAATACGGTATTTCTACGACAAGTGAAAATAAACTTACAAAAGTATTATTGCCCAGTCATACTCCACTTCGCACAAATACAATCCATGCCCAGGCACACTATAACTTTTCGATAAAGTGGTTTTAGTCTCCAATGCCTGCTGAATAGAAGCTACTGTGATTCTGCCTTCTCCAGCATACACACAAGCACCGACAATCAGTCGCACCATGCCGCGTAGGAAACGATTGGCGGTGATGTGAAATTCCAGTCTTTCTTTTTTATGATCAAATAGCCATGCTGCACGAGAGACCTTGCAGAGCATGGTTTTGGCATCGGAGTTGGTTTTGCAAAATGGGGTAAAATCATTATATTTTAATAGCAAAGCCGCCACTTCATTCATGGTGTTAATGTCCAGATTTTTAGCATTATAATAATACCAGGCGGTTTCATTTTCAAATGGACTTGGCTTATAATCCAGCCAATAAACATAGCTTCTCAATTTGGCATCAAAGCGGGTATGCGCTTCTGCATCAACAGGGAAAATGCGATAAAAAACAATATCCTTCGGCAGGAAGTTGTTGAGTCGATTCACCAGCCCTTCGGGCAATTTTCCATCAAAATCAAAATGCAGATAGAATTGACTGGCGTGTACGCCTGCATCCGTCCGCCCACAGCCCATCACCTTGATCTCATTTTGCAATATCGTCGATAAAGCTTCTTCAATGAGCTGTTGGACAGCGAGGGCATTGGGCTGTATTTGCCAGCCGGAATACTGTGTGCCTTTATAAGCGATTTGAGCGAAGTATCTCATGGGGGTATTATACAAATACAAATTCAAATATCAAAAAACAAACTCAAATTCAAAAAACAAATTCAAACTCAAATATCAAATTCAAATTCAAATTCCTGAAAATTGTGTTGAAGTGTTGAGGTGTTATTGTGTTGTCGTTTTTTGTACACGAACACCTCAACACCTCAACACCTCAACACCTCAACACCTCAACACCTCAACACCTCAACACCTCAACACCTCAACACCTCAACACCTCAACACC